>NZ_LUKG01000045.1:31610-36419 GCF_001601815.1 Flavihumibacter sp. CACIAM 22H1
CTTATTCTGCGTACACTGAGAGGAGAAGCAACCGAAAGAACCCCCGTATGGATGATGCGCCAGGCAGGCCGTTATCTTCCTGAATACATGGTGCTGCGCGAAAAATATGGCTTTTTCGAACGTTGCCAAACGCCGGAACTTGCTTGTGAAATAACCCTGCAGCCGATCGATATTGTAGGAGTGGATGCTGCCATACTTTTTTCCGATATCCTGGTAGTTCCGCAGGCAATGGGCCTGGAAGTGCAGCTGATCGAAAGCAAGGGGCCATTTTTACCCGATCCTATAAAAACGATTACCGACCTGAAACGGGTAGAAGTGCCCGATGTGAATGATCGGTTACACTATGTATTTGATGCCATCAAACTGATCAAAAAAGAACTGAACGATCGTGTTCCTCTGATCGGATTTGCGGGTGCCCCCTGGACACTACTCTGTTATATGGTACAGGGGAAAGGCAGTAAGACTTTTGATGAGGCCAAAGCATTCTGCTACGCTCAACCAGCAACAGCACATCAGTTATTGCAAATGATTACCGATACCACTATCGCCTACCTAAAGGCTCAGATAAAAGCGGGAGCAGACCTGGTACAAATTTTTGATAGCTGGGGTGGATTATTAAGTCCGGAAGATTTTGAACTGTTCTCCCTGCAGTATATCCGCCAGATTGTTGCTGCGGTAAGAGAAGAAGCACCAACGATCATCTTTGCAAAAGGAGCCTGGTTTGCACTGGAAGAAATGGCTGCTACAGGCGCACAAGGACTGGGTATAGACTGGTGTATTAAACCCGCACTGGCGCGTAAATTTGCAGGCGATGCAGTTACGCTGCAAGGAAATTTTGATCCGGCGAAATTACTTGGTCCCATTCCAGAAATTCAGCAGGCCGTGAAAAAAATGCTGAAGGATTTTGGTCCGGGTAAACATATTGCCAATCTCGGACATGGTATACTGCCCAATGTACCCGTAGCGCATGCACGTGCATTTGTTGATGCCGTGAAGGAATTTCGTCATTAGAACGCTGCAAAGCTGATTCAATATGTTTAAAGATAAGTTCATAACCTATATCCACGATTTACAAAACCGCATCTGTACCTCACTTGAAGCCGCAGACGGATTTGCCACCTTCCAGGAAGACGCCTGGTCAAGGCCGGAAGGCGGAGGCGGAAAAACCAGGGTTATTGCCCAGGGTAAGGTTATTGAAAAAGGCGGTGTAAATACCTCTGTTGTATTCGGTGAAGTAACGGATGCCATGCGTACTCAACTTAAAATCAACGGACACAGCTGGTTTGCCTGTGGGTTAAGCCTTGTCATCCACCCCTATAACCCATTTGTACCAACCGTGCATTGCAATTACCGCATGTTTGAACTTTACAATGAAGCAGGGGAGGTAATGGACCGGTGGTTTGGTGGTGGAACGGATTTAACACCCTACTACCTATTTGAAGAAGATGCCCGTCATTTTCACCAGACTTATAAAAATGCCTGCGACAAGTTTGATGAAAACTTTTACCCGGCTTTCAAAAAAACCTGTGATGAGTATTTTGTAAACTGGCATCGCAACAAGGAAAGACGAGGAATTGGCGGCATTTTCTACGATTACCAGCGCCCCACCCAGGAAAGAAACCCCGATTGGTGGCTTTCTTTTGCACAGGCCTGCGGAGATGCTTTTATGGAAGCCTATATTCCCCTCGTAGAAAAAAGAAAACACTCGGAGTTTGAAGAAAAACATAAACATTGGCAGGAAATCCGCCGGGGACGTTATACAGAATTTAACCTGGTACATGATCGGGGCACGCTGTTTGGGCTAAAAACCAATGGCCGGATAGAAAGTATACTGATGAGCCTGCCTCCTACCGTACGGTTTGAATACAATTACCAGCCCGAAGCGGGTTCAGAAGAAGATAAATTATTACAAGCCTGTTTACATCCGGTAAACTGGGTGTAACAATAAAGCAAATAATATGTTGCTGCAAAGAAGAAACCGAATACTCCGCCAGTCTGCTGCCATCCGGTCGATGGTGGCAGAAACCAGCCTTCAACCGGCTGATTTTATTGTTCCGCTTTTTATCGATGAAGGAGAAAATAACCGTATTGAAATTCCTTCTATGCCTGGTTATTATCGCAATACGCTGGATTTAACCGTTGCGGAAGTAAAAGAGCTGTGGGAAATGGGCCTGAGGTCGGTGCTGCTCTTTATCAAGTGCAAAGAGGAATGGAAAGACAATACCGGGAAAGAAGCCTGGAATCCGGATGGGCTGATGCAACGATCCATAAAAGCCATAAAAGACGCTGTACCGGAAATGCTGGTAATGACCGATGTTGCGTTAGATCCGTATTCCTCTTTCGGACATGACGGTATTGTCGAAAACGGACAGATTGTAAATGATCCAACCGTAGAGGCATTGGTAAAAATGAGTATATCACATGCACAGGCCGGCGCTGATTTTGTAGCCCCGTCTGATATGATGGACGGTCGGATCGGTTCCATAAGAAAGGGGCTGGAAGCCGAAGGGTTTATCAATACGGGCATCATGAGCTACAGCGCTAAATATGCCAGTTGTTTTTATGGCCCCTTTCGGGATGCATTAGACAGTGCCCCAGGATTCGGTGATAAAAAAACATACCAGATGGATTATGCCAATCGCCTGGAAGCAGTGAAAGAAACCCTGATGGATGTGGAAGAAGGCGCTGATATAGTAATGGTAAAACCAGCATTGGCTTATCTCGATATTATCCGTGAAGTAAAAAACAGTGTGTCCGTTCCAGTTAGTGCGTACAATATAAGCGGTGAATATGCTATGATCAAAGCGGCTGCAAAAATGGGCTGGATCAATGAAGACAAAGCCATACTGGAAACCCTAACCTCTATCAAACGTGCCGGAGCTGACCTGATTGCAACCTATTTTGCAAAAGATGCAGTGAGGTTGTTGGGATAGGGAAAGGGATATTTGGTGTAGTCAGGAAAGCTTGTTTTGCAACCTGTTTCCTAACTTACCGGCCCTGGGATTGATAGAAAAAAGCACTGAAGCAACTAGTTTTACTTGAAATAACTAAAAACATTCAATCCTGCACTCCTGAAAAAAACACCCTCCACCCTTAACCATTCACCAATTCACCAATTCACCATCCATGACTACTTCAACTTCCTCCACCCTTTTTGCCCGCGCACAAGAATCTATTCCAGGCGGGGTTAACTCCCCGGTTCGAGCATTCAAAAGTGTTGGTGGCACACCACTTTTTATGCAAAGAGCCAAAGGCGCTTACCTATACGATGTGGACGGGAATAAATACATTGATTATATCGCTTCATGGGGACCTATGATTTTGGGGCATGCCTATGATCCTGTTGTTAAAGCAATCCAGGAATATGCAGCCTATTCCACCTCTTTTGGGGCACCCACTGAATTGGAAATTAAAATGGCGGAGCTGATAAAATCGATGGTACCAAATGTGGACCTGATTCGTATGGTTAGCAGCGGAACAGAAGCCTGTATGAGTGCAATACGTGTGGCAAGAGGGTATACCGGTCGTAACAAGATCCTCAAATTTGAAGGTTGTTATCATGGTCATGCCGATTCCTTTCTGGTGAAAGCTGGAAGCGGGGTAGCCACGTTTAATATTCAATCAGTACCCGGTGTTACTGCTGGCGTAAGTGCTGATACACTCACCTGCGCTTATAATGACCTGGGAGCCGTACAGGAGCTTGCAGCCAGGCACAAAGGCGAAATTGCTGCCATAATTGTAGAGCCAGTAGCTGGCAATATGGGCTGTATACTTCCGGCGTCCGGCTTTATAGAGGGCCTGCGGGCAATCTGTGATGCAGAAGGCATTTTGTTGATTTTTGATGAAGTGATGACCGGTTTCCGCCTGGCCCCTGGTGGGGCACAGGAGGTGCTGGGGGTAGCAGCCGATCTTGTAACCTATGGTAAGGTAATCGGAGCCGGAATGCCGGTTGGCGCATTTGGTGGTAAAAAAGAATATATGCAGGTGGTGGCACCACTTGGTTCTGTCTACCAGGCAGGCACGCTGAGTGGTAATCCCATTGCCATGATTGCAGGATATACCCTGCTCTCAGAATTGAAAGCCAACCCGGGTATCTATAAAGAATTGGAAGAAAAAACAAGCTACCTTAAACATGGCCTGGACAATGTACTGGCTGCCTGGGGACAGCCTTATGTCATTAATCAATTGGGTAGCATGATTAGTATTCACTTTAGTGAACACCCGGTAATAGATTTCGCATCTGCCTCGTCGGCTAATAATGCCCGCTTTTCAAAATACTTTCATGCAATGCTCAACCAGGGTATTTATCTGCCGCCCTCAGCCTTTGAAAGCTGGTTCCTGAACAATGCTTTAAACCAAGCAGATCTGGATAACACCATAAGCGCAACAGAGGAGTCGCTGAGCAGGTTATAACTCCCCTGTGTATACTAAATAAGCGCATCAAATAAAATCTCTACCGGGTGGAGAGCTAACCGGCCCGTACCGTCTTTTATCTGATGGCGGCAACTGGTACCCGAAGCGGCAATAAGGGTAGTGGCAGCTTGTTGACGAACTGCAGGAAATAAAACCAGTTCACCAATTTGCATAGAAACCTCATAATGATCTTTATCAAAACCGAATGAACCCGCCATACCACAACATCCGGAATTAATTGCAGTGGCTACATAGTTTGCCGGAATTGATAAAATATCCATGACGTAGGAAACCGACGACAATGCTTTTTGGTGACAATGACCGTGGACCAGGATCTGTTTTTTTTACCGAATGAAACTGAGCGGGGCCAATTCTTCCAGTCCCTTGCTTCCAGGG
>NZ_LUKG01000046.1:0-9094 GCF_001601815.1 Flavihumibacter sp. CACIAM 22H1
GGCATCAGCTTTACCGAATTTACCTACCAGCTCATCCAGGGATATGATTATTACTGGCTGAACAAACATAAAAACTGTAAACTCCAAATGGGAGGCAGTGATCAGTGGGGAAATATAACCACCGGTACCGAGCTCATACGGCGTATGGGGGGGGGCGATGCCTTTGCCTTCACCTGCCCCCTTCTTACTAAATCCGACGGCGGAAAATTCGGTAAAACGGAAAAAGGAAATGTATGGCTGGATCCCTCCAGGACCTCTCCCTACCAGTTTTACCAATTCTGGAGAAATGCAACCGATGAAGATGCCGCAAAATGGATAAAAATCTTCACTTTTTTAAGTAAGGAAGAAATTGATCAGCTCATTGAAACCCACCAGCAACAAGCCAGTCTGTACACTCTTCAGAAAAAACTGGCAGAAGAAATTACCAGCCTGGTGCACGGAAGGGAAGCCTACGAAAACGCTATAAAAGCCTCTGGAATACTGTTTGGCAACGCTACTACCGAATTGCTTCTAAGCATTAGCCAGGAGCAGCTGCTGGAAGTACTGGAAGGTGTTCCAACCTACGAATTCGCCCTGAATCGTATAGAGGAAGGTATCGATATTGTTAGCTTCCTTGCTGAAACAGGTATTTTCCCCAGCAAAGGAGAGGCAAGAAAAATGGTTCAAAGTGGTGGGGTAAGCCTGAATAAAGCTAAAGTTCCGGCTATTGATTTTAAAGTGGTGGGCGCTAATCTATTGCACCAGCGTTACTTGCTGATTCAGAAAGGTAAAAAAGATTACTTCCTGGTAAAGGCCGTCTGATTTTCGTACATTAGGGAAGAAGCTGCCAATATGAAAAAAACTTTCCTGCTGCTGGCATTTTGCCTGGGAGCCCTCTTGCTTTTTTCCCAACAGGATAAACAACGCGCCTTTCAAACCCTGTTTATTGAGGTAGAAAATAACGGCATTATTGACCTGCCGGAAGGTAATTTCACCCTTACCGGAACACTTTCAATGGACGGTAAGAAATCGGTGATCATACGAGGTAAAGGAAGGGATAAAACCATTCTGAACTTCGACAAACAGACTTCTGGGGCAGAAGGAATCCGCATCACAAATGGATCCGATATTGCATTGGAAAACCTCACGGTTCAAAATACGAAGGGAGATGCCATCAAAGCACAGTTGGTGGATGGCATCCGTTTTCACCAGGTTAAAGCAGAATGGACAAGGGGCGCCCATTCCTCCAATGGCGGATACGGCATCTATCCGGTTCAATGCCAGCGGGTACTGATAGACAGTTGTTATGCGCGCGGCGCCAGCGATGCAGGTATTTATGTAGGACAATCGCATCATATCATTGTCAGGAATTCCGTTGCCACGGAAAATGTTGCAGGTATAGAAATTGAGAATTCCCTGTATGCAGAAGTAGTCAATAATGAAGCCTTTAATAATACGGGCGGCATCCTCGTATTTGACCTGCCCGACCTGCTGGTTAAAAAGGGCGGGTTCACCAAGTTGTACCAGAATAGGGTCTACAATAATAACCATGTAAACTTTGCCCCAAAAGGAAATATTGTGGGGAAGGTTCCTGCCGGCACCGGCATAATGATCCTGGCGGCCAACAATGTGGTTATTGAGGAAAACAAAATCATCAACAACCGAACCGCTGGCACCGTTGTAGTTAGTTATTACATAACAGAAAATCCTATCAAGGACAGCAGCTATTACCCCTACCCTTCGAATATTTTTATTCATGCCAATTTGTATGAACGGAAACATCAACGCGCCACTATGAAAGGTAGGATGGGAAAACTTTTTCGTTTCAAACTCCGGTTCGGAAAAAATGTACCGCACATCATTTACGACGGAATCCTTGATAGCAAGGCAGTTTCCCCAAATAAGCTTTGTATTCAAAATAACCAGGGTGCCAGTTTTGCCAACATAGATGCCAGTAACGGATTTAAAAATATCAGCCGCAACCTCACCATACATACCTGTACGCTGAACATACCCGTGAATGTAACCATGCAATGAAAAAAGGATGTATCATATTGGTGCTAGTCTGCTCCATTTTTTTAATGAGTCATTTACAGGTTCAGGAAACCTATGTTCCTCCCAGGCAGAAGCTATCGGAATATGGATTTTTTGAAGGGCCGCTTGCTGCCCTTCAACCTGTTGCAGGCGTGGTTCCCTACGAATTGAACAGCGCGCTTTTCAGTAATTATGCCCAAAAAATCCGGTTTATAGTAATTCCTCCCGGAACATCAGCGGTTTACCAGGCAAGCAAACCTTTTGATATGCCGGTGGGAACTATCCTGATAAAAAATTTTTATTACCCATTGGATTTCAGGCAGCCCGATAAAGGAAGGCGACTCCTTGAAACCCGCTTATTAATTCACGAAGAAGCTGGCTGGAATGCCCTGCCCTATACCTGGAACGATGAACAGACAGAAGCCTATTACGACGTGGCTGGTGATACCAAAACTATCCGCTATACCGATTTAAAAGGGAAAACCAAAACTACTCCCTATCTTATTCCGAATAAAAATCAATGCAAAGGCTGCCATACCAACGGCAAAGAATTTCTACCCATTGGAATCAGCGCCAGGCACCTGAATAAATCCATTCTTTGGGAAAACAACCCGGTGAACCAGCTCCAGCTCTGGAATAAGAAGGGATGGCTGAAAGACCTGCCAGCAACGGAAATTCCGGCAAACGCAGATTGGCAAGATAACAGCAGAACCGTGGATGAACGGGCCCGGGCCTATCTCGATATCAATTGCGGCCATTGCCATAGTGCAGGTGGCCCGGCCAATACCTCCGGTTTGTTCCTGGATGTTTTTAACCAGGATCCAACAGCGCTGGGCATACACAAAACACCGGTGGCAGCAGGCAGAGGATCGGGCAACCTAAGCTATGCGATTGAACCGGGAAAACCGGAAAAATCAATCCTGGTTTATCGCATGAATACGGTTGATCCGGGCATTGCAATGCCTGAATTGGGAAGGGAACAAATTCATAAAGAAGGGGTAGCGCTGATCAGTGAATGGATCAAACAAATGAAGCCCTGATCAAGTTCCTGTCTTCACAAATTCGCGGATTCCTTTCACCAGAAGATCCAATTGTTTTGTTGTGGTATATACATGCGGTGTAATTCGCACTCCTTTTATATTTTCCCATTCAATGCCGACTGTATGAATTTTGTAGGTATTGAAGAGGAATTGGTCCAGTTCAGCTGGCTTCCTGTTTTTTATTGCCACAAGGCCGATGGCACAGGCAAACCCGGGTTGAAGGGAGGTGCCAATTTCCACTCCAGGCAGCTCTTTAACCTGCTGCATCCAATAGTTTTTCAGGTAATGTAACCGTTTCTCTTTGCGCTCCGCACCAATCATTTCCTGAAACTCGATGGCTTTCCCGATCGCCTGTTCTATAAAAAATGGGCGGGTTCCGAGGTTTTCGAATTTCCGGATATTGGTTTCTTGTCCGGCGGGCGCTCCAAACAATGGATAGAGCTTTTCAATTTTATCTTTTTTTACAAATAAAAACCCGGTACCAATGCAGGCGCTCAGCCATTTATGCAAGCTGGTTCCGAAATAATCCGCGCCCAGTTCATCCAACCTGAAGTGAAAATGCGCAAAACTATGCGCGCCATCTACCAACACTTCAATTCCTTTGGCATGGGCAGCATCTGCAATTTTCCGTACGGGCAGCATTTGCCCGTTCCAGTTAATGATATGGGTAATATGTACCAGCTTGGTTTTCGGCGTAAATGCTTTGGTATATTGTTGAACCAGGTAATCTGAATCCTCGGAAGGCAGTTCCAGGTTCACCCATTTAAGTTGTATGCCGTCTCTTTTTTCGCGTTGTTTCCAGGCGTTGATCATATTTGGATAATCCTGTTTGCATAGCACCACTTCATCTCCTTTTTGCAGGGGCAGGCCAAATATGACTGTTTCCAGGGCTTCGGAGGCATTGCGCTGGAGGGCGATCTCTTCGGGATTACAACCCGCCAGCCGCGCCAGGTTTAACCGTAAAGGCTCTCTACCCTGGTCCAGGATCCGCCACATAAAATAACTGGGTCCTTCATTACTAAGGTCATGAAAACGTTTCATGGCTTCCTGAACCACCCGGGGCGAAGGGCTGACCCCACCGTTGTTCAGGTTAATAATCGAAGGGGAAACGGTATAGGCTTGTTGAATACTATACCAGAAATCCTCCTCTGAAGCCAGGCTATAGGCATCATAACTACTGAACTGTTCCAATTTTTGATCGAGGTTACGGCTCCAGGAAGGTAGGGCTACCCCAGCCAAAAGGCTGCCCAGGCCCGCCTTTGACAAATAATGGAGAAAGGTTCTGCGATTAGGTGCTAACATATCTGGAAATTAATGATTTACACGATTCTACCTCTTTCTCAAATTTTCCTATTTTTTTTTGGCAGAAAGGGGAGCACCCTTTATTTTTGCACTCCCATTGAGGTAGGATGGCCTATAGTATAATGGTAGTACGACAGATTTTGGTTCTGTTTGTCTTGGTTCGAATCCAGGTAGGCCAACAAAAAAGACGATCAGCAGGTTGCTGATCGTCTTTTTTTGTTTTGATATTTCTCTGGTTCTTATAATACATTACCGGACCCTCTCCGCCACAAATTGACCTTCCGTGATTTCTACTAAATCATTTTCTTCCATACTTTCCTCAAGATAATTACCCGTGAAATGTCCGCTGATGGATTTGTCAGTGATGGACGTGATGGTGATTGAATATTTTGAGTCATCGCTGCCGCCCTCGTTTCTCTGGGTATAGAACTTCAATTCAGGTATATTTTCAATGTAATGTATCGGCATAAAATAATCATCGCTCTTATAAACACCCGTACCAATCAATCTGCTCATGGGCGTTTTTACCATACCCGGTAATGCCAAGATTCGTTCGCCGTTGTCCAGGTAATCCAATTACCATTCATCTTGAATTTTATATAATAGTTGGGATTCGACTCAGCCTCCTTTTTACAGGAGGACATTCCGAGTGCGAGCAGTACAGTGGCCAGTGTAATAATTCTTGTTATTTTTATCACAGTGAAGTCTTAACGGAATCGTTACCATTGTTATTTTAAACATGAACATAGAATTCTTCCGCCAATATTGCCTGAGTTTTCCGGATGTAACAGAGGAATTTCCATTCGGTCCTGAGACCCTGGTATATAAAGTAAAAGGAAAATTATTTGCCTTAACGGATCTTGACCTTTTCGAAAGCATCAATTTGAAATGTGATCCGGATGAGGCCGTTGAGTTGCGCGAACGCTATCCCGCCGTTCAGCCAGGCTACCATATGAATAAAAAACATTGGAATACGGTGGTAATGGATCATTCCATTCCAGACCGCCTGCTCAAGGAATGGATCGCCAATTCATATGCGCTGGTCAGAGCCAGTTTGCCAAAATCTCAACGCTAAATAACAGTTAGGTGAGGAAGTGCTGTAATTTCAAAAGACAGGAATCCAGGCTTTCTTTCCAGGGAAAAATGGGCACCTTAAACGCACGCTGAATTTTATCAGTGGCCATTAAGCTAAAAGCAGGCCGTTTAGCAGGAGTTGGATAGGAAGAGGAAGGAATGGGTAACACCGCACAAGTGCTGCCAATTTTATCGCGAATGGCCAGGGCAAAATCGTACCAGCTGATTCTTCCTTCATTACAATAATGATAAATTCCCGCCTGGTGGCTTGAATTCTTACCAGTTTCCAGTTGATCTATTATCTGAACAATGGCGCTCGCCAAATCCGCTGCATAGGTAGGTGCGCCGATCTGATCGTTTACAACGTTTATTTCAGTACGCTGCTGCATTAGCCGCATCATAGTTTTTACAAAATTATTCCCATAGCTGGAATAGACCCAGGATGTACGGATGATGATAGAAGAGGCGCATTCCTTCAATGCAAGTTCCTCTCCTTTTAACTTGGAACGCCCATACTCATTAACCGGGTTAACCAGCGCATCTTCTTCCAGAGCAACAGCACTGGTTCCATCAAACACATAGTCCGTTGAAATATGAATCAGTCTTGTTCCATATTCCTGGCACAAGGCTGCCAATACACCAACCGCCCAGCCATTTATCTGCAGGGCTGTTTCCGGGTCGGCTTCTGCTTTATCTACAGCCGTATAGGCTGCACAGTTGATACAATAATCAGGTTGGTGGATCGCAAAAAAAGCCTGCATTTTTGCCGCATCATCCAAGGGAAAAACTGCACGATCAGTGAATAGAAATGTAAACCTGTTTGTATACAGGGGGGCTAATTCCTGCAGTTCGGAACCCAGCTGTCCGGCAGACCCGGTAACCAGTATTTTTTTCATAAGTCCAGTTCAAACAAATGATCTACCTCCGCAAAAAGCGGCAATACCTTATCCTTGTCAGAAATCAGCATAGCCTCTTCCGGCACTTTCCAATCAATGGCCAATGCCGGATCCTTAAAGAATACGCCAGCTTCTGCTTCTTTATTATAAAGCGCATCACATTTATACAATACCTCTGCAGTTTCACTCAGTACAGAATAACCATGCGCAAATCCCTTCGGTACTAATAATTGTTTTTTATTCTCTGCTGTTAATTCAATACTGAAAACCTTGCCGAAACTGGGCGATTTTTTCCGGCAATCCACTACTACATCCAGGATTCTGCCTTCCAGGGCACGAACCAGTTTGGTTTGCGCAAAAGGCGCTAACTGGTAATGAAGCCCCCTTACTACGCCATAACCCGATCTGGCCTGGTTATCCTGTATAAACTGGTAATGAATGTTGGCAGCTGCAAACACAGCGGCATTGTAGGACTCGAAGAAATAGCCCCGGTGATCGCCGAAAACCTTGGGTTCATAAATCAGCAATCCTGGAAATCCGGTTTCTGTAAATGCCATCAGGATTTTTGTTCGTATTGTGCTTGGTAATATTTTTTGTAATCGCCACTGGTTACATGTTCTACCCAATCTTTATTATTCAGGTACCAGTCAACTGTTTTTTCCAATCCTTCCTCAAACTGCAGAGAGGGTTTCCATCCTAATTCCCTGGTAAGTTTGGTAGCATCAATGGCATAACGCAGATCATGCCCGGGGCGATCAGTAACATAACTAATCAGGCTTGCTGATTCTCCTTCGTTTCTGCCAAGTTTTTTATCCATAATGGAGCAGAGCAAATGCACCAGGTCAATATTTTTCCATTCGTTGAATCCACCCACATTGTATTTTTCACCTTCCTTACCGGTATGATAAATCAAATCAATTGCTTTGGCATGATCTTCCACCCAAAGCCAGTCACGCACATTTTCCCCTTTTCCATAAACCGGCAAAGTCTTTTTATGCAGGATATTATTAATCATCAAGGGGATTAATTTTTCCGGGAAATGATGCGATCCGTAATTATTGGAACAATTACTCATTACCACTGGAAAGTGGTAGGTATGGTAATAGGCCATTACAAAATGATCGGATGCTGCTTTGGAGGCAGAATAAGGCGATCGGGGATCGTAGGCCGTTTCTTCGGTAAAAAAACCCTCTTCTCCCAGCGAACCATATACTTCATCCGTTGACACATGGTAAAACCGCTTTCCTGAAAAAGCATTGGCCCATGCTTTTCTTGCTACGTTCAATAAGTTAGCAGTACCCAACACATTGGTTTTTACAAACTGCAAGGGATCCGAAATACTTCTGTCCACATGACTTTCAGCGGCCAGGTGAATGACACCATCAAAAGCATAGCGGGCAAAAAGTTGCTGCATAGCAGCCTCATCCGTTATATCGCCTTTTTCGAATTGATAATTTGGTGCTGCTTCAATATCCTTCAGGTTTTCCAGGTTTCCAGCATAGGTCAATGCATCCAGGTTAACAATTTTATACTGGGGATATTTGGTTACAAATAACCGTACTACATGAGAACCGATGAACCCGGCTCCTCCGGTGATTAAAATAGTGGATGTTGTCATTATAAACTCCAATAAGCTCTTGAGGTAATCGAATTTTTATAAATGCCTTTTAAATCCACAACAACCCCATGTTCACGGGTTATGGAGGAAAAATAGGCATCGTCGTGTGCTTTGTATTGTTCGTGCGGAACCGTAATAATTACAGCATCGTACTCTTTTCCTGCCTGGCGGGTTAATTGAAGGCCGTATTCTTCTTTCACTTCTGCGCTTTCTGCATAGGGGTCTTCTACATCCACATGAATATTAAAGGCCAGCAGCTCTTCTACTGTGTCAACAATTTTAGAATTCCTGATATCGCTTACATTTTCTTTAAATGTTACCCCTTTTACCAATACCCGTGGATTGTCGGAATTACGCAGCACGTATTTGATTATTTTTCTGGCCAGGTATTTAGCCATATCATCGTTAATAAACCGGCTGGCGGCAATAACCCTAGACTGGTAGCCCAGCGAAGCTGCTTTATGTGTCAGGTAATAAGGATCTACACCAATGCAATGCCCGCCAACCAGCCCTGGTTGAAATTTCAGAAAATTCCATTTTGTACCGGCCGCTTCGATTACATCGTATGTATTAATGCCCATCCGGTCAAAAATCAGGGAGAGTTCGTTCATCAGGGCGATATTCATATCGCGTTGCGTATTCTCCACGATTTTACTGGCTTCCGCAACTTTGATGGAAGGGGCTCTATGCACACCTGCGTCTACTACCAATTCGTAGGTACGGGCAATTTCTTCAGCTGCTTCTGCATCGCTTCCGGATGCCACTTTAATAACAGTACGCAGCGTATTTTTTTTATCACCCGGGTTAATGCGCTCCGGTGAATAACCGAGCTTAAAGTCCTCTCCCAGTTGTAATCCGGAAATTTTTTCCAGTACCGGCAAACAGTCTTCTTCGGTACAACCCGGGTAGGTAGTTGATTCATAAACTACATAATCTCCTTTTTTCAAAACTTTACCTACCGTGGTAGAAGCCCCTATCAGGGGTTTCAGATCAGGAACATTGTATTTATCAACAGGCGTAGGCACTGCCACAATAAAAAAACGGGCTGTTCTCAAAAGCTCAAGATCATCGGTAAACACGATGTCGCGGTTTTTGAATTCTTCAGGATCTACTTCCTTGCTGGGATCAATATGATTCCGCATCATATCCAA
>NZ_LUKG01000046.1:9572-19441 GCF_001601815.1 Flavihumibacter sp. CACIAM 22H1
TCCACTCTTCGGGCATTGATGTCGAAACCTATTACCGATAATTTTCGGGCAAATTCCAATGCAAGCGGCAAACCTACATAACCCAGGCCGATAACGGCTAGTTTGGCTTTTTTGTCGAGCAGATCCTGGTGAATACTCATCTGTTTACGCTTTTAAATTCTTTGGGTTGTTTAAACAATTCTTCATGAGGCAGAGATTTAAAATAGTCATAGGTTATTTTCACGCCTTCTGCCCTGTTTATAACCGGCTCCCATCCAAGTATTTCTTTGGCTTTTGTAATATCGGGTTTGCGTTGTTTGGGATCATCAGCTGGTAGCGGACGATACACAATTTTCTGGTTGGTACCCGTTAGCTTTATAATCTCCTCTGCAAATTCTTTCAAAGTAATTTCGTCGGGGTTGCCAATATTTACCGGATTAGAATAGTCGCTCATCAGGAGGCGATAAATTCCTTCCACCAGGTCATCTACATAACAGAAAGACCGGGTTTGGGATCCATCTCCAAATACAGTCAGGTCCTCCCCTCTTAATGCCTGTCCGATAAATGCCGGAAGAGCCCGACCATCGTTTAAACGCATTCTTGGACCATAGGTATTAAAAATGCGGATAATCCGGGTTTCCACATTATGGTAGGTATGATAAGCCATGGTAATGGACTCCATAAAACGTTTAGCCTCGTCGTATACACCTCTCGGACCAACCGGGTTCACATTGCCCCAATACTCTTCCGTTTGCGGATGAACCAGCGGATCGCCGTACACTTCCGAAGTAGATGCCACTAATATCCGTGCACCTTTGGCCTTTGCTAAACCCAGGCAATTATGAGTACCCAATGCACCCACTTTCAGGGTTTGAATGGGAATTTTAAGGTAATCGATTGGGCTGGCAGGCGAAGCAAAATGTAAAATATAATCCAGCTCACCCGGCACATGAATAAACTTGCTGACATCATGGTGATAGAACTCAAACTGTTCCAGTTTAAACAGATGTTCTATATTTTTCAGATCGCCGGTGATCAGGTTGTCCATGCCCACCACCCGATAACCTTCTTTGATAAAACGGTCACATAGGTGAGAGCCGAGAAAACCGGCAGCTCCTGTAATCAACACTCTTTTTTGCATGCCGTTCTATTTTGAATTTGATACGGTTTTACGACCAATACTTTCATAATGAAAACCCAGTTCACTGATAGCCCGGATATCAAACAGGTTTCTTCCGTCAAAAATCACTTTTGATTTCATCCGGGTAACCATTTTCAGAAAATCGGGGGTTCGGAACTCGTTCCATTCGGTAGCAATCAACAGGGCATCGGCGTCCTGGAGCGCATCGTATTGGTTGTCAGCATAACGTATTTTATCGCCCAGTAATTGTTTGACATTGCGGATTGCTTCGGGGTCAAAGGCGGTAATCGTAGCTCCTTCTGCCAGTAAGGCGTCGATCATATACAGTGCAGGAGCTTCCCGGATATCGTCGGTATTGGGCTTGAAGGCAAGTCCCCATAAAGCAAAATGCCTGCCCTTCAGCGCATTTCCATAATATCGCCTGATTTTGGGCAGGAGGTGTGTTTTTTGCTTTTCATTGACTTCCATTACGGCATTCAGAATCTTAAAATCATATTCTGCCTGCGCGGAAGATTGAACCAGAGCCTGCACGTCTTTCGGGAAACAGCTTCCTCCATACCCGATGCCGGGAAACAAAAAGCGTTTTCCGATTCGATCATCGCTACCAATACCCAGGCGAACCATATCTACGTCCGCACCCAGCCTTTCGCAAAGCTGCGCCACTTCGTTCATAAAGGAAATTTTGGTAGCCAAGAAGGAATTAGCGGCATATTTGGTGAGTTCTGCAGATCGTTCATCCATATAAATTACCGGGTTACCAGATCTTACAAATGGTGCGTACAGCTCACCCATTAATTTTCTGGCCCGATCAGAGCTGACACCAATTACAACGCGGTCGGGTTTCATAAAATCATCCACAGCTACGCCTTCCCGCAAAAATTCAGGATTCGATACCACATCAAATTCACCTGCATAATTCCTGGCAACCGCTGCTCTTACTTTATCGGCGGTTCCTACAGGAACCGTACTTTTATCAACCAGTACTTTGTAATCTGTTAGTAGTTTTCCAATTTCCTCCGACACCCCCAGCACATATTTCAAGTCGGCAGCACCATCGGCGCCGGGCGGGGTGGGTAAGGCCAGAAAAATGATCGCTGCCTCTTTGATTCCTTCTGCCAAACTGGTGGTAAAACTCAGCCGGCCTTCTTTCAGATTACGCAAAAACAATTTCTCCAACCCGGGTTCATAAATTGTGATCTCACCATTGGTAAGCCGATCCACTTTTGACTGGTCAATATCAACACAGATAACTTCATTGCCGGTTTCAGCAAAGCAGGTACCTGTTACCAATCCAACATACCCGGTTCCAACTACTGTAATTTTCATGAGGATCTATCTAGTTTAATGATTATGTATGTATTCCAAAACCTGTGCGGTGATATAGTTCAACTGCTCCTCATCAAGTTCCGTATGCATAGGCAAAGAAATAACCCGCTCGGTTAACCAATCTGTTATTTCCAGGTGCGTTTCTCCACTTCCAAATGCTGCAAACATTTGTTGCCGGTGAGCAGGTACCGGGTAATAGATCATAGACGGAATTTGCTTTTCGGCCAGGAATTGATGCAGGCCATCGCGGTTTACCCCTTCCAACAGCAGGGTATACTGATGAAAGACATGTTTATTATTGGCTGCGCGGTAAGGTGTGGTGATTTTTTTATTCCCGGCAAAGGCCTTATCGTAAAAATCTGCTGCATTTCTTCTGGCGGCTATATATGTATCTAGCCGGGGAAGTTTAACATTTAATACCGCTGCCTGAATACTGTCCAGCCTGCTGTTACAACCCACCATTTCATGGTAATACCGAACTTTTTGTCCATGGTTGGCAATCATCTTCATTTTGGCAGCCAGTTGATCGTCATTGGTACAGATAGCGCCACCATCTCCATAACAACCCAGGTTCTTAGACGGGAAAAAGGACGTACAACCAATGGTGCCGATGGTGCCGGTTTTCTGAACACGTCCATCACTATAATAATAATCGCTTCCAATTGCCTGAGCATTGTCTTCAATTACCGGGATGCCGTATTTCTCAGCAATGGCCATGATGGCCTCCATATTGGCTGCCTGTCCGTATAAATGTACAGGTACAATTGCCTTTGTTTTGGGCGTAATGGCTTTTTCTATGGCGGCAGGGTCTATGCAAAAAGTTTGAGGATCCACTTCCACGAATACCGGCTGAAGCCGTAATAAGGCCACCACTTCGGTAGTAGCAATATAGGTAAAGGAAGGAGTTATCACTTCATCTCCGGGTTGAAGATCAAGCGCCATCATGGCAATCTGAAGCGCATCGGTTCCATTGGCACAGGGGATTACATGTTTTACCTGCAGGTAGGCCTCGAGCGACTTATTGAAATCCTGTACTGCTTTACCATTAATAAAGGCCGCTGTATCCAGCACTTCATGAATAGCAGCGTCTACTTCTGCTTTTATTTGCTGATATTGCTGCTTTAAATCAACCATTTGAATTGGGCGCATAGATCAACCTCCTCTTTTTAAAATGGGCACAAAAATAGCGAAATATAGGTTGGCTGGAACTTTGAATTTAGCTTTGCTTCACATTAACCACCTGATTAAGTGAGTCTTTTACTATATAATTTATTCCTCTTATTATACCGCTGGGCCCTGGGGCTGGCAGCTTTCTGGAATCCCAAAGCCCGGAAATGGGTAACCGGCAGAGCCGACTGGCAAAATCGGTTGAAACAGCAAATAGGTACGGATCACCGCCCCCTGGTATGGATGCATTGTGCCTCCCTGGGAGAATTTGAACAGGGAAGGCCGGTTTTGGAATGGATCCGGGGCAGTTATCCGGATTACCGAATTGCACTGAGTTTTTTTTCCCCTTCGGGTTATGAAGTCAGGAAAAACTATGCCGGCGCTGACCTGGTCTGTTACCTGCCTATGGACAGTGCAAGAAATGCCCGTTTTTTTATTGAGCAGCTTTCTCCCTCGGTCGTAATCTGGGTACGGTATGAATTCTGGTACCATTACCTGAATACGCTGTTAAAGAAAAAGATTCCTGTACTGCTGATTGCGGGGCGATTTAGGAAATCACAGCCTTTTTTTCACCGCTTCGGACACTTACACCGGCATATGCTGAGTTGCTTTGACCATCTTTTTGTACAGGATACCGCTTCGTTCGAACTTTTAAAGGCTATCAGCATTACACGGGTAACGGTTGCCGGAGATACACGCTACGACCGGGTTTCGGCAATAGCTGAAAAATTTATACCGGTAGATGGAATAGCGGCTTTTGTAAAAGACCATCCTGTAATCGTATGCGGAAGCACCTGGCCGGAAGATGAGGAAGAACTGGATCATTTTGCCAACCTTCGGCAGGATCTGCGCTTTATCATTGCCCCGCATGAAATAGCGCCGGCCCACCTGGCAGAAATAGAGGCCCTGTTCAAACACACCATCCGGTATTCGGAATGGATTAGTCAGCTGGAAAATAAGGCATACAAGCATGAAAATACTGCCAATGTGCTGATAATTGACAATATCGGCATGTTATCACGCCTTTATAAATATGGAACTATTGCCTATGTGGGAGGTGGATTCGGAGACGATGGCCTGCACAATATCCTGGAAGCTGCCGTATATGGAATGCCTGTGCTACATGGGCCGGTGTATGACCGGTTTCCGGAGGCTGCCCAACTGATTGAAGCCGGAGGCGGTTTTGCTGTTGAAAATGCGCTTGAACTTGAAGCCTTATTTAATCAACTGCTGGAAAATAAGGAAGCGTTGGCCCAGGCTTCCGAAGCAGCCCGGTTATTTGTTGTCCGCCAGCGGGGTGCCAGCGAAAAAATCCAGGCTTATTTAGAGGAGAACCGCCTTCTTACCAACTGACAAAAATGACGTACCGTATCTTTGGAATCGTCCCAGGCCAGTTTAAGTTTGAGCTCCCGTTCTATCCAGTATTCTGCTTCCTGTAAGATGTTGAAGGAATTAATGGTTTTAATGCTTCGTTCGTACATCACTTCATCGCCCCTGAATAATTCCTGCACAAAAACAAAACGATCATTTATACCAATGGCTTTCTTAAGGTCCCGAACCGGTTCTCGGGTAAGCACTTCGGCCACTTCAATGGAGGCTTGTTTTAGCTTATCATTCAGCGATCCCCCATTTAATTGCTGACTCATCACATCGTTCAATTCCCGGATTTCTTTCTGATGGGCCAGGGTGGGTATTTCCTGCATCAGGGAATGTAACCAATCGGCTGGTACGGCCGTATCCGGCGCGGAAGCTGGTTCAACAGGTTTTTCTTCCGGTTCCGGACGGGGTTGCACTGCAGCAACGGCAACAGGTGCTGGGGCGGCGGGCGATTCCATCGCTTTTTTAGGCATTCCGGTGCTGCCGGCCGGTAACACTACCGCTACTTTTGAATTTCCACTCCGGACAATGGAAGAAGAAGCCTGTTCCTGAAGGGCTGTTTGTAACAGCTGGACAGTCCGCAATAAAGCGGTGGCATCCGCATCCTGGTCCATTTGTTCCTGCAGCTTATTAATCAGTGCTCTAACTCTTTCCATTTGATATGGTACTTTTGGGTTAGTATTGGAATTCATAAAGTTATTAAAATAATATCGGAACTATTACATCTGCTTTCAAAGGTTCTGTTAACCTTGCGAGCAGGGCATCGTTCCCTACCAACTTGTTTAAACGTGTTTATAGAACCTACTTTAAATGGCGGCCGCCGGGGATGGATAGAAGTGATCTGTGGTTCCATGTTTTCAGGAAAAACAGAAGAACTGATCC
This sequence comes from Flavihumibacter sp. CACIAM 22H1, assembly GCF_001601815.1. Taxonomy (GTDB): domain Bacteria; phylum Bacteroidota; class Bacteroidia; order Chitinophagales; family Chitinophagaceae; genus Flavihumibacter. The sequence continues at coordinate 15,445 of NZ_LUKG01000046.1, forward strand.
GTCGTCTGAAACGTGCCCGCATTGCCAACCTGAAAGTGGAAATTTTCAAACCGGCTATTGACGTGCGCTACGATGAAGTTCAGATCGTTTCCCATGACGAAAATGCCATTCAATCCACGCCTATTGACAATTCCCAAACCATGCTTTTAATGGCTTCCAATGTGGATGTGGTAGGAATTGACGAAGCCCAGTTTTTTGATGACCAGTTACCCGTAGTGTGCGATCAGTTGGCACGCCAGGGGATCCGGGTCATAATAGCCGGACTGGATATGGACTACCTCGGGAAGCCGTTTGGGCAAATGCCTTTTTTGCTGGCCAAGGCAGATTATATCACCAAGTTGCATGCCATTTGTGTTAAATGTGGAAATATCGCCTCTTTCAGCTATCGAAAGCTGGCCCTCCATAACCAGGTAGTGCTGGGCGAAAAAGAAACCTATGAACCCAGATGCCGTACCTGTTACGAAGAAAAATCCTGATGCATGAAATCTGTAATTGCCCTTTTTAAAAAAGATCTTTTGCTGGAGTTCCGCCAGCAATACACGTTATATGGAATCATATTATATGTGGCCAGTACCATTTTTGTATTGTTTTTGGCTATGGGGCAGCCCGAAGACCATGTCTGGAATGGGCTTTTCTGGATGATCCAGCTCTTTGTTTGCGTAAATGCGGTTGCAAAAAGCTTTTTACAGGAAAGCAGGGGACGCCTGCTTTATTTCTATTCCATTGCCGGTGCCCGTGATTTCATTCTTTCCAAACTGATATTCAACATGCTGCTGATGGCTGTTTTAAGCCTTATTTCCTGGGTTTTATTCGGCTTACTACTAGGAAACCCGGTACAGAACGGAGCCCGGTTTATGGGCGTGGCGGTATTAGGCGGACTAGGGCTAAGCCTTGTTTTCACCTTTTTATCCGCCATTGCAGCCAGGGCTCAGCAAAATGCAGCCCTGATGGCTATCCTGGGTTTCCCGTTAATTATTCCTCAAATTTTACTGATGATGAAATTGGCCAATACCGCTTTTAGCCAGGTTATCCAGGACAGCCTGGGTATGATCGTTCTGCTGCTGGCGGGCCTGGACCTGCTGGTAGTAGCCCTGGCCATTATTCTGTTTCCCTTCCTCTGGAAAGACTAAGCCCGGGCAGCCGGGTGGGGCGGCTTTGCCCCTTCTTGCATTTCCCCTAATTTTGCGGCACTTATACGACTCTATGCGATTAGCCTGGTGGAAAATTCTTTGTATCGTACAGCTGCTGATTATTTCTGTAGCCGGATTATTGGGCGATGTTCCTGCCAAACCCATTCTCAATGAAACCATCCGCAATTATTATTTCCATGTTCCGATGTGGTTCGGGATGATGATCTTTTTTATTGTATCGGTGGTTTTTTCTGTGAAATACCTTCGCTCCGGCAACCTGGAACACGACATAAAAGCGGTGGAATTTGCCAATGTGGGCTTGTTATTCTGTGTATTGGGATTAAGCACCGGTATGATCTGGGCTAACTATACCTGGGGAAAGCCCTGGAGCAATGACCCCAAACAGATCGGTGCCGCCATTGCTTTCCTGATTTACTTTGCTTACCTGGTGCTCCGGAACTCCATGCTGGATCCTGATAAACGGGCAAAAATCGGGGCGGTATATAATATTTTCGCCTTCGCAATGCTCTTTCCAACTATTTGGATCATTCCCCGGTTATTGGAAAGCCTACACCCGGGTGGCATGGGCAACCCGGCACTAAACCCGGGCGATGTAGACAGCCGGATGAGGTACCTGTTTTATTTCATTGCATTTCCCGGGTGGACACTGGCAGGCGTATGGATCGCAAGCCTCCATATCCGGCTCAAAAAATTGGAAGAAAAAAAACTGCAACATGCGTAATATAAAATGGATGGCATTATTCGCCGGTTTGTTCTTAACCGGCAGTTCCCTGCTCGCACAAAGCCCGATGAACGAGGATGCACCGGTTCAGATGGCGGATGGCCTCCATGCAAATGGTAAAATCTATGTGGTGGTAGCGGTAGTAATTACCGTTGTTACCGGGGTTATTTTGTATTTGATCCGGCTCGACAGAAAAATCAGCCGGCTGGAAAAAGAAGGCTGAGATTTATTCGTTATAGGTTCGTATCCTTTCAGCGATTGCGTAAACACATATAAAAACACATTCAAAAACGAACAACATGTCTGGACATCAAGAGTACAGCTTCTTTGGAGCAGTAGAGAAGAGCTTTGACAAGGCAGCCAAGTTCACCAACTGGGATCCGGGAATCCTTGAACAAATTAAACAGTGTAATTCCGTTTACCGGATGCATTTCCCGGTTAAAATCGGCGATCAGATTGAAGTAATCAAGGCTTATCGGGTGCAGCATTCGCACCACAAAACACCTTGTAAAGGAGGAATCCGTTTTGCAACAGCGGTGAACCTGGATGAGGTGATGGCACTGGCCGCACTGATGACCTACAAATGCGCTATTGTAAACGTACCCTTCGGGGGAGCAAAGGGGGGTATCTCTATCGACCCCAAAAAATACACCGCCTATGAGCTGGAGAAGATAACCCGCCGCTATACCCATGAACTGATCAAAAAGAATTTTATTGGTCCGGGTACGGATGTTCCGGCACCGGATTATGGAACCGGTGAACGTGAAATGGCCTGGATCCTGGATACCTACATGAGTATGAAACCAGGTGAGGTAGATGCCCTGGGATGCGTAACAGGAAAGCCGGTAACACAGGGGGGAGTACGAGGTCGTCGGGAAGCAACCGGCCTGGGTGTATTTTATGGCATCCGCGAGGTCTGCAATATGCCCGATGTAATGCAACGGTTGGGGCTTGATCTTGGCATTGAAGGTAAAACAGTGGTAATACAGGGACTTGGAAACGTGGGCTATCATGCTGCCAAGTTTTTCCGGGAAGGTGGTGCAAAGGTTATTGCGATCGCAGAATTTGAAGGCGCTATCATGAACCCCGATGGCTTGAATGAAGACGAAGTATTCCAGCACCGTAAAAAGACCGGCTCTATCCTGAATTTTCCAGGGGCCTTAAACCTGGCTAATTCAGACGATGCACTGGAACTTGATTGTGAAATCCTGATTCCTGCCGCTTTGGAAAATGTAATTAACGGAGAGAATGCCCCCCGTATTAAAGCCCGCGTGATAGGAGAAGCTGCCAATGGGCCGCTTACCCCCGAAGCCGATGAGGTATTTGCGGCAAAAGGCACCCTGGTAGTACCGGATATGTACCTGAATGCCGGCGGCGTAACGGTATCATATTTCGAATGGTTGAAAAACCTGAGCCATGTACGGTATGGCCGATTGGAAAAACGATTTACCGAGAATCAGAATAAGAACATTCTGAACCAGATCGAAAACCTGACAGGTAAAAAAGTAGCCGAAAATCATAAGATCATGATAGAACATGGTCCGGATGAGGTAGACCTGGTATATTCCGGATTGGAAGAAACCATGATAACTGCTACCCGTGAAATCATGGATTGCTGGAAAAATAATCCGTCGATTCCGGATATGCGTACCGCGGCTTATGTGGTTGCGATTAACAAAGTAGCTACCAGTTACGAGGAACTCGGAATTTTCCCTTAACTGGTAGGTGTCAGATACATGTTCTAACATGTATCTGACACCTTACCACCTTACAAATACTCCGGCAACTCTGTCAGCAAGCTTAACCGGCCATTGGAACGGTGATATCCTACACAGTCTTTTCCATTGGTGATCACCAGAAAAGGAACGGGAATAGCCAGGTTGTACCGAAGAATCTGATGCAATACCGATTCGGTGAGCGGCACTTCCATCGCCTTACACTCCACCATCAGCCAGGGCTGGTGCAAGCGGTCGTATACCAGCAGATCAAACCGCTTATTCAACTCCCCTAATTTCACAGTCTTTTCCACTGCAATAAATGAACTGGGATATTGCTGCACCTGAACCAGGTATTGCAGGAAATGTTGCCGTACCCATTCCTCTGGAGTCAGCACCAACCATTTTTT
>NZ_LUKG01000046.1:19964-21654 GCF_001601815.1 Flavihumibacter sp. CACIAM 22H1
ATTGTATCGTATGAGGGGGATACTCTATCCTGATCATTTACCAAAGCTATGATTCGAAAATCGTATATTGCCAAAATTGAGTTTTTTGAAAGGAAAATATTGCAGCCATGAAAACAAAAGATGAAATCGTACAAAACTGGTTGCCCCGTTATACCGGTCAGCCACTCGAAAAATTCGGCAAATATATCCTGCTTACCAACTTCAGCAATTATGTAGATTGGTTTGCCAAATGGCATAAGGTAGAAGTAATTGGTATAGGAAAACCCATGCAATGTGCAACCGCAGAAGATATTACCATCATCAACTTTGGAATGGGAAGTCCTACTGCAGCTACCGTAATGGATCTGCTCACAGCAATTGAACCCAAAGCGGTATTATTCCTGGGAAAATGTGGAGGGCTGAAAAAACGGAACAAAGTAGGCGACCTGATCCTACCCATTGCGGCCATTCGTGGTGAAGGAACGTCCAATGATTATTTTCCCCCGGAAGTACCTGCCCTACCCGCTTTCGCCCTTCAAAAAGCAGTGTCCACCACCATTCGCGATTATGGCGTGGATTACTGGACCGGTACCGTTTACACCACCAACCGCCGGGTTTGGGAACACGATGAAACATTTAAAGAATACCTGCAAAAAGTTCGGGCATATGCCATTGATATGGAAACGGCCACTATTTTTTCCGTAGGCTTTTTTAATAAAATACCCACCGGTGCACTGTTGCTGGTCAGTGATTCACCTATGATTCCGGAAGGCGTTAAAACGGAAGAAAGTGATAAAAAAGTTACCACCGAATTTGTAGAACGACATATAAGGATTGGCATCGATTCACTGAGGCAGTTGATCAACGATGGGTTAACTGTAAAACACCTTCGTTTTTAACCATAAAATCAACACCATGCGGGTTTACATGAGTTGTTTTCTGCTGCTTACATTAACGTTCATAAGCGGATGTAAATCCGGCTCCCGCACATCGGCATCCGGGCCACTTATTGGAAAGCTGGTAATCAGTGAAATCTGTAATCACTTTGTAGTAGCTGTTGAATCAGGAAAAATAGACCCGGCCAAATTAACCGGGCATTTCAGAGACGAAAAACGGGCTGCCGAATTTACCCGGGTATTTACGGTAGTAAACAGTTGCAGTTTTGCGCAGGCAGGTATAAAAGAAGGCGATCGTTTTTATTTTGAGACAACCCCCGCAAGAATAAACCAAGACTGTATGGTTTGCATGGCATACTATCCTACACCGGCAGCCAGCTTATCCATTATCAACATTAAAAAAATCAATCCCTGAAATGGCCGGTCCGCTTCCCTTACTGGCTGTTCATAACCTGCAAGTGGGCTTTAAGCAGCAGCAGGAAATACGCCCCGCTTTAAAAGGCATCAGTTTCGAGGTACACCGTGGTGAAATTGTTGCCATTGTAGGGGAATCCGGTTCAGGCAAATCAGTTAGCTCGCTTTCCATTTTACAACTCCTGCCTAAACAAATAACCAAGTACCAGGGGGGCCAGATTTTATTCAGCCCCAACGGGCAGGAAACAGCAGATATGCTTCAACTTTCCGAATCGGCACTTCGGAGGGTCAGGGGAAAGCATATATCGATGATTTTTCAGGAACCCATGTCGGCCTTAAACCCGGTGTTCACCTGTGGAAATCAGGTAATGGAAGCCATTCGTACACATACCCCCTGTAGC
>NZ_LUKG01000046.1:22063-36730 GCF_001601815.1 Flavihumibacter sp. CACIAM 22H1
CCTGTAGCAGGTCGGCTGCAAGAAAAAAAACCATTGAGCTGTTTCGGAAAGTACGCCTGCCCGATCCGGAAGAACTGGTAAAAAAATACCCCCACCAGTTAAGCGGAGGACAAAAACAGCGGGTCATGATTGCCATGGCCATTTCCTGTGCGCCTGCTCTCCTGATTGCAGATGAACCAACCACCGCACTGGATGTAACCGTACAGCAAAACATATTACAATTGCTCGCCAACCTACAGGCACAAACGAATATGGGCCTCCTGTTCATTACACATGATCTGGGCCTTGTTCGTGATTTTGCACACCGTGTAATTGTATTGTACAAGGGCGAAATTGTTGAGTCCGGACCTTGCCAGGAAGTATTTTCCAATCCCGCGCATCCCTACACAAAAGCCCTGCTGGCCTGCCGGCCCATCTTGTACAAAAAAGGGCAGGTATTACCGGTAGTGGACGATTTTTTAACCAGTTCTTCCATTGCTTTCCCGGAAAAAAATGGGCTGCAACACCGTTCACCGGTTAATTCAGCCAACGACCAGCAGGTGCTGTTACAGATAAATTCACTGAAAGTCTGGTATCCTAAAAAAACAGCGCTATTCGGGAAGCCGCTTTCCTTTACCAAAGCAGTAGATGAGCTTTCTCTTGACATTTACAAAGGAGAAATCTTAGGGATCGTGGGAGAATCGGGCTGCGGAAAAACCAGTTTGGGACGGGCTTTACTGCAACTGGTGCCGATTACCGGCGGTACGGTTCTGCTGGAAGGAAAAAACCTGACGGCATTACCCAAAAAAGAATGGCGGGATCTGCGAAAGCAGCTACAGCTGGTATTTCAGGATCCCTATGGATCACTCAACCCCCGACGCACCATTGGTGAAGCTATCCGGGAAACACTGGCCGTACATCAACCAGCATTACCCATCAGCCGGCAAATAGAAAAAGTAACCGAGTTATTGGAAAGAGTTCACCTGCTGCCCGAACATTATAACCGGTATCCGCATGCCTTCAGCGGTGGACAACGACAGCGGATTGGCATAGCAAGGGCCCTGGCGCTGGAACCCCGATTCATTGTTTTTGATGAAAGTGTAAGCGCGTTGGATGTAAGTGTACAGGCCCAGGTTTTGAACCTGATCAATGAATTGAAAGCAGTATATGGCTTTACTGCTGTTTTTATAACCCACGACCTTGGCGTGGTGCAATACATCAGTGACCGGATAGTAGTAATGGACCGTGGTAAAATTGTAGAAATAGGTGATACTGAGCAGGTTATAAATAATCCTTCAAGTCCCGTCACCCGCCGGTTGCTGGATGCTCTTCCAGGAAAAGGGAACTTTGCGAGGTAAATAATAAATCCTACCTTTGCACCCATTTAAACATCATGCCGTAACATGATAACAAGTCCGGAGCCGTAAGTCCGGGTTGTACAAGACACCTAGCTCTCCCGGAATTTCGATTTGTGTCGTGTGGCTGATGGTTGTAAAACCATTTTATACATGAAGTTATCACAGTTTAAGTTCGATCTCCCCCTCAACCTTATTGCCCAGAACCCTGCGAAAAAAAGAGAAGACAGCCGTTTAATGGTTGTACATCGCAAAACCGGTAATATCGAAAACAAGACTTTTCGCGATATTCTTGATTATTTTGACGACAAGGATGTATTTGTGGTAAACAATACGAAAGTTTTTCCGGCGCGTATGTATGGACGCAAGGAAAAAACAGGGGCAAAAATTGAAGTTTTTTTGCTTCGTGAATTGAATAAACCCAACCGCCTCTGGGATGTAATTGTAGACCCGGCCCGTAAAATCAGGGTAGGTAACAAACTTTATTTTGGAGAAAATGACGAGTTGGTAGCAGAAGTAATTGATAATACTACCAGCCGCGGACGTACCATCCGTTTTTTATGGGAAGGTACGGATGAGGAATTTCGTCAAATGCTGGAGTTTCTGGGAGAAACCCCGCTTCCCAAGTACATCAAGCGTAAGCCGGATGAGGAGGATAAAGAGCGGTACCAGACGGTATATGCCAAGCATGAGGGAGCGGTTGCTGCTCCTACCGCTGGTCTGCATTTCAGCAGGGAATTAATTAAGCGCCTGGAGATCAAAGGGGTGCGTTTTGCGGAAGTTACGCTGCATACCGGCCTTGGCACCTTCCGCCCTATTGAAGTGGAGGACCTGTCCAAGCATAAAATGGATGCGGAATATTACCGAATAGATGAAATGGCCTGCCAGATCGTGAACAAGGCTAAAACCAATAATCATCGGATCTGTTCGATTGGTACTACTACCATGCGTGCGATCGAGTCTTCCTTTACGGCAGAAAAATTATTGAAACCTTCAGAAGGCTGGACCAATCATTTTATCCACCCACCTTATGAGTTTTCTATTGCCGATGCATTGGTTACCAATTTTCACCTGCCCAAAACCAGCCTTTTGATCATGACCTGTGCATTTGCGGGGTACGATCTGGCCATGGAAGCCTATAAAAAAGCTATTAAGGACAAGTATCGTTTCTTCAGTTATGGGGATGCGATGCTGGTGATTTAACAGATAGGTTTGGAATAATTCATATTCTGTTTTTATATTCATAGGATGAAAGCAATTCAATCGAAGGCGTTCATCCTATTTTTTTTGATGACAACCCTAAGCTTAAGCCTGTGCGCACAGGATGTATTTGATTTATACCCGGCAGATTCTATTCCGAATTCCAGGCCGGGAACCCTGGTTGAAAAAACAGAAAACAATGGCAGTGGCCGATTGATCATTTCCGGGGTCAGCAAGCCCACCCTTACTGTTTATTTACCGGATGCTTCCAAGGCAAATGGAACGGCGGTGATTATTTGTCCGGGTGGCGGTTACCGGGTGCTGGCGGCTGGTCATGAGGGAGCGGAGGTAGCAAAAAAATTCAATGAATGGGGCGTTACTGCATTCGTCCTAAAATACCGGTTGCCCTCGGATGAAATCATGGAGAATAAAACAATCGGGCCATTGCAGGACGCTCAGCGGGCTATTCAGTTTGTTCGGGAAAAAGCCAAGCTCTGGCAATTGAATCCGAAGCAAATTGGAATTATGGGGTTTAGTGCAGGCGGACACCTGGCCGGTTCAGCCACGGTTCATTTTGACCAGGCTTATATCAGCAACCCGTTAAAAACATCCTTACGACCAGATTTTTCCATCCTGGTTTATCCGGTGATTAGTTTTGGAGATGAGTTTGCGCATAAGGGAAGCCGGGAGGCTTTATTAGGCAAGGAGCCAGACCCTGCACAGGTTAAGTATTTTTCACTGGAAAACCAGGTAACCAAAAAAACGCCGCCGGTTTTCCTGGTGCATGCGAAAGACGATCGTACGGTTAAGCTTGATAATAGCCTGAAATTAATGGAGGCGCTGGAGAAAGCGAAGGTTAAACATGATATGTACACCTACGAAAAAGGCGGACACGGATTTGGCATGAATAATCCTACCAGCGATGTGGAGTGGATGAAATTCGTATACCAATGGATGTTTGACCAGGACCTGATCCTGAAAAAACGGTAAACGCGTCAGACAGGTGTTAGAACTCTGTTCTAACACCTGTCTGACGTCTACAATCCAAACAAGCCCGTATTAAGGAGTTGCAGTGTTTGCTGCTTATACGCAGAAGGAATCAAAAGAGATACATTGTGCCGGCTGCCCCCATAACTTACCATTCGAACAGGCACCTGCTTCAGGGAATCAAATAAACGACTCAACACATCCTTGGTTTCCGCAATTTCATTACCAACAATAGACACAATACTCTGCTCCCGATCTACCTCAACCGTTCCAAACGGTTCCAACTCCTTCACAATTTCTTTGAGATAAACATCACTGTCTATAGTAACCGAAACCGCTACTTCTGAAGTAGTAATCATATCAATCGGTGTCCGGTACTTTTCAAATACTTCAAATATCTTCCGCAGGAATCCGTACGCCAATAACATACGGCTGCTCTTAATTTTAATAGCAATAATGCCATCCTTCGCCGCAATCGCTTTCACGCCAACCGATCCTGCTTCCTGCGTAATGGTTGTTCCTGCAGCTTCCGGCTGCATGGTATTCAGGAGTTTTACAGGAACCCGCTCCTGTTGCGCAGGCCAGATACAGGTAGGATGTAGAATCTTTGCTCCGAAATATGCCAGCTCGGCCGCTTCTTCAAAACTTAATTGTTCAATAGGAACCGTTTTGTTCACCACCCGCGGATCATTGTTGTGCATGCCGTCAATATCGGTCCATATCTCACATACCGTACTATTAGTAGCCGCCGCTACTAAAGAAGCGGTATAATCACTTCCCCCCCTTTTTAGATTGTCGACCTCACCTCGGGCATTCCGACATATATACCCCTGGGTTATAAATAGTTTTTTGGAAGCCTGTAATTCCAGGATGGCATTCAGCTTTTTGCGGATTATCCCTACCTGTGGCTCATCGTTGGCATCAATACTCATGAACTCCAACGCAGGCAACAATGCATGCTCAATACCCTGCTCCTCCAGGTAAACGGAAAACAATTTCGTGCTCATCAATTCTCCCTGCGCCAGGATATCTTTATTCAACGCATCATTGAAAGAGATCTTCGTGATAATATTCAGAAACTCGAAATGCTCACTGATCTGTGCCGTAGCTTTAGCTCTTGTATCTTCTTTTTTCAGCAAATCGAGTATAAACTGTTTATAGTGTGCTTCCAGTTGGTCGACAATTTGTTTGGCCCCTGCTTTGTCGCCTTTTGAAAGTGCATCGCCGATAGAAACCAATGTATTGGTAGTACCGCTCAAGGCGCTCAGTACTACAATTTTAGCTTCCCCGTCTTTGGTTATTAACTGGGCCACCTGGTGCATTCTTTCCGGTTTCCCAACAGAGGTACCACCGAACTTCATTACTTTCATCAACAGTTGAATTTGCGAACGATGTCAACTAGAACCGTTCTTTAAAAAATATTAAACAAAATCGCCCAATTTCTGATCAGGCGGCAGCAAAATTACACCAATCGTAGTGGAATTGAAAATTTTTGCGCCAGTGATTGAAGATCATCCATTACAGCGTCTAAAAGAGGAATACCTGCCGCTTTTCGAAGGGCTTCCAACTCCCGCTCCGGATCACCGGGTACCAGAACAGCCGCTGCGCCTTCTACGGTTTTTGCTCCTCTGAATCGACGGATCCATTGATCCATATCTTTTTTGAAATCTGTAGCCGGACGAAAAGCATCGATTCGCATAGCTCCGAAAAAATGACCAATTCCTTTCCCGGGCATATCGGAAGGCATGGGTACATAAGCCGGAAAGGGCGGCACCCAGGGTCCATAATTGGCCCCACTTAACACTGCTGAAAAAATATCTACGATTGCGCCCAATGCATATCCTTTATGACTTCCATGTTCCCGGTCGCCGCCCAACGGCAGTAATGCGCCGCCTGTTTTCAATGCATGTGCATCGGTGGTTGCATTTCCGGCCGCATCCTGGATCCAACCGAGGGGTGCTTCCAGGTTTTTCCGTTGCAGAATTTCAAGCTTACCATTGGCCGCAGTGGTGGTGGCCATATCTGCCACAAAAGCGGGTTCCTCACCGGCCGGAATTGCCACACAAATCGGATTGGTTCCTAAAAGGCGTTCGGTTGAAAAAGTAGGCGCCACCAATGCACTGGCATTGGTCATACTGATACCGATCATCTCCTCTTCCAACGCCATCATTGCATGCCAGCCGGCGATGCCATAATGGTTACTGTTTTGTACACTTACCCAGCCGGTACCTACTTCGGCGGCTTTTTTCATGGCAATTTTCATGGCAAAAGGGGCCACTACCAAACCCAGCCCGCTATCTCCATCCACCACTGCCGTACTGGGTGTTTCATGAATTACACGGATAGCAGGTTGTGCATTCACCCTGCCGGCCTCCCACAAACGAATGTATCCGCTTAAGCGAGCAATGCCATGAGAATCAATTCCTCTCAAATCAGCACTTAATAATACGGTGGTTGCTGTTACTGCATCTTCTTCCGAACAACCGATCGATCTAAATAATTGCCTGGTAAAACTGACCAGGGTTTCGTATGGAACCAATGTTTCAGCCATGCTGCAAAGAAACAATAAAAAAGGTGCACCGAACTTGGTGCACCCAGTATAAAAATTGCCTAACCAATCAAAAAGGAAGATCATCTCCACCATGGTCCATGCTAACCGGTGCAGGACTACCCTGCTGCCCCGTTGAAGCGGCTGGTGCATATCCTCCCCCTCCCTGGTTTTCCGGACGTGCACCCAGTAATTGAACATTCAGCACACGCATAGAAAGAGATGCCCCGGTTGAACCATCATTTTTCGCATAGGTCCGCACTTCAGGCGTTCCTTCCACATACACCTGCGTGCCTTTTTTCAGGTAAGGAGCCACTGCCGTACGATCTGACCAATACGCACAATCCACCCAAATCGTTTTATCCTGCTGGTTGCCCTGTGCATCCCTATACCGCTCCGTATGCGCTACGGTAAAATTCATCACAGAACGTCCGTTTACATTATTCACGGTGCAATCTCTACCGAGATTTCCGATAACCTGAAGCTTGATCATAACTTAACAATTTTAGCTACGTAATTAATAGTTTGAACCGGCAATATACGCTAGCCATGCGCACCAAAAAACCGTGCTTTAACCCTTGTTGATAACTTTGTTTTACTCCTCTTCGGCAGTAGCAGATCCGGCTTCAATTAATCGCCCGAAAAAGACCGCGTTCATAAACAGTTTACTGCCTCCCAGCCAATAGGCCCTGAAATTGGGATTATCGCCGATACAGATAATCCGGCCATTGCCACTTGTCTGCACCAACACAGCCGCAGATTTTTTTATTACATCCAGGTTTTGCTGCGTAATAAATCCGCTTGCCAGGGGCTGACTACCATATTGGATCGGTGCGGCAAACGGGTTAGCAGGAAGTTTCATAAACACATTATTCTGTTTGAACAAATACATAAAATCCTGCTCGTATCCATAGGCCAAAGGATGTGTCTGGTCGGCCTGCGCCTGTAAAATAGCGCCCCTTACCTGTTGTGCTCCTACGATTGCCGAACGTTGTGCATAAGGATATTGTTTTGAACTATCCAGCACCGGTGCTGTTTTTTTAAATTCCAGCTTTACCAACCCGGCTTGTTTGGCCCATTCTATGGCATCCTCGGTTAAAATAAGGGTTCCGCCTGCCTGTACCCAGGTTTTTAATTTTTCTGTCTGGAAAGCTGAATAACTACCCCCTACCAGCACCATGGTAGTATAGCCCGACAAATTGATCCGGTTAAAAACCGGGGCTTCCAGCATGGATGGAGGCATAGCAAATCGCTGATCCAATAGGTGCCAGACCTCCCCCGCATCCAGCGCACTAACCCCGGCTCCCACCAGCAGCGCAATGGATGGCAACAGTACAGGCTGTAGTGAACGGCTTCCCAAATCAACGCCCCCGACCGACATACCGGTTGAAATCCCTTCCACATTAATGCCATTCAAACGGGCTTCTTCTTTAAGTAAGGAAAGCAATTCGCTGCTTGATTTTGTTTGGAGCTGCACCGGTATCAGTAGTGAACCCAAGGGGAAATTTTTCGGTTGCCCGTTGACGGTAGCTGTAAAAGTTTTGGTAGCTACCCGCATAACGACTCCCTGTTTCAATAAACTATTCAACATCCTGGGCGCATAATACTCACTCCATTCAAATACATAGGCATAGGCAGAAGAATCTGCCAATAGCTGTCCTTTTGAACTTTGCCAGGCAGTAATCGGCGCTGCTTTTACGGCAGCCAGCTGTGCAGCAGTTAGCGCACTGTTCTTCAAACCCATTGCCATGGTCATTGTCCAGGCGGTAATATCATAAAACAAACTATCCTTATAAGTGGGAATCTTTTCAAAAAAAGTTTGAATCAATTTGTATTGGGGTTGTTCGGTCCGCACCAGGTAGCTACTGCCCTTTTTGAACTTCTCTTTACCTATAGCAATATCCTGCTCTAACCGTTCCACATTAATTTCATGGCGCTGCAGCATTTCCACAAAAATGCCTGTTCTTGCTTCGTCGGCTTCATTTCCGAATATCCAGCCCTTCACCGCAGCCGCTTTGGCATCTTTTGCCATCTGCTGGTAAAAAGATCGCTGGTACTGCAATAACTCTATTCGCATAGCACGGGCAGCAGCCAGTGTTGATAAGGTAGTGGTGAACTGGTTTCGGATGGTGAAAGGAAACGTCAAAACGCCGTTGATGCTTTGCTGCGCATGGCCCCGTGAAGAGGCCTGTTCAAATAAAATTCCGATACATCCCTGTGCATCCGGATACGTGGATCCTTTTCCATAATAAAAATCGTCATAGCCTTCTTTGGTATAATACAGAGAACCGATTTTATCGAGGTAGTTCGCATGAAAATTGGCAATGGCCTGGGTAAGTTCCTGGTTTTTTACAGGTGTCAGCGGATTTACCCGGCTTGGTTCGCCGGGCTGAAAAAAGAAGGTAGCATCCGTTCCCATTTCATGGTGGTCGGTAAGAATATTAGGCCGCCATTGCTGGTATATTTTTAAGCGGTGCTGGCTTTCGCGGTGTTGGGCTGGCAGCCAATCGCGGTTAAGGTCGAACCAATAATGATTGTATCGTCCGCCCGGCCAAACCTCGTTAAACTCGCGCGATGCCGGGTCTGTAACCAGATTTGCACTGCGGTGCATATTGGCCCAGGTAGCAAACCGATTAAGACCGTCTGGGTTAAAGGAAGGATCCAGCAAAATAACCACTTCTTTCAGCAAAGAATCAATGGCTGGTCCGGTTGCTGCAGCCAGGTGATAGGCCGTCAACAACGCTGCATTAGCACCACTTGGCTCATTTCCATGAATGGAAAAGCCCTGGTAAACTACGGCAGGCATTTGCTCATATGTCAAATTACCGGTAAATCCGGGATCACTAAGCTTCCGGTGTTCTTCCCGGATGGATGGCAGGTTTCGGTGATTTTCAGGGCTTGTAATCGTCAGCAATACCTGTTGCCGGGCTTCATAACTGGTACCCATTACCTGCAATTGAATACGGTCCGGCACTGCTGCGGCCAGTGCTTTCATATACAGTACCAACCGGTCGTGTGTAATATGCCACTCTCCTACTTTATGACCGATTACCGCTTCCGGTTTCGGAACTGCCGGATTATAGGTTTGAGCAGCCGGCAGATAATAAGCAAGCTCCTGCGACTGGCCAACGAATCCGGCCAATACCCAAAATACGAATATAATTTTTTTCATATGTGTTTGATCTGAGTGGGAAGATAGGGAAAAGGGGGAAAGCAGAAAGGGGGGAGGGAGGAGGGGAAGGTTGGGAAGTTCGTATATTTGTATATTCAATTCAGAGCAAATGAGCAGAAAAGGCAAAGTGCTGGTAGCGATGAGTGGCGGTATAGATAGTACCGTAACTGCACTGATGTTGCACGAGCAGGGGTATGAAGTAGTTGGCATTACCATGAAAACCTGGGATTATGCCAGTTCCGGCACCAGTAAAAAAGAAACGGGTTGTTGTAACCTGGATTCCTTCAACGATGCCAGAATGGCTGCCGTACAACACGGGTTTCCGCATTTCGTATTGGATATCCGGGAGGAATTTGGCGACTTTGTGATCGAAAATTTCGTGGACGAATACCTGGCCGGGCGCACCCCCAATCCCTGCGTTATGTGCAATACCCATATCAAATGGCGGGCCCTGCTTAAACGGGCCGATGCCCTGGATTGTGAATTCATTGCAACCGGCCATTATGGAAATATTCACCAGCATAGCAATGGTCGTTATTATATCAGCAAAGGGCTGGATGAAACCAAGGACCAGAGTTATGTGCTATGGGGATTGCAGCAGGATCTTCTGAGCAGAACCCTTTTACCCCTGGGCAATTTCCGCAAAACCGAAATCCGCCAGATGGCCCACGATTTTGGTTACCCGGAACTGGCCAAAAAAGCAGAAAGCTATGAAATCTGTTTTGTACCCGATAACGACTACAGGGGCTTCCTTAAAAAGAAAGTAACCGGCCTGGAAGAACGGGTAGATGGAGGCCTGTTTGTCGACAAATCGGGCAGGATACTGGGCAAACACAAAGGGTATCCGTTTTATACCATCGGTCAAAGAAAAGGGCTGGATATTGCATTGGGCAAACCCGTGTATGTAACCGGAATTTTTCCCGAAACCAATACGGTAATGCTGGGTGATGAAGAAGACCTGAACCGTTCGGTTATGCAGGTAAATAAAATCAACTGGATAAAGTACGAAGGGGTCAGCGAGGCAATGGAAGCTACCACCAAAATCCGTTACAAGGATAAAGGCGCCCTTTCTACCCTGCACCCAACAGCAAACGGCGTAGAAGTTCGTTTCTTTGAAGAAGTAAAAGGCATTGCACCCGGACAAAGCGCTGTGTTCTATGAAGGAAATGATGTGATCGGGGGTGGTATTATTCAACGCCCGGTTATTGATCTTACCGGGCAATAAACCAATAGGAAAATCGTTACATCGCTATGAAAAAAGGAATTGGAAGTATGCTCTTACTGGCAGGTCTGACCATGCTGGTTTCCTGCGGTAAAGAATCGGCCGAACCTGATTACGAGGATGCTTCCGATTATATGGCGCTGGAACCAGGAAAGACCATTCTTTACCAGCTCGATTCCATTGTAAAAAAACCGTTTAACGACACGGCATTTTTAACCATCAGCTACCAGGCAAAAGATGTGGTAGATGCAGAAATAACGGATAACCTGGGCCGAAGCAGCTGGCGGGTATTTCGTTACCTGCGCCCGGTAAACAGTACCAATGAACAGGATTGGACCCCTAATATGACCTATATGATTACGCCCCTCAGAAAAGGAGTGGAAGTAATTGAAAACAACCTGCGCTTTCAAAAACTGATTTTCCCGATCGACCAGAATACGGTTTGGAAGGGGAATACGCATATCAATACTACTCCAGGCGGACCACTCGATTACCTGGATGCCTGGGAGTACAGCTATTCCGCTATTGGCGAAAGCTTCAGTCCCTTTGATACACCCATAGAAAACACCCTAACCGTATTACAGGCCGACGAAGCACTGGGTGTTCAAAATGAAAAACCGGAAGATCCTGACCTGGATGCTTATCGCACTTACAGCGTGGAAGTATATGCCAAAAACATCGGCCTTATTTACAAGGAACTGCGGTATTGGACCTATTCCGCCAGAACGCTTGATAACCTGGGCGCACCCGCACAACCCTTCCCTTATGGAAAAACCGAAGGTGGCGGTATTAAACTGCGCATGATCAGTCACCAGTAATTTTAGTTATACCCGTATAGCACTCAGGGCTGCTTCTTCTGAAAGAACTGGTGCATAAACAGGAATTGATAACGCACAGCAACGCTCCAGTAGTCCCAATTATGCGCCCCGGGCCGCGTTGTATAGTCATGCTGAATTTTTCTGTACAATAATTCCTGGTGCAGGCGTTCGTTTACTTCATAAAAAAAATCTTCGGTGCCACAATCTACCAGTATGGCAGGTTTTCCGGGTTCAGCCAGGTGCAGGAGGTTAATGACAGTATGCTCTTCCCAGGTGTTTTTATGGTCGGCATATTTCCCCAACCGCTTCTCCATATCCCATTTTTTTGGAAAGGGACGGATATCCACTCCCCCACTCATACTTCCCGCTGCACCAAAAACATCTTTATGTTGCAATGCCAGGTAAAGCGCTCCATGCCCGCCCATACTCAGGCCAGTTATGGCCCTGCCCAGGGGCGATGCAATTGTTTTATACTGCTGATCCACCCAATTTACCAGTTCTTTTGAAACATAGGTTTCGTAGCGGTATGCAGGATCAACCGGGCTGTCCCAATACCAACTGCCAAACCCGCCATCCGGGCAAACCAGCAGCATGTTATAACGATCGGCCTCCTCTTTGATCTGTTCTGCCTCTTTGATCCAGCTGGAAAAATTTCCTCCGTAGCCATGTAGCAGGTAAACCACCGGGAACCGTTGCTGCGGCGATCGGTCATAGCTAGCCGGCTTTACAATTACTGCCTTAATATCTTTTTGCATGGAAGCACTTCGGGTCAGCACTGTATCAACCGTTGCGGCATACCCGATTGACTGCTGGATGAATACCAGCCCAATAAACAGGAAGATTACTCGAACATTCATTCCATAAACCTACAAAATAATCAATCAACCAGAAGTTTCTATCCGGGTAATTGACGCAGGAGTGCAACAAACATGCTGTCGGCTTTCTGCTCATACCCGTTGAGCAATGCTACCTGAAGAGGTTGCAGGCCTGCCTGTTCTTTTAACCATTGGATCACCGCTTCATTTTCTTTCCGGAAAACCGAACAGGTTATATACAACAGGTAAGCACCCGGCTTTAATTTGGGAAGAAGGTTTTTAAGGATTTTTTTCTGAAGAGACGCATATTCATCGATCGCAGCCGGATCAAAAAAGCACAGGTTCTCCGGGTTTCGGCTCCAGGTTCCGCTACCACTGCAGGGCAGATCAGCCAGGATCAGGTCCTGTTCCGGCAACTGTTCATATTGTTCGCCGATTTTACTGCTTTTGGAAAGATCGGCTACAAATCCCTCATAGGAATAAAGGCCTGCCTGCTTAAAGCGTTGGTACAGGTTCTGCAGGATCGAAGGGCGTATATCGGTTACAGTTAGCTTTGCCCCGGGTAAACGATCGAAAAGCTGTATTGATTTTCCCCCACTGGCAGCACAGGCGTCCCATATCCTAAGTTCCTCCTGCTGGCGCAGCGCATCAAGCACCTGATCAACCACAGCGCCGGCCTCTTGCGAATTCAGGTCCTGGATTACCAGTTCTTTGTTCAATTCAAAGAGCTCTTCCACCCGGGTTCCATTCGGAAGCCTGAACCGGTCTTTCGCTTCCTGTTTAAAGACCCAGCCCGAACGTTCCAGTTTTTTGGGAATCAGTTGTGCATAAGCCGGACGCACTCGAATAAACAAATCGGGCTGTTGCAGGTGTGAGCAGGCAAACAAAACCGGATCAATTCCTGCACTTAGTTCAGATTGCCAGGGAAATATACCCGCAGCCAGCTCTTGCTTCGAATACTCCTTGTCGTTAGTTACCATCGCCAGTTTTTCCTCTACTGAAAGCGAGGTACTTAAATTCCAATTGGGTTGCAGCGCATTTAACAAGGTGCCGGGTTCTGCGGAACACAGGAATAATGCTGCTACCATCCTTTCTTCTGCAGTCAACCAATGCAATGATTTACCCAGCCGGAACCAGCAATAACAAAGCTGCGCGATCTGTTTACGATCGCGCGAGCCATGTTTTTTATGGGAACTAAAATAGTTTTTCAGATAATGTACAAAGGGTAGTTCTCCCTTGTATGCCTGCACCAGTTGAACGGCAATACCTACATGTGCCCGTGCAAACATCAGAGTTCAAGCAGGGTCTTAACCGGATCCTTACCAAAGAGCAGTTGCTCCGGTTTTTCGAGTAACTCTTTCACCCTTACAAGAAATCCAACCGATTCTCTGCCATCAATAATACGATGGTCGTAACTAAGCGCCAGGTACATCATGGGTCTGATAACCACCTGGCCGTTAATTGCCATGGGGCGCTCTTCGATTTTGTGCATTCCCAGGATGGCTGACTGAGGAATATTAATAATTGGGGTACTCATCAGTGAACCGAATACCCCCCCATTGGTGATGGTGAAGGTACCGCCGGTCATTTCGTCGATGGTAAGTTTATTATCCCTTGCTTTGGTTGCCAGTTCCACTACTTTCTTTTCAATATCAGCCATACCCATACTTTCCGCATTCCGGATCACCGGAACCACCAATCCTTTGGGGGCAGAAACTGCTATAGAAATATCACAGTAATCGTGGTAAACAATTGAATCACCGTCAATATACGCGTTCACTGCAGGCCATTCCTGCAAAGCAAAGCATACTGCCTTGGTAAAGAAACTCATGAAGCCGAGGTTGACACCATGTTTTTCCTTGAATTTGTCTTTGTATTGCGTACGCAGGTTCATTACCGGGCCCATATCCACCTCATTAAAAGTGGTAAGCATGGCCGTGGTATTTTTTGCTTCTACCAGACGGCGGGAAATCGTTTTACGAAGATTACTCATCTTCTCCTTTTTCTCGTTCCTGGTAAAGAGTTCTGCGCCTGGTTTACGACCCGGGTTATTCAACGCTTCCAGCACATCATTTTTCAGGATCTTTCCACCGCTTCCACTGGCTGCTACCGATTTCGGATCAATTTTTTTATCGGCAATGATGGCAGCAGCAACCGGGGTAGCTTTTACCTCGTTGGAAACCGCCGTTACCGGTGCATTGGCGGCTGCAGGTTTTGCTGTTTCTTTGGCAGCACTTGCTTCTTTCGGAGCTGTACCGGCAACCGGTACCGCTATATCCGTATTAATGGAGGCAACTACATCTCCTATTTTGATCACTTCTCCTTCTTTCGCTTTTGGGCTTAACTGACCGGCTTCTTCCGCATTCAGTTCAAAGGTTGCTTTTTCACTTTCCAGTTCACAAAGCACTTCATCGCGCTGAACCAGGTCTCCTTCTTTTTTCAACCATTTTACAAGGGTTACTTCCGTAATTGATTCGCCTACGGTCGGTACTTTCATTTCAATTATGCCTTTACCCACAGCTTTAGCCGACGGTGCCGGGGCTGCTTCCTTTTCGGTTGGGGTATCGGCGG
>NZ_LUKG01000047.1:0-10686 GCF_001601815.1 Flavihumibacter sp. CACIAM 22H1
CCAATTCCATACTATTCAATTCCTGTTTTCCGAAATAGAAAGTTTCGTTTTCCCTTATTTTTTGTAACCAGGCTGCAGGGTTGGCCAGTTTTTGCCGGTACCGTACTACGGTTGAATGGGCGGTGAAAATAGCGTATCGTTCATCAATGGAGTGTTCTAATCCGGAACGCTTAAAGGCCGCTCTTAACCGGTCCCGAACATAATTCAGGGCATCGCCTGATACAAATCCGCGAAGCATAATGGCGGCAGGCGACAGGGTTATGCCCCGGAATTCGAGCGTGCAGGGAGGCTGGTTGCGAAGTACTTCCCCGATTATTGCTGCATAGGCTGCCGGGTTAACCTGATTCAGTTGAAAGCCCTCATAACAGGAAATAATGGAAAGAATAGTTACATGTATATCTGAATCGGGATAATAATATTGGTTGGGATCAATAGCCTTGAATGTTTCCAGGAACTGCCGGATCGAAGTGCGAATGGCCTTATCCGGACGGGTTAGCAGGGTTATTCCATAACGCTGATCAAGGTCGGCATATAATAGTTCATTGATGGTGTAGGTGCCGGTTTCCAGAGCCCGAACCCCCTCCCTAAAAAACTGGTCATAATGCGCTTGCAGCTCCATATAAAACCGGGTTTATTATTGGTGTAAGGCCAATGCTTTGCAGAGAATAGTTGTTATGCTATCCAACGGCAGATCTTTAGCCGGATTTACCCGTAATAGTTTCATTCTCGAACGATTGCCTGTTTCCAATTCCGGGTTGTTAAGGTATTTTCCATCCGCCCATAGAATATATGGTTCGTCTGATTTTTTATCTGTCCACAAGTAACAGATTATTTTCCTGTTATAGCAAAAACAAGGCATTCCATACTTGAATGTTTCACTTATATTACTGTCCTGGTTTAGAATGATAGCACGTAAAGCATATAGGCAGCTTTTGGCTGGCTCTGCTTTGGTAAGGTAATAGGTTTGAAGCTTTTCTAACATATTACTGAAGTTTCAGGTAGGAATTTCACCATTTCCTGGGTTTAATAAGCAATTGATTGGCAGGTTCATGGATCCAATTCCTGTCATCTACGGTAAATTTATAAGAATATTAATAAACAGGTTTGGTTTGGGATAGAACCTTTTCAGCAACCTGGTAGCTTTTGACGGTGGATTTTTTATATGACCTTCTAGCACGTGTCTTAGTAGCGCAGGTTCAGGTGGAACAATTTCCAGGCATATAATTGTCCGGCTGGCCTACCAAAACCGATTATCCATCTGTTCCTGTGAATAGGGTACAGGCAACCGGAGACAAAATGTAAAAGCGTGTAATTACAACCATACTGGTTAGTGCTTTTTTTATGCTTTTTTCTTCGAGGATTTAGCTTGCGCGTTATAGGCCAGGCAGGTATTTATCCAGAATTCGAAGGCTTTTTTTGTTTTAATGCCACAGGGTTCGACATAACAATAACCTTTATACTCTTTGTCCTTCATTAGCATGGGCAGGTAGCCGGTTCGGGTTTCCAGTTCTTTTTGCAGTTCCGGGTCAAAGCGGCACATCAGGTTGTCTCCACTGATATTGATGCACATTTTACCATTTACCAGGAAAGCAAGTCCCCGAAACATTTTCTTCTCTTCGATTTTTAGGGACGGCAACTGGCTTAAGTAGCTACGTACCTTGTCTGCGAGTAGTATATTATAGGCCATGGAGGAGGAATCGGGGTTGGGTTATCTGTTCAGTATTGAAGGGTGGTATCAGTTTCGGTTGGGCTCGGGCAAAATATTTTCCTGTTCCATTGAAAATATAACACTGGTAATTTTCCATTCATTGTTTATGTTGACTAAGCCCCAGGATTCTTTACCCCACAATCCTTTTTTGCCACCTGCCCAGTAACTGAAGTCAAAGGTTAGAGCCGCTATATTTCCATCCGTCTCAATATGTACGTTATAAAATTTTTCCTCCTTGACAGAACCCTGGCTTACACTTCGAAACCAGGTTTTGTGATCAGAGCTTTTATAATTTGAAAGGCTAGCATCTTTTTCTTTCCGTTTTTCCTGTGTATGGTTTTTGTATACGCCCATCCATGTTACGGGCCCATCATAAAATAAGTTATAAAACCGGGCACTGTCCCTGGTTTTTAAACAGTCCATAAATGTTTCCAGTACATTCTGAAGCGCTGCGTTAGAGGATACAGATGGTGTTTGTTGCTGCGTGTAAGCCAGTTGCTGGCAGAAAAAAAATGTACTGACGGCAATAAAATATCTTTTCATAATGGTTTAATTCAATGCCTGTAAAATGGGTGTGTTTATTAATTAGTACTGGAAATGCTTCGCCGGATAAATCCCGGCGGTGGGGAATCACAGGATAACTGTTGTCAATTTAGGAATTAAGCACTGATCCTTCAAAAGGGCCCGCTGTTTTTGTTCTAAGGAAAAGGTTAATTTTTTAGCAGAATTAAGCAAATGTGATATGCCTTCTTCCGGCAAATTGTGGTAGTTTCAGAAAAACGATTCAATATGCCCCGTAGTTTTTTCTTTTGCTTTGCCCTGTTGTTAAGTATTTGCACCCGGGCCCAATCCTTTGAGCCCAATTGGGAATCGCTCAATAAACGCGGTATACCCGCCTGGTTCAACCAGGAAAAGTTCGGCATATTTATTCATTGGGGTGTTTTTGCCGTGCCATCCTATGCACCTGTAATTCCAAATAGCGGAGATAGTTATGCGGAATGGTATTGGTACCGGATCCATAACAAGCAAAAAAATTTCTGGGATTTTCATGTCAAAAACTATGGTGCTTCCTTTGCCTACCAGCAATTTGAGCCGCTATTCAAAGCGGAGCTTTTTAACCCCGATCAGTGGGCCGAACTCTTCAAAAATGCCGGTGCCCGTTATGTTGTACTAACCTCTAAACACCACGAAGGATATACTCTTTGGCCTAGTGCAGAAGCGGATAAAGCCTGGGGAAGGCCCTGGAATGCTGTTTCGGGTACACCTCAACGTGATTTGCTGGGCGATCTTACCAATGCTGTACGTACTAAGGGGTTGAAAATGGGTTATTATTACTCGCTTTATGAGTGGTATAACCCTATCTGGCTCTATGATAAAAAGAAATATGTGGAAGAACATATGTTTCCCCAGTTTAAAGACCTGGTAACCCGTTATAAGCCCTCGGTTATCTTTTCCGACGGCGAATGGGATCTTACGGATACTGCCTGGAAAAGCCCGGAATTAATGGCCTGGTTATTCAATGAATCGCCGGTTGCCAAAGAAGTGGTTATAAATGATCGCTGGGGCAAACATAACCGCGAAAAAAATACCGGTTCTACCTATACCACGTCCGAGTATGGCAGTGGTATGGATGCCAGCGTGGTTTGGGAAGAAAACCAGGGAATCGGCCATTCCTATGGCTATAATCGAAATGAAAACCTCACCGATTATAAATCCAGCGATGAGCTGATCCTGATGCTGATCGATATTGTGTCGAGAGGCGGTAACCTGCTATTAAATGTAGGGCCTACTGCCGATGGCCGTATCCCTGTTATTCAACAGCAGCGCCTGCTTGATATGGGGGCCTGGCTCAAACAGAATGGCGAAGCTATTTATGGCACAACTGCCCTGAAATCGCCTTACCAATGGTCGCCCGGGAAAATGCCGGAAAAAAAGGGTGCCTCTTATATGGCAGGCTACAGTATCGCCAAAATGACGGAACCTAAGAAAGAAGACGCTTATGTGGAAGCTTTTTTTACCCAAAAAGGACGCGATCTCTACATTATACTACCGCGTTATGTGACCCATTTCACCCTTCGGGATAAAACCATTGCGGCAGGTGCAACGGCCAGTTGTTTAGCCAATGGATTACCCGTTCAACTGAAAAAATCAGGAAAGAACCTGGTCTTTGATTTAAGTACGTTCCGACCCGATCAATTGCCTGCCAAACACATTGTGCTTAAGGTCAAAAATGCCGGTGCATTGTGATTCTCGGCTTTGCACCTTATCTTGGGGCGTTGAATACGACCTTTTATGGATGAGCAAATGATCGAAAGCCTGCGCCAGGCACTGGCAGTTTCTCCGGAGAATATTCCATTGAAATTGCACCTTGCACAGGTACTGCACCAGGCCAACCGCCTGGAGGAAGCAGAAAAAGAGTATACCGAATTAATGCGTCTTACCAGAGATGAAAAACCCAGAATAGGGCTGGCCCGCATATTTTTTGCGCAGGGTGCCTATTCAAAATGCAATGTAATCCTGGAACAATTACTGCAGGATTCCAATGAACTGGAATACCTCCTGCTCCACAGCCGGGCCCTATTGCGGGAAAAAAGGATCGCAGACGCCATGCAGGTATACGAACAGGTACTACATCTGCAACCAAATTTTCAGGACGAGGAACTGGATAAAGCGTTGCGGGTTTCCGGGGCAATGGTTACCGAAGAGGACAGCGATTTCGCCGGTCATACGGTGCAACGTCCAACCGTTGGGTTCCAGGATGTGGGTGGAATGGACGGGGTGAAAAAAGAAATCGAACTCAAAATCATTAAACCCCTGCTGCATCCTGAGCTGTACAAAGCCTATGGTAAAAAAATCGGAGGAGGAATTCTGCTTTATGGCCCGCCGGGTTGCGGTAAAACTTTTATTGCCCGGGCCACAGCGGGGCAGGTAAATGCGCAATTTATAAGTGTAGGACTGAACGATATCCTTGATATGTGGATCGGGAATAGTGAAAAAAACCTGCACCAGGTGTTTGAAATTGCCCGGCAAAACACGCCCTGTGTATTGTTTATTGATGAAATTGATGCGTTGGGTGCCAGCCGATCTGATATGAAACAATCGGCCGGTCGCCATCTTATCAATCAGTTTTTGCTGGAGCTGGACGGCATTGATTACAGTAATGAAGGCATTCTGATAATCGGCGCTACCAATACCCCCTGGCACCTCGATACGGCATTTCGCCGGCCCGGCCGGTTCGACCGCATTTTATTCATTCCTCCGCCCGATGAATCTGCCAGGGCTTCCATTCTGCGTTTAAAGCTGGCCAATAAGCCGGTAGCATCTGTCGATTATGAAGCTGTTGCAAAGAAACTGGAACATTATTCCGGAGCCGATATTGAGGCAGTAATTGACCTGGCCATTGAAGAGAAACTGGATGCTGCGTTTACTACCGGAATTCCGGAGCCCATTTCTACCAAAGATTTGTTACAAGCTGCCAGGAAACATAAACCCAGCACCCAGGAATGGTTTTCAAAAGCAAAAAATTTTGCGCTCTTCGCCAATGAAGGCGGATTGTACGACGATATTCTTTCTTACCTGAAAATAAAAAAATAGTATGTCGGATCTAGCATTGCAACGTATTGAAGTATTACTGCAACAGGAGCGTTATGCAGAAGCGGAGGAACTGCTACAGGAATTGTTCAGAAATGACCCGACAGATGCATTTGTACTATCCCTGCTGGCCGAAGTTAAACTTCGCTCCGGCGATTTTCCTGCAGCACATCATTATACCGATCAAAGCCGGGCAATTGATCCCAATAATCCACGGCTTTATTACCTGAAAGCAAGAATTCAGTACCAGGAACATAAAACTGCAGATGCCCTGCAAGCTATTGACGAGGCCATTCAGCTGGATCCGGAAGATGCGGACTATTATGCCCTGAAAGCAGCCATACTGCTGCAACAGAAAAATTTTGAAGCAGCCCTGGATGCAGCCGATGAAGCCCTGGACCTGGATGCAGAAAACCTGCTGGCATTAAATATGCGCACTACTGCCTTACAAAAATTAGATCGTGCTGAAGATGCTTTTTTAACCATTGAAGGTGCGCTTCGCGAAGACCCCAATAATTCCTATACGCATTCTAATTATGGATGGAACCTATTAGAAGCCGGTAACCACAAAAAAGCACTGGAACACTTTAAGCTGGCCCTGCAGAACGATCCGGGTAATGAATATGCGCAACAGGGAATGGTGCAGGCCATCAAAGCCGGCAACCCGGTTTACCGGCTTTTTCTGAAATACAGTTTTTTCATGACCAACCTTACCGGTAAATACCAGTGGGGGGTGATCATCGGATTTTATGTGGGGGTGCGGATTTTACGCGGACTGGCAGCCAGTAATGAAGCCCTTCGGCCCTTCCTGCTGCCATTGATTATTCTTTTAACCCTGGTGGCATTTTCTACCTGGATCATTACGCCGGTCAGCAATCTCCTGTTCCGGCTTCACCCGTATGGAAAATTTATGCTCGATAAGGAAGAAATAAAATCCGCCAATTTCGTGGGGCTTAGTCTTGCTGTTAGTTTGCTGGGATTTATTGCCTTCCTGTTCAGCGGTGTACCTGGTTGGATGGTACTGGGTTTCCTGGGTTTTACGCTTACTATTCCTCTCGGCACCATGTATGCCAGCTCCAATACCAGGTGGGTATTACTTTGGTACCCGGCCGCTATGGCCCTTGTGGGCGCCCTTGCCGTAGTGGAAACCTTGCGCACGGGCGAGCTCTTCAATGCCTATAGCACTGCCTACCTGATTGGCCTGTTCGCTTACCAGTGGATAGCCAATGCGCTGGTAATTCGGGAAAACCGGTAGGTTTATTTAAGGTAAACGGCTTCAAAACGGGCAAGGGGGGCCATGCGGGCTTTGTTCAGTACCAGTTTGTCGCCATCCAGGTTATAATTGTCGGCCATTTCCAGCACTTTCGTAAAGCGGGCTTCGATATCCATATCCGGGCAAGCCATCAGGGTGCCGGCCATTTTACTAAAGCGGATCCGATTGCCTTCCTTCAGCTCAAAGCTTCCCATAAAGCTATTACAGCCGCCTTGTGCAGTTATCCGGTTGCCGGCAGTGTGAAGGATCATATGAGGCTCTTTCTGCGAACCGGCCGGAAGGCTTACCGGTTGGCCATTGAGCTCAACCAGTTTCCAGTATTTTTCAGTGAGCCCGCTTTGCTCCTTACGTAGTATATATTTACCTGCAAGCCCCCCATTTACCTGTTTACCCTCGCTGTCCAGCTGAAAAAGCTGGTTTTCACCTACTTTATACTTACCGGGATCTTCGCCTGACAGCTGTATTGCCGTACCCCTGCTGTCCCAGGTAAAACTGCCAGTACTCGTAATAAGCTCGTTCGATTTTCCTTTATACAACCGCGTAAGTGTATACGTTTTATCCGCCATGAGTTGCAGGGTTGTTTCAATGCCTTCGCAATCTGCGCAGGGCAGCGTACCGGTATAAACCCCGATCCAATCCACCGAGGTCATGCTATTATCTCCGGTGGCACCGCTTGTGCTGGTGGCAGGCGTTTTGCATGCTGGTATAACTGCTAGCAGCAAAGCAAATAGGAAAAAGCTATAAATCTGTCGCATAGTAGGTGTTTTTCAGGTTGAACAAGTATTGAACAGTTATATGAAAATTATGTTGAATATAAATGCTGATTTTATGCAGCTATTGGACGGTTTAAACAGCCACGGGTTTAATCTTCCTGAATTTGAACAATTTCTTCTATATATAATATAATCTTAACGCACTAATTACTAATAATCATAATTTTACAATTAAAACTAAAACCATGCAAAAGAAAATCCTGTTCAGTATGTTAGCAGGTTGCTGTTTGGCCCTTACCAGTTCCGCCCAGGTTGCCATAAAACCTGCCATTGGTATTAATGCAACGGACTTTTCAAAAGATCCTGCATCCGGGGAATATAAGGGACGAATTGGGTACCAGATCGGGGGATCGGTGGCCATTGGGAAAAAGGTCTATTTTGAACCGGGTATTTTTTATGTAAAAAAGACCACTGAATACGTAACCGAAAGTACGCCGGAACTGGAAAACCAGGATTTTAATATTTCCGGAATCCGGGTACCGTTAACGATCGGGTTTAATCTTTTAGGCAACCAGTCATCTGTTGTCGGGCTTCGGGGTTTTGGTGGGGTGTCTGCATTTTTCCTGACCGATATTAAAGACCTCAATAAAGACGATTTTAAATCAGCCAGTTGGGGAACCTACCTGGGAGTGGGGTTGGATGTAACTATTGTGTTTGTGGAAGCTTCCTATGAATGGTCACTCACCAACTTGCAGAAGAATATTGAAACCATTGATGTAGGTAAAACCCGTTCTCTTTTTGTACATGCAGGGGTACGGATTCCGATAGGTGGTAAATAAAGATAGATTTTTAATCAGAATAGGCAACCAGGCTTCGGCCAGGTTGCCTATTTTAGTTGGTGCTTAGCCAACTATAAAAATCAACCAACTATGCGCTTTTTTATCTTGTACTGCTTCGTATTTTTTGCATGCTGCTATGCAAACGCACAGGATACCAGCCGGCTCGAACTCTGGTATAAACAACCCGCAGCCAATTGGAACGAAGCCCTGCCCGTAGGTAATGGCCGGCTCGGAGCCATGGTTTTTGGAGATGTGGTGCGCGAGCGGATACAGCTGAATGAAGAAAGTCTTTGGGCCGGAAGCCCTACTGCAGCCGATGCAAACGCTGCAGCCCGCTTGCCGGAAATCCGGGAAAACCTGTTAAAGGATTCCATCCGCACAGCAATGGCGTTATCTGAAAAATACCTCCGTAGTAAACCCATGCGAATAAGGTCTTACCAATCGCTTGGTGATCTTTATATTGATTTTTTTCCGGATAAATCAGCGCGCCCCAACATCAGCGACTATACCAGAAAACTAGACCTGGCTACGGGAATAACCACTGTTTCCTATACCTATAACGGGGTTCGGTTTAACCGCGAAGTATTTGTATCGGCCCCTGATAATATAATCGTACTGCGCTTATGGTCTGATCAGCCCGGTGCTATTCATTGCCGGCTTTCACTTGATAGGGAACAAGATGCCCTGGTAGTTCCGGACGGCGAGAAAGGCCTGGTACTGAAAGGACAGGTGCTTGATCTGCCTGATGAAGATGCCGGCCCGGATGGCTTGCATATGCGTTTTGCGGCTAAACTAACGGCCATGCATACTGGTGGTACCGTTCAGTCGGTTAATAACAGTTTATATGCTAAAGGAGTTACCGAACTGGTGGTTTACCTGACTGCTGCAACAGATTATAACATGGCTTTACTGGATATGGATCCGCGTATTGATCCGGTTCAGCAATCATCCCTCTTATTACAAAAAATCGGTACAAAAACCCTTGCAGCCATCCGCGCAGATCATATAAAAGACCATACAGCCTTCTTTAACCGGGTAGATTTATCCATTGGCTCTGCTGCCAAACGTCTGCTGCCAACAGACGAACGTATTAAACAGGTAAAAGCAGGCGCAGAAGATGTAGACCTGGCCGTACTGCAATTTCAATACGGGCGTTATTTATTGATGGGTTCATCCAGATCACCAGGCATATTGCCGGCTAATTTGCAGGGTATCTGGTGCAAGGATATGAATGCACCGTGGAATGCCGACCTTCACACCAATATTAACCTGCAAATGAATTACTGGCCGGTTGAATCGGCTAATCTTTCCGAAGCATTTTTACCATTTTCCAATTTTGTGAACCTGCTTCGGGTACCCGGCAGGGTTACTGCTTCCAAAACATTTGGGTCGGGCGGGTGGACAGTTAACCACCTTACCAATCCGTTTGGTCGAACCTCTATTTCAGACGGGGTTAGCTGGGGCACTTATCCTATTGCCGGCTCCTGGTTATCCCTGCACTTATGGGAACATTTCCAGTTCACAAAAGATACTGCTTACCTACGTACGCAGGCATGGCCGGTACTGCGGGAGGCAGCGCTGTTTATACAGGGCTTTCTGGTAAAAGATAGCCAGGGCTATTGGGTAACAGCGCCTTCAACCTCTCCTGAAAATGCGTTTAAACTTCCGAATGGCGAGGTGTATGGGCTCAGCTATGGGGTTACCATGGACATACAAATTATCCGCGAATTGTTTGCAGCCTGTAAAAAAGCAGCTGCCTTACTGAAAACCGATAAAGAGTTTATAACGACCCTTACTAAAATCGAAAAAGACCTGCCACCCATTCGGGTAAGCAAGCGCTATGGTATTGTACAGGAATGGATCCATGATTATGAAGAAACAGAGCCCGGGCACCGGCATATGAGCCAGTTATTCGGTTTATACCCCGGTACGCAAATCAATCGTAAAACACCTGAATTATTTGAAGCAGCCCAACGTACCATAGAGCGCCGCCTCCAATATGCACAGGGTGGTACGGGTTCCTATACCGGCTGGAGTAAATCCTGGATTATCAATTTTTATGCACGCTTGCTGAACGGCGATCTTGCCTGGAAAAACCTCCAGGATATGCAGCGCTATCTTACACTTCCGAATTTGTTTGATGATCATCCGCCGTTCCAGATTGATGGAAATTTCGGTCTTACGGCTGGCATGATTGAAATGCTGCTGCAATCACATACCGATACACTTCAACTATTACCTGCCCTGCCCGCCTCCTGGCCAAATGGTGCGGTAAAAGGCCTTAAGGCAAGAGGAAACCTGCAGGTAGATATGCAATGGGAACAAGCTCGCATAAAAACCGTGCGGCTACTTGCACTTGCACCATATACCGGACAGGTATCTGTGCAGGGGAAAATAAGAAAAATTACCCTTAAAACCGGTGAGCAGTTTCAATGGAATCCCTGATTTTTTGGGAAGGCAGCAAGCAAAGAATTGGTATTTTTAACAGATGAATCGTTTGGTCTGTTATATGTTGCTCCTGTTGCTGGCCAGCTTTCCGGCATCTGCACAGGAAGATAGTTC
>NZ_LUKG01000047.1:11312-20783 GCF_001601815.1 Flavihumibacter sp. CACIAM 22H1
TGTTGGAGGAATTTGTTTTGAAAGCCTGGCTGAAAAAAGATATAGCGCGCTTGCCGGAAACACAAAATGGTTTTTTGTTTACCGGTCGGAAGAATGAGGTCATTAATCTTGGTTCTTCCAACACAAATATGGCATTAAAATCGGGTCGCCAGCTCTTTGCCAAAGTGCCGGGTGTTTTTGTATATGATATGGATGGTAGTGGAAACCAGTTAAATATTTCTGCCCGTGGTTTGGATCCGCACCGAAGCTGGGAATTTAATATCCGGCAAAATGGTGTATTGGTCAATTCGGATATGTATGGGTATCCTGCCAGCCATTACAGTCCGCCGATGGAAGCATACGACCAGATCGAACTGGTGCGCGGAACGGGCTCCCTGCAATACGGGGCGCAGTTTGGTGGTATGATTAATTTTATCACCAAACAACCCGATTCAACCCGCCTGCTTTCTTTTGAGTCGATCAATACAGTTGGCTCTTATGATCTGCTGAGCAGTTATAACGCGGTAAGCGGTAGCTATAAAAAATTCTCATACTATGCCTATTATTACAAAAGGCAGAATAAAGGATACCGGAAACAATCGGCCTCCGATGCCGAAGCACAATATGTTCAATTGAATTATGCCCTTTCAAAACGGGTGCGGGTGAAAGCTGAACTTGGCAGGTCGGCTTATTTGTATAAGATCCCCGGTCCTCTGAATGACAGTATGTTCCGGGAAGATCCGCAAATGGCCACCAGGGATCGGAATTATTTTAGTCCGGATATCTATGTGCCTTCGCTCACCATTAACTGGATGCTCAATGAACGCAGCTCCCTGCAATGGGTTAACTCTGCGGTGCTAGGTACCAGAAACAGTGTATTGTTTGATGCATTTGCTACCGTGCGTGATACTATTAACCTGCTAACCGGTGCTTATAAAAACCGGCAGGTAGATATTGATCGCTTTAACAGTAAAACATCGGAGCTTCGTTTTTTGCACCAGTATACCATCGGTTCTATGAAACAGGTTCTGGCAAGCGGAGTAGTGCTCATGGTCAATGACCTGAATCGACGCCAACTGGGAAAAGGTACAACTGGCAGCGATTATGATCTGTCCTTAGTGGAACCGGGATTTGGCCGCGATCTGCATTTCAAAACAAAAAACCTGGCCCTTTTCCTGGAAAATGCCGTGGAGGTACTACCGGGCTGGACGGTAACGCCGGGTTGGCGGATGGAAACCGGGCAGTCAGATCTTTCCGGCAAAATCACTTATTATACCGAGCATCCGCTGCCCACTACAATCAAACATAATTTTCATTTGTTTGGTCTAACCACCCAGCTTCGCCTTGATGCCGATAATCAACTCTATGCGGGCATAAACAGTGCTTATCGACCCGTTATATTTAAGGATATTGTGCCTGCGTCTACTTATGAGCAAATTGATAAGAACCTTAAAAATGCAACCGGTTATACTGCAGAATTGGGCGTACGGGGAAAATTGGGCGATAATTTTTCCTATGACCTAAGCTTGTTCCGGATGGTATATGCACACCGTATGGGAACTATTGTAGCAGAGGATAATGCCGGCCAACCCTATACCTACAAAACCAATATAGGCGATAGCCGCACAAATGGCGTGGAAGCTTTCCTGCAATACCGGTTTCCTATCACTTCCTTTTTTTATGCAGGGGTTTTTAGTTCCAGTTCCTGGATGGACGGTGTATACACGAAAGGACAGGTAGCAACGGGTACGGTTAACAGCTCCATTACAGGCAATAAAATTGAATCGGTGCCCACCTGGATCTCAAGAAACGGGCTTGAACTCATGTACCGGGGCATCAATGCTACGCTTTTGTACAATTATACCTCCGGCAGTTTTTCTGACGCGCTGAATACGGTAGAGCCGCCGGCAACCGGTGCCAGGGGCTATACACCAGCATACAGCACCTGGGATTTTAATGTATCGGTTCGGGCTTCTTCCATCTTCTCTATCCGGGCCGGTGTTAACAACTTTACCAATGCATCTTATTTTACCAAGCGACCCAGTTTTTATCCCGGACCAGGTATTTGGCCGGCAGATGGGCGGAATATGTACCTAACCATAGGTGTTAAAATTTAGGAAGTCTTAAGCCGGTTGTATATACCCGATTTGCTGCAACTTCGTGGCTGAAATTCTGAGTTATGAAATTAGGTATTCTGTTAGCAGCGCTATTGCCAGGTATAGGAGTTTTAGCCCAGGAACCTGCGTATAAAAATGCAGCGCTTCCGGTGGAGCAACGCGTAGATGATTTATTGAAACGGATGAGCCCGGAAGAAAAATTCTGGCAGTGTTTTATGATACCCGGCGAAATCAAACCGGGAGAGGAAGCGCGGTACAAGGTCGGCATTTTCGGCTTCCAGGTAAGTGCGGAAAGTAAGGGGGGCGAAGCGGCGCAACAGTTATTACAATACAATGCAAAGGAAGATGCGCTTAGTCTGGCGCGAAAGATAAATGGCATACAACGCTATTTTGTAGAGCAATCGCGCCTGGGAATTCCTATTATTCCTTTTGATGAGGCATTGCATGGCCTGGTGCGTTCCGGCGCAACTGCTTTTCCCCAGGCAATAGCCTTAGCTGCCACCTGGGACACCAGCCTGGTTGGCAGGGTAGCCCATGCAATTGCCATGGAAACCAAATTGCGGGGCATTCGTCAAATCCTTTCGCCGGTTATAAACCTGGCACACGATGTTCGCTGGGGGCGCACGGAAGAAACCTATGGTGAGGATCCATTTCTGACGGCCTCCATGGGGGTTAGTTTTATCGGTGCGTTTGAACGGCTGGGAGTAGTAACATCGCCCAAGCATTTTGCCTTTAATGTAGGGGCCGGCGGGCGCGATAGTTATCCCATCGACTTCAGTCAGCAGTATTTGCTGGAAACAGAACTGATCCCGTTTAAAGCTGTCTTTGAAAAAGCCGGTGCACGTTCTGTAATGACATCTTATAATTCCATCAATGGGCAGCCGGCTACCGCCAATAACTGGTTATTGAATGATCTATTGAAAAAGCAATGGGGTTTTAAAGGGTTTGTGATCTCCGATGCGGGCGCGGTGGGCGGTTCACTGGTATTGCATAATACCTCCAAGGATTATCCGCAGTCGGCCGAACAGGCCATTACCAATGGGCTGGATGTGATTTTTCAAACCGACTATGCACATTATCCTTTATTTAATCCGCCTTTTTTAGACGGGCGTATACCCGCTGCCCGAATTGATGATGCCGTACGCCGCATATTGCGGATCAAATTTGAACTGGGACTTTTCGAAAAGCCCTACGTGGATGAGGGCGCCATTGCAGCGCTTATTGACGTTACGGCGCATAAAAAACTGGCCGAGGAAGCTGCTGCAAAAAGTTTTGTGTTGCTTAAAAATACCGGGGTACTTCCCTTTAAGAAGCAGCCTGCTACGCTGGCCCTGATTGGCACGGATGCCGTTGAAGGCCGTTTGGGAGGGTACAGCGGACCTGGTAACGGGGTTATCAGCATTAAGGAGGCAATTGCACAAAAATGGCAGGGAACCCGTATCCTGTATGAAGCGGGCTATGATCGGATGGCACAGGATTTTGTGACCATTCCCGAAGCTAACCTGCTACACCGTAAACAGGGTAAAACAGCGCAGGGTTTGTTGGGTGAATACTTTGATAATACGACCCTTAACGGCCAACCGAAATTGACGCGGGTAGATAAAACGGTTCAGTTCAAATGGACCCTGTATGCACCGGATCCCTCCTTGCGGAATGATTTTTATGCAGTTCGGTGGACAGGCGAATTACTGTCGCCGGTTACCGGCCCCGTACAACTGGGGCTGGAAGGCAATGATGGTTTTCGGTTATACATAGATGGTAAACTGGTAGTGGATCAGTGGAGTAAGCAGAGTTTTTCTTTGCGCGCAGTATCGGTACAGTTAGAGAAAGACAAGCGTTATCCGGTGCGCATTGAGTTTCGGGAACCGGTGGGTAATGCACATATACGGTTGGTATGGAATTACGGGGTTACCAATAACTGGGAGGAAAAAATTGCAACTGCTGTAAAAGCTGCCCGGGAAGCGGAGGTAGCGGTGGTAGTAGCGGGTATCCATGAGGGTGAGTTCCAGGATCGGGGTTACCTGGCGTTGCCGGGCCACCAGGAAGCGTTGATAAAAGCGGTGGCAGCAGTAGGAAAGCCGGTGGTGGTATTGCTGGTAGGTGGCAGTGCTATTACGATGCAGGACTGGATAAGCGAGGCGGGTGCCATTGTGCAGCTGTGGTATCCGGGCGAGCAGGGCGGCCTGGCGGTAGCGGATCTGTTGAGTGGGCGTATAAATCCGGGTGGGCGTTTACCCATTACGTTTCCGGTGCACGAGGCGCAGTTGCCTTTGTCGTACTACCATAAACCCACGGGCAGGGGCGATGATTATCATAACCTGAGTGGGCAACCGTTGTTTCCATTTGGCTATGGGTTGAGTTATACGGAATTTAAATACAGTAATCTGCGATTGCTGACACCGGTGGTAGCGGAGGGTGATACGGCGGAGATAGAGTGTGTGGTTACGAATATTGGTCCGGTTGCCGGTGATGAGGTGGTACAATTATATCTGCGGGATGAGTTGGCTTCGCTGGCGCGTCCGGTGATGCAGTTAAAGGGTTTTGAGCGGATAAGTTTATTAAAGGGAGAGAGTCGGCGGGTTCGTTTTCGTGTGCCGGTGGAGGAGTTGGGTTTTCTCAACCAGCAGTTAGAGCGGGTGTTGGAGCCTGGTTTTTTCCGGGTTATGATCGGTGCTTCTTCCCGGGATATTCGGCTTAAGGGCGACCTGGAGTTTAGGCGTCAGACAGGTGTTAGAACTTTGTTCTAACACCTGTCTGACGTCTAAAACGCCATGATCACCGCGCCCAACGCAGGAATACTAATTTTTAACTTGCCGTTGATCGCATGTGAACGTGCTTTGATGCTGGCATAATTGGATGGTCCGCCGGCAGCCAGCGCAGGACCCTCCCCATTTACCAACACTTTGCGAGAAAACTCGCCATTGTCCGCAGCCCCCTCCAGTTGATACCAATAACAACGCTTGCCAAAATTCAGGTTCTTTGTATTGATTTCCACTGTAACCGCTTTGTCCGACAAATTCATCAAGGTCAGGTTTGCCTCTCCTGAACTATAGGTAGAAGCATAAGCTTTTACCTGCGAACTGCCGGTAATACTCACCGGTATAAGCCGGTCTCCCAACATCCGCGAAAAATAATACATGTAATAAAATGAAGGACGGGGCGTCCATTTCGGAATACCCGGTTCATTGCCATCACTGAATAGTCCATGATCATTCCCGTTTTCCCAGCCATTCAGTAAATCCCACCGCAATGCCATGCCATATTGATTCACCAAACTTTCTCCCATCACCGCCAGGGCAAACAAACCGCTTACATTAGACACCTGCTGTTTCGAATCCTTCGCCCACATATTCCACTCGGTTAATGCCACCGGCAAAACCGGCGCTCCATAGGTCTGCATTTCTTTTTTGAGGTATTGCATCATTTTAGCAGGTACCGTTAGCCCGGCATTCATCACTACCGCTGCTGTAGAATTTTCATTATACGGCGTAAAATAATTGTGCACAATATAAAAATCAGCGGCTCCACCCAGGTTCTTTAACACCCCCTCATTCCAGGTTTTGGTAGTATTGGTCATCCAGGCTTCAGCAGGGGCATCATAAAGGGTGGCCCCTATAAATATTTCGTGCCCGGTTTCTGTAGCCGCTTTCTTCATGGAATCTACAAAAACCTGCACATGCTTTGCATATAATTCTCCCGTCACAAATTCCGGTTGCCCGTCTTTGTTTTTGGAACGATCAATGCGGAAACCCCATTCCCAATCGCCATAGGTTTCATTACCGATCTCCCAATACTTGGTGCGGCCTTTATCATACCGAACCCAGTCGGCTGCTAAATGAGCCGCCGTAGCTACAGGGTCCTCGCTTGTGCCATAGCGCGCATACCCGTAATTAACCGTCAGCACACCAATGCTGTTGGTTTGCTGAAGTACGGTATAATAGTTGTCGAGCGATGCTGTCCAGTTTTCATTGATCCGGCCAAACCAATAACCAGGTTCCTTCATGGTTCCATTCATATCCATTATAGTAGCTGGTACATCGGCCGGCAATCCTCCTCTCTGCGCATTCCAGAAATAGATATCACTTCCACTGCCTGCAGGAAAACGGATGAATCGCGGTTGCAGGGCTTTCATATGCTGCATAAATATGGGCTCGCTTACCATATTGGTCATCCAGGTATTGGCATTATGCCCCCAAATCGTAGGAGGTACCCTGGTTATTATTTTACTGGCATCAATAGTAGCTGTAACTGTAGCACTTGTTTGCACCGGTGTTACTTCGGTATAGGAGGGTGCTGTAAAAGTTCTTGGTTTCCATTGGTCGTCAAAAAAGCCAATAGTAGCAGCCAGTGCCGGGTCCGGTACCGGCACCACCGGCGTAATGACCGGTCCGCCTGGTCCGCCTGGCTCCGGTTCCGGGTCGGGCGAATCTTTTTTGTTGCAACTCATAAAAACCTGTAGGGCTATCAGGCAGGTATAACCGATTGTTAACATTTTCATTGTATAGATTTAAAAAGGACCCGGCAGTAGCAATGATGGCTCATTGTCAGCGGGTCCTCGTTCTTGCTTATGATGCTACTAACCTGGTTCGATTACCGTAAACCGGCATGATCAAAATAAATAGTACCTGTCCAGTCGAAATTCTGGAATACCAGGTCATTGATCGTTGCGGGGTTTCCCAAATCTGCTTTGGTGAGCTTATACTCCACCCATTTGCCTTCTTCAATGGTAATGGTATAAGCAACCCCGTCATTGGCTTTTACATTAATGCGTTTTCCATTGGTGCCGGCAGTACCGAAAATGCTGAAAGTAATTTCGTTGTACCCTGCCAGTGAAACAGAATTGTTGGCAAATTTCAGTGCGCCCCAATGCCCGGTATAATTGACTTTCATGGCAGCATCCCCATCGCGTATATTATCTTTATTGGCATAGTCGATGGTGGTATTCCAACCCCAGTTCTGCCAGTTATTCATAAGGGCATCTACATAAAAAGCATAGGATAAGGCCGGAAGCGGCGGTAGATCTCCTACAAATAAAACCGGCTCCTCAGATTCTACTACAACATCGGAAAATGCTACCAGGCTAATTAAGCCCCGGTTGGCTTCCGCTGGTATCATTAGTTTAATAGCTGTTTCAGATTGGCTGATAAAGTTGGTGATCGGTGTGGTCAACCCTTTGAACAGAACACCTTTTACAAGGTCAAGATCCGTTCCTGTAATAGTAAATTCTTTCTCTCTTTCTGCTGGTGACGGATCAAAGGAAACCACTGCCGGCAGAACAACGTCCAGCGAGGTTTCCGTTTCAACCGATATGGGCTCGGTGCCACCCGCCGATAAAACAAGGGGTCCACTTTGTGCTTCCATCGGAACGGTTACTACTAATTCATCTACTGATTTGCTCACAAACTCTGTTACTACTATGTCCTTGTTAAAACGCAGTTCGGTAACCCAGTTCAGGAATTTACCTTGGATGGTTAGGTTGGCGCCGGGTTTCACCACCGGCGTAAAACTGGTTACCTGCAGCGGAATTTCCAGGTTCAGCGGAGATCTGGAAACAATTTCACCGTCTGTTGTGATCAGTTTCACCAGGCCGGCTTCCACGGCATCGGGCAATACCAATACAATCAGTTCATTGCTTTGCGATTTGAAGCCCGCTTTCTCCACGGTTGCCCCTACAAACTGGATGGAATTTACTTTTTGAAGATTGTTACCGATAAATTTTATCTCCTCTCCGTGTTGTACACCAGAGGGACCAAAACTCAGTAATTCAACCAGGCCGGAATTACCGGAATCGTCTTTTTTACACGCTGTCAGCAGCAATACAGCTATACTGGCCAGCCAGAAAAGAAGAACGCTTGTTTTTATGAATGTTTTCATGATTTTGCTGGTTTATTTTTCCAATACTTTAGGTACTACCCGGAAATTATCAAAAGCGATATCGCAGTCCAGGTCGCCCGGACCATGAAACAATACCCGTGTATAATAACCAGCCGGACGAACGGACAAGGTTTGGCCATAACTTTCAACAATTTCTTCAAACGGAATAGTGATGGTTTGCCATTTTCCCTTCGTATCAATCGGTGGTTTCCACTGGTATTGATCATTGTAAAAATCTCCCAGCCCCACATTCAGTTTAATCATATTATTATTGTACGGCTTCAGTGTATTCACTTCAAATTTCAGGTTATAGGTTTCCGGTTTCAGGATAGCTTCATCCGGAA
Organism: Flavihumibacter sp. CACIAM 22H1; assembly: GCF_001601815.1. Lineage (GTDB taxonomy): Bacteria > Bacteroidota > Bacteroidia > Chitinophagales > Chitinophagaceae > Flavihumibacter. The sequence goes on from NZ_LUKG01000047.1 coordinate 19,627, forward strand.
TATTTTGGCTGATAGCACCCATTGCATCCGGCGGACCGCCAGCGGCTTCCAGCCAGTTCCACGCACCAATAGCCCGGGTTACACGGATATAGTTTCCGTTGATGGAGGGAGGATCGGCAGGGCCCGGGTTACTTACTACGAAAGATGCATTCCACCAACCGGTAAACGGATCGCTGCTGATATAAATATTCCGGTTATCACGGAACCAGAAATCGGAGGAGGTAGTACCAAAGTTGGTGGTAACGGTAATTGGGCCGGGTATAGCACCTTCCGGAATTTTTACCTGAAGAATATTGTCTTCCACGTCTACCAATTCTCCATTTACACCACCACTGAACGTAACAGTTAAGGGTGGGTAGAAATAATCGCCACGTATGGTGGCAACGCCTCCTGTTTGTACGTATTCGCAATCCATACTGCTAACGGTAGGTTCACTAATCTGCACTTCAAAATCATAGAGCAATTCAGATTTGTCCGCGAAAACCAATTTCAGTTTATTGGTTATCTCCAAAGGAATGGCGCTTGGTACCGGAACAATAATGGCCCGGCTGGTGATATAGGTTGGCGAAACATAAGCGCGCTGGTCGTTGAACCAGATTTCGCGGGTGTTTTGCAGGTTTTCTCCAACAATGGCAATTACATTTCCCTGGTAGGCTCCAACCAGCAGAGAGTCGGCCGATGCAGGATCTGTGATCCGTACATACCGGATTCTTGGTACACCATTGTTAGGTGCATCGTCGTCTTTGGAACAGGCTACAAAAATTGCTGCCATGGCCAAAAGAAGCGTAGAACAATATAGAAGTTTTAGAAATTTCATATGCGTTGATTTAATCGCTGGTACAAGTAGGTTTAGTAATCAACTGGTGCTTTATTGAGGTTGGGTGCCTGGCTTAACTCAGCGGCAGGAATCGGCAACAGGAAATTACCGCTGTTTGCATTGATGGTACGATCCTGTGTTGCCCAGGAAGTTTTGGTAAAGGTCCAGTTGGTGGGGTCCGGAAACTTGTCGGGCGCGGTAAAAAATAATCCGCGATCCTGTGCATTCAGGATTTCATACGCTTTGGCAGGGTTCCAGTAATGTAAATTACCAGGTCGTACCAGGCCATGCCTTCCATCGCAAATTCAATGAAACGCTCTTTCAGGATGGCGTCCATATC
>NZ_LUKG01000047.1:21168-27782 GCF_001601815.1 Flavihumibacter sp. CACIAM 22H1
GGTACTTGCCTGGTTTCCTAATACTGCTTCTGCATAAATCAGGTAGAGTTCGGCCAGGCGCATCATGTAGGTATCGTATTCATAGTATTGCGAAGCAGCTTTGCCATCCATATCCTTTGCTTTTCCGCATACGTATTTTTTAACCGACAGGAAATTATTATCAGATCCGGTAAAAGGGAACACCAGTTCCTGTTCGCCACCCGGTATGCTTTGTGTAATTTCCGGGTAATGAAAACCTGGCAGCATAAACGTAGCTTTCAGGCGCTGATCAAGTGTTCTGCCCTGTAAGCCGGTAGGGGTAACGGTTATGCCTTCATATTGCGATATCATCCACCAGGTAGCCCCTTTATCTCCACCCCAGCCATCGCCATTGGCAATATCGGCACTATAAGCCAGGTAAGCGGGTGTGGAATTTTGTGAACCCCATGCACCGGGCGAAAAAGCCCATTGCAGAGAAAACACCGACTCCGAATTATTATCGTAAGGGTAGGTAAATAAACTGGCATAGTTTTCCAGTAATTTATACGGGCTTTGGGTTATTACGCGTTCGGCATAATATTTAGCACTGTCGAGAAATTGCTGGTTCCGCTGACCGCTGCCTTCTGCGCTTACTCCCGCCCGGGTAAGATAAAACCTGGCCAGCATAGCTTCGGCTGCCCATTTATTCAGGCGCCCGGGTCGCAATGAGGTAACCGGCAAATCTTCCACTACTGCCCGCATTTCGTTTGTAATAAACCGCCATACACTGGTTACGGTGTTGCGGGTTATGGTTGTGTCGGACAAGAGTGTAAGATTGTTTTCGATGATAGGAACAGCTCCCCAGTTCATTACCAGGAAACGATAGGCCAGTGCGCGCATAAAGCGGGCTTCCGCTAGCGCAGCTTTTTTCACGGTGGCAGATACCCCGTCGCCCGCATATTTATTAATGTTCTGAATGGCCAGGTTCGACTGTCCTACTACAATAAAGAAGGAGCGCCAGGCAGTTCCGTTTTCAGGAGTTACACCTGTTGTATTAAACAATACATTCCCGCGGTCGTTCCAGGCAGAATAGGCGGTGCCTGCCCGGAAATCGCCCAGGTTATACGACGCTTTATCATTGTAATCGAACCAAACCTTACTGTACAATAAGGAGGTTGCTGCCAGTACCTGCTCGTCGGTTTTATAAAAATTTCCGTCGGTAATAGAATCCAATGGCGGACGGTCTAAAAAATCTTTGGAACAGGCTGAAATAAGTACCGCCAACAGCAGTACTACACTGTATAAAATAGATCTTGTTCTTTTCATGGTAAATCGTTTAAAAATCCAAACCAATTGAAAATGCATACACGGGGGTAAGCGGATAGCGGCCAAAATCAAGACCGATGGCCTGGTTGGTAGGGCTGGCATCTCTTCCAACATAGGCACCCACTTCCGGATCAAGCCCGCTGTATTTGGTGAGGGTGAAAATATTTTGTCCGCTTAACGATAACCTTGCTCCTTTAATAAATTTCTGTTTGCTCAGAATAGAAGCTGGCAGGTTATAACCCAGCGTAATATTTTTTAGGCGTATAAAGGACCCGTCTTCTACCCAGCGGCTGGTAGGCCGTGCATGGTTATTATTGGGGCCGTAGGAAATGCGTGGAATAGTGGTGTTGGGGTTTTGAAGTACTACTTTTCCACCTCCGTCTACCATTGGTTTCGCAAAATCCATTACATCTGTCAGCAGGTTCCTGCTCAGGTTTATATTATTGGGGTTGGTGCTTACTTTGGAAATATAATTGTAGATATCATTTCCGTAGGTAGCTGTAATAAGGATGCTCAGGTCAAATCCTTTGTAAGAAAAGTTATTGGTAAAGCCGGCAAATAATTTCGGCCAGGGATTACCGATATTGGTTTGATCCTGTTCGTTTATAATGCCATCTCCATTGATATCCTTAAACTTTACATCACCTACCCAAAGCCCGGTTGCTTCATCAATGGGAAGCCTGTTTCCATTATTGTCAACCGGTACGGCGCTGTTTTCAATTTCTTCAATGCTTTTAAAAACGCCTTCTTCTACATAACCCCTGAATAACCAGGGCGCGCTGCCCACGCTGGCTCTTTGGGTCCAGTCTTCCAACCACCAGGAGGTTCTGTCAACAAAGGCCGATTCAGAATAGAATTTGGTGATTTTGGTAACAAAACTGGAGATATTGAAATTGGACTCCCACCGAAACTTATTGTTATTGACGTTAACGGTATTAAGGGTAAAGCTCCAGCCATTGTTTTGCAGAGAGCCGATATTTACCGTAGGGGAGGTTACTGCTCCGGTACCATTGGTACCCATATACCAGGGCAGGGGATTTACCAGCAGCAGGTTATCTGTTTTACGGATATAATAATCAAACTCCAGGTTAATGCGGTTATTGGCCAAACCTATATTCAACCCGAAATTATTGGTTTTGGTTTCTTCCCATTTCAGATCAGGGTTGGCATAGGTGCCTGGCAAAAAGCCCGTACCCCAGGGTGTAGGCGCTGTTTGAAGGGGGGAGAAGATTCCGCCGGAGCCCGGGTTACCGGTAACGCCGGTTTCGTAACGCAGTTTCAGCTCACTGATAAAAGGAACGTCAAAGAATTTTTCCTGTGAAATACGCCAGGCGGCAGAGAGGGAGGGGAAGCGATCCCAGCGTTTGTTTTCACCCACTACACTGGAGCCATCCCACCGAATGGTTCCATTCAGGATATAGCGGTTATCATAGCTGTAGTTGATCCTGCCAAAATACGATTCCATGGCCCAGTCGCCGGAACCACCGGAGTTGGTAGCGGTGAGCGGATCGCCGGCATTAATATCCAGGATGTCGTTGGTCAGATATCCAGCCCTTGAAGCGCCGTTGTTTTTCCAGTTAGAAGCCTGTGCTTCATGGCCGGCCATGGCTGTAATAGTATGATTGCCGATTTGTTTGGTATACTCCAGTAACTGGTTCCATCCCCAATAGCTATTGGTATTGGCCTGGCTGGAGTAGGTAGGCCGGTCATTCACAGCCCAGCCGATTTTATAGGCCGGCAAAAAATAGTCTCCGTTTGCAAACCCTACATTGGTATTGAAACTGGTTTTAAACTGCAGGTCTTTGTACAGCTTAATATTGGCGTAAATGTTTCCAAGAATTTGGTGTCGTACAAATTTATTGGTAGTAAGTTCTGCAATAGCCAGTGGGTTGATGGGCGCAAACTGGTTGGCACCATTGTTTTCATCGCCCCCGGCCCAGGATCCGTCAAAATTTTTAACCGGGATCTGCGGCGTTAGGCGAATGGCATTGGCAATGATATTTTCCTGGCTGGTTGTCAGGTTTTCATTGGTTCGGTTTACGCTTAGGTTAACCCCGATCTGCGCCCAATTGGTGGGTTTATTGTCAACATTCAACCGGGCAGATACCCGGTCAAATCCCGAACCGGCAGCTACCCCATCCTGCTTCAGGTATTCACCTGACATGAAAAAAGTAGTTTTATCATTTCCCCCGCTGGCACTCAGCTGGTGTTTTTGCATAGGGGCGTTCTTAAAGAGTTCGCCCTGCCAGTCGGTACCCTCGCCCAATAAACTGGGATCCAGGAATTCGGTAGGTGTTTCACCACCTGCAATAGCATGAAACTGGTTTACCATGGTGGCATATTGGCGCAGGTTCATGACCTCCATCTTTTTGGGCGGTGTTTGAATGCTGTGCTGGAAGCCGTAGTTGAATTTTGTAGTACCTGCTTTTCCTCTTTTGGTGGTAATCAAAACCACCCCGTTGGTAGCTCTTGACCCGTAAATAGCCGAAGCTGAAGGCCCCTGCAACAGCTGTATGTCTTCAATATCGGAGGGGTTTAAACCGGCCAACGGGTTAGAGGAGCTGTTGCTTCCAAATTCCACGTTGTTGTTCTGAATTTGAATACCGTCGATCACATACAGGGGTTCGGTACGCCCGGTAATGGTACTAACCCCCCGGATATTTACTGAAATACCGCCCCCGGGTTGCCCGGAGTTTTGGGTAATATACACGCCGGCAGCCCGGCCCTGGATGGCCTGCTCCAGCGTGGTATTGATGGTGCGGTCCATTTCCTTGGCTGTAACCGTGGTTTGTGCACTGGTAAGGTTGGCCCTTTTGGCGGTACCATAACCAATAACCACCACTTCACTCATATTGGCATTGGCCTGCCGCAGTATAACCGACAGGGTACTGGTAGAAGCGCTGACGGCCACTTCTTTGCTTTCCATACCGATATAAGAAAAAACTAATACTTCTCCCGGCTTTGCCGTGAGGCTAAAATCTCCGTTCTGATCAGAATTAAATCCGCGCTGTGTGTTTTTTACCATAATGGTAGCCCCGGAAATCGGATTCCTGTTGGCGTCCAGGATACGTCCCGAAATTTTTTTACCCTCGGTTTGAGCGGAAAGCGAATGGCTCAGAAGCAGGCCAAACAGAAAAACGCAGAGATGGGAAACCCACCTGCAGATAGTGTTGGTTTTTTGCATAAGCAAGCAAATTGATACGTTATAAATGATCCGGAACCGGCTAAGCTGCGCGATTACCTGAGACCTAATTTATTACCGTATCCAAAAAATCAGGGGCTGAAAATTGTTCTTTGAGGGTATCAAAATGTTAGCCTACCCCAGTTTTTTCGACTTTTCAGGGGCATTGTTTGTTTAATCGGCGGGAAAACTGCCTGTACTTGAAACATTTTTTGCTTTTCGCTCTTGTTGGTAGTGGGAGGGAAGCTGCCCAAACTGCTCTTTAAAGTAGCGCGCAAAATACTTGGGGTTGTTAAATCCAACCATGTAAGCCACTTCCGTAACGTTGTGATTCGACTTTTCCAGTAATTGAGCCGCTCTTTTTAAACGGATCTGGCGGATGAATTCAATGGGTGTTTGCCCCGTCAGTGCCAACACTTTTTTATACAGGCTGGTTCGGCTTAATAAAAGTTCCTGCCGCAGGTTATCGACATTAAATTCAGGGTTGGCCATATTTTTTTCAATAACTGCCAGGGCTTTGCGGATGAACTGGTCTTCGCCTTCTTCTTCAACAGCAGGTTCTGAAGGATTCACTGCTACCTGTTTCTGGAAGGTTTCTCGCACTACCGACTGGTAGTTGAGCAGGTTTTTGATCCTTGAAAAAAGAATATCGTAGTTAAATGGTTTGGTGATATAATCATTCGGACCGGTTTCCAGGGCCTGTAGTTCTGTTTCCTCGCCTTCCAGCGCCGTTAATAACAATACCGGAATATGCCGGGTGCGGGCATCTGTTTTTATCTTACGGCAAAGTTCAATGCCCGATAAAAGGGGCATGCTAATATCACTTACCACCAGGTCGGGGTGCGAACTGAGTACTTTTTTCCAGCCCTCCATTCCCTGCACTGCTTCCAGGATCGTAAAATGTTCTTCCAGGCTGTTTTTCAGGTAGGTTCTGAACTCATCATTGTCCTCTACTAACAAAATAGTGGGCTTTTTGAACAGGTGAGTACCCGGTTCGGCTAGGGGTAGCAGTGTTCCCTGTTTTGGATTGGCCACGGATTTTGTTCTGATCGGCAACAACACGGTAAAACAACTGCCTTTGGGGAGGTGTCTGAAACCGATAGGGTACCTCCGTGCATTTCTACAAACTCCCGGGTAATCGATAGCCCGATACCGCTTCCCTGGTTTAACACATGTTCATGCGAATTGGTCTGGTAAAACCGATCAAAGATCCGGTCTTTCTGATCGGCCGGAATACCTATTCCGTTATCAATAACCTGTATTTCCAGCAGGGCCTGTTCTTCTGTTTTGCGGATACCGACCACTACCTTCACCTGCCCGCGTTCGGGCGTAAACTTAAAGGCATTGGAAAGCAGGTTGAATAGAATGCGTTCAATTTTGTCCTTATCAAATAACATCTGCAAAGGGCTGGTAATTCCCTGGTAACGGTACTCAATGTGTTTGTTATTGGCCATGTCATTGAAGGAGGCGGCCACTTCCTGTATATATTGAATAATATCTGATTCGGTGGGGTGCAGGTGCAGTTCGTTTTCCTGCAAGCGGCGGAAATCCAGCAATTCATTCACCATATTCAAAAGACGCCTGGCATTCCGGTTGATCAGTTCATACTGGTTTTTCATTTCGCCGGCGGCAGTTTCCTTGATAAGTTTCTGGATAGGGATCAGGATAAGTGAAATCGGTGTTCTGAATTCATGGCTAACATTGGTAAAGAAGCGTGTTTTCATTTCGTCCAGTTCGCGAATGCGGGCAGCTTCCTGCCGTTCTACCTGTAATTGCATACGCACCTGTTCTCTTCGGATCACTTCTTTGCGCAGAAAATAAAGGGCAGCGGCCGTTAATACAACGTATAAAAAATAAGCAAGGGGTGTTTTCCAGAAGGGCGGGGTAATCCGCAGTTTTAATTCCAATGCGTTTTCATTCCAGCTTCCATCATCGTTCGATACTTTTACCCGGAATGTATAAGTACCCGGATCTATATTGGTATAGGTGGCCGTTCTAGCATTGCCGTTTGGAATAATCCAGTCTTTGTTAAAGCCTTCGAGTTTGTAGGCATACCTGATTTTTGCCGAATTAGAGTAACCAAGTGCGGCAAACTGCAGCGAAAAATCGTTTTGGTGGTGGGCTAGTTCCAATTCGTTCAGTTCGGATA
>NZ_LUKG01000047.1:28614-36362 GCF_001601815.1 Flavihumibacter sp. CACIAM 22H1
CCCCAACATTAACCGAGCGGTTAAAGAGCTGGAAATCCGTTAAAACAACCGGTGGCTCCTGGCTGCTGGTTTTAAGTTCCTCCGGTTTAAACAGGTTAAATCCATAAGCGCCGCCAAAAAGTAGTTCTCCGGCTCTTGTTTTGTAAGCGGCATAGCGGTTAAATTCACGGCCCTGTAACCCATCGTGTTCACTAAAATTGACGCAGCGCAGTTGAATGGGCTGGCCTGGCTCCTGGATAATATCAATTTTTGATAAACCCGATTTGGTGCTTATCCAGAGTTTATGCTGGTTGTCCTGTACAATATCTAATATGGCATTATCCGGCAAGCCATCCTTGGTGCTGAAGCTTTGAAATTCGTTGGTGCCACGAGGCAATACATTCAGGCCCCGGTGGGTGGCAATCCAGATATGCCCGCTATTGTCTTCCAGTATGCCGTTGATGCTGTTATAACTAAGCTTGCTGTTTTCAGCGGTATAGCTGATAAACCGGCCGCTTGCTTTGTCCAGTACATCAATACCCCAGGAGGTGCCGATCCATAAATTACCGCGAGAGTCTTCGGTTAAACTCGTAACATTATCGTGGTGCAGTGTATTGGGTACCGACAGGTTGTGATGGTAGAAAGTGTGGGTAGTTCTATCCAGCCGATCGAGGCCGGAATTCAGCATCCCGATCCATAAATTCAGGTTGTGGTCTTCATAAATCGCAAATACATTATCATTAGCCAGTGAGCGTGGATCCTGTTCGTTATGGCGGTAATGTGTAAACGAAGTTCCGTCGAAACAATCCAATCCGCCCTGGTAGGTACCGATCCATAATTTATCCTGGTGATCCAGGAACAGGGAAACTATTACATCGTTGCCCAGTGAACGGGGATTACCGGGCTCATGCCGGTATTGTTGAAAACTGTTTTTCTTTCGGTCAAAATAGAGCAGGCCACCCCCGTTGGAACCGATCCACAGGTTGCCGGCCTTATCTTCCACAAAGGAATTAATATCTTCAAAGGGTAAGCTGTTTTTATCAGATGAGCGGTGTTTTACCAGGGGAAACTGCAGGCGATTCCTGTCATAAAATGAAATTCCTTTTTTATAGGTGCCCAGCCACATAATACCCAGGTTATCGGGGTATACTGCATAGAGTGCATTTTCTGCAATGGAACTGGGGTCTCCTTCCTTAGTTTTCAGCACGTCTACTTTATTGCGCTCCTGGTTAATAATATTTACGCCGCCATGATCGGTAATGATCCAGATCTTGCCTTCCGGATCCTGTGCAATGCCGGTAATGGTATTGCTGCTTAAGGCAAGTGGAGCGGAATGTTCATTCAAAAACCGGATGCTGTTGCGCGCGGGGTTGTAATGAAATACTCCCAGGGTAGAGCTTCGCTGGTAAATCCAGATTTCGTCCTGTTTGTCAATAAAAAGCGACAATCCCTGGTAAAAACGAACGGGCTGGTTTTGCAGGATCTGTGTTTGTACCAGTTTTTTATCCTGTTCGGTATCATATTTTTCCAGTAAGCCATTATACCGTACCAGCCAGAGGTAGTTTTTGGAGTCGAGGGCAGCGCTGGTAATTGGGTTGGGAGCGCCTTTTTCGATCCTGGTTTGTTTGAGTTGTTTTACTTTACCTGTTTCCGAATACTGGTAAATTCCGGCATCGGCATATACAAAATAATAGTCTTTTTCGTGTTTTAGGATAGATACCAGTCCGTCGATGGGCAGGTCTTTGGAAAGTAGGTAAAGATCAGAGCGGCGGGTTACTTTTTCGGTGCTTACATCGTATATATTCCAGGTGCTCTGAGTGCGTACCCATATTTTCTTTTCCGGACCTTCATAAATATGCGACACATGGTCGTCCATAATGGTGGTACTGTCCTGGTCGCTGTGTTTGTAGGTTTTAAAGGAATACCCGTCATAGCGGTTAAGTCCAGACATGGTCCCAAACCACATAAAGCCGCGGGCATCTTTAAAAATGCAGTTCACCTGGTTATTGGACAGGCCATTACTGATATCGAGTTGGGAAAAGCTGTATTCAGAAGCCTGCCCGTTCATCAGCAAGGGGCAGATCAATACAAGGAATAAGGTAAGCAGGCGACTCATGGCAGCAGTATAAATCCGGTCTGTTAATATAGTGTAATTTTCACAATAATTCATGCCCGGCTACGGGAAAATGGCAAAAAGCCGGGGTTGGGCAATTATCTCGCTTATTCTTTTCCGTTAGTAAGTATTGGCAGCCAAGTGCTCGGGGGAGGTTAATAGAGGACTAGAAAAGGGCATAATAACATGGTTTTCCGGTGAATTTATCTTTTTGGGATTCTGTATATTTAGCCTATGAATCGCAGAAAATTTGTAAAAAACAGCTCCATTGCCATGGCTGGAATTATGTTAAACCCATTGGATGGGATCAACCAGGAACCCCAGTTCGGGCACGGCCCCAAACGGTATAAAATAGATACGCGTTGGAGCCAGGCCGATGTGTCTAAGAACCCGGTAAAAGATTGCCATGAAATGGTGCAGGATGCGCAGGGCAGAATCATCCTGCTTACGAATGAAACCAAAAACAATGTATTGATCTATGATAAAGCGGGAAAGCTGCTGAGTTATTGGGGTACCAGTTATCCCGGGGCACATGGGCTTACCCTGTTTAATGAAAATGGAACAGATGTATTGTTTATATGTGATAATAACCGCCACCAGGTAATTAAAACCACCCTAGATGGACGGGAGCTGATGGTATTGGATTACCCGGCAGAAGCGGGCATTTATTCAAAAGCAGAGGAGTATGTGCCTACGGAAACCACTATTGCGCCGAATGGCGACATTTATGTGGCTGACGGCTACGGCAAGGATTATATCCTGCATTATAATGCCAAAGGACAGTTCCTCGGATACTTTGGCGGACGGGGAACGGAAGCGAAGCACCTCAAAAATGCACACGGTGTTTGCTTTGATAACCGGGATAAGAAAAAGCCCTGTCTCCTGGTTACTTCTAGAGAGGAGAATGCGTTTAAGCGGTATGATCTGAAAGGAAATTACCTCGATACCATTGCCTTACCTGGTGCCTGGGTTTGCCGGCCGGTGATCAAAGGCGATTACCTGTATGCGGCCGTATTACAGTCGAGTGATCGTCCCTGGCAGTCATCCGGTTTTATTACCATTCTTGATAAAAACAATAAGGTAGTGTCTAACCCGGGTGGCAATGCGCCGGTTTATAAGAACGGGGTTTTGCAGCCGCTTACGCAAACCAATCCATTGTTTGCATATCCCCACGATGTATGTATCGATGATGAAGAAAATATATATGTAGCCCAGTGGAATTCCCGCCAGGTTTATCCCTATAAACTCAAGCCACTGGTATAAGTATTTTTCACCGGCCGGGTAATGCCCGGCCGGTGAAAAAATAGTGATCAGATTTCAGCAATTACTTTTTCGCCCATGGCGGCAGTGCCAAGGATTTTGTCTTTGGGTGTTGCGGCATCGGCAATATCACCGGTACGGTAACCCGCTTTTAATACCTTATCTACTGCGTTGATAACGGCTTCGGATTCGGCCTTCATTCCAAAAGAAATATCCAGCAGTAGGGCAGCAGAAAGAATAGACGCCAGCGGATTGGCAACGCCCTTGCCGGTAATATCATGCGCAGAGCCATGGATAGGTTCATAAACGCCGGTTCCATCACCTACGGAAGCACTGGCCAGCATACCCATGGAGCCGGCAATTTGCGAAGCTTCATCGGTAAGGATATCACCAAACAGGTTGGCGGTTACCACCACATCAAAACGGCGGGGATCTTTGATCAGCAACATGGCCGTGGCATCTACAAACTGGTGTTCCACTTCCACATCGGGGTATTCGGGTGCAATTTTCTGGATCACTTCTCTCCACAGGCGAGATGTTTCCAGCACATTGGCTTTATCTACCGAACAGAGTTTTTTGCGACGGGTGCGGGCTGCTTCAAATGCTTTACGGGCAATGCGTTCTACTTCGTACCGGCTGTATTCAGCCAGGTCGTAGGCGGTATCGCCATCGTTTTTACGTCCTTTTTCGCCAAAGTAGATATCTCCGGTCAGCTCACGGAAAAAGAGGATATCAGCGCCCCGCAGAATCTCGGGTTTAATGCTGGATGCGTCCAGCAGTTCATCAAATAATTTAATTGGACGAAGGTTGGCATACAGGCCCAGTTCCTTGCGCATTTTCAGCAGGCCCTGTTCCGGGCGAACTTTAGCAGAAGGATCATTATCGTATTTGGGGTGCCCGACTGCGCCGAATAAAACGGCATCGGAGGCCTTCATTTTCACCAGGGTTTCATCGGGTAAAGCCTGCCCGGTAGCTTCAATGGCAACATGGCCAATCAGCGCCTCATCGTAACTGAAGCTGTGTCCGAATTTAGCTGCAATGGTTTCGAGTACTTTTTTACCAACTGCAGTTACTTCCTGCCCGATACCGTCTCCCGGCACCACTAAAATTTTTTTATTCGCCATTGATTGAAATAATTGATCAGATAATATTAAGCATTTTCACGGTTGCCTTTATGGCCGAAACGGTCTGGTCGCTGTCCAGCCCACGGGTTTTAAACTCGCGGGTTTGGTTTTTCCAGGTAATAACGGTTTCGCAGAGGGCGTCGCTTTTACCACCGGGAGGAATTCGTACCGCGTAGTCGGTTAGTACAGGCAAGTCGATTTTTTTCTGTTTGTAGATTTTTTTGAGTGCGTTCATGAAGGCATCGTATTGTCCATCGCCCTGCGCCTGTTCTTCAAATAATTCACCTGCCAGGCTCACTTTAATAGTAACCGATGGGTTCAGGTTTTTAGCATGTACCAGCGCATAATTTTCAATACGCACTTTATCTTCAATGGTATTACTATCCAGTACATCCGAAATAATATAGGGCAGGTCTGCCTGGGTAACCACTTCTTTGCGGTCGCCCAGTTCAATGATACGCTGGGTTACTTTTTTCAGGTCCTGGTCAGATAACTGTATGCCAAGTTGTGCCAGGTTGTTTTCAATATTGGCTTTGCCGCTGGTTTTACCGAGGGCATATTTACGTTGGCGCCCGAAACGTTCAGGCATCAGGTCGCTGAAATAGAGTTTATTCTTTTTATCGCCATCGGCGTGGATACCAGCAGTTTGGGTAAATACATTTTCGCCCACTACCGGCTTATTTACCGGAATCCGGAAGCCCGAAAATGTTTCTACCAGTTTACTTACACTGTAGAGCGATTTTTCTACCACGTTCGTTTTTATGCCCGGCATAAAATCATTCAGTACAGCAATGGCGCTTGCCAGCGGGGCGTTGCCTGCCCGTTCGCCCATGCCATTAATAGTAAGATGCAGACCATGTGCGCCGGCTTTTACGCCTTCAAGTACGTTTGCCGTACCGAGGTCATAATCATTATGGGCATGAAAATCAAAATGTACATCGGGGTAACGTTGAACAATAGCCGAAATAAATTCCTTTACTTCTTCCGGTGTCAGTATGCCCAGGGTATCGGGCAGCATAATACGTTTGATGGGCTGGGTTGTAAGGAAGTCGAGGTATTGGTACACATACTCCGGTGAGTGCCGCATGCCATTGCTCCAGTCTTCCAGGTAAATATTAGCTTCAATGCCTTTCTTTTTGGCAAGGGCTAATACTTCCTTAATATCGGCAAAATGTTGTTCGGGTTTTTTCTTTAGTTGATGCGTAAGGTGGTTAAGTGAGCCTTTGGTTAAGAGGTTCATTACTTTAGCACCTGCTTCCTGCATCCATTGTATGCTTACATCGCCATCTACAAATGTCAGTACTTCTACTTTATTCAAAAACCCGTTGGCTTTTGCCCATTTGGTTATTTTTTTTACGGCATCAAACTCCCCTTCCGACACTCTGGCGGAGGCAATTTCGATACGGTCTACTTTTACTTCGGTTAACAATAACTGGGCAATGGTTAGTTTTTCCGATGCGGAAAAAGAAACACCGCTGGTTTGTTCACCGTCCCGCAGGGTGGTGTCCATTATCTCTACTGATCGCTTCGCAGGTGACATGCTGATGAGGGGGCTTGCTATTAATACAGACTCTTGGAACTAAATGCTTTGATCTCTTCTTTCATCGATTGCAAATAATCGATATCGTCAAAGCCGTTCATCAGGTTATGTTTTTTATACCCGTTGATATCAAAGGATTCCTGGTCGCCGGTTGAAAGGATGGTAATGGTTTGTGCGGGAAGGTTTACTTCCAGTGCTGCCTGGGGATCGGCTTCGATGGCTTTAAAAATTTTGTCCAGGAATTCTGGCGATACCTGCACAGGAAGAATGCCTACATTCAGTGAGTTATTCTTGAAGATATCGGCAAAAAAGCTGGATACTACGCAACGGAATCCATAGTCATAAATTGCCCAGGCTGCATGTTCGCGGCTACTTCCGCTGCCGAAGTTTTTTCCGCCAACCAGTATTTTACCGGAATAAATGGGGTTATTCAGTACAAATTCCTGTTTGGGAGTATTGTCGTTATTATAGCGCCAGTCGCGGAACAGGTTATCGCCAAAGCCTTTGCGTTCAGTGGCTTTGAGGAAGCGAGCCGGGATGATCTGGTCGGTATCCACGTTTTCAATAGGCATGGGAACAGCGGAAGAGCGAAGCACAGTAAATTTATCGTAGGCCATGATAGAAAGTTAGAAGTAAAAACAAAATAATTAAGATGTAGTACGGGTCGGCAACGCAGGGTTGGTTTACATGAGTTGCCGGGGGTCGGTTACTACGCCGGTTACAGCGGCGGCAGCTGCTACCAGCGGGCTGGCAAGCATGGTGCGGGCACCCGGGCCCTGCCGTCCTTCAAAGTTGCGGTTGCTGGTACTAACTGCATACTTGCCGGCAGGAATTTTATCATCGTTCATTGCCAGGCAGGCAGAGCAGCCAGGCTGTCTTAGTTGAAAGCCGGCTTCGGTAAGTATATCCAGGATACCTTCTTCGCGGATCTGTTGTTCTACGATATGTGAACCTGGTACAATCCAGGCGGTAATATGGTCTGCTTTTTTGCGACCTTTTACAATAGATGCAAAGGCGCGGAAATCTTCGATACGGCCATTGGTGCAAGAGCCGATGAATACATAGTCCACTTTTTTCCCCAGCATCGGTTCTGCTTCCTGGAAGCCCATGTAGTTCAGTGATTTTTCGTAGCTGGCTTTTCCAGAACCGTTTTCCTGTGAAACAGGAATCTGCTGGCTGATGCCGATGCCCATGCCCGGGTTGGTACCGAAGGTGATCATAGGTTCAATCGCTGCGGCATCAAAAACATATTCTTTATCGAATTGAGCACCTTCTTCTGTATGCAGGGTTTTCCAATATGCCAGGGCATTATCCCAATCGGCTCCTTTGGGTGCTTTTTCTCTTCCCTGGATATAATTGAAGGTAGTTGCATCGGGGGCTACCATACCGCCGCGTGCACCCATTTCAATACTCATATTACAAACCGTCATCCGGCCTTCCATGCTCATTTGTTCAAATACTTCGCCGGCAAATTCTACGAAATAGCCGGTGGCGCCTGCCGCGGTTAACTGCGAAATAATATAGAGCACTACGTCTTTAGGAACCACACCTTTTGCCAGTTTGCCATTTACCACAATCCGCATGGTTTTGGGGCGGGGCTGCATAATACATTGAGAGCTGAGTACCATTTCCACTTCCGATGTGCCGATACCGAAGGCAATAGCGCCGAAGGCGCCGTGTGTGGAGGTATGGCTGTCGCCGCATACAATGGTCATTCCGGGCAGGGTGATGC
>NZ_LUKG01000048.1:0-28497 GCF_001601815.1 Flavihumibacter sp. CACIAM 22H1
CGACATAGCTGTTCTGATGGGTTTGATGGGAGCTGATCCTGTTACCTGTGAGGTTGAATCCATTTCAACCAAGGTACAGGAGATCCGGACCAGTGGTGTTTTATCGCTGAATGGAGAACTAGCCCTTCCTTTTGACCTGAACCGGCAATTGGTTTTTCATACCCGCGAGTTTTTGCCATTTCACCCCAATGCACTGCGGTTTCATGCCTTGTTTAAAGGCGGCCATACCGTACATGCCACCTATTATTCCATTGGTGGAGGATTTATACTACAGGAGGGCTTGCAAATGCAGCAAGAAGAAAAAATTGAGCCTCCTTTTCCCATTGATAAGGCAGCAGATCTATTGCATTGGTGCCGAAAAACCGGCTTGTCCATTCATGAAATTGTTGCAGAAAATGAAACCGCCTGGCGGCCCGAAGCAGCTACCCGATCGGGTGTACTGCATATTTGGGAAGTGATGAAACAGTGTATTTACCGGGGTTGCCATACAGAAGGAATGTTACCCGGCGGATTGTCTGTTAAACGGCGCGCCGCTGCGTTAAATAAGAAACTCCTAAGAAATCGTCCGTACAATAATTACGAGGAATGGATTACCGCTATTCGTTCGGGAGGCTCCGATTTTCAATATATCCTCGACTGGGTTTCTTGTTTTGCACTTGCTGTAAACGAGGAGAATGCTTCCTTTGGCAGGGTGGTTACGGCACCTACCAATGGCGCGGCCGGGGTAATACCTGCCGTACTTCAGTATTATGCCGTGTTTTGCAACGGAACGGAAGATACCATTTACCAGTTTATTCTAACTGCTGCTGAAATCGGCAGCATCTTTAAAAAGGGCTCTACGATTTCGGCCGCTATGGGCGGTTGCCAGGCAGAAATTGGGGTGTCTTCTTCCATGGCAGCGGCTGCATTAACCGAATGCAGAGGCGGCACACAAAGGCAGGCCCTGATGGCAGCTGAAATAGCTATGGAACATCATTTGGGATTAACCTGTGATCCCATCGGCGGATTGGTACAGGTGCCCTGCATAGAAAGAAACACCATGGGAGCCATTAAAGCCATTACTGCCTCACAGTTGGCCTTGCAAAGTGCCCCGGATTTTGCTAAGGTTTCATTGGATGCCGTCGTAAAAACGATGTGGGATACCGCCCAGGATATGAACAGCAAATACAAAGAAACCGCCGATGGCGGACTCGCAATAAATATTCCCTTAAGTTTGCCGGAATGTTGATCAACAATTCTGTTGAATCCGTGTTAATGCAGCTGGAACTCTCTTTGAACGAAACTTGTAAATGACCTGTAGCTATGGCAGTATTAGGTATTAATCCTTTAAAAAGGATCCTTAAAATACTACGCTTTCAAAAGAAAGATATAACGGCAATATATTTTTATGCCGTTTTAAATGGATTGGTTCAATTATCCCTTCCCCTTGGGATTCAATCTATCGTAAGTTTTGTTCTCGGAGGTGCTATTTCAACCTCCATTGTTGTATTAATTATCCTGGTTGTACTGGGGGTGTTTTTTAACGGGCTCTTCCAGGTAAATCAGATGAAATTAATTGAAAAAATTGAACAACAGGTTTTTGTTCGGTATTCCTTTGAGTATGCACAAACGCTTCCGCGGCTTAATTTAAAAAGTGTGGATGGTTATTTTCTACCCGAACTAACCAATCGTTTTTTTGATACCGCTTTATTGCAAAAAGGCCTTTCCAAGTTATTGCTGGATTTTCCTACGGCAACTATCCAGATCATTTTCGGATTAATCCTGCTCTCCTTCTATCATCCCATATTTATCTTATTCAGCCTGGTATTTGTATCCATCGTATACCTGATAATCCGGATGACCAGTGCCAAGGGGCTTGAAACAAGCGTGGAAGAAAGCAATCATAAATACGAAGTCGGCGGATGGCTGGAAGAAATTGCGCGGGTGGTAACGAATTTTAAATTTGCCCGTGACTCCAGTCTTCATCTGCAAAGAACCGATACAATCGTTACCAACTATCTGAATGCCAGAACCCGCCATTTCAGGATACTTAAACTGCAATACTGGGCGCTGATTGGCTTTAAAATAGCTATTACGGCGGCTATGCTCATTGTAGGGGTGATATTGCTGGTTGGCACCGAACTGAATATCGGGCAATTCGTAGCCGCGGAAATTATTATTCTGCTGGTGATCAATTCTGTAGAAAAACTTATCGTTAATATCGACAATGTATATGATATCCTAACCTCCCTCGAAAAGCTGGAGAAAGTAACGGATCAGCAACTGGAACTGGATGGTAAAAGAGAACTGGTACCCTACCCCAACGGCGTAGAGATCCTGGTAAAGGATTTAAACTTCTCCTATAGGGATGGACAACCTATTTTACAGGAGCTGAACTTTCATATTAAAGCGGGTGAAAAAGTACAGATAATGGGGGAGAATGGTTCCGGAAAATCAACCCTTATCCGGGTATTAAGTGGCGCCTATCAACCATTTGAAGGTACGGTTGCCTATAACAACCTGCCGATGGAACAATATGATTTCAGTTCCTTCAGGCGACGTACCGGCGTTTTTCTTAGTAACCAGGAATTATTTGAGGGTAGTTTGCTGGAGAACATAACCATGGGAAATGATAAAGTTTCTATTGATGAAATTATGCAATTGGCGGAAATGGTAGGACTGCGCCAGTTTTTCATTTCCTCGAAAGCCGGCCTGGAAATGACCATCAACCCCATGGGAGAACGATTGCCGAGAAAGGTGGTACAGAAACTATTATTATTAAGGGCACTTGTTAATTCCCCCTCTTTTTTGTTGTTGGAAGAACCCTGGCTGGGATTGGAAAAACAATATTGCGACCGTATAAAAAACTACTTACTGAACGACCTCCCATCCACCACCTGTATAGTTATCAGTAATGATCCTGCTTTTGCTACCCGGGCCGACCAGGTAATTTACCTGGAAGAGGGCAGTATTAAAGCCATTGGAAAATGGGAGCTTATTAAAGAACAGTTAACAAGTAATTAATATGGAACACGTAAAAGAAACAATTGCCCGGCAGGCACCCGGAAAACAATTCAGCTCTTTTGACGCTGTTTACATGATTAACAGGTCGAGCAAGGTGAAGTACTGGATGTTGGGGGTGCTGGGAACATTGGTGGTTTGCCTGTTCCTGCCCTGGACGCAGAATATCCGTTCAAGGGGGGCTGTAACCACTCCCAGGCAGGAGCAACGGCCACAGGAGCTGAATGCTATTATTGGCGGACGCATTGTAAACTGGCATGTTAAAGAAGGTGACCTGGTAAAAAAAGGAGACACCATTTTGCAATTAGCGGAAGTAAAAGTGGATTATCTTGATCCTAACCTGGTGCCCCGTACCAAAGAACAATTAACCGCTAAACAGGATGCGGTAGAAAATTATAAAGGCAAGATTACTACCATTAACCAACAACTGGTTTTTCTCAAAGAAGGATTGGAGATCAAAGTAAGGGAACTGGAAAACAAAATTCAACAGCAACAATTCAAGATCCGTAGTGATAGCATGGAACTGCAGGCTGCGCAGAATGACTTTGCATTTAAACAGGAGCAATACAAACGCCAGCGCGTGCTTTATGATTCCGGGGTAGCATCTTTACTGTCGCTTGAACAAAGAAGCCAGGCGGTTCAGGATGCATTGGCCAAAAGAACCAGCGCTGAGATAAAGCTGACCAATTCCTTCCAGGAACTTACCCGTTTGCAATTGGAACTGAATGGCGAAAGGCAACAATACCTGGAAAAAATTTCTAAGGCGGAGGGAGAACGCTTTACCACCAGCTCCCAGATAGCTACAGGCATGGGGGATATTGCTAAACTGGAAAATCTATATACCAGTTATGATATCCGCAACCAGCTCTATTATGTTGTTGCACCACAGGACGGACAGGTTACCAAGGCCCGAAAATCGGGCTTGAACGAAGTGGTAAAAGAAGGCGAAATGCTGGTGGAAATTGTTCCCTCCAATTATCAGTACGCGGTGGAGGTTTTTGTAAAGCCGGTAGATCTTCCCCTGGTAGCACCGGGCCAGAAAGTAAGGTTTGTGTTTGACGGGTTTCCCGCTATCGTATTCAGCGGCTGGCCGGAAGCTTCTTATGGAACTTTCGGCGGCCTGATAACTGCCGTGGAAAGCTCCGTTAGCGCCAATGGTCTTTTCAGGGTACTTGTGACAGAGGATCCCAACGATAAACCCTGGCCTAAAACGCTTCGTATGGGTACCGGCGCTATTGACATAGCCCTCCTGAAGGATGTACCCATCTGGTATGAACTATGGCGGAATATCAATGGCTTTCCGCCCGATTATTATGTTCCGCAAAAAACAGAGGCGGATGGTAAGAAAGGTAAATCATCGATCTAATTGAAGAAAATGCGGATACCTGTGTTACGGATTTTTTGTTTAATGCTTATTGGTTGCCTGGTTTTTCCCACACGCAGTACCGGGCAGGTGGCAGACTCTCTTTCCTATACTTTAAGTGAACAGCAGTTGCTGGCCATTATCCGGAAATTCCATCCTTACCTTCAACAGGCAAACTTGCAGGTTGACCAGGCTGGTGCGTTTATTCGGGAAAGCAGGGGCGCTTTTGATCCGGTGCTTTCTACCAATTTTGACAAGAAAACATTTGATGAACAACTTTATTACAATTATTTCAACCCCGAAATAGTTATTCCCACCTGGTATGGAATTGAAGTATACGGCGGATTAGAAGAAGTATTAGGTAACAGAACAGCCGTTGAGCGAACGCTGGGAAAATCGAGTTACCTGGGAGTAAGTGTTCCTCTCGCAAAAGACCTGGTGCTCGATAAAAGAAGGGCTGTATTGAAGCAGGCTAAAATAATGCTGAACCAAACGGCTGCAGAAAGGCAGAACCTGGTAAATGATCTCTTAAACGAATCACTGGCTGTGTATTGGACCTGGGTTCGGAATTACCAGGTTTACCGGATTTTAAAAGAGGCCGTTGACGTTAATGCAGATCGGTATCGATTTATACGGCTGGAAGCCATCCAGGGGCTTCGAGCCGCCATGGATACTACCGAAGCCCTGACGCAATTGCAACAGTTCCAGTTACTGGAGGCGGATGCTTACCTGCAATTCCAGAATGCCGGTTTGGAGTTGTCTAATTTCCTTTGGCAGGAAGAAAATAAGGTGTTTGAATGGAATGAACGCATTGTGCCGGATAGTAGCTGGGCTGCCAGTAATGATTGGAAAATTGATCTTCCATCGCTGGATGAGTTGGTAACAAGTGCAAGACTGGAGCATCCTAAATTAAAAGCGTATCAATATAAACTAGGCGTGCAGGAGATTGAAAGGCGCTTAAAATTCCAAAGCCTACTGCCCAAAGCAGATTTAAAATACAACCTGCTCAATAAAGGCTACAATGTAGTAGATAAACTGGATCGGGCCTTCCTGGAAAATAATTATAAAATCGGCTTCTCTTTTCAGATGCCCTTATTTCTTCGGCAGGGCAGGGGAGCTTACCAACAGGCCAAGATTAAAATACGCCAGACCAACCTCGATATTGATCAGATACAACTGGAAATTGAAAATAAAGTACGCAACTACTACAACGAACTGATGACCCTGCGCAAGCAGATCGCTATCAATGAAAGTGCGTACGATAATTACCTGCGCTTATTTCGGGGAGAGAACCTGCGTTTTACCGTAGGCGAAAGCACTCTTTTCCTGCTCAATGCAAGGGAAAATAAAGTATTGGAATCGCTTCAAAAACTTATTGAGCTCAAGACAAAATGGTATAAATCCAAAGCCGGGCTGGTTTGGGCCGAGGGCAAATGGGGACAGTTACCCTATACGCCAGCTTCCGAATAATCCCGGATTACATGGTACAATGTATCGCGCTCCACGGGTTTGCGGCGCGCCTGACGAATCAATTGCACCAATTCTTCGGTGGTCATTGTAGGCGTTTGCTCTTCTGACCCTGCCATGGAATAAATTTTGGTTGAATCATCAATAGTTCCATCAATATCATTTACACCAAAAGATAGTGTAAGCTGCGCATTATTGCGTCCAAGCATGGGCCAGTAAGCTTTCAAATGCGGGAAGTTATCCATGTAAATACGGGCAATGGCATACATCCGCATATCCTCTATGATAGTGCTTTCCGGAATATGACTCATGGCATTGTCCTTATTGCGGAATTTCAACGGAATAAAGGTGTTGAAGCCGCCGGTTTCGTCCTGCAATTGCCGTAATTGCTCCATATGATCAATGCGGTGGCTAAATTCTTCTATATGGCCGTAGAGCATGGTAGCATTGCTGTGCATACCCAGTTCATGTGCAATGCGGTGAATTTCCAACCAGCCGGCACCATCCACTTTATCTTCACAAATTTGTTTTCTTATGTCAGGTGCAAATATTTCAGCTCCCCCTCCGGGTAAGGATTGCAGCCCTGCTTCTTTCAGAAAAAGCATACCTTCTTTCCGGCTCATTTTTGCCTTACGAAACATATAATCGAGCTCTACCGGGGTAAACCCTTTTACGTGCAGATCGGGCCGGTGTGCTTTGATCTTTTTCAGCAGGTCGGCGAAAAAATGAAGGGTTAATTTCGGGTGTACGCCTCCAACAATATGAACTTCGGTAACTGGTTGCCCGTCGTATTTTTTAACAATGTCCAGCATTTGGTCAGCGGTTAGCTCCCAGCCTTCTTCCTTATGCGCGTAAAGCCGTGAATAGGAGCAGAAATTGCAACTGAATACACAAATATTGGTTGGCTCAATATGGAAATTGCGGTTGAAGTAAGTAGTATCTCCATGTTTGGTTTCCCGTATATGATTGGCCAATGCGCCCAGCCAGGGCAGGCTGCCTTTTTCAAATAATAAAAGCGCTTCATGGGGTAATACACGATCTCCCCGGAAAACTTTATTTCCTATAGCCTGTAATTCCGGATCCGGTTGTGTTAGCTGTACTTGTTCAAATACTTCCTGCGTCATCTTAACGGGTGGTCTTTATGATTTTCGTACTTCGAACCTTATTGGTGTAGATGAGTCGAACATAATAGGTGCCAGCAGCATGCCGACGAATATCTACAGGTATAAAACTTCCGGCATTTCCTGAATAGGACCTGGACCAGATTGTTTGACCTACTGCATTAACAACTTCAATGCGCCGAAGGTTCTCAAGTTCCCGATAATGCCGTACCTGCAATTGACCATCTGTTGGGTTCGGAACTACCAGGTAACCCTTTTCTTTCAATATTGGCGGCAAAGTTAAGGTATAGAGCTGTATGTTATCGAGGTAAAGATTGTTCCCCTGCTGGTTGATATTCCGGAAAATAATCTGGAAGGGCTCCTGCTGTGCCACCAATTGGGTCAGATCAATTGAATCCGTTCTCCACTGGCTACGGCTAAACGGAACAAATTCTACCGTACCTGGCGTATTGGGATCTGTAATGGTTTGAAGTGCCTGCCCCCATTGCGAAAACAAGAGGACCGAATCTGTACCGCAGTTTCGGGTTAGCCAGATTTGGAGGGTATCGGTAGCCTGGCCGGCTGGTTTGGAAGTTATGTACGACAGGTCAAACTTTAGGAATACAGAGTCAACCGCGCCGGTTCGTACCGGTGGCAGGAAAAGATCATGGCGGGCACCGTTCAAAATATTAATGAAATTCCTGCTAAGCGCCGATCGTAACCCGGTACTGGCAGGCCCCGCTGCCAACTGCCAGCCTGTGGGGCCCGAGGGGCTGCTCTGCGCATCCCAATAGGCAGGCGGAAAACTACCCTGTTCAAAACTTTCTAAAAGAGGCAGTGGTACCTCTTCAAAAAGAAAAACGCGCTGTACCAGGGTATCGTTGGAAGTAAGCAGGTCGGGTTGCCCGTTTGGCCGGTCCGTAAACACCCTGAACCGGTTTATTCCCTGCACTAACCCGGTGAAGCTGCTGTCATAATTCAACCGGTAAGTGCTGCCGCTGGTAAGGTTCAGCCCGGTAATAGTGCGAGCAACCAGTGCATCCTCATTCAACTGAAGGAAAATACGGAAGCTGGTTATAGTGGTTTTGCCAGTATTGGTTAATTCAATCGTAGGAACGAAACTGGTACTGCAGATAGTGGCAGCAGGTTCTATTATTGTTCGAACTGAAAGATCTCTGGCAGGTAGTGAAAAAGGAGCCAACTGGATATCATCCAAAAATATGTTCTGACCGAATTTATTGAGGCTTACAAATGCAAACCGCACATTTCCGACGCTGTTAAATCTACTAACAGGAATGCTTAACCGATTTTCGGTCCATTCCTGGTTTGCTGGAATCCAGTTAAGATCTCCGGTTGTACCCGACGTACTGGCCAGTTCAGCGCCTCCTTTTTTCCAGATCAGTTCTGTAAAAGTATTACCGCAATCGAGAGAGGCCATTAGCATCAGCGTATCTGCAAATTCCGGCGAATTGGAATAGGGTTTATAGGCATGTGAAAACCGGACGATGACGGAATCCACATTGTTCAGTTGCATGGATGGCGCCACCAGGTAATCCAGGTCGCCGGGTGAATTATAATTGAAAATATTCAAAAAGGCCGAAGCTGTTCCTGTTTTACTGGCAAGGGTGGTACGGGCCCAGCTGAGACTACCGGTATTAGGGTTGAGGATATTCCATCTTGCAGGTGGAAAGCCGGCTGCTTCAAAGCCCTGGGAAATAGTGCCTGTTAAGGGCGGTTGTAAAACAAAGTTGACCGTAAGGCTATCGTTAAAGGGTCTTTCATCCGGTACCCCATTCGGCAAACTCACAAAAACCTGCAGGGCATAGCTGGCTTCGGCACTAACTGTTATAGGCAGGCTAATAGAAGTGGCTTGTCCGAATGCCAGGTTACCGGTAAAAGGTATGAACTGAACGGGTCCGTTATTTAGGCGCCAATTGATGCGGGCGCTGGTTAAGGGCTGCATGCCGCTGTTGGCTAGTTGTATCGTTGGCTGGAAATCAGCGGCCGAACAGAAAATTTGTCCATTCAGGGGGGATTGAATACCGGCCAATTTAGCATCATTGTTTTTATTGGGAGCCAGTTTGATGGCAGATATCCTGGTTTTCCAGCCGCCCTGCGCTCCATACATAGAGGTTAACCAGAATATGGAATCAGCCACCGGGTCGGGAGCTATCATATTGTAATCGCCCCACCGGGCGGAAAACGTACCGTAACCAGATCCGGTAACGACGCTTGTTTCATCCGCGGGCAGGCTTCCCAGCACATCGGTTTCATTTCTTCCCGTAACCCTTATAGACGGCCATAGGGTGGAAGAAGATGCATTGTAAACGGCTGCAATCTGCCCCAGGGCATTGAAGTTCATAGAGGGGTAAAAGCGATGCGTATTATCAGGCGCATAAGTGCCCTCCTGGTAAAGCGTCCAGGCTGCCCCCGTTTTACGCAGTTCGTGCCAGCGGATGCCGGCAATGCCCGGAGGGCCTGCATTTACCGTATGGTAAACCAGGATAGATTCATGGGTGGCAAACCGGCGGTAGACCGGTTTATCCATCACAAAACTGGTCGTTGCCATAAGCCGGTTATTATTACCTGGTGTTTGTATACAGGCCTGGAAATAACCTCCGTCGCTGCAAAGAGTGGTAGTAAAGGGCGCTGTTGGTACAGAGCCTGCGTGCAGCAGGGTGCTGTTGGCACTGTTTGAAAAATCTACGGAAAATGCTAGTAAACCAATACTGTCGGTATCTGCCTGGCTGGTTCTGGCATCGTCGTTCCGGAAGGCAAATAAACCCGGGGCGCCTGCGTCGGGCAAGCCTTGTCCAAAGGCATTGACAGGAGCAATTCCATCGTATTTATTTACATCGTTGAGGCGAACCCGTTGCATTTGCACCGAATTTGCGCCGTTCAGCATCTGCTCTTTGTTGAATGCAAACAGCGATACCCCTGAAAACAGGTTATCGGGTAGGGTAAAATCTCTGGAACTGGCATACCAGGCATCGGGCCAAACCGAAATTTTGGGATAATCCGGGAAAAAACTGGGGTCGGTGAATTTATAAATGAACCAGGCACCGAGGGGATCGTTGGTTTGTGAAACAAAAAAGATCAAGGTATTGATATCTCCGCTACCTGCGGGGGTGCCAAATTCCATCATTATGTAGCGGTCGGCATACTGGTCGTATAAACAGATGCCATCGCCCGCTCCGCTATAACCCGATTCCTGGGTGAGGTTATCCAGGTAAACTGGTTCTGTTAATGAATTTCCCGATTTATTATATACCTGGAAATAGGCGCCGGAAGGGCCATTTACCAGCTGAATGATATGATTGGGGCCAACGCATAGGGTAGGATCGGCCGGGGTTAATTCAGCAGCAGACATACCTTCCTGGTTAACACTGATTTCGGGCGATAAAATATTGGTCCCAAGCGGACGAGCCAGCCGGTTGGAGTTGCCAAAGCGCAACGGATCCTCTATCAGCTGTACCGCTGTAGGATCATTTCGTACTACCGGCCCCTTGCGTTTTCCGCGGTTCCAGAGCAGTCCATGCCGGTCTCGCACCACAGTATTTAACCGGCCTGGCGGAATATGCAGCTGCCGGATAGCCGGGCTGGAGCCGATTTTAGTTCCCCTGCCTGAAAGAATAGCCGGCTTTTGTGCCAATGGAGAACCCAGTAAACCCAGCATCAAAAAGATCGTAATTAATAAATTCTTGAACATGAACAGCTTTTCCCTTGGCGAACTACAAATATAAAGGCCATCGATCATGAGTGTTATAAAAACTTCTATCTTGCTGGCACGAAAAAACACATGCATGGATAGATTCCAGGGATTGATTGGAATAGTTCTGATACTAGGAATTGCCTATTTATTCTCCAATAACAAAAAGAAGATCAATTTACGCGTGGTGGGCAGCGGCATTGCCCTGCAGTTGATAATTGCCATTCTTGTTCTGAAAGTGCCTGCTGTTACCCGTTTTTTTCAGTTCCTCGGCAAAGGCATGGAAAAAATTGAAGTGTTTGCCCGAAAAGGAGCCGCCTTTGTTTATGGCGGCTTAGCTGCTTACCAGCCGGATGGCACCATTGGTAATTATGTGGGGGGCGGCTTTGTATTTGCATTTAATGTTACCGCTACCATTATACTGGTATGTGCGCTGGTGGCCGTGTTCTACCATTTTGGTGTTATGCAGCGGATTGTAGCCGTTATTGCAAAAGCTATGAATTTCGTAATGCGGGTAAGTGGAGCAGAAGCGTTGAGTAATGTTGCGTCTGCCTTTGTAGGGCAGGTGGAAGCGCAGGTAATGATCCGGCCTTATTTACAAACCATGACCCGTAGTGAGCTGCTGGCCAGTATGAGCGGAAGCCTTGCCTGTATTGCCGGTGGCATTCTGGTAGTGTATGCAAATATGGGAGCCCAGGCAGGCTTAGACCTTGCACCCAAGTTGATTATGGCCAGCCTGATGGCGGCACCGGGCGCCCTGGTTATTTCGAAAATTGTTTTTCCCGAAACGGAAGAGAGTCAGACCCTGGGAAGAGTTAAACTGGAAGTAAAGAGCCATTATACCAATGTGGTGGATGCTATTTCTCACGGGGCCGGAGACGGATTTAAAATTGCTATGAATGTAATTGCTATGTTAATCGGGTTCATAGCGGTTATTGCCTGTTTGGATTGGGTATTGATTAAAATCGGCCATATTTTCAACCCGGAATTTGAATTGAGCCTAAATTATATTTTTGGAAAGCTGTTTTATCCATTCGCCTGGGCTATGGGTGTGCCGGTTACTGACGTAGACAGCGTAGCTACATTATTGGGACAAAAACTCACCATCAATGAATTTGTAGCGTTTCAGAACCTCACCAATAATTCGGTGCCAGTGGTTTCGGAAAAAGGCTTACTGATCGTTAGTATTGCTATTTGCGGCTTTGCTAATTTCAGTTCAGTAGGAATGCAAATCGGTGGAATTGGAGAAATTGCGCCGGGTCGGCGAGCTGACCTGGCCCGCCTCGGATTAAAAGCCCTGTTATGCGGTACCCTGGCTTCTTACCTGAGTGCAACTATTGCAGGAATTTTGATGTAAAAGAGTAAACTGTACCGGTCAATGGTAGCTGCTTAATTTATTGGTTCCTTATTACTTTAAATTGGAAAGTAAAGGGTATGGTACGATTACTGCTCTGATCGCGCATTCTTCCGCTGGCATTGCCTTCTATGAATTCGCCCGGCTTTCCAAAATTAGTGATCTTTACCAGCCATGCCCCTGTATTGGTGAGCTGTGTTTTATCCTGACTGAATTTCAGGGTTGTTACCGGATATTCTCCGGGATTGGCATCTCCGGAAAAACTCATACTGAACGCTACAGCAGCAGCATCTGCGGTTTTATAACAATTGATCGTATAGGTTTTAGCCGCGGTACCCATTGTCTGTATCAAAGAATCCACGGGGGCCTGCAAAAGGTAATTGGTGCCATTCATCGTATAACTGATATACTGCATATTCCGTTTATTGCAGGTGCTCAGCGTTCCCAGGTCCACTTTTCCGGTAGACATTTCCATGGTAATGGTATTACTTTCCATGTTTCCGTCTTCATCTACAGCTGTTATTTTAGCATAGGTATTGGTGTTATAGCAGCGATCCAGGCTCAATTGAAACAGTCCGTTTGAAATTTTTGCTTTGTGAATCTGTCCATCTATAATAACCCGAACCCAGCCATTGTATACGGCGGCGGCTTTACAATTCTGTACTTTACCCTGAATCAATAAGTTATTGGCTGCATTGGCTCCGGCTTTGATAGTGCCCAGCCAATTATCCGAACTGCCGGTAGTTATTTTTTGCGCTGCTAAAATTTCATTACAAGCATTTACCACGCGCATTTCCATAGCACTATTGCGGGGTGCATTCATCAGTAATATGCCCTTATCATTCGTATGTACAGAATTGCCTAACAGCTCTTTGCCGTCTGCAGAGTATAGTTGAATCCGTGCAAAAGCCAGCGCTGCACCATTTACATCTGTTATAGTAGCTTTAAGCGGAGCTGCGGGCAAAGCAGTACCACATGCCCAGGTAGAAAAATGTGGAATCTGAGCACTGTAATAATTCCCTTCTTTAACGGCTTTGCCTTCTTCTTTCCATTCGCCGTTAAGGGGATCAAAATACCAGAGCGAAATTGCCGTCGGTGCACCGGCCAGTTTAGAAGGTGGAATTGGAAATTTAACCGATGCCGCTTTTCCGGTACTTAACTGTAGTTGCTGACCAGCCGTACCGGTAAGTTCGGTAACCACTGCGGTTAAAAATTGAATCGATACAGGTTTATTGGAAAGATCGGTTCCTTTAGCACCAGGAATTATATCGTAAAAAGCAGGCTCGTCTGCCTGCCGGCTGAAAGCATTCACCTGTACTGTTCCTGTGTATTGCTGTCCGCTGGCAAGGTCCTTCATTGCAGCGCCTGAAAACTGAAGGCTGGCACCAGATGCCAGAGAATAAGTGCCTCCTGCTTCTGCGTCAAACTGGTGGCCAGACTCACGTATTACCAGTTCTGCCTGGATATATTGTTCAGACTCAGGTAGGATATCAAAGCGCTGATAATCCCTGAAATACCCGTTTGCAGCCACTTCAACCAGCCCGTTATTCGGTTTTACCCGAAGATTGGTGAACTGGTAATTTCCATTAATATCAGTAGTGGTAAGTTCATTTCCGGATCGAACCAGGGCCCCGGAAATTGGCGTAGCATTTTCATCGGTTACTCTTCCCTTGAGAGAAATGGTAACCATTGCCTGTCCGGATGGTTTGTCGATTGGTTGCGGATCAGCTTCCAAATCGGGTTTTGAGCAGGCATTTAACAAGACAGTACATAAAAGTACTATCCCGCCTGCGCGGATTATTGGATTTGACATAGGGTATGAATCTTATCCTTGAACGTCGTATTGTTCCAAATCTTATTTAATGCAGGAACTTTTAGATGAATGGCAAAATTTATGCCGTACCCCCAGGCTGGCTTTAAATAGTTCCTTCATTTTCAATTCGTTGACCAGGATCAACTAAGACTAAGAGGCCACCCTTAGGGTGGCCTCTTAGTTTACATGTAGTGCCTATCCAGATCAGATATGCGCTTCAATTTTCTTTACAAAATTTGCCTTTGGCTGTGCACCTACGAGCTTGTCAACTACCTGGCCATTTTTTACAAAAAGAATAGCCGGAATAGACGTAATGCCATAATTGATGGATAATTGCGGGTTATGGTCCACATTTACCTTACCTATTTTTACTTTGCCATCGTATTCTTTTGAAAGTTCTTCGATAACCGGCCCGATAGCGCGGCAGGGGCCACACCACTCCGCCCAGAAATCGATTACACTTAATTTTTCAGAATCCAATACTTCTGTCTGGAAATTGGAATCGGTTAATTCTAACGCCATGATTATTGATTTTTATATTGTTTTAGTGATATAGCTTCTTAAACACAAAAATAGTTCCGTTGGTTGAAAGGGGCTGTTATGGCATTCCCAATTGTTAAAGTAGGTTAATTCGTGTCAATTTTGACCTCTAATTCAGGTTTGCCCTGTAACCAACCCGTCAATTCGTCATTCATTTCCAATCCCTGTCCTAAGCTGTACAAGCTGGTTATTTTTTGATTTTTTGTATCCAATAAATTGATTCTCAGAGATGTAGATCCTCCTTTAAACTTCAACATATTACCTTCCAGGAAACTGATCAGTTCTTCCGTCACATGACGCGGTTCTACATAAAGGGTTACCTGTTTAGTAAGCGATTGTTTGATCGATTCAAGCAAGCTGATCCGTTCTACTTTAAACTCGTATTTGTCAGAATTGAACCGCGAGCGGAAGGAGCCCACCACAAACAGGTTTTTTCCTTTATCGAGATAGTCTTTGAAGCGCATGTAATCATCGCCCCAGAGCATAATCTCTGTTTTTCCGGAATAATCTTCCAGTGTTAAAGCTCCAAAACTCCTGCCCGTGCGGGTTTGTCGATGCTGGCCATCGAGTACCAGTCCGGCTAGCCGGTATTGCTTACCACTGGCCTGGAGGGTACTGCTTTCCAGCACTTCCAGGAAATCGGAAAGAGGAGTAATACCATAATGCTTCATTTCAAATTTAAAATTATCCAGGGGGTGACCACTCATGAAGATGCCGGTTACTTCCTTTTCTTTATCGAGCCGGTCGGTCAGCGACCACTGATCACAGGCCGGAATTTTAGGCGTAGGAATGTCCAGTACTGCAGGCAGATCTCCGAACAGGGTATTGGTGCTACCCTGCGACTGTGCCTGGAAAATATTACCGTATTTAATGATCTTCTCTAATCCGGTAGTGGTATCGCCCGTAGGAATATGAAAATATTGAGCCCGGTGAAACTCCGAAAAGCAATCAAATGCCCCGGCGTAAGCCAGGCTTTCCAGGGTTTTTTTGTTTACAGCGCGCTGATTAATCCGTTTAATCATATCGAACATAGACGTATAGGGGCCGTTGGAAGCCCTTTCCATCATTATATTGTCCACCGCTGCTTCTCCCACGCCTTTTAGTCCGCCTAATCCAAAACGAATAGCCCCGCCTTTATTAACAGCAAAGCCTTTTTTGGATTCGTTGATATCCGGCCCCAGCACTTCCAGTCCCATGCGCTTACACTCCTCCATAAAGAAGGTAATTTTCTCAATACTGCCGGCGTTGTTTAATACGGCCGCCATGTATTCCGAGGGATAATGGGCTTTCAGGTAGGCCGTCTGGTAGGCAACAAATGCATAACAGGTGGAATGCGATTTGTTAAAGGCGTACTGGGCAAAAGCCTCCCAATCGGTCCAGATCTTTTCCAGTTTGTCTTTGGGATGTCCTTTTTTTATGGCGCCTTCAACAAACTGCGCTTTCATTTTATCCAGTACTGCTTTCTGCTTTTTACCCATTGCTTTCCGCAGCACGTCGGCATCTCCTTTACTGAATCCAGCCAGGCTTTGGGCCAGCAACATAACCTGTTCCTGGTAAACGGTAATACCATAGGTTTCTTGCAGGTAATCTGCCATTTCGGGCAAATCATACGCAATTTCTTCGCGCCCGTGTTTCCGGTCAATAAAGTTCGGGATATAGGCCAGTGGACCCGGGCGGTACAGGGCGTTCATGGCAATAAGATCGGCGAACTGATCCGGTTTAAGATCACGCAGGTATTTTTGCATACCCGGACTTTCAAACTGGAACGTACCAATGGTATCTGCTCGTTGGTATAACTCAAACGTAGCCGCATCGTCCAGCGGGATATCATCGATAACAATATCTACACCGTGGTTTTCTTTGATCAGTGTCAACGCGTTTTTTATGATGGTGAGGGTTTTTAAACCCAGGAAGTCCATCTTAATAACGCCGGCATCTTCAATAATGCTGCCTTCGATTTGGGTTACCAGCAGTTCCGAATCCTTGGCGGTACAAACCGGTATAATATTCATCAGATCATCTGGTGCAATGATAATACCAGCAGCATGTAAGCCCGTATTGCGGACGGATCCTTCGAGGCGCTCTGCCTCCTGTAGTACATGAGCCCGGATATCATTACCGTTATAGATCTCTCGCAATCGGCGTACATTTTCCATATCCTCGGGAGCCAATTGTTCCTTGGCTTCGAGCGATTTTTCTCCATCCTTTTCAGTTAAGGGGGCTTTTAATACCCGCCCCAGTTCAATACCCGGCTTATCGGGCACCAGTTTGGCCAATGCATTTGATTCCGGTAAGGGAAGGTCCAGTACCCTGGCCACATCCTTGATACTCATTTTGGCGGCCATGGTGCCATAGGTAACAATTTGGGCCACCTGATTTTTCCCATATTTCTGAACTACATAATCAATTACTTTTTGGCGGCCATCGTCATCAAAATCCGTATCAATATCCGGCATGCTTTTCCGGTCGGGATTCAGGAATCGTTCGAACAGCAGGTTGTATTTAATAGGGTCGATATTGGTAATACCGATACAATAGGCCACTACGCTACCCGCTGCGGAACCACGCCCCGGACCCACAAATACCCCAAGGTCACGACCTGCTTTGATAAAATCACTCACAATCAGGAAATAACCCGCAAACCCCATGGTTTTGATCGTGAATAATTCAAAATCAAGCCGCTCCCTGATTTCCGGTGTAATATCCGTGTAGCGTATTTTAGCGCCTTCGTAGGTAATATGTTGCAGGTATTCCCATTGGTTGAGGTTGGAATCGTTGTGTACCTGAAATTCTTTCGGAATCGGAAATGCAGGCAGCAGGATATCTTTTTTCAGGTTCAGCAATTCTACCCGGTCAACGATCATATTGGTATTGTCAATTGCTTCCGGAACATCGCTGAAAAGCGCCGACATTTCTTCCGTGCTCTTGAAATAAAACTGATCATTGGGGAATTTGAAGCGCCTGTTTTTAACAGCTGCATCATCGTTCACAAAATCATCAAAACCAGGTGTGCTCTGTTTTTCTCCGGTATTGATACAGAGCAGAATATCATGCGCATTGGCATCGTCTCGGTCGGTATAATGGCTATCGTTGGTTGCAATAACAGGAACCTGGTACTTTTTTGCAAATCTCAACAGTACCTGATTAATCTGTTCCTGTTCTTTCATGTTATGGCGTTGCAGTTCAATGAAGTAATCTTCACCAAACATATCGAGCCACCATTTGAATTCTTTTTCCGCAGCTTCTTCTGAATCGTGCAGGATGGTTTGGGGTACATAAGCACCAATGCAACAGGTTGTAGCAATCAGCCCTTCGTGGTATTTTTCGATCAGTTCTTTATCAATCCGCGGATACTTGGAATACATTCCCTCGGTATAACCCAGGGAGGTAAGTTTAATAAGGTTTTGATAGCCCTTTGCGTTTTTGGCCAGTAATACCTGGTGGTATCGCTCATCTTTTTGCTCCTTCGTAAAGGATTTTCTGGTACGGTCCTTCACTACATAAAACTCGCACCCAACAACCGGTTTAACCAGTGGTTGGCCATCTTCGCCTTTGTGCTTATAGGCTTCCGACACAAACTCGAAAGCGCCAAACATATTGCCATGATCTGTAATGGCAATGGCGGGCATTTTGTTTTTGATCGCTTTTTTATAAAGAGACTGGATATTGGCGGCTCCATCCAATAAGGAATATTGGGTATGGCAGTGTAAATGTGAAAACCTCGACATAGACCTGCAAGTAACAAATTTTTAACGCCCCTGCATCAAATTCTAATTTGCTATTTTTGCACAATTGTGTTTAAAATAAATATCCTTGATTAAGTTATTTTATATATCCGCAGTGATGGTGTTGCTGGCTGCCTGCGGTTCCAGCAAACAAAGCGCAGGGGGGCATAGTACGCCCACGGTAAAACGTACAAAACCCAGTAAACCAGGCGATTCTCGATTCATCGACGGCATTTCCATGACACCGGGAGAAGAAGGTCCGGGCAGTGTAAATCATCCCAATACCGGCTGGTTTGGGTCTCCGGCGGAGGCACGTGCTACAGGCGTATACGGAAATATTGAAAACAGCACGGCGCTTCATTTCAAATACGCCATTATGCTCGACCAGCCTGTTGAATACCTTACTAATCTTACACTTTTACAGTTTATCGAAGATTGGTATGGAACAAGGTACCGGTATGGCGGAAATACCAAACAAGGGGTAGATTGTTCCGGTTTTACCTGCAATTTATCAACTGCCGTTTTTGGGAAAAACCTGCCCAGAACTGCCCGCGAACAATATGACGCTGCCCAGAAAATACCCACTGATTATTTGCAAGAGGGAGACCTGGTTTTCTTCAATACCAGGGGAGGGGTTTCTCATGTGGGCGTTTACCTGGCAAACAACAAATTTGTGCATGCTTCCACGTCCGGCGGCGTAATGATCAGCGATCTGAACGAGGAATATTATCGTAAACGCTTTGTAGGAGCCGGCCGGCTTTGATCAATTTACCTGTTTTACCTGGATATTAAAATTAGGATCGGCCACCAGCACCGTGTTTTTACCCGGTAATTGTTTCCAGTCAGTACCCGGCTGAATCCAGCTTGTTTTATCCTGCACGGTTATTTTTACCGGCATATTGAACCCTTCGATTGAATTGGCCCAGCGATACGATAATCTGCCTTTGGAAATTCTGTACTCCAATACCGGAATCTGGATAGTACGGAGGTACTGGTCATAGATTTTTGTAAGATCCTTACCGGTAAATTGATTGATATAGGCTTCAATTTCAGCAGAGCTAACCGTTTTATGGTAATACACTTTATTCAGGCTCCTGAGTAATTGCCTGAATTTTTCATCATCGCCTATCAACTGCCGGATGATATGAATCATACTGGATGCTTTTGCATACATGTCTCCGCTGCCTTCTTTATTAACGCCGTACTGACCAATGATTGGAATATCATTGGCAATATTTCTTCTGGAGCCAATCTGGTATTCATTGCCCGCCTGCAGGTTGTTCTGGCATTGGGTAAAAATTGTTTCACTGTAATTAGTGAAGCCTTCATGCACCCACATATCAGCAATATCTTTAGTGGTTATATTATTCCCAAACCATTCATGCCCCGTTTCGTGAATGATAATAAAGTCCCATTTTAATCCCCAGCCGGTGCCTGAAAGGTCTTTTCCCAGATAGCCGTTTTTATACTGATTGCCGTAGGCCACCGCGCTTTGATGTTCCATTCCAAGGTGGGGGGATTCTACCAGTTTATAGCCATCTTCATAAAATGGATAAGGACCAAACCAATGCTCAAAACACTGAAGCATGGGCTTAACCTGCTGGAATTGCTTCTTAGCCTTTTCCAGGTTTTCTTCCAATACCCAATAATCGCAATCCAGCTTACCT
Source organism: Flavihumibacter sp. CACIAM 22H1 (assembly GCF_001601815.1). GTDB lineage: Bacteria > Bacteroidota > Bacteroidia > Chitinophagales > Chitinophagaceae > Flavihumibacter. Next base: position 19,739 of record NZ_LUKG01000048.1, read on the forward strand.
TTTTCCCCGTCAAATACTTCGGAAAAATGTGCATATTTTCCGATATAGGGGATGATATTGTAATTGTTGATCGGGTTCTTTACTTCCCAGGTGTAAACGGTGCGTCCGCTGTCGAGGTTGGATTGATTAATAAGACGCCCGTTGCCTACAGCGGTTAATCCGGCAGGCGCTACGATCCGGAGCTCTGCTCCTTCATCCGGTTCATCGCTCTGGTGATCTTTACAAGGATACCAAACCGAGGCCCCGAGGCCCTGGCAGGCAACACTCATCCAGGGGTTACCGGCTTTATCTTTTTTCCAGATCCACCCACCGTCCCAGGGCGGACGGATGGCTTCCACCGGTTTACCGGAAAAATGCACCAGGAGTGTCTGACGGCTGTTTATCGGAAATCCGCCGGGTATATTTACATAGAAAACATTGCCATTACGCGTATAACTAAACGTTTTGCCGTTCGATTCAATACGGTCTATCTGCATCGGTTCCTGTAAATCAAGTTGCATCAGCGGGTGGTTCTTAATTACCTGGATGGTCAGCTGAACATATCCTTTAATGGTTTTTGACGCATAGTCGGGCTCTACGTAAATCGCATATTTTTTTACATCCCACCAGGTCCTGTTTTCGTTGAGCGAGCCTCTTAAGCTGTCTTGTTGCGTAACAGCTTGTTTGCCGGAAAGCGGCTGGCCAAATAAGCTGGCGCAACCTGCTGTGATTAAAATCAAAAATGAGAATACTATCCGCTTTAACGTAAGTTGCATAAAGAACTCAATTTTCAATAAATATAGTTTCTTCAGATAACATGTGCAGAACTTGGGCCTATCGGATAACCTTACTGGCTGTCATGGGCTGGATGACCGGCTGGGGATGCGGGTCGGCCGACCCAAAGGATGCCGGTTTTTTTTGTTACAATGAATCAACCGGTATTGCCAGCCTGGATCCGGCTTTTGCCAAGAACCAGAGCATTATGTGGGCGGTACACCAGTTATACAATACTCTTGTAGAAGTGGATAGCAACCTGCAGATCAGGCCTTCGCTGGCACATCGCTGGGATATCAGCGAAGACGGAACCGTTTATACGTTTTACCTGAGAACAGATGTCCGTTTTCACGACGACCCCTGTTTTAAAGAAGGAAGTGGGCGAAAACTGGTGGCCGAGGATGTAGCTTTCAGCCTGCAACGGATCATGGATCCGGCAACGGCCAGCAGCGGAGCCTGGATTTTTAATGGACGGGTAAAGAAAGAAAACGGGTTTATAGCCCTTAATGATTCCACCCTCCAGGTTCGATTAGAAGCCCCATTTCCCCCAATTTTGGGCATTTTAAGCATGCAATATTGTTCCGTTGTACCAAAGGAAGCTATCCGGCAGTATGGGAAAAACTTCCGGTCGCATCCGGTAGGAACCGGCCCCTTTCAACTGGTTGCCTTAGAGGAGGGACAGGCGTTGTTATTGAAGAAAAATCCCAACTATTTTGAAAAAGATGAAAATGGCCGTCAACTTCCTTACATAAACGGTATAAAAATCAGCTTTAATGATAGTAAGGCCACGGAGTTTCTCTTGTTCCGGCAGGGTAAACTGCATTTTATAAACGATATCGACGCTTCTTTTAAGGACGAAATACTAACTAAAAAAGGAGAGCTGAGAACGGAATGGAAAGATAAAATTCAATTGAACAAACATGCTTATCTGAATGTGGAATACCTGGGAATCCTGGTTGATACCTCCAATCTGCTGGTAAAACAATCGCCCCTTCGAAGCAGGGCTATACGCCAGGCCCTGAATTACGGGTTCGATAGAAAAAAAATGATGCTTTACCTGCGGAATTCTATTGGCAGGGCAGCTGAATCGGGCTTTGTACCAGCCGGACTACCGTCTTTTGATACGGCAAAGGTAAAAGGATACCAGTTTAACCCGGTTAAAGCAAAGGAGTTATTGGCAGCAGCGGGGTTTAAAGATGGAAAAGGCTTGCCGGAGATTACGCTGCTGACCGTTCCAATTTACAGTGAGCTGGCCAGCTATATAGTGCGTGAATGGCAGGAACTGGGTGTACCGGTTAAAGTGGATGTAGTACAAAAAAGTTTATTATTAGAACAGACAGCCCAATCGCAGGCCCTATTTTTCCGGGGGAGTTGGATCGCCGATTACCCTGATGCAGAAAATTACCTGAGTGTATTTTATGGAAAGAATCCGGCCCCTCCGAATTATACTCGCTACAGAAACCCTGCATATGACAAATTATACGAACAGGCACTCACAGAAACAAACGATCGTGTGCGATTTGAACTGTACCAGGAAATGGATCGTATGATTCTTCAGGATGCACCGGTTATACCACTCTGGTACGATGAAGTCATTCATCTTGTTCAACCTTTTGTGCAGAATTTTTCACCAAATGCGTTGAATCTCCTGGAACTCAGAAGAGTACGATTTAACTAATCCGCTTTTAATTTTCCTGTAACTTTGGCCATCATTTTTCAAAAGAGTCACATGGCGGTAATTTTAATTTTCTTTTTTACTCACTGGTTTTTATCCTTGTTTTTTCACACTTTTTTCTTGCACCGGTTTGCTTCCCATCAAATGTATACAACCAGTAAAGGGTGGGAAAGAGTTTTTTACCTGATGACCTGGTTTACACAAGGTTCTTCCTACCTGGTGCCTAGAGCGTATGGCGTAATGCACCGCATGCACCATGTGTATAGTGATACGGAAAAAGACCCGCATAGCCCGCATTTCTTCAAGGACGTTTGGGGTATGATGATGCATACCAGAAATATTTATAACAGTTTTGTTACCCGCAAGGGTATGCCGGAAGAGCAGTTCACAAAAGCCTATCTCCCCAATTGGGAAAAGCTGGATCGTTTTGCTGATCATTGGGCTACCCGGCTTTGCTTTGGAATAGCTTATACACTTGTATATATAATTTTTGCACCTAGTTACTGGTGGTTTTTATTATTGCCTATTCATTACCTGATGGGCCCGGTTCAGGGAGCTATTGTAAACTGGTGTGGTCACAAGTATGGGTATGCGAACTATAAAAATGGCGACCATTCCAAAAATTCTGAACCCTGGGGAATTTTCCTGTTGGGTGAATTGTTCCAAAACAACCACCATAAAGATGGCGAGAATCCAAATTTTGCCCGCAAATGGTTTGAGCTGGATCCTACTTTTTACGTGATGCGTGGTATGAACCTGATCGGTATTATAAAGTTAAAGCCTGCAACGGTAACGCAGCAGCCGCCTTCTCATTAATAGGATTTCACTAAAATACTATAAAAAAAGGGCCGGATTTTTTATAATCCGGCCCTTTTTTATAGTAAAAGAATGTGTTTTTTAGTTTTTAGTTTGTCCCTGGTTGTATCTTTTCAGTTTATCCTTAAATACCTTTTCAAATTTTTCCAGCTTGGGACGTATTACAAAATAACAATAGGGTTGAGATCCATTGTTGAGGTAGTAATTCTGGTGATAGTCTTCCGCTATATAGAATTTCTTAAAGGGAACAATTTCGGTAACGATGGGGTTATCCCAGGCATGGCTTTTTTCCAGCTGCTCTTTGTAATAAAGGGCTTTTTTCTTTTGTTCTTCGGTATGGTAAAAGATAGCACTGCGGTATTGCGGGCCTACGTCATTTCCCTGCTTATTGAGTGTGGTTGGATCATGGGTTTGCCAGAAAACTTCCAGTATTTCGTCGAAACTAACCATAGAGGGGTCGAAAACCACCTGAATTACTTCTGCATGCCCGGTGTTTTTTTCCGAAACCTGTTCATAGGTTGGGTTGGCTACATGGCCCCCGGAATAACCGGAAGATACCTTCAGCACCCCATTTAGTTGTTGAAATACGGCTTCCACACACCAGAAACAGCCCGCTCCGAGCGTAGCTGTGTCCGTTACCTGTTGATACCCGGCATAAACAAGATCATTGCTCATGGACCTGTTAGGATTTTCTTTTTGCGCACAACTGCTAAGCAGCAGGTAACAAGTCAGTAAAGAAAACGGAGTAAAAAGTTTCAAATACGACATTTTAGTTGAACACAATTGTTAGTGCAAGGTACAACCACTAAGGGTTTTAATAGCTGGATAAAACGTTAAATTAGCACTATTCCCCTGAACCTATTGGCCTTTGATGGGATTTTTACCATATACTCCTATCTTTGCGCGCTATGACACAAGAGCAATTGAAAACATTACGGGAACGGGTTACTGTTCTAAGGAGGTTTCTTTGACGTCGCTAACCGCACCGATAAGATTCAACAGGATAAACAATTAACGCTGGCCCCGGGTTTTTGGGATGATAATCAGCGGGCAACGGCTATTCTGAAAGAAATCAAAGTACATGAATACTGGATGGATCTGTTCAGATCGGTGGAAACCGGTGTGGAGGATTTTGCCGTATTGTATGAATTTTGGAAAGCCGGGGAAGCCACAGAGGAAGAAGCCCGCGAGGCTTATGAAAAAGCGCTGGCAGCCATTGAAGAAGCAGAGTTTAAAAGCACCCTTAACCAGCCGGAGGACGAATTACCGGCCGTTATCCAGATAAACAGTGGAGCAGGTGGTACGGAAAGCCAGGATTGGGCCCATATTTTATCGCGTATGTACCGGATGTATGGCGAAAAACAGGGCTGGACAGTTACCGAACTGGACTGGCAGGATGGAGACGGGGCAGGTATTAAAAGTGCTACATTCCAGTTCGATGGTCCTTTTGCCTATGGGTTTTTGAAAGGAGAAAGCGGGGTACACCGCCTGGTACGAATATCTCCCTTTGATTCAAACGCCCGCCGCCACACTTCTTTTGCTTCGGTTTTTGTATATCCCCTGGTGGATGATACCATAGAAATTGAGGTGAAAGACAGTGAAGTGAAAATGGAAACGGCAAGAAGTGGGGGAGCAGGCGGACAGAACGTAAACAAGGTTGAAACCAAGGTTATGTTAACCCACCTGCCAACCGGAATTGTGGTAATTTGCCAGACCGAACGTACCCAGTTGGGCAACCGCGAAAAAGCCATGCAAATGTTGAAGAGCCGTTTGTATGAAGAGGAATTAAGAAGGAGGGAGGAAGCAAAAAATTCGACCAACGCCAGCAAGAAAAAAATTGAATGGGGTAGTCAGATCAGGAGTTATGTATTCCATCCCTATAAAATGATTAAAGACCACCGAACGGATTATGAAGTCGGAAATGTTCAGCCCGTAATGGATGGTGAACTGGATGGCTTTATCAAGGCCTACCTGATGAGTCAGAAGGAAGAAGAACCTGCCAGCTAACACAAAAACATATACCATGAGTCTTGGTTATTTTTCTTACCCGTTACCGGTGAATGAGCCCGTATTAAATTATGCGCCCGGTTCACCTGAAAAAATTCGCCAGAAAAAAGTACTGGCCGAATTGAAGAAAAAAGAGGCGGATATCCCTATGTATATAGGCGGAAGGGCTGTTCGTACAGGAAATAAAGTAGCTATCCATGCACCGCATGAAAGAGCGCATGTATTAGGTCATTTCCATGCGGGCGATAAAAAACATGTGCAGCAGGCAATTGATGCCGCCCTAAAGGCAAAGGAGTCCTGGGCTGCCATGAGTTGGGAAAACAGAGCGGCCATTTTTTTAAAGGCAGCAGATCTTATTGCCACCAAATACCGCCCTTATCTGAATGGTACAACCATGTTGGGCCAAAGTAAAAATGTTTACCAGGCAGAGATTGATAGTGCTTGTGAAATCGTGGATTTTTTGCGCTTCAATGTACATTATCTCAGTGAAATTTATAAGCAGCAGCCAATCAGTGCTCCTGGTGTACATAACCGCATGGAATGGCGGCCACTGGAAGGATTTGTACTGGCTGTAACGCCTTTTAATTTCACGGCAATAGGAGGCAACCTGCCTACTTCCGCTGCCATGTGTGGCAATACCGTGGTTTGGAAACCCGCTAACACGCAGGTTTACTCTGCGCAGCAGTTTATGCGAATAATGATGGAAGCCGGGTTACCGGATGGTGTCATCAACCTGATTTATGTAGATGGCCCTACTTTGGGGGAGGTATGCTTTAATCATCCTGATTTTGCCGGCGTGCATTTTACCGGATCAACAGGTGTATTTAACCAAATGTGGGCTACCATCGGGGCCAATGTATCAAAGTATAAGTCCTATCCCCGGATCGTAGGTGAAACGGGCGGAAAGGATTTTGTACTGGCCCATAAATCGGCCGACCCGGATGTGGTGGCAACAGCACTTGCGCGGGGTGCATTTGAATACCAGGGACAAAAATGTTCAGCTGCTTCCCGGGCGTATATACCTTCCAATATTGCAGATGCTGTGAAACGGAAACTGGTAACGCAGGTTGAATCCATGAAAATGGGTTCCGTAGAGGATTTTAGCAATTTTGTAAATGCGGTAATCGATGAGAAAAGTTACGATAAACTGAAAAAGTATATTGATAACGCCAAAAAGGACCGCAAGGCAAAAATTCTGGTAGGTGGTAACTGCGATAAACGAAAAGGATTCTTTATTGAGCCTACAGTCATTGAAGTACGAGACCCCCGGTATGTTACGATGTGCGAAGAGTTATTCGGGCCGGTATTAACGATTTATACTTACGATGCAGAGCAGTTTGAAAAAACGCTGACCCTGGTAGATACCACGTCTGATTATGCGCTAACAGGCTCAATTATTGCCCAGGATCGGGCGGCCGTTGAATTGGCGGTAAACAGGTTGCGCCATGCGGCGGGGAATTTTTATATCAATGATAAACCGACCGGAGCCGTAGTAGGTCAGCAGCCATTTGGCGGCGCACGTGCAAGCGGCACCAATGATAAAGCAGGATCGATGCTGAACCTGTATCGCTGGTTGAGTGCAAGAACAATAAAAGAAACCTTTAACCCGCCGGTAGATTACCGGTATCCGTTTTTAGGAGAGGAATAAATTTTGATAGCCGCTTTTGCGGCTATTTTTTTTGATCGGTACTGAAGCCGTATTTTAGCATAAAATTGACCGAGTGAAAACCATCCTCAGTGAAGAGCAGATTAATTTAACGGTAAAAAGGCTGAGTCATCAGATCCTGGAAAATTGCCCGGATCTTTCGAAAGCATGCCTGATTGGCATACAGCCAAGAGGAAAATGGCTGAGTGATCGAATTAACCAGGAAATCCGCCATATATTACCCGCCGGTGAAGTGGCCTATGGTATTCTTGATATTACGTTTTACCGGGATGATGTTCGCAATGAGTTACGCATCGCCAATGAAACAGATATACCTTTTTCCATACAGGATAAACAGGTTATATTAATTGATGATGTTTTGTACACGGGGCGTACTATCCGGGCAGCACTGGATGCACTGCTGGATTTTGGTCGTCCGGCTAAAGTGGAATTATGTGTGCTGATTGATCGAAGATTCAGCAGAGAGTTGCCTATTCAGCCCGATTATGTTGGAAAATCGATCGACTCCATTATTACCGAACGCGTAAAAGTTGGCTGGAAGGAAAATGAGGGAAAGGATGAGGTGGTATTGCTCTAACAATTAACTTTGCACCCTAATGCAACTAAGTACAAAACATCTTCTAGGCATTAGAGATCTGGTTCCCCGGGACATACAACTTATTTTAGATACCGCCACCCAATTCAAAGAAGTTTTACAGCGACCGATTAAAAAAGTGCCGTCTCTCCGAGACGTAACCATCGTGAATTTGTTTTATGAAAATTCAACTCGGACGCGGATTTCTTTTGAACTGGCCGAAAAAAGACTGAGTGCGGATACCATCAATTTTTCTGCCAGCGGATCTTCGGTGTCGAAAGGGGAGACCCTGCTCGACACGGTGAACAATATCCTCAGTATGAAAGTGGATATGGTGGTTATGCGCCACAGTGCCAGCGGAGCTCCGCATTTTCTGGCCAAACATATTCCGGCAGCAATTGTAAACGCGGGAGACGGTATCAATGAACACCCTACCCAGGCTTTGCTGGATGCTTTTTCTATTCGAGAAAAACTGGGCAGCCTGGAAGGGAAAAAAATTGCGCTGATCGGCGATATCATGCATTCGCGGGTTGCGTTAAGTAATATTTACCTGCTGAAAAAAATGGGCGCAGAAGTGATGGTGGCTGGTCCGCCTACGCTAATCCCCACCTATATGAAAGAAGCCTTTGATGTTCAGGTGGAGTATGATCTGAAAAAAGCGTTAGCCTGGTGCGATGTGGCAAATGTGCTTCGTATCCAGCTCGAACGGCAGAACCAGGTTTTGTTTTCCTCGCTGCGTGAATATAACCTGGCATACGGGGTAAAGAAGGCGTTACTGGATCAGCTCAATAAAGAAATAATTGTCATGCATCCGGGCCCCATTAACCGGGGCGTAGAACTGGACAGCGATGTGGCCGATAGCAAACAATCAATTATTTTACAACAGGTGGAAAATGGGGTAGCGGTACGGATGGCCGTATTATACCTGCTCGCTGGCCGCGGTGAGCAATAAATAATGAATCAGCATGAAAATTTGCCTCTTTCCCGGAACCTTTGATCCCATAACCCTGGGACATGTAGATATAGTAACCCGCGCACTTCCTTTGTTTGATAAAATAATTATCGGCGTTGGTCTGAATTCTTCCAAGGCGCCGATGTTTTCTGCAGAACAACGACTGCTTTGGATCAAGGAAATCTTTAAAGAAGAGCCGAAAGTAGAAGGTGCCATGTACGAGGGACTGACCGTCAAATTTTGCCAGGAAATAGGGGCTAATTTTATTCTGAGAGGTATTCGATACGTGAGCGACTTTGAATACGAGAAAACTATT
>NZ_LUKG01000048.1:29000-30605 GCF_001601815.1 Flavihumibacter sp. CACIAM 22H1
GGATAAAAATATTGAAACGATTTTCCTTACAGGGGAACCTAAATACACGTCGGTGGCTTCCACCATTGTGCGCGATATTATCCGAAATAACGGGGATGCTTCCCTGTTTATTCCACCGGCCGTTTTTAATAGTTTACATCAAAACAGTTGATCATGGCTGTTATTTGGTTTAATCCCGGTATACAAGTTAGCGATTTGCTGCCCCTGGGAAAAGGTACGATGGGAGAACACCTGGGTATTGAATGGGAGGAACTGGGACCTGATTTTATAAAAGCCAGCATGCCGGTGGATCATCGTACCAAGCAGCCATACGGGCTCTTGCACGGGGGTGCATCGGTGGCATTGGCAGAAACCCTGGGAAGTGTAGGCGCAGCATTGACAGTGGATTCCGCAAAATTTATTGCAGTAGGAATGGAAATTAATGCTAATCATATCCGGTCGGCCAGGCAGGGTAGGGTGGTCGGCATTACCCGGCCGATTCACCGGGGGGCCAGCACCCAGGTTTGGGAAATTCGCATCGAGGACGAGCAGGGTAAATTGATTTGCATCAGCCGCCTCACAGTAGCTATTCGAAAAATCTAGCAGTTCCTTCAGACGATCAGTTATCCTGGAGGCGTTCAAGCACATCAATGATGGACGGGAAACTGTTTTTTTTGACAGTATCCCAATCGGCTGGGGCCAGCCATTTTGTTTCAGTAATCTGCTCTTCAGCCTGGGGGGTGAGTTTTTGAGGACCGTTGATCTTCATTTCAAACCACCAGGATTCTTTCAGTAAGTGTTGCCCGCTTTCGTAGTACGTGTGGTAGGTGGTGAGCAGGTGTTGCAGCAACTGCGGCCGGATAATGCCTGTTTCTTCTTCAACTTCTCGTATGGCACAGGCTTCAATGGATTCTCCGGGGTCTAGTTTGCCTTTGGGGAGGTCCCATTTTCCACGTCGGTATATAAACAGGAGTTGATTTTCTTCGTTCCAAACGGCTCCTCCGCCGGCTTTTAGAACAGTAAATTGTTGCCAGAATACCTCTTGCAGGGCTGGAAGATCGGGGTGGAGCAGGATACCGGCACGTATTTTCGGATTTTCAATGTCATGTAGGAGGGAGCGGATGGCGGGGAGGCTGCATTCATTTCTAAAAACGGTGTCGGCCTGGTGCAGGAGGGTGGCCAGCTCCGGGCTAATCTGGTCACATAAAAAAACAGGCTTTGTTCCGAAGTAGATTTTGATGTGCATATGGAGTAATTTCGCTTTTAAACGTCAGACAGGTGTTAGGAGGCTGTTCTAACTTGAAGCGAAGATAGAGAAGAGTGTTCTTACATATGTCTGACACCTAAATAGTTGCCATGAATTCAAATGAGAAGGCCGTAGCCGAGAAATTGTTACAGACGAATGCAGTACGATTGAGTCCCGATGCCCCTTTTACCTGGGCCAGTGGATGGAAAAGTCCGATTTATTGTGATAACCGCAAGGTGCTCTCGTATCCCTATATCAGGGATTTTATCAAATCAGAAATGTGTAACCTGATTTTTGAACGGTACCCTGAAGCAGCTATGCTGCCGGAGTAGTCTACCGCAGGAATAGCCTGGGGGGCAATGGCTGCCGATCAACTTAAA
>NZ_LUKG01000048.1:30936-34658 GCF_001601815.1 Flavihumibacter sp. CACIAM 22H1
TAGCTACCGCAGGAATAGCCTGGGGGGCAATGGCTGCCGATCAACTTAAACTGCCCTATATCTATGTTCGGCCAAAACCGAAAGAACACGGGCTTGGCAATCAAATTGAAGGGTCTTTTTCAGCCGGACAAAAAGTAGTGGTTATTGAAGACCTTATTTCTACCGGAAAAAGTAGTTTGCAGGTGGTAGACGTATTAAAAGAAGCCGGTGTAGAAGTATTGGGAATGGTTTGCATTTTTACCTACGGCTTCCCGATTGCGGAGGAGAGATTTAAACAAGCAGGTGTGCCGTTCCAGGCGCTCACCAATTATGGCCAACTGGTTAGCCTGGCGCTGGAAAAAGGGATGATTGATGAAAAAACAGCGCCGGTGTTGTTAAATTGGCGCGAGGACCCGGCAAACTGGAGCGGAGTTTAGTACATTCGTAGCATAAAATTGCATATATGAAAAAGCTGTCTGTATTGCTGTTGCTCCTGGTTAGTTTTACCGTTGCCGCAGTTGCTCAATCCAAAAAAGCGATCAAGACTGTAACTGTTAAAACACCTACAGTACAGTGCGAAAGCTGCAAAAAGAAAATTGAAAGCTTCCTGGCCCGTGAAGAAGGGGTAGAAAAATCAGTAGTGGATTATAAAAGGAAAACCACGAAGGTTACTTTTTACACCGACCGAACCAATATTGAAAACATCAAAACGGCTATTGCAAATGCGGGTTATGATGCGGACGATGTAACCGCTAATGAAGAAGCGTATGAAAAACTTCCTAAATGTTGTAAGAAACCCGAAGATGGCGGTGGTATGAAAAAACAATAAATAGAATTTAACCTAATATGTGTCCGGTTCTCCTCAGAACCGGATTTTTTTATCCTTCCCCCTCGTCCCTTCTGCCTTTTCCTTTTCCGCTTCTCCCTTCCCGTTTCTCCTTTTCCTCACCACTTCATCTTCTGCTTGCCCGAATAATTTACAGGCAGGTTCATAAAAAAGCCCGACCGTCCTAATCGAACCGTACCGGTAACTTTTAGGTCGAGTTCATCATTCATTAAAAGAGTTAATGCATTTCCCATCAATTGCTTCAGATTAACCTTCATCTGAACAGGAATATAGAACGTGTCTTTTTTGGGGATCCTGATAAGTGTATCCAGTACCGTATTTCCCACGGGCTTATCATTTACGGAAATGGCCAGGTCTGCGCGCCTGAATTGGAGCTCATAGTTATTGGGATTATAATATTTTAAATCTGCCGAAACGACAGTTTCTTTTATCCCCATTTTTCCAATTGAGAAGTTTTCCAGGGCCTGGTATTCAGGAATTTCAGGCTGCTTACAGGAAGTCAGGCTCCAGAAGGAGAGGGCTATACTGGCTGTTAGAAGCCATTTACCGCCTTTAATAATTGAAGGTATCATAAGCAGGCAAAATAGGTGATTTAGCATTTATGGGCAAATTCATTTCTTCAAATTAACCTATCTTTAGTGCCAATATTTTTGGTGTTGGAAAGAATTATCGATTATTTTTAAACCGTTGTCAAGTACTATTATTTTTAGTATCTATTTTGTTGTTTAAAATATTGAAATACAATTATTAAATACTATTAATTAAGTATAAAAAATGGTATTAAAAATTATCAATTATAAAAATTTAGCTGTTTTAAACGATATTTTTATTTGAATGAAATAAAATCACATATGAGTTCATTAATTATTGATTTACAATATTTTGCAAATGTTAACTGGTATAAAAAAGTATATAATTATAAATATGTATATTTAAATAAATATGAGCAACACACTAAAATGAGTTTCCGGAACCGCACCATGCTTGCGGGCGCAACGGGTCCTCTCCGACTCACGGTTCCGATCGAGGATGGAAGGAATGAACGACAATTTTATAAGGAGGTAAATATTGTGAGCGGCAGGTGGCAGCTGGAGCATTTTCGGGCAATTGTTTCCTGTTATAACCGATCACCCTGGTTTGAGTATTATCGCGACGAAATGGCAGTTTTATTTGAAACGCCTGCCTCTGGCTTATTTGAATGGAATCTTCTTTGTCATCAATGGGTAGTAAAAAAACTGGGCTTAGCAGATCCGTTTACAGTAGTAGACTGGGGCGCCGAAGGGCCTGATTGGCGCGGCCAGGACGGCCAGGCAGCCGACAATTTGGTCAATTTCTTTCATCCGGCCAATACCGCCTCAACAGCTGCCCAGCTAGGCAGTTACACCCAGGTATTCCAAGAAAAAACCGGCTTTATAGCCGGTTTGTCAATACTTGATCTGTTGTTTTGTGAAGGTCCTTCCGCTAAAAACTGGTTGTTAGCCTAAGCTTAGATATGTACTATTTTATGCTTTTTTCGTAATTGCTCCTGCTTTTTCTTCAGCTCTTTTTCCTTTTGCTGGATAGCTTGCTCCAGGCTTTGTTCCGTTTTCTTCAATTCCAGGGTCAGCTCTTCCAGGACTTGCAGTTTTTCCTGCAGGATTTCCTGTGTTTGTTCCTGTCTGGATTGTATTTTTTCCAGTTCAAGCTGTGATAGTTTCTTCATCAGCTGTTTGGATTGCTGCTGAATTTCCTCCCAGTTTAGTTTGGCTAATTCCGTTTCAAGCACTAGCTGCAGTTCTTGGCGAGATGATCCTGTGCCCAACTTACTGATCTGCTCCTGAACCCTGGACCAATTCAATTTATCCAATGCCAGTTGGGTTTGGAGAGCGGCTTCCTGTGCTTTCGTCTTCGCCTGTAAATGCTTAGTTAAAGCAGGGGTAGTGTCAATAACAACAGTTGTTTCAAAACTTTTACGTGGTACATAGGGATGCATGTAAATAGTAGCAGCTTCCGCTGGAAGGTCGATATTCTTTTGTGACTTTTCAAAGGTAAAAGCTTTTGCTTCTGCAGCCAGAGGGGCAGCCGCAAGGTAAAGTGCCGCTGGAGCTGTACTGCCTGTGTTCAGCTGTTCGACCCAGTCATTAGTAGAATTATCGACTATTACTTCAGACTCAATATTTTCTTGATTATCAATTGATTGATCTTGATTATCTATTAATTCGGAGGTTTTCGATGGTGTTTGAACGGCCTGTGAAACAGTTGGTGACACGGGGTCCTTCGCAGCTGCTTCCACATAAATAGGGGTGGAATTCCATCTCATAGATTGATAGTTCAGGCCTTGAAATAACTTGTTTTCAAGTGCCGCAACCGGCTCAGCCAATTGATCCGCCCACTGTTTGGTGACAGGGTTGTTGGGAATTAGGAGTGCCAGAGAACTGCTGAGCGCCAATAGAAACAACAGGCTGCTATAGCCTTTCCGGATGGGAAGTGCATGTTCAATATTCAACATTCTGCGAACCCTGGTTAAGAGGAGTTTTCGACTGCTGCCACCTGCTGCCAGCACCAGGCTCATTTCCCGCGCTGTTCTTTTTTGTTCCAACTTCAACAAAGCTTCGGCATATAACTGGGGCTGAAATGGGAACTGTAAAACAAAGTCATCACAGGCATGTTCTCTTTCTGCTCTTATTGTAGTAATAAATAATTTGACAAAAGGATTGAAGAATAATAGGTTTTCAATGATGGAAATAATCCAATTCCATATATAATCATTCCTTTTTATGTGTGCCAGTTCATGTATCAGAATAGCTTCCAGTTGAGCCGAACTAAGTTGGCTTAGGGCGGAGGCCGGCAGCAGGATGATCGGCTTGATCCATCCCATTATTTGGGGACAATCAATTTTTTCCGACATCCAGAGTTG
>NZ_LUKG01000049.1:0-9658 GCF_001601815.1 Flavihumibacter sp. CACIAM 22H1
GTGTAGAATAAAACGATGTTATCTTTTCCATATAAATGAAACAGGTCATGCCCGGGAGGAATTTGTTGTAGCCCTACTGCTGCTTTGCCCGAATGATAGGTTGCTACAAACTTCAACTTATTGCCATTTTTATGGGCTTCTTCAAATATAGTTTTGAAATGCTCTTCTTCCTGTAACATACTGGAATAGAAGTCTTCCACTGAGCCCTGCATGCAGGAAGCTGGTAAAAAACGATGATTTGTGATCGCCTCCATTTCCAGTTGTTCACCGGCTTCCCGGGCAAGGATCATTATTTTTCGCATTACGTCTATGCCACTTAAATCCAACCTTGGGTCGGGTTCTGTATAGCCTTCCTCCTGCGCTTTCCGAACAATTTCAGCAAAGGGGCGGGTGCCATCGTAATGATTGAAAACATAGTTCAATGTGCCACTGAGCACTGCTTCAATCCTATTCACTTTATCGCCGCTTTTCAGCAGGTCATTCAGGGTGCCAATAACGGGAAGACCGGCGCCTACATTTGTTTCAAATAGAAAACCGGTATTGTTGCTCCTGGCTTTATCTTTTAGTTCGCGGTAATACGCATAGGGAGAGGAGCAGGCTATTTTATTACAGGCCACCACAGCGCAGCTTTTTTCCAGCAGCCTGGGATATACACCCGCCACAAGATCGCTTGCTGTAATGTCTACGAACACCGTATTTCTAAGATTTTTTTCAATAATCCCCTCTACGAAATCATCTATGGTACCATCAATGCTTTTTTCGAGCTGGTTTTTCCAGTCAGATAAATCGATGGCATCCTCGCTGATAAGGTATTTTTTTGAATTAGCCAGTCCAACTACTCTTAACTGCAGCCGGTTATGGTGTAATAAATATTGTTGTTGCTGATAAACCTGTTGCAGCAAACGACTGCCTACATTTCCAACGCCACTGATGAATAGATTAACTTGTTTCAGGCTGGTTTCAAAAAACTCTTCGTGCAGCAGGTTAATCGCTTTCCGTACATCGGCAGTTGAAATAACGGCTGAAATATTTCGTTCCGAAGATCCCTGTGCAATGGCTCGTACATTTACCCCGTTTCGTCCTAGTGCACCGAATAATTTTCCGCTTATGCCGGGCTGGCTTTTCATTTGTTCACCTACCAGTGCCACAATGGAAAGTCCTTTTTCAATTTCAAGCGGTTCTACTTTTTGTAGACTGATTTCCGGTGCAAAGGCTTCATCCACCGATTTTTTTGCTTTTTCCGCGGCGGCTTCATCCACCCCCACACAAATAGAATGTTCGGAAGAACCCTGGGTAATCAGGATTACGTTAATCTGTTCTGCGGAAAGCGCTTCAAATAAGCGGCGCGAAAAGCCAGGTACGCCTACCATTCCACTGCCTTCCAGGCTTAACAGCGCTAGTTTGTTGATGCTTGAGATTCCTCTTACGGGGTTTCCATTACGGTATCCTTCCTGCTGAATACAGGTGCCCGGGTCTTTGGGGGCAAAGGTGTTTTTTATCCAGATCGGAATCTGTTTATTCATTACCGGCTGAATCGTGGGCGGATAAATGACTTTTGCACCAAAATGGGATAATTCCATGGCTTCCTGGTAAGAAATAGTTGGAATTACTTTTGCGTTTGGTACCCATCTTGGATCGGCCGTCATCATTCCGCTTACATCTGTCCATATTTCAAGTACTTCAGCATCCAGGCAGGCAGCTGCAATGGCAGCGGTATAATCTGATCCGCCTCTTCCAAGTGTGGTGGTAACAGCTTCCGGATTGGAAGCAATAAATCCTGGCATAACCACGTGAGCGGTTGTCAGCTCCTGTTTTGCTGTCAGGAATTGCGAAGTGGTAGTACTGAAGTTGACGGTTGCATTTCCGAAATCGGAATTGGTGCGAATGAGTTTTCGGCTATCCCACCAGGTGGTGGCAATTCCCCTGGATTGAAAAGCAGCGGCAATGATCTGTGAAGAAATCAGTTCGCCATAGCTAACCAGCTTATCTTTTGTTCTTGCGGTGGTTTCACCAAGAAGAAAAATACCGTTGCATAAGTCTTCTACATCGTTACAGAGTTTCTTAACTGCACTGAGATAGCTACTTTGTTGTTGTATTGGAATCAATTGCTTAACGGCATTCAGGTGTCTGCCGGTTAATTGCTGAATTAATTCCTTGTATTGCTCATCACCCTGCGAAGCCAGAAGCCCGCATTGCAACAGGCTGTCGGTGGTTCCGCTGAACGCAGATACCACGGTAACTACGGTGTTGCTTTTGATTTTTTCTGAAACAATGGAGATCACTTCCTGGATGGCTTCCGGACTGCCCACTGAAGTACCGCCGAATTTTAATACCTGCATAAAATGGATAAAAAATAAACAAACTTGATTGGTAAAAAACAGGGAAACCCTGATGAAAAACAGCCCGAAGGCCCATGGCATAATATGGTACGTTACAACCCTTAACGGGTTGTAATAATGGTGGTAGTGGTTGTGGTGGAAGCCACAAGCCTGGAACTAATTTGATATGTAGACGACGCTGCCATTAATTATCAGGGCATGAAATTACCAATCGTACTTTTTATAACAAGCGTTAGTTTGATTTTTTTTTAGGAACCATGGGTTCGTCCTTCAAAGTGCGCCTGATTTGGTATATTCATGGCTCGATTGCTGCCTATAACCAACGAATAAATAATTCCATATGGCCAATATTGACCCGGCAGCCCTTCAACAGTTTAAGAGTGAAGTTGCGCTGAAGTTTCAATTGTATAACAGTCTTTTTACGTCGCTGCCTTTTCACCGGATCGAAAAAACCGGTATCCTGCTGTCCGTTTTATTAAATGTGTGCGAGGAAGGCTATAAAAAGAAAAAAAGTCCGCTGCAGATTCTGGATGAATTCTTTGCCAGTCATACAAGTTTTCGAACCGAACAGGAGAGAACCGATCTGCTGTTTCGTTTTGTACAATACGTAGAACGTCAGGTAGTATTATTTGATGCCCTGGAAGATGCGGCTTTCAGCAAAATCAACGATTTTTCAGGCCCGGGTACATTGAAACAACTTATTTCTTTTTTACAGCAACAGGAGCAGAATAAGGGCGACCTGGTAAAAGATCCATTTTGTGTACGTATGGTATTAACTGCCCATCCTACCCAGTTCTACCCGGGATCTGTATTGGGTATTATTCATGATTTATCCAAAGCATTGCAGGAGAACAATACGTCGCTGGTAAACAGCTACCTGCAGCAACTGGGTAAAACGCCGTTCTTTAAAAAACAGAAACCAACCCCTTATGATGAGGCTACCAGCCTCATCTGGTACCTGGATAATGTGTTTTATCCGGCTGTTGGAAAAATTCTTTCTTATGCAGCCAGCGAGCTTTCTGGTTACCTGAATACAGACCAACCGCTGTTGCATATGGGTTTCTGGCCGGGCGGTGACCGGGACGGAAATCCCTTTGTTACCGCTGATACCACGCAACAGGTAGCAGCTGCCTTACGTAACAGCATTATTAAGCAGTATTACCTGGATGTTCGGAGGCTTAAACGCCGCCTAACCTTTAAGGAAACTGATCAGTTGATAGCAGACCTGGAGAAGCAATTGTTCAATGAAGTGTTTGGGGAACAACCCACCAGAAGTTTAAGTGCAGAGGAAATGATTCAGCAGCTTCAACAGGTACGTGACACTATTGTTCTGCAACACAATGGCCTTTTTGCAGACCGGGTTGATAACCTGATTCAAAAAATCAAGGCATTCGGGCTCTTTTATGCATCGCTTGATGTTCGGCAGGATAGTTCTGTTCATGAAGCGTTCTTTGAGGTAATTGCCGAGCAGACAGCGGCCTTTCCACAGCCCTACAGTTTGCTGGAGCCCCAGCAAAAACTGGAGATCCTGGGTGGCTTATCTGCCCTCAAAACAATCCCTGTATTCAAAACCCCGGTACACCAGGATACATTGGAATCGGTAAATGTAATTGCCAGGATACAGCAGGAGAATGGAGAAATCGGCTGTCATCGTTATATCATAAGCCATTGTACCAGTGCTGCCAATGTAATGGAGGTATATGGCCTGTTTTTATTGGGGGGATGGAAAAAAGAAACGCTGAATATAGATATAGTACCGCTTTTCGAAACCATCGATGACCTGCAGCAGGCTGGTGAAATTATGGAAACCCTCTATCGTTTGCCTGTATACAGGAAACATCTGGCATTACGGAAAAACCGGCAAACCATTATGCTGGGCTTTTCGGATGGCACTAAAGACGGAGGTTACCTGATGGCCAACTACAGCATTCTCCAGGCAAAAAAAGCGCTTACTGCCTTATCTGAAAAATACGAGGTGGATGTGCTGTTCTTTGATGGACGGGGAGGCCCGCCTGCCCGTGGAGGTGGAAAAACGCATAAGTTTTATGCATCGATGGGTAAGGATGTATCCAGTAAAGAAATACAGTTAACCATACAGGGGCAAACGATCAGCTCTAATTTTGGAACCATTGATGCTGCCCAGTTTAATATGGAACAGTTGCTGAATGCTGGCCTGACGGCAGCTGTTAAACACAGTCTTAAGCCAACTTTGGATGAAGAGCAGGATTCTTTATTAAAGCAACTGGCCAGTGATGGCTTTACGGCTTATTCCTCGCTAAAAAACAACCCCGCGTTTCTGGATTATTTATCACATGCCAGTGCACTTCGGTTTTATGCAGCCACTAATATTGGCTCCCGTCCGGCTAAACGGGGAACCGCTACCCGCCTGAGTTTAAATGATCTCCGCGCCATTCCTTTTGTGGGCGCCTGGAGTCAGTTAAAACAGAATGTTACGGGCTATTATGGCGTGGGTACCGCACTTCAACTGGCAGAACAGCGGGGCGATTGGAAAAAAGTGAAAGATATGTACCAGCAGTCGCTTTTCTTTAAAACCCTGATGGATAACTGTGAAATGGCAATGTTGAAATGTTATTTTCCGTTAACCAGTCACCTGGCAGAGCATAAGGAATTCGGAGAGATCTGGCACATGATTTACAGCGAGTATGAGCGTACACGTAAATACGTTCTATTGCTATCCGGGCGCTCCGATTTGATGGCAGATTACCCGGTAGAACAATTATCTGTTTCAATGCGTGAAAGAATAGTTCTGCCCTTAACAACTATTCAGCAATATGCAATAACGCGGGTTCGGGAGCTGGAAGCGGCAGGCTTGGCACAGGCCAAAAGTGCTGAGCTGAAAGCTAGTTATGAAAAGCTGGTGATGCGTTGTTCTTTCGGAATCATCAATGCAGGAAGGAATTCGGCATAATAATAAAAAAAGTCCCCCGTAGAAACGGGGGACGCTCAACGATTGCTTGCCATATGTGAAACAGTGATTAGAAGCTATAGATAGCGGCCAGCAGGAAACTTCCGGCTGATTTCTTTGCGCTACCATTTGCATCGGTATAAATTTCTTCGCTTGCGTTTTCGATACGGAATTCAGGAATAAAGGTTAGTCCACCTACTTTAAAGTTTGCAGATAGGGTAGTAGCCAATAAATTGGCGCCGTCTGTAACATTGGTGGGTATCTTAAACTGATTTTTATCACTGAAATACTCACCTCTTAAGGTCAGGCCAAACCAGGGTTTAGGATCGAGGTTCAAATAGAGGGCAGATCCCCACCAGGATTTTCCGCTGGCATTTTTTTCACCATCCCAGGTTTGGGTGGTATTTATTGTACCATTATAGCCAATGCTGAACTTATCAGATACGGCTGCGGTCATTACCAGGTCAAATTGATTGGTTTTAGAGGTATCGGGGTTTTTACCGCCGACATAATTCAGGTAGAATTTCAGGTTATCATTAGCCGCAAAACTATATTGAGCCAG
The DNA here is from genome assembly GCF_001601815.1 of Flavihumibacter sp. CACIAM 22H1. Lineage (GTDB taxonomy): Bacteria > Bacteroidota > Bacteroidia > Chitinophagales > Chitinophagaceae > Flavihumibacter. Next base: position 5,828 of record NZ_LUKG01000049.1, read on the forward strand.
CAGGAATTTCCGGTTTATCAGGTCAGAAGGTGGAACCCGGTAATCGGTAGCATTGGAAATTCCAATCATGAAGCCACTTTTTCCTTTGGATAATTCTGCTTTCAAACCGGTATGGGAAAACGGGCCGTTCGAGAACATATAGGACATACTGTAGTTCCGGTTCAATTGCGGATCTACCAGTTCATAGCCAACATGGGTAGCCCAGGTTCCGGCAGTAAATTTTAACCAGTCGGTGGGGGAATAGCTAATGTACAATTGTTTGATGGCCTGTGTAATGCCTTCATCGGTATAGGTAAATTCTTTTGCACGGGGGCCAAATCCCAGGTCTAGTACAACCCCGATTTTTTCTCCCTGATGCTCCGCTTTCAGGCTGGCCATACCCAATGAAAAGGCGTTATGGGTATTGGTAAAGCTGGTGCGGTTGTTACCGGCCTGTTTGCCGAAATCATAGCGATAGTAAACGTCTGCCGAACCGGAGAAGCTGATTAAGGGTTTTTTTTCTTCCGGGGCGGCGGCTGTTGCTTCGGCAGCTGTTTCAGAGGTGGAGGACTCGGCAGTTTGGGCGTAGGAAAGTGTAATGCACGATAGTGCTATACCTGTTGCAAATAATTTTTGTAACATTGTAGAACATTTTAAGTGTTAAGGGAAGGGTACGGCGGTAAACTTGTATCAGAAGTTTACCAATATGCTGTACCTTTTTCTAATTTCTGCCCGTCTCGTATCGTATCAGGAGAGAAACAGTCAGTTTTGGTAATCGATTAGATTTCGGAAAGCTCTTCTTCTTTCAGTTTTCCGTTATTATGTACGAGCAGTGTTCCCTGCAGGTATTTTTCGTTGTGCTGCGTTGCATCCAGTCCCAGTTCTTCTTCTTCTGAACTAACCCGTAAAGGCAGGAGGAAGTTGATGAATTTGAAGATGAGGTAAGAAACTACGAAGCTGTAAGTAACCGCAATCAGCATTGCTTTTAACTGGGTAAGGAAGAATGCTCCATTTCCATAAAACAACCCGTTTTGTCCGGCGCTGTTAACAGCTGTGGTAGCAAATACACCGGTCATCAGCATACCTACCATACCACCTACACCATGGCAGGGGAATACGTCCAGGGTATCATCGAGGGAAGATTTTTGTTTGTAATAAACAACAATATTAGAGATCAGTGCTGCAACAACTCCGATGAAAATACTTTGTGGAACACCAACAAAACCGGCAGCGGGTGTAATGGCAACCAGGCCAACTACTGCGCCGATACAGAATCCGATTACGGAAGGTTTTTTACCACGCATAACATCAAAGAACATCCAGCTGCAACCAGCGGCTCCTGCTGCAATATTGGTAGTTACAAAGGCGGAAACTGCCAGTGCGTTGGCGCCCAGTGCAGAACCTGCATTGAAACCAAACCAGCCAAACCACAGTAAACCGGTTCCTATCAAAACATAAGGAATATTTGCAGGAGGAATTTCTTTATGCTCCATATGTACCTGCCGGCGTTTTAATACCAATGCACCTGCCAGGGCTGCACAGCCAGCAGAAATATGTACCACGGTACCACCGGCGAAATCCAGCGCACCCATTTTGAAGAGGAAACCATCTGCATGCCAGCTCATGTGTGCAAGCGGTGCATATACGAGTATAGCAAACAGAACGATGAAAAGGATATACGATGTAAAGCGTATTCTTTCTGCCACAGCTCCTACCACCAGTCCGGGGGTAATGATAGCAAACATTAACTGGAATACGGCAAATAGTGATTTTGGAATGCCACCTACGGGATCGCCACTGTTTACCCCTTTCCAGAACATATGTGTAAAGGGATTGCCGATAAATCCTCCGATGGATTCGCCAAAGCAAAGGCTATAGCCAAAAAATACCCATAACACACTCACTACTCCGGCAGCTACCACACTCTTTATCATGGTAGAGATCACATTTTTACGATGTACCATTCCGCCATAAAAGAAAGCCAGGCCGGGGGTCATCAAAAATACCAGCGCAGATGCTACGAGGATCCAGGCAATATCCGCTCCGTTATACACTTTGTCGGGGTCAGCAAAATCTGCTACGGTGGGCGTGAACAACGCCGCAACAGATACTGCAGCAAGAACCAGGAAGGGTGCTACCTGTTTGATCGTCAGTTTACTCATTTCAGTTGGTTTTAATAACATTAAGAAAATAATAACTATAAACTATTTATCTAAAGTAGCTATTAAAACGATATTAAATGGTTGAATATATACACATATAAATAAATATAATGTTATTTATTGAACGGCGTTTATCTGGGCAAACCTAAAAACCGGAGTCTTGTTTTGAACAATCATTCAATTATTTGAAAATCAAATTGTTACAATTTTTACTTTTTCTACTCCAATAGATGAAATGTTATATACAGAAATGCAGGCCGGGAAAAATCAAGAAAATAAAATTTTATTTAGTAAAATAAAAAAAGCGGCCAAAAGCCGCTTTTTAACAAATATGTATAAAAAATATTATGTGATTAGAATGCCATAGATAAAACAGCATCTTTTGTTTCCAGTACAGACTGTCCCATCAGGTATTCATCTACTTTACGGGCACATTCTCTTCCTTCACTGATTGCCCATACCACCAGGCTTTGTCCCCGGCGCATATCCCCGGCAGTAAACACTTTAGGAATATTGGTTTGATAGGCTTTTTCGCTTGCCCGCACATTTCCTCTTTCATCGAGTTCAACACCCATTTCTTCCAGCAACCCTTTGTGTTGGGGGTGTAAAAAGCCCATTGCCAGGAAAGCCATTTCACAAGGAATTTCCCGTACACTACCTTCTACTTCTTTAAACTGGGCAGGGCGTCCGTCTGAACCGGATGTCCATTCCAGGTCAACAATCTGAAGGGCGCGGAGATTGCCTTCCGCATCTCCAATAAAGGATTTAGTAGCAATTGCCCACTGGCGTTCGCAACCTTCTTCATGCGAAGTAGAGGTTTTCAATACCATTGGGTAAGAAGGCCAGGGCATATAATCTGTACGTTTTTCAGGCGGCTTTGGTAATAACTCGAATTGAGTTATGGAAATTGCTCCGTGGCGATTGGAGGTACCCACGCAATCGCTTCCGGTATCACCTCCACCGATAACTACTACATTTTTTCCTGTAGCCAGCAACTGCTCTGCGTAGATATTGCTTTCAATGTCTCTGAATGCCAGGGGATCGGCATTATAGTTTCGCTTATTTTGTTGTTTCAGGAAATCCATTGCAAAATGAACGCCTTTGAGTTCGCGCCCGGGTATAGCCAGGTCACGTGGAACCGTTGAACCTCCTGCAAGAACAATTGCCTGGTATTCTCGCAACAAATCATTTACCCGAACATTTACACCAACATTGGAATGGCATTTGAAAACAACCCCTTCTTCTTCCAGTAAGGCAATGCGGCGTTCAACCACCCATTTTTCCAGCTTGAAATCGGGGATTCCATAACGCAGCAAACCACCTGGTTTTTCATCGCGCTCATATACCGTAACCTGGTGTCCGGCATAATTCAATTGTGCGGCGGCAGCCAATCCTGCCGGACCGGAACCGATAACCGCTACTTTTTTACCCGTACGAAGGGTCGGTTTTTTGGGTTTAACCAACCCTTTTTCAAAAGCAATTTCTATTATATGTTTTTCAATTTCCTCTATGGTAATTGCTGGTTGATTAATGCCCAGTACACAGGCTGTTTCGCAGGGAGCGGGGCAAATTCTTCCGGTAAACTCCGGGAAATTATTTGTTGAGCTCAGGATGTCGAATGCTTCTTCCCAATTTTTCCTGTAAACGGCATCGTTGAATTCCGGAATAACATTTCCTAAAGGACATCCGC
>NZ_LUKG01000049.1:10326-27142 GCF_001601815.1 Flavihumibacter sp. CACIAM 22H1
TCTGAATACCGTTGAATAAATTCATTGTAATCCTTCACGCGTTCTTCAACTGGTCGCTTGCCTGGCAACTCCCGTGTGAATTCCATAAATCCGGTTGGCTTACCCATATTTCTTTCTCAGTTAATTTTTTAAAAATAATTTTCCCTTCAGTATTCGCCGTTTACTTATTCATAACTGCCTCTTTCCGCTTCTGCAATACTTTTTTATAATCGCTCGGGAATACTTTTACGAAGTTTTTCAACTGGTTGTCAAAATCATTTAAAATGAATTGGGCAACTGTACTTCCTGTATAGGTATAATGTTGTTGGATCAGGTCTCTCAGCTGTTCAACATCATCCTGTTCAACAGGATCCAGGTCAACCATTTCTTTATTGCAGAGATCCGGGAAAATTCCTTTCACGTCATAAATAAAAGCAATGCCGCCACTCATACCTGCTGCAAAATTTCTACCGGTATCGCCCAGGATTACCACCGTGCCTCCTGTCATATATTCACAGCCGTGATCTCCTACACCTTCCACTACAGCAGTAGCACCCGAGTTGCGTACAGCAAATCGTTCGCCTGCTTTACCGCGGATAAAAGATAGCCCCGAAGTGGCTCCATAAAAAGCAACATTGCCGATAATGATATTGTCTTCAGGAACAAAGCTTGCCTGTAAAGATGGGTATACTACCAGTTTGGCGCCGCTTAAGCCTTTACCAAAATAATCATTGGCATCTCCTTCCAGTTCCAATGTAACGCCTTTGGTATTGAAAGCGCCAAAGCTTTGCCCGGCTGTACCTGTAAGTTTAAAGTGGATCGTATCGTCCGGTAAACCTTCTTCCTTGTATCGTTTAGAAATTTCATTGGAAAGTATGGTACCGATGGTGCGATCCGTATTCTTCACATCAAAGGATGCAAATATTTTCTGCTGGTTTTCAATGGCAGGTTTTGCGGCTTCCAACAGTTTCCAGTCAAGTACTTCAGAAATACCATGATCCTGTTCTTCCATGTTATAAAGGCCGGTATATCTCGAAGCGGGCTCTTTATAAATAACAGGAGAGAGGTCAAGATTTTTGTATTTCCAGTGCGTAACGTCCGGCCTTGCTTCGAGGTAATCTACCTGTCCAACCATTTCATTAATGGTTCGGAATCCCAGTTCTGCCATGATTTCTCGGAGGTCTTCTGTAATAAAACGGAAGAAATTCACTACATGATCTGCATTTCCGTTAAAACGTTTTCTGAGTTCAGGATCTTGCGTGGCCACGCCAACCGGGCAGGTATTGAGGTGACATTTTCTCATCATAATACAGCCTTCTACCACCAGGGCTGCAGTAGCAATGCCCCATTCTTCGGCTCCCAGTAAGGTAGCAATCGCAATATCACGTCCTGTTCTCATTTGCCCATCTGCCTGTAGTACTACCCGGCTTCTGAGTTTGTTTTTCAGGAGGGTCTGGTGTGATTCTGCGAGTCCTAATTCCCAGGGAAGGCCGGCATGTTTAATAGAGCTGATCGGGGAGGCGCCGGTTCCGCCATCGTTTCCGGCAATAAGGATCACATCAGCTTTGGCTTTAGCAACGCCTGCTGCAATTGTTCCAACGCCTGCTTTACTTACCAGCTTTACACTGATGCGGGCTGCCCGATTGGCATTTTTCAGATCATATATCAATTGCGCCAGGTCTTCAATAGAGTAAATATCGTGGTGAGGGGGTGGGGAAATTAATCCAACCCCAGGAGTGGAATGCCGTACTTTGCCAATCCATTCGTCTACCTTATGGCCGGGCAATTGTCCGCCTTCACCGGGTTTTGCGCCCTGTGCCATCTTAATCTGCAGTTCATCTGCCATGGTCAGGTAATAGCTGGTAACGCCAAATCTGCCGGAGGCCACTTGTTTAATAGCACTTCGCATGGAATCGCCATTGGCCATTGGTTCGTAACGGAGATTATCTTCTCCACCTTCGCCTGTGTTGGATTTGGCGCCAATGCGGTTCATGGCAATGGCCAGTGTAGAATGTGCTTCGTGCGAAATGGAACCAAAACTCATGGCACCGGTAGCAAAGCGCTTCATAATACTTTCTGCCGGTTCAACTTCGTCTATTGAAATAGAAGGCCGGTTGTTTTTAAACTGTAACTGGCTTCTTAAGGTGGCTGCTTTAACGCTTTGATCGTTCACCAGCTTTGCGTATTTCTTAAAGCTGCCGTAATCATTCATCCGCGTAGAATATTGCAGGAGATGAATGCTCTGCGGGTTAAAAAGATGGAATTCTCCTTTGCGTTTCCATTGGTATACACCTCCTACTGGAAGCCGGTCTACTGGAATTTCTTTTCTACTGAATGCAAGGAAATGTTTGGCCAATGCCTCTCTTGCAATTTCATCCAGTCCCATTCCTTCGATCCGGGAAGTGGCACCAGTGAAATATTTATCTACTACGGTTCTGTTAAGACCAATGATCTCAAATATCTGGGCACCCTGGTAAGATTGCAGGGTGGAAATACCCATTTTGGAGAATACTTTTAATAAGCCATCATTGACCGCTTTGATATAGTTTTTCTTTAACTGATCCGGATCCAGGCTGGTTTCCATTTTACCGTTCAGCCGAAGGTCACGAATGGTGGAAAGCGCCAGGTAAGGGTTGATGGCGGTTGCCCCGAAACCAATCAGGCAGGCAAAATGATGTACTTCCCAAACATCTCCTGCTTCCACTACCAAACCTACCTGTCCGCGTAAACCTTTCCGGATCAGGTGGTGGTGAATAGCCGCCGTCGCAATCAGGGAAGGTATGGGGGCATGGTCTGAATCAATAGCCCTATCGGATAAGATCAGTACTTCAAAGCCATCCTGCGCTGCATCTACTGCATAGCGGCAAATGCGGTCGAGTGCTTTTTGGAGTGAACCGGGCTTACCGTCTGCACGGAAATAACATTGCAGGGTTTTTGCCTGGAAAATACCCGTATCAATACTTCTGATTTTTTCCAGTTCATGGTTGTTGAGGACCGGGTGTTTTAATGCCACGCTATGGGCTGCCAGCGGTTCTTCGTTCAGGAGGTTTCCATTATTGCCTACAAAGGTTGCCAGCGACATTACCAGGCGTTCGCGGATGGGGTCGATGGGCGGGTTGGTAACCTGTGCAAACAGTTGTTTGAAATAGCTGCTGAGGTGTTGGGGCTGATCACTGAGAATAGCAAGTGGGGTATCAGTTCCCATAGAGCCTACGGGCTCTTTTCCATCAATTGCCATGGGGGTAATGATGGTTTCCAGGTCTTCGGTAGAATAACCAAAGGCTTTCTGGTATTTGAATACCTGGTCGTGTTCAAGATGCGTAAAGAGTACCCTTGGTTCAGGCAACTCTTCCATCCTGATTTTATATTTATTCAACCACTCACCATAAGGTTTCTGGGAGCAGATCTGATCTTTCAGTTCTTCATCACTGATAATACGGCCTTGCTCCATGTCTACCACAAACATTTTTCCAGGCTGAAGCCGGCCTTTTTCTATAACGATAGAAGGATCTACCGGCAGGGCACCTGTTTCTGATGCCATAATTACGCGGTCATCATTGGTAACACAGTAGCGGGAGGGGCGTAAACCATTCCTGTCTAAGGTGGCCCCGATTATTTTACCATCTGTAAAGGAAATAGAAGCCGGGCCATCCCATGGTTCCATAAAGGAAGCGTGGAATTCGTAAAATGCTTTTTTTACCGGATCCATTCTGTCGTTACCATCCCAGGCTTCCGGAATCAGCATCATCATTACATGGGGTAATGAACGGCCGGTAAGCGTAAGCAATTCGATCATATTATCAAGGCAGGCGGAGTCTGATTGCCCGTCAGTAACGATCGGCAGCAACATATCCATTTCTTCCTTGGTGAAATAAGGCGAAGTGAATCCTTTTTCGTTGGTGCGTAACCAGTTCAGGTTGCCCTGAACGGTATTGATTTCTCCATTGTGGGCAATATAACGGAAGGGTTGTGCCAGCTTCCAGGAAGGGAAGGTATTGGTAGCAAAACGGGAGTGTACAAGGCCAAATGCACTTACGATCCGTTTGTCGCTTAATTCAGTAAAATAGCCGCGAACCTGGTTGCTGGTTAACTGGCCTTTATATACGACCGTTTTATAGGAAAGTGACGCAATGTAAAAGCCAATGGCGTCTTTACGTACCGTGTTGTTAATGGTATGGCTGGCGTAATTCCGGAGAATGAAAAGTTTTCTTTCGAAATCATCCGGGTTATTAATATGATCGGGACAGGCGATGAATACATGTTCCATTTCTGGTTCCACGCTCAGGGCGGTAGCACCGATACCTTCGGTATTTACCGGCACTTTCCGGTAACCAATGATTTCAAGTCCCAGTTTTTCGGCTGCGCGATTAAAAATATCGCGGCATTCTTCCCGTAAACGGATTTCTCTTGGAAAAAATAAGGCGCCTACACCGTACCGGCCGAAAGAAGGGAGGTGAAATCCGAGTTTTACACATTCATCGAAGTAGAATTCATGCGGTACCTGGATCATAATACCTGCACCATCGCCGGTATTTGCCTCACATCCACAGGCACCCCGGTGTTCCATGTTTTCCAATACGGTTAATGCATCGGAGATAATTTGATGCGACTTGTTGCTTTTGATATTTGCTACGAATCCAATTCCACAGGCGTCGTGCTCGAAAGAGGGGTGGTATAAACCCTGGTTGCTTGCCATCGTTGATAATGCAGTTTAGAAATTTTTTAATAAAATATACCTTCTGTTAGACAGAATTTAATATATGCAGCAAGCAAGGCTATGAATATACAACAAAAAATGAATATTCAGACCAGGTATCCAAAAAGATTATCATCCTTGTTTAATTCTACAAAGTTGATATTGTATTGCTGCATGTTTTTCAACAGGATATGGTAATCTGCCGGGCTTTTCAGTTCTATTCCTACCAATGCCGGCCCGGTTTCTTTATTATGTTTTTGCATGTATTCGAACCTTGTTATATCATCAGATGGGCCCAGGACAAAATTTACAAATTCTTTCAATGCGCCGGGGCGTTGGGCAAAGCGGATGAGGAAATAATGTTTGAGGCCTTCGTACTGAAGGGCTCTTTCCTTTATTTCCTGCATGCGATCGATGTCGTTATTGCTACCGGAAATAATGCAGACCACTTTTTTGCCTTTTATCTGATCGGAGTATTGATCCAGGGCGGCTATAGACAGGGCCCCAGCGGGCTCCACCACGATAGCATCTTCATTGTATAATTTGAGAATTTCAGCGCAGATGCGGCCTTCCGGCACCAGTAACATATCTTTCAGCACTTCTCGGCATATCGGAAAGGTTTTTTCTCCGACCCGTTTAACTGCTGCGCCGTCTACAAATCGTTCTATATTTTCCAGTGTAACCGGGTGCCCCTGTTTAATTGCCTGGTACATAGATGGTGCTCCTTCCGGTTCTACCCCGATAACCTGCGTTGAAGGGGAATAGGCCTGCATATAACTACCTACGCCTGCGGATAAACCACCACCCCCTACCGGTATGAATACAAAGTCGGGATCTGGTAATTCTTCCACTATTTCAACTCCTACGGTGCCTTGTCCCTCAATAATACGTTCATCATCAAACGGCGGAATGAAGACCATTTGTTGTTCTTCCGTATATGCCTTTGCAGCCGTGGCACAATCATCAAACGTGTCTCCGATCAAACGGATTTCGATCCAGTTTTCACCAAACATTTTTGTCTGACTTACTTTCTGGTTGGGCGTAATAATGGGCATAAACACAATGCCCTTTACCTTCAATTGTTTGCAGCTGAAGGCAAAGCCTTGTGCATGATTTCCTGCACTGGCGCATACTACCCCGCGGTTTAACTGTTCTGCGGGGAGGCTGCTCATCATATTGAAAGCGCCGCGTAGCTTATAACTTCTTACTACCTGCAGATCTTCCCGTTTCAGGTATACATGACAGTTGTAACGCCTTGATAAATTGGCGTTATAGGTAAGCGGAGTTTTTTTTATTACCCTTTTTAACCGGTGGGCCGCTTTGTGAAAGTCTAGTAAGGAAGAAACTTGAATGGGAAGAAATTTTAGAGTTTGGTAATGGTGTGAGCCTGTTGAAGGGCTCACACCTTTAGGTTATTATTTTCCTTGGTTTTCCGGACGAAGGCTGCGAACGGTTTTGCCGGCCTGCCACATTTCACTGTCGCGCAACTCTTTCAGTTCCAGTTCCAGTTTTTCGCGGTAGTCGGGTTGGCTGTTCAGGTCGATAGAACGCTGTGATTCTTTACCAGTTGCCACGCTTTCGTACAATTCTTTAAAAACAGGCGCTGTCGCATCACGGAATTTTTTCCACCAATCCAATGCGCCGCGTTGTGCGGTAGTAGAGCAGTTGGCATACATCCAGTCCATTCCGTTTTCTGCAACCAGGGGCATCAGGGATTGGGTAAGTTCTTCAACAGTTTCATTAAAGGCTTCAGAAGGAGTGTGGCCTTTATCGCGCAGTACCTGGTACTGTGCAGCAAAAATTCCCTGGATAGCGCCCATCAATGTTCCTCTTTCGCCGGTAAGGTCAGAGTATACTTCTTTTTTGAAATCAGTTTCGAAGAGGTAGCCACTACCTACTGCAATACCAAGGGCAATTACGCGCTCTTTTGCTTTGCCGGTTGCATCCTGGAAAATTGCATAGGAACTGTTCAGACCGCGTCCTTGCAAGAACATGCGGCGCAGGGAAGTACCGCTTCCTTTGGGGGCTACCAGAAATACGTCTACATCGGCAGGTGGAATAATACCGGTTTGCTCGTTAAAGGTAATTCCGAAGCCATGCGAAAAATAGAGGGCTTTACCAGGAGTGAGGTGTTTTTTTACAGTAGGCCATAAAGCAATCTGGGCAGCATCACTCAGCAGGTAGCAGATGATGGTTCCGCGCTCTAATGCTTCCTCAATTTCAAACAGTGTTTCGCCAGGAACAAAACCGTCTGCAATAGCTTTATCCCAGGTTTTGGAATTTTTCCGCTGCCCAACTATTACATTGATACCATTATCACGTTGGTTCAGTGCCTGACCGGGGCCTTGTACGCCATAGCCGATAACCGCTACTGTTTCATTTTTCAATACTTCCTGTGCTTTTGCCAGGGGAAACTCTTCGCGCGTTACTACATTTTCTTCTAGTCCGCCGAAATTTAATTTTGCCATGATTAAGAATAATTAAGAAGTTATACGATTTTTTATTTTTGATAGTTGTTGTTCCCAACACAGGTATTACATAGTAAACACTTCATCCTGCTTATCCAGAAACTCATTTTCTATTACTTCTTCGCTGGGTTCCAGTGCTTCAAATTCACGTAGTTTTTCATGGAAGCCGCTGCTTGCTTTTATAATGGCAACCCTTGCACTTCGTACAAATTCAATAAGCCCGTATGGTTCCAGTACAGTAATCAGTTTATCAGTTTCTTCCCGATGCCCCGTGGTTTCAAATACAGTGTAGTCTTTCCGGATTACTACGGCCCTGGCACCATGTTCGCGGAGCAACCGCTCTACTTTTACGTGTTCTGCGATTTCGTCGGTAGACACTTTATAGAGGGCAAGTTCCTGCCAGATCAGTTCCTCGTTGTTATTGTAATAGGCTTTTAAAACTTCTACCTGCTTCTCAATTTGGCGAACCAGTTTTTTTACTACTTCTTCTGCTTCGTGTATTACGATGGTAAAGCGGTGTATTCCTTCCACTTCTGAAGGCGAAGTGTTTAAACTCTCCACGTTTATTTTTCTGCGGGAAAATATGATGGCGATGCGGTTCAGCAACCCAATCTGGTTTTCCGTGTATACGGTTATGGTAAATTCTTGTTTGGTCATCGTTTGTTGTTTTTGTAGTCCATTATTCCCCTTTCTCACTTCAATCTTATCTCCGCCACACTGCAACCCTGTGGTACCATGGGAAACACATTGTTTTCTTTTCCTACCATCACTTCGAGCAGGTAGGCTCCATTATGATTCAACATAGTGGATAAGGCTTCGCGTAACTCTTTTCTTTCCCGAACGCTGTTGCCTTCAATGCGGTATCCTTTTGCTACCTGCACAAAATCCGGACTCGTAATATTTACAAAGGAATAGCGACGATCATGAAAGAGTTGCTGCCATTGGCGAACCATACCCAGGAATTCATTATTCAGGATCAGGATCTTGACATTGACATCAAATTGCATAATGGTGCCTAATTCCTGCAAGGTCATTTGAAAACCACCGTCACCGATCACAGCAACTACGGTTCGCTTGGGGTCGCCGTATTTGGCGCCGATAGCTGCCGGAAGCGCAAACCCCATAGTTCCCAGTCCACCGGATGTGATATTGCTTTTTGTTTGGTTGAAGTTGGCGTAACGGCAGGCCACCATCTGGTGTTGCCCTACATCTGTGACAATGATCGCATCTCCGCCGGTTAATTCATTCAGCACATTGATAACTTCTCCCATGGATAGAATATCCGTTGTGGGATGTAATTCTGGCTCTATGCACTGCTCCTGTTCCTGTTGCGCATAATCCCGGAATTTTTGCAGCCATTGCGGATATACCTTGGGCTCAATCAATTCCGTAAGCAGGGGGAGGGTATCTTTACAGTCGCCCCAAACCGGTACGGTAGCCTTAACATTTTTATCGATCTCTGCCGGATCAATATCGAGGTGAATTACTTTTGCCTGTTTGGCATATTTATCGAGGCGCCCTGTTACCCGGTCGTCGAACCGCATACCAATGGCAATTAACAGATCGCACTCATTGGTTAGAACATTGGGCCCATAATTGCCATGCATACCTAACATGCCTACAGCAAGCGGATGATTGGTTGGGATGGCACTCATACCCATTATCGTCCAGGCAGACGGAATACCAGCTTTTTCTATAAACTGAATAAATTCCTTCTCTGCTTTACCCAAAATAACACCCTGTCCGAAAATTACAAAAGGTTGTTTTGCTTCATTGATAAGTGCGGCAGCCTGCTCAATGTATTCTTTTCGGATAATTGGCTTTGGCCGGTAGCTCCGAACGTGCTCACATTTTTTATACCCTTCGTATTCGAATAATTGAAGTTGTGCATTTTTGGTGATATCGATCAGTACCGGGCCGGGTCGTCCACTTCGGGCAATATAAAATGCTTTTGCCAGTACCGCAGGAATTTCAGCGGCATCGGTTACCTGGTAATTCCATTTCGTTACCGGTGTGGTAATATTGATGACATCGGTTTCCTGGAATGCATCAGTACCAAGGAGGTGTGCAAATACCTGACCTGTTACTGCAACAAGCGGCGTTGAATCAATCATTGCATCGGCCAGGCCGGTTACCAGGTTAGTGGCACCCGGACCACTGGTGGCAAATACCACACCTACATTACCGGAGGTACGGGCATATCCCTGGGCGGCATGAATACCACCCTGCTCGTGGCGGACCAGGATATGTTCCAGCTTATCGGTATAATCATACAGGGCATCATAGATGGGCATAATGGCACCACCCGGGTAACCAAAAATGGTTTTAACACCTTCCGCTAGTAATGCTTCCAGTACTGCTTTTGAACCACTGATGGTTTCATTCTTCGTCGGTAACGCAGCCTTCTGCGGCTGACTTAACGTGCTTTGCATATTTAAAAAGAATTCCTTTAGTTACTTTTAATGAGGGTTGCTTCCAGTTAGCTTTACGCTGGTCAATCACAGCCTGATCTACTTTTAGCATAATTGTATTGTTAACTGCATCGAGTTCAATGATATCATTGTCTTCTACCAGCCCAATCAATCCGCCTTCAAATGCTTCAGGTGTGATGTGTCCGACGACGAAACCATGGGTGCCGCCACTAAATCGGCCATCGGTAATTAAAGCAACTGATTTACCTAAACCGGCACCGATAATAGCAGAGGTTGGTTTCAGCATTTCTGGCATTCCCGGTGCGCCTTTAGGCCCTACCTGGCGGATTACTACTACATCTCCTGCCTTAACACGACCGCTGCTTATTCCGGCGATGAGTTCGAACTCACCATCAAATACTCTTGCCGGTCCAACAAATTTTTCGCCCTCTTTACCGCTGATTTTGGCCACACTTCCTCCTTCTGCCAGGTTACCATACAGTATCTGCAGGTGCCCGGTGGCTTTCAACGGTGTTTCCAGCGGAAGAATAATTTTCTGTGCATCAAAATCAAGAGATGGAACTTCTTCCAGGTTTTCTGCAAGGGTTTTTCCGGTAACGGTAAGACAGTTTCCATGCAATAAACCTTTATTCAGCAGGTATTTCATCACAGAAGGAACCCCTCCGTGTTGATGTAAGTCCTGCATGAGGTATTTTCCACTGGGTTTAAAATCTGCCAGTACAGGCGTTTTATCACTGATGGCCTGGATATCATCCTGCGTCAGAGAAACTCCTACACTTTTAGCCATCGCAATCAAATGCAGTACAGCATTGGTGGATCCGCCTAAAATCATGATAACGGTGATGGCATTTTCAAATGCTTCGCGGGTCATGATATCGCTGGGTTTGATATCTTTTTCCAGGAGCAGACGGATAGCTTTGCCCGCTGCTTTGCACTCGTCTTGTTTTTCCTGGCTTAATGCCGGGTTGGAAGAAGAATAGGGGAGGCTCATGCCCAGTGCTTCAATTGCCGATGCCATGGTATTAGCGGTATACATACCGCCGCAAGCCCCTGCACCCGGACAAGAATGTTGTACAATACCTTTGAAATCGGCTTCGGATAATTGTCCGGCTATTTTTTGTCCCAGTGCCTCAAATGCTGAAACGATGTTCAAATCCTGGCCTTTATAATGACCCGGAGCAATAGTACCACCATACACCATAATTGAAGGGCGATTCAGGCGACCCATAGCAATGATGGAACCGGGCATATTTTTATCACAACCAGGCACGGCGATCAGTCCGTCATAATATTGTGCGCCGCATACTGCTTCAATGGAATCCGCAATAATATCTCTGCTTACCAGCGAATAGCGCATTCCCTCCGTACCGTTACTGATACCATCGCTTACGCCAATGGTGTTGAAAATAAGTCCGACCAGGTTTTCCTGCCAGATGCTTTCCTTAATGGTTTTGGATAAATCATTAAGGTGCATATTACAGGTATTACCATCATAGCCCATACTGGCTACGCCAACCTGTGCTTTTGCGAGATCTTCGTCTGTGAGTCCGATGCCGTACAACATAGCCTGTGCAGCTGGTTGTGTTGGGTCCTGCGTAATTGTTCTGGAGTACTTGTTTAACTGGTTCGACATGAGCAAACTGGTTGTTTAATATGTTGGTTATTTATGGTATAAAAAAACGATCCGCCCTTTGGAGGCGGATCGTTTGTAATGCGTTTTTGAAACCTGTTTACATACTATTACCACCTCCTGTACAGACAGGAATAATCACCACCACCACAATAATGACTGCGATAGCTAGGTGACTGATTAATTTGGTAGTACTTCTATTCATTGCTTCAATAGACAACGAATATACTACCTATCAGCTAATAAAAAAAGAGCATCGATTATTTTTTAGATAATCGTAGACTTCCGTAGTTCAATGTTTTCAGGATGCAGCTCATTCGGGATTTTATCCTGAATAAGATCAGCAACCAGCTCACCGATGGTGGAAGTAAAATAAAAATTCATCGGGTCAATATCCTTCGTCACAAATCCATTATCCAGCGTCCATTGGGCAGCGGCTTTCACTTTGGCAGCTTCAGTGCTTAACCCAATATGGTCGAGCAGCAGAGCGGCGGAAAGAATGGCGCCGATTGGGTTGGCGATATCTTTTCCGGCAGCTTGTGGATAGGAGCCATGAATGGGTTCAAACAATGCACCTCCGTTTCCAATGGAAGCAGAGGGAAGCAATCCCAGGGATCCGGTCAGTACACTGGCTTCATCGCTGAGTATATCCCCAAACATATTTTCGGTGAGGATCACATCAAATTGTGCCGGATGTAACATCAATTGCATGGCAGCATTGTCGACAAAAAGAAAATCGACGGATACATCCGGGTACTGCTGTTGCATTTCACGCACCAGCTTTCTCCATAAGCGTGAGGTTTCCAATACATTGGCCTTATCTACCAGTGTAAGTTTCTTTTTACGCTGTTGTGCGGCCTGAAAGGCGAGATGGGCGATCCGTTCGATTTCTTCTTTAGTATAGGCGCAATCATCAGAGGCACTATTGCCATCGGCTGACAATGTTTTGTTGCCAAAATAAATGCCCCCGGTCAACTCTCTGAAAATCACAAAATCCACCCCTTCCAGCATTCGGGGCTTAAAGGGGGTTAAGTGATGCAAGGAGGCATAGGTGGTAACAGGACGTATATTGGCGAATAATTGTAAGGATTTACGCAGTTTTAATAATCCCTGCTCAGGGCGTATTTTGGCGCCAGGGTCATTGTCGTACCGGTGATGACCGATTGCACCTAACAGAATGGCATCGCTGTTCAGGCAAAGTTCAATGGTTTCGTCGGGAAGAGGGCTGCCTGTTTTATCAATGGCATCCGCCCCCATCAATCCGTACTGGTACTGAAAATGATGGTTGAAATGGCTGGCCACGGCATTCAGTACATGAATGGCCTGCCGGGTAACTTCCGGCCCAACTCCATCTCCCAGAATAACCGCGATCTTTTTTTCCATGCTTCTATTATTGGGAAACTGCCATCGAATGTGCTTTGGCCAGTGATTCCAGGTCATCATCGCTTACTTCCTTTTTGGTATCGGCAACTTCCAGGAATTTCGCGTATAGTTCATCGATGTCATTCCGGTTGAATTGATGCCCCAGTTTCTGAAAGCGGTAAGCCAGTGCGCTTCGGCCGCTTCTAGCGGTAAGAACAATTTTGGAACTATCGGCACCTACTTCCTCCGGGGCAATAATTTCATAGGTAGTGGTATCTTTTAAGAAGCCGTCCTGGTGTATTCCGGAAGAATGAGAGAAGGCATTGGCTCCGACGATTGCTTTATTGGGTTGTACCGGCATACGCATGGTATCGGCTACTTTGCGGCTCATGGGGTTCAGTTGGGTGGCATTAATACCGGTATAGAATCCCATGGAACTGTGTTGGCGGATAACCATTACAACTTCTTCAAGCGAGGTATTACCGGCCCTTTCTCCCAACCCGTTGATGGTACATTCGATTTGCCGTGCACCGGCAATGATACCTGCAATGGAGTTAGCGGTAGCAAGTCCCAGGTCGTTATGACAGTGGCAGCTCAGCACGGCCTTGTCTACATTGGGAACATGGTTGATCAGGTAGGCAATTTTTTCGCCGTACTGATGGGGTAGGCAATAGCCTGTAGTATCAGGAATATTTACAGTAGTGGCGCCTGCGGCAATAACGGCTTCTACCACTCTTGCCAGGTATTCATTATCGGTTCTTCCGGCGTCTTCGGCATAAAATTCCACGTCATCGGTAAAATTGCGGGCCCATTTTACGCATTGTATGGCACGTTGCAGAATTTCTTCCCGGGTGCTGTTGAACTTAGCTTTAATATGAAAATCGGAGGTGCCGATTCCGGTATGAATTCTTTTGCGGGCTGCGGGTTGCAGAGCGGCAGCGGCCACTTCAATATCTTTCTGCACAGCCCTGCTCAGTCCGCAAACCACGGCATTTTTAAGTAGTTTGGCAATCTCATTTACCGCTTCAAAATCACCAGGAGAGGAGATTGGGAAGCCTGCTTCCAGAATATCCACGCCCATTGCCTCCAGCTCCAGCGCCAGCTCAATTTTTTCCTTTTTATTGAGTTTGCATCCGGGAACCTGCTCGCCATCGCGAAGGGTAGTGTCGAAAATGAAGATTTTTTGATCCATACAATGCTGTGTGTTTAAATAAAAAGGGGCAGGTACCGTAAGCTGGTTTTGCTTGCTATGTACTGCATTACGGCCACCTGCTTCCCGAAAGTACCGACAGAAGGATGCGAAAAGAAATCAAAATGGCTCGTATATTACAGCGGTTAATGCCCCCTAAATCGGCTGAAACGCCCTGTAGATAAGGATTTTTAATTTGATAATTTACGATGCCCAACAGATCCATAGATCCCCTGTTTCAACTGATCAAAACGCTGGAAAAGTCCGAAAAGCGGAATTTTAAGCTGTATGTTACCCGTAATACCTCCTCCGACAACCTGAAAATCATTGAATTATTTGATGCATTAGACCGGCTGTCAGAATATGATGAAGCCCTATTGCTGAAGAAAACGCCGGGCATAAAGAAACAGCAATTAAGCAACCTTAAAGCCCATTTATACAAGTCGATTTTATCCAGTTTGAGGTTGATAAAAGATGATCAAAACATTGATATTCAATTACATGAGCAAATGGGTTATGCCCGGGTGCTTTATAATAAAGGCTTGTATCACCAGAGCCTGAAGATCCTTGACAAGATGAAGGATCTGGCCCGGCAGCACAACCAGGTCAGTTTTCTTGTTCAGGCCCTGTTTTTTGAGAAAAAGATCGAGGCCCTGCATATTACCCGCAGCAGTGAACACCGGGCCCAGAGCCTGGTAAAGGAGTTGGAGGAGGTGGTTGCCCGGATCAAAGCCATCAATGATAGCTCCAATTTATCCCTGTTGTTGTACGATTGGTATATCCGTCATGGGCACGCCCGTAACAAACAGGATGGAGAGGAACTGAATGTTTTTTTTGAACAACATATGCCCGAACGGGCCCCGCAGTTTAAGGGATTCTACGAAGAGCTTTATGTGAACCAGAGTTATTGCTGGTACGCATTTATCCGGCAGGATTTTTTGCAGTATTACCGGTACACGTCCAAATGGGTTGAACTCTTTCAGCGGCACCCTGATATGATCAAAGTTGAAACACTTCAGTATATCAAAGGCTTGCATAACTTACTGAGCGCCCATTTTGATTTAAAAAATGAAGAAGGCTTTACCAAATCGCTGAAATTGTTTGAAGAGCTTGAACAGAGTGAATGGGTACAGCAGAACGATAATAACCGTATTCAGGCCTTTGTGTACCTGCAGCAGGGAAAAATTAATCAGTATTTCATGACCGGCAGGTTTACAGAAGGGCTGTCGATAGTGGAACACCTGGAAGAGAAATTGCAGGAATACCAGCTGCAGCTCGACAGGCACCGGGTATTGATTTTTTATTATAAAATAGCCTGCCTGTATTTTGGGAGTGGTGATAATGAAAAAGCCATTGATTACCTGCAGAAAATAATCAATTGGAAACTAGATCTGCGTACGGATCTGCAATGTTATGCGCGGCTCCTGCACCTCATTGCTCATTATGAGCTGGGCAATTTCGACCTGTTGGAATACCTGGTAAAATCGGTGTATCGTTTTATGGCTAAAATGGGTAGTCTAAGCATCGTAGAAGAAGAGATGTTCAGTTTTCTGCGAAAGTCCTTCCAGTTTTCTGCGGGCGACGAACGGCCCGCTTTTCAACAATTACTGGACGCCATCAAACCTTATGAGAATGACCCCCGCGAAACGCGTACCTTCTCTTACCTGGACGTTATCTCCTGGCTGGAAAGTAAAATTGAAGGAGTGCCCGTGCAGGAAATAATCCGACGAAAATACCTGGCGAGCAAGCGGAAAAAATAGGCGGTATAATACCTTTTACAGGTCGCTTTTCAACCGGGCATATTTTAACTCCTCGTCTTCGAGCCAGAACTCCCAGTGGGGATTCATAAAATCATCCGTTTCATGGATCCAGCGGCCTCCGCCAAGGGGGGCAATTAAGGTTGTCAGAAAAGCTTTGATTTCGGTTTTACGTACCTGGAATGCGGCTTTCCGGGTCTGTAGCTCGGTTAATTCGTCGTGTACTTTCTTTATTGCCAGAATTTCTGAATCGGTGTAGGTTTTGTCGGATTTGCGCAGAATTAATTGGTGGTAGCGGGCTTTTACCTGTTTGATCTCTTTATCCAGGGATCCTGCCAGTTTATCCTGTTCAAATAATTCCTGTACCAGCCCTTTCAGGTTGAGCGGAAGCTTGTCCGTTACAGGGGTTGGGTAAATTACTGCGGCGGTGGCCGTACTGGAAATTTTCAGGACTTCTGACATAGGACAGGACTTTATATTATAATTTTATTTATTATGACAGCTGCTTTTACCGGGTCATTCTTTTCAACGTTGAAACCGGCGGCTTGGTATTCAGGGGTAATTCCATTCACCGATTAATTTTATAAATTGTCTTTATTGGATACATTCCTTACCTTTGCCCACTATTTATTTTGGGAAAGATAGGTGTGTTCCATATAACGTATTGACAATCATCCTGTTTCGTTCCGGCAGAAATGGCTGAAGAACGAGCAGGTTTTGGCATGTACCCGTATCTGAATCAAAGGAATAGGATCCATAAAACACAATCTGTAGTATATATATGGCTATCAAAAAAGAAAATCGTCCCAAGTCCAGTTTCTCCAAGATTACCATTGGACTGGCTTCACCCGATTCCATCCTGGAAAAAAGTTACGGTGAAGTGTTGAAGCCTGAAACCATCAACTATCGTACGTACAAACCTGAAAGAGACGGTCTGTTCTGCGAGCGCATCTTCGGACCTGTAAAGGATTACGAATGTGCCTGCGGAAAATACAAGCGGATCCGTTATAAGGGAATTGTCTGTGATCGTTGTGGGGTGGAGGTTACGGAGAAAAAGGTACGCCGTGAGCGCATGGGACATATCAAGCTGGTAGTGCCAGTAGTGCATATCTGGTATTTCAAAAGCCTGCCGAATAAAATCGGTTACCTGCTTGGGATGAGTTCCAAAAAACTGGAAAGCATCGTTTATTACGAAAGATTTGTGGTTATTCAGCCTGGTATTCGGGCGGATAAAGGACAGAATGTAGGTGATCTGTTAACAGAAGAGGAATACCTCGACCTGTTGGAGACCCTGCCAAAAGAC
>NZ_LUKG01000049.1:27215-27769 GCF_001601815.1 Flavihumibacter sp. CACIAM 22H1
TCTGTTAACAGAAGAGGAATACCTCGACCTGTTGGAGACCCTGCCAAAAGACAATCAGTACCTGCCGGATGAAGATCCTAATAAATTCATCGCTAAAATGGGTGCTGAAGCAGTTCATGACCTGTTGGAGAGAATTGACCTGGACCAGCTCAGTTATGACCTTCGGAATGCAGCTGCTACCGAAACCTCCCAGCAACGTAAGGCCGACGCCCTGAAGCGCCTGAGTGTGGTAGAGGCTTTCCGGGATGCCAATAGCCGTATCACCAACCGTCCGGAATGGATGGTTATGCAATATATTCCTGTTATTCCACCAGAATTACGTCCGCTTGTTCCCCTGGATGGCGGTCGTTTTGCTTCTTCTGATCTGAATGATCTGTATCGCCGGGTAATTATCCGGAACAACCGTTTGAAGCGGTTGCTGGAAATCAAAGCCCCGGAAGTAATTCTTCGGAACGAAAAAAGGATGTTACAGGAAGCCATCGACTCCCTGTTTGATAACAGCCGTAAATCAAATGCTGTTAAGGCAGAAGGCGGCCGTGCACTGAAATCGCTTT
>NZ_LUKG01000049.1:28285-34321 GCF_001601815.1 Flavihumibacter sp. CACIAM 22H1
GCCGTAAATCAAATGCTGTTAAGGCAGAAGGCGGCCGTGCACTGAAATCGCTTTCAGATGTACTGAAAGGTAAACAAGGGCGTTTCCGCCAAAACCTTTTGGGTAAGCGGGTAGACTATTCTGGTCGTTCTGTAATTGTGGTAGGTCCTGAACTTAAAATGCATGAGTGCGGATTACCGAAGGATATGGCTGCAGAATTGTTTAAGCCGTTTATTATCCGCAAGCTGATTGAGCGGGGTATTGTAAAAACTGTGAAGAGCGCCCGTAAACTGGTAGATAAAAAAGAGCCGGTAATCTGGGACATTCTTGAAAATATTCTGAAAGGACACCCTGTAATGTTAAACCGTGCCCCAACACTGCACCGTTTGTCCATTCAGGCCTTCCAGCCTAAACTGATCGAAGGAAAAGCGATTCAGCTTCACCCATTGGTAACAACGGCCTTCAACGCCGACTTTGACGGTGACCAGATGGCGGTACACGTACCCTTGAGCAATGCCGCTATTCTCGAAGCACAATTATTGATGCTTTCAGCGCATAACATTCTTAACCCCCAGAATGGTACACCTATTACCCTGCCTTCACAGGACATGGTACTCGGTCTGTATTATATCACCAAGGGTAAGAAGTCCACTGAAACAGAAAAAGTACGTGGTGAGGGCATGAGCTTCTATTCTCCGGAAGAAGTAATCATTGCCTATAATGAGAACAGGATCGACCTGCATGCTCCCATTAAAGTACGGGTGAATGTTCGTACCAACGAAGGCAAGCTGGTAAAAAAACTGACCGAAACAACGGTTGGACGTATTCTCTTTAACCAGTTTGTTCCTGCAGAAGTAGGCTATATCAATGCCCTGCTTACTAAAAAGTCGCTTCGGGATATCATCGGTGATATCATCAATATTACCAATGTACCTAAAACGGCTAAGTTCCTGGACGAAATCAAAACCCTCGGATTCCGCATGGCATTCCGTGGTGGCCTGTCGTTTAACCCGCAGGATCTGATTATTCCGGATGTGAAAGGACAATTGCTGGAGAATGCAAAAGTTGAAGTAGACGAAGTGTGGGACAACTATAATATGGGTCTCATTACCAATAACGAACGGTATAACCAGATCGTTGATATCTGGTCGAGGGTAGATACCCGCATTACGGAGACCCTTATCCGCGAAATGCAAAATGACAAACAGGGCTTCAACTCTGTTTACATGATGCTGGATTCAGGTGCCCGTGGATCTAAACAGCAGGTTAAACAGCTGGCAGGTATCAGGGGACTGATGGCGAAGCCGAGAAAAAGCGGATCTACCGGTTCTGAGATCATTGAAAACCCGATTCTTTCCAACTTTAAAGGAGGACTGAACGTATTGGATTACTTTATCTCTACGCACGGTGCCCGTAAAGGTTTGGCGGATACCGCCCTTAAAACGGCCGATGCAGGTTACCTGACCCGTCGTCTGGTAGATGTTGCACAGGATGTGGTGATCACTGAAACAGATTGCGGAACCCTGCGTGGTATTGCAACTACTGCATTGAAAGACAATGAGGATATCATTGAACCACTGAAAGACCGGATTGAAGGAAGAAATTCTCTCCATAATATTTATGACCCTCTTACCGATGAGCTCATCGTTGAAGCAGGTACAGAGATTACAGCTTTCACGGCACAGCGAATTGAAGAAGCAGGTATTGAAACAGTAGAGATCCGCTCTGTACTGACCTGCGAAAGCAAACGTGGTGTATGTGTAAACTGTTATGGTAAAAACCTTGCCACAGGGTACACTGCTCAGAAAGGGGACGCAGTAGGTATCATTGCCGCCCAGTCCATCGGTGAGCCGGGTACACAGCTGACCCTCCGTACCTTCCACGTAGGTGGTGTGGCCGGATCGGCTTCTGTAGAATCTAGCTTGCTCGCCAAGTTTGATGGTACAATGATGTTTGATGGATTACGTACTGTAACCACAGAAAACCAGGAAGGCGAAAAGGTTCAGGTGGTAATCGGTCGTACTGGTGAAATCCGGAATATGGATGTTGAAAACGATCGTCTCCTGAACGTGGTAAACATCCCGTATGGTGCCACCCTGATCGTGAAGGATGGTCAGAAAGTGAAAAAAGGTGATGTGATCTGTACCTGGGATCCGTATAACAACGTAGTTATTGCTGAAATTCCTGGTACCGTTAAGTTTGAGCATGTTATAGAAGGTATCACGTATCGCGAAGAATCGGACGAACAAACCGGTCACCGTGAGAAAGTGGTTATCGAAACCAAGGATAAAACTAAAATTCCGTCCATTTTGGTGGAAGGAAAAGAGATTAAATCGTATAACCTTCCTGTTGGCTCTCATATCATCATGGATGAAGGAGAAGAGGTTAAAGCTGGCCAGGTATTGGTTAAAATTCCGCGCGTGTTGGGTAAACTGCGTGATATTACCGGTGGTCTGCCAAGGGTTACAGAATTGTTCGAAGCACGTAATCCGGGTAACCCAGCTATTGTGTCGGAAATTGATGGGGTGGTTGCATTTGGTGCTATCAAACGGGGTAACCGCGAGATAATCGTGGAAGCACGGGATGGGGTTACCAAAAAATACCTGGTGCCGTTGACCCGCCAGATCCTTGCACAGGATGGTGACTTCGTGAAAGCAGGTGTAGCCCTGTCGGACGGGCAGATTGCACCCAGTGATATCCTCTCGATCAAAGGACCTTTTGCTGTACAGGAATACGTGGTAAATGAGATCCAGGAAGTTTACCGTTTACAGGGTGTACGGATCAACGATAAACACATCGAAGTAATCGTTCGCCAGATGATGAAAAAAGTATCCATTGTAGATCCGGGAGATACCAAGTTCCTGGAAGACGATACCGTGGATAAGTTTGACTTCATCGAAGAAAACGATTGGATCTACGATAAAAAAGTGGTTACCGAACCGGGGGAAAGTTCCCGTATGCGTGCCGGTCAGATTGTAAATCTGCGTGATCTGCGGGAAGAAAATTCCATCCTGCGTCGTTCAGATAAGAAACTGGTAGAATACCGGGATGCTCAATCTGCTACATCTCACCCCTTGTTATTAGGTATCACCAAAGCATCATTGGGTGTACAAAGCTGGATCTCTGCAGCTTCTTTCCAGGAAACTACGAAAGTATTGAGTACTGCTGCTATCAATGGTAAAACCGATGATATGATGGGCTTGAAAGAGAACGTGATCACTGGTCACCAGATACCTGCAGGTACCGGCTTACGTGATTTTGAAAACATGATCGTGGGAAGCAAAGAAGAATACGAATTGCTTCAGACGACCCGCGAGGCGATGAATTTCGACGACGAAGAGTAAGTTGTTTAACTATACAAAGTGCCTGATGCCGGGAGGTATCAGGCACTTTTTCTTTTAATTCGGCAATAATTTTTTGTGATGTTCACACAAAGCGTTAAAATTAGGTCTAAATTAAAAGGTCAGTAAAAGGTTCTGCCAAATCCCTTAATTTGCCGTTATCAAATACTATTTCATGAAGTATCTTTCTCTGGTTTTAAGTGCTGTTGCTACCCTGATTAGTGGTTATTTGCTGGTTCAGCACATGGGTTCTAAATCCGGTAGTAAAAAAACAGATGCAGCATCCTCCACTACAAGTGATCAATCAGCTGAGTTCAGGATCGCTTATTTTGATATTGATTCCTTACAGAACAAATACGAGTATTTTAAAGATGCACTGGGCGAACTCAAAGTGAAAGAAGAGAATATGAATAAAGAGTTGTCTTCACTGGAACGGTCTTACCAGAAAAAAATAAACGAATGGCAACAAAAAGGGGCTAGCATGAGTCAGTCTGAAGCGGAAGCCGTGCAGCGTGAATATGGCCAGATGCAGCAAAACTATCAGCAACGTCGCCTCACCCTGGAGCAGCAGTTGGAGAACCTGAAAATGGACTACAAGAAAAACATTAAAACAAAAATCGAAGAATACCTTCGTCAATTTAACAAGGACAAAGGCTATTCCTATATTATTTCCTACGAGCCGGAACTGATGTTCTACCGCGATACTGCTTACAATATTACCGACCAAATCATTCAGGGACTGAATGCGGAATATAAGAAAGCCGGGGAGAAGAAGTAAGAAGGGAAAGAGGAGGAAGGAGAAAGAGGGAAAGGGAAGAAGTTTAGCCTGAGAAATGAAAGAATTTAAACCCGCGAATTTCGCGGGTTTGTCTTTTCCCCCCTTTTCCCTTCTCCCTTCTTTTCCCTATCTTTCCTCCTAAACTAACTATTTATGGCCCAGGAAGGCGCTTCGTTCAAACCCAGTTTAGGCTTATTGGATGCTACCATGATCGTTGCCGGCTCTATGATCGGGTCCGGTATCTTTATTGTATCCTCCGATATTGCCCGGAATGTTGGAAGCGCCGGATGGCTGATTTTTGTGTGGTTGCTGACCGGCTTTATGACATTGATCGCCGCATTGAGTTATGGGGAATTAAGTGCTATGTACCCTAAAGCTGGCGGACAATACGTTTATCTTAAAGAAGCATATAACCCGTTGGTCGGTTTTTTATACGGGTGGAGTTTTTTTGCGGTTATTCAAACGGGTACCATAGCTGCCGTAGGGGTTGCCTTCTCCAAATTTGCCGCCTATATTTTTCCTTCCCTGAGCGAAAAAGTGATTTTATTGGATATGGGATATATCCAGATTTCATCTGCCCAACTCGTTGCTATTCTTGTAGTGGTGCTATTATCTTATATCAATACAAGGGGGGTTAAAGAAGGAAAATTGATTCAGACCACGTTTACGCTGGCAAAGCTGCTGGCTTTATTCGGATTGATCATTTTTGGCTTTATACTCGGTGCAAAAGCAGGTATTTGGGAAGCTAACTGGGCCGATGCCTGGAGTTTTGGAAAACTGGCAAAAACAGAAGCCGGAAACGAGTTGGTATACGTTGGTGAAACCGTTCAAAAAACATTTTATCAAAACTGGCCGGCTATTATTGGAGCATTGTCAGCCGCCATGGTTGGCTCTGTTTTCAGCAGTGATGCATGGAACAACGTAACATTTATTGCGGGTGAAATCAAACGTCCGGAAAAAAACATTGGGCTGAGTTTGTTCTTTGGAACCCTGATCGTTACCATTATTTATGTATGCGCCAACCTGATGTATACCGCTGTGTTACCATTAAACGATATAGCTTTTGCCCAGGACGATCGGGTTGCTGTAGCTGCCTCGCAGAATATTTTTGGCAGCATGGGTACGGATGTAATTGCGCTGATGATCATGGTTTCTACATTTGGTTGCAATAATGGTTTAATTCTATCCGGTGCAAGAGTTTATTATACCATGGCAAAAGATGGGTTATTTTTTCAATCGGTCGGAACCCTGAATAAAAACGGTGTGCCTTCTAAGGCGCTCTGGATCCAGTGCGTATGGGCCAGTATCCTTTGTCTTAGTGGAAAGTACGGCGATTTGCTGGACTATGTGGTTTTTGTGGTACTGATCTTTTATGTATTAACGATTATAGGTATTTTCAAGCTGCGGCGTTCTCAGCCTAATGCTCCAAGGCCCTATAAGGCATTTGGCTATCCTGTTTTGCCGGCCTGTTATATTCTGCTTGCCACTGCTATGTGTTTTGCGCTCTTATATACAAAACCTAAATTTGCTTCTTTCGGATTGCTGATTGTACTCATCGGAATCCCCATTTATTTTATTGCAGTAGCCGGAAAAAAAGGAACTGTAAAATGACGTAATGTATATGAATTTTGAGCAGCTGTTTGAGTCCTTTACCAACATAAAAGTGGCTGTAGTAGGAGATGTTATGCTGGATACGTACTGGTGGGGCCATGTAGATCGCATTTCACCAGAAGCCCCGGTACCTGTTGTTGCATTGGATAAGAGCGAACAAAGGATCGGGGGTGCCGGAAACGTGGCACTTAACCTGGTTGCTTTAGGCGCTCATGTACATATTTTTTCCGTTTTAGGAGAGGATGCAGATGGTAAACAATTAGATACCTTACTTACGGATGCAGGCATTGATACGTCTTTCATAATTTTCAGCCACGAGCGTAAAAC
>NZ_LUKG01000050.1:0-27591 GCF_001601815.1 Flavihumibacter sp. CACIAM 22H1
CCTTTAGTTATATAGACCAGGGCTTCGCCGTTAGCATTACTCAAAATGGAAAAACCATTCGCAAAGAACTCAGCAAAAAAGATTTTGATGATATCTCTTTTACGGGAGAATATCCTCTTGCTAAAATCGATTACAGCTCCCGCAAATCGCCTATTTCACTTGGTGTGGAAGCCACGGTTTATTCGCCTTTTATTCCATTAAATGCCAGGGAAAGTGCTACGCCTGCCACTGTCCTTCAGTATAAACTCACCAACAGATCTAACCAGAAAATGGAAGTGTCCCTTACCGGATGGTTACAAAACCTGGTAGGTATTGACCTCAAAAACCAGGTGGCCGGAAACCTGCGGAACCGGGTGCAAACCGGCCAGGATCGTACATCCGTTACAATGGACCTGGTAAAAGCTGTTTCAACGGCACAGCCTGCGCGGGTTGAAACCGTTTTTGAAAACTTTGAATCCGGCACCTATGGCAAATGGAAAGCCGAAGGCAATGCCTTTGGAAAAATGCCTGTTACCAAAGCAGCGGCAGAAGCCGATTTCGTAAGCGGCCACCAGGGTAACTTTTTGGTTAACTCAAAGCTCACCGCTTATGGAGATAGCGGAACGGGGAAACTCACCTCTCCGGTTTTTGTGATCAACAGTAATTTCATCAACCTGAAAGTAGGTGGCGGTCCACACCATGGCAAAACCTGTGTAAACTTATTTGTTGACAATAAACTGGTGAAAACAATTACCGGATCCAGTGTTGAAACCCTTGAACCGGTTAGCTGGGACGTAAAACAATGGAAGGGTAAAAAAGCCTACCTGCAACTGGTAGACGATGAAATGGGAAGCTGGGGTCATATCAATGTGGATGAAATTCGCTTCAGTAACCTGCCTGCTACCGAACGTTTTTTTCCTGGAGATCATCCTTATTACGGAAATATTTCGCTGAGCGTATTAGGTACAGGTTCCTGGGCCACTGCCCGTTATATCCCCAATTCAACTACAGCGCCGGTACCGGAAGCCATCCAGCCCTTCGATGAAAAACTCGTAGGCGCAGCAGGTACAAGCCTTGAGCTGGCCCCCGGGGAATCCAAAGAAATCACGTTTTTACTAAGCTGGTTTTTCCCTAATCGCCCCAAGCAATACGGAGAAGGTGGTAACTGGAATAAGCCCATTCCTACGGAGGGAGAAGCGATCGGCAATATGTATGCAAACTGGTTCGATCATTCGCTGGATGTAGCCAGTTGGCTGCAGGCTAACCTTCCACGCCTTCAAAAAGAAACTTTTTTATTCCACGATACCTATTATAATAATTCCACCCTTCCTTATTGGCTGAACCAGCGTATAATGATGCCTGTTTCTACCCTGGCTACCGAAACCTGCCAGTGGTGGTCAACCGATAAATTCTGGGCATGGGAAGGAGTAGGTTCCTGTGTTGGCACCTGTACCCATGTTTGGAATTATGCACAGGCAGTATCGCGCTTGTTCCCGGAACTGGAGCGGAACATCCGTGAAAAAACAGATTACGGCACCTCTTTCCAGGAAGACGGTGGTATTCAGGCAAGAAATGGCTGGGGAGGTATACTCATAGATGGGCATGCCGGTGCAATCCTGAAAGCCTATAGAGAACACCTGCAATCCAAAAATGAATTCTTTTTATCGCGTAATTGGGACCGGATAAAAAAAGCTACTGAATTCATTATTAAGGAAGATGGAAATGCAGACGGCCTCATAGAAAAAGAACAAGCCAACACCTATGATATTGCATTTTTTGGCGCCAATACCTACGTGGGCGGATTGTACCTGGGTGCCCTGAAAGCAGCTTCCAATATGGCATTGCTGATGAAGGACACCGTTTTTGCTAAACGCTGCGATAGCATATTCAACAATGGCTCCAAAGGAAGCGTTGCAAAACTTTGGAACGGCGAATATTTTATCCAGGATGTGGACCTGACCAAACACCCGCTGGCGCAATACGGAACTGGTTGTTTAAGCGATCAGTTATTCGGGCAAACCTGGGCACACCTCAATAATCTGGGTTATCTCTATCCTGAAAACATGGTAAAAACCACCTTGCAATCGGTATGGAATTACAATTGGGCTCCCGATGTTGCCGTACAAACAAAAGTGCATAAACCTGAGCGTGATTATGCGCATCCGGGAGAAGCTGGTCTCTTTATTGCTACCTGGCCCAAAAGCAAACATATGGGCGAAGATGGGGTACGGTACCGCGACGAAGTTTGGACAGGCATTGAATACCAGGTGGCTACCAATATGATTTATGAAGGCATGCTGGAAGAAGGATTATCACTGGTAAAAGCCGTGCATGACCGGTATAACCCAGCTAAACACAATCCCTGGAACGAAATTGAATGTGGCGATCATTACGCCCGGGCACTGGCTTCCTGGGGAGTATTACTGGCACTGCAGGATTATACCTACGACGGCCCGGCTAAAAGACTGTCCTTTGCCCCCCGCATGCAACCCGACCAGTTTAAAAGCTTTTTTACGGCAGCAGAAGGCTGGGGAAATATTACACAAACTCGTACCGGTAATGAACAGGAAAATACCATCAAAATTGCCTGGGGTAAATTATCGCTCCAATCCATCGGACTTAAAACAGCTTCGCGTCCGGCTTCGGTAACAGCCCGCATTGGCAGTAAAGAAATTCCTCTGCGTTTTAACTATACCGCGCAACAGTTGCAACTGTCGTTTGACGAGCAGCAATTACAAGCAGGGGATCAATTAACCATTCGTATAAAATTGTAACTTATCGTATGTCAGCTAATAATCCACGCAGAAATTTTATCCGCAACCTGACCTTGGGCGGATTAGGTGCCACTGTATTACCAGCCATCGGCTCAGCGGCAGAGCAGCACCGGAGCAGTGAAAACCTGCATAGTTTCAACCAGTCTTATACGGGTGAATATTTGCGCAGACTGGCTTTCCCGATTGGTGGTATAGGCGCCGGCATGTTTTGTATCGAAGGCTGCGGTGCTATTTCACATATGTCGGTGCGCCATAAACCGCAGCTGTTCAATGAGCCCACCATGTTTGCTGCTGTTGCTATTAAAGGGGGAGCATCTAAAGTAATAGAAGGACCGGTACCTGAATGGAAGATATTTGGCCGGCCCGCTACCGGCAATGGAGCCCCGCTTACCTCCTATGGTTTACCCCGTTTTGTCGATGCCCAATTCGAAGCTCGTTTCCCTTTTGGCATACTCCGGTTGCAGGACGACCAGTTTCCGTTTAAAGCAAGTGTAAAAGCATGGAGCCCCTTTATACCCGGTGATGCAGATAACTCAAGCTTACCGGCCGGGGCCATGGAATATAGTTTTGAAAATACATCCGCTGAAACCAAGGAAGCCGTATTCTCCTATAACTCGCGCAATTTCATGACCCTGCCCGATCAAAAAGGAGCTATTCAGAAAATGAACCGGGGTTTCGTGCTTTCGCAGCCGCCTATGCCGGACAAGCCGTTTGCAACCGGAGATTTTGCCCTATTCACGAATGAGCCCAACGCCGTTATTGATTATTGCTGGTTCCGGGGCGGATGGTGGGATCCGCTGACCATGCTCTGGAATACCATCAAAGACGGTACCGTTCGCAGCAGTGAGCCGGTATCGGAAGATGCCCCCGGAGCATCCATTTTTGTTCCCTTTACCTTACGACCCGGAGAGAAAAAAACCATTGCCGTATTGGCAGCCTGGTATGTACCTTATTCGGATATGCGCATCGGAGATCCGGGTACTGAAACCGAAAAAGGCGGACTGGCAGCAGGTTCCTGTAACCTCTCCTCCGAGTTGGGAATTTCCATCGATACCAAATCTGCCGACTATCGTCCCTGGTATGCAAGCCGCTTTAGTTCCATTACTGATATCAGCAATTACTGGCTACAGCAATACAACAGCCTGCTTAAAAAAACCGAGCAGTTTACGGGTTCTTTTTACAAAAGCAGCTTACCAGCTGAAGTAATGGAAGCTGTAGCCGCCAATTTAACCATCCTTAAAACACCTACGGTTATGCGACAATACGATGGCCGGTTATGGAATTTTGAAGGTAGTGGTGATGATGGTGGCTGTTGCCATGGCTCCTGTACACATGTATGGAATTATGCGCAGGCTATTGCCCATCTCTTTCCTTCCCTGGAGCGAAGCCTGCGGCATACAGAATTTTGTGAAAGCCAGAACGAACAAGGACACCAGAATTTCAGGTCCAATACCCCCATCAGCCCGGCTGAACATAAGTTTCATGCGGCGGCCGACGGACAATTGGGTGGTATTATGAAAGTTTACCGCGAATGGCGGATCTCCGGTGATACCGAATGGCTGAAGAAAATGTATCCACTGGTTCAGAAAAGCCTGGATTATTGCATAAAAACCTGGGATCCCAAACGAAAAGGTATTTTGGAAGAACCGCATCACAATACCTACGATATAGAATTCTGGGGGCCCGATGGCATGTGTACCAGTTTTTATTTAGGAGCGCTGGATGCCTTTATCCGAATGGGCAATCACCTGAAAAAAAATACGTCCGCTTATCAGCAGCTTTTCAAAAAAGGAAAAGCCTACATGGAAACGGACTTATACAATGGTGAATATTTCATTCAGAAAATTCAATACAAAGGCCTGGAAGCACCCGACCCGGTTAAAGCCTCTAAAGAAAGTTTTGGCGGAGAGTATTCAAAAGAAGCCGTTGAACTACTGGAAAAAGAAGGTCCCAAGTACCAATACGGAACCGGTTGTTTGTCTGATGGAGTGTTAGGCGGCTGGATAGCCCGAATGTGTGGTTTACCAGATCCGGTTGACAGCGCCAAACTTACCAGTCACCTGCTTGCGGTACATACCCATAACCTGAAAAAAGACCTGAGTGAGCATGCAAACCCCCAACGTCCGGCCTACGCAGTTGGCAAGGAAGGCGGGCTGCTTTTATGCAGCTGGCCAAAAGGAGGTAAACTATCCCTTCCATTTGTATACAGCGATGAAGTGTGGACAGGTATTGAATACCAGGTGGCTTCTCACCTGATGCTGATGGGAAAAGTAAAGGAAGGCCTGGAAATTGTACGCATCTGCAGAGAACGCTACAGTGGTAAAGTTCGTAATCCTTTTAATGAGTACGAATGCGGAAGCTGGTATGGCCGGGCCCTGTCTAGTTATGGATTGCTACAGGGACTAACGGGCTTATTTTACGATGCCGTTGATAAGACCCTGTACATTGATTCTAAAATCGGAGATTTTACCAGCTTTATTTCAACCGAATCTGGCTTTGGTACCGTTGAATACCGGAACGGAAAAGTTAAGCTGGAGGTGGTTTACGGAAACATACCGGTTACTAAAACAAGTATTGCAGGACTGGGGGTCCAAAAAGCATGAAAATTGTTCTGACTGGCGGTTTCCTGGGAAGCGGTAAAAGCACCGCTATCCGGCAGGCCTGTGGCATTCTGTTCGGAATGGACCGCAAAGCCGCAGTTATTACCAACGACCAGGGCTTGCAACAGGTAGACAGTGCTTATATGAAAGCCGAAAACATTCCCGTGTGTAGTGTAAGTAATGGTTGTTTTTGCTGCCGCTACCCCGAACTGGACCAGCACCTGACCACCCTCACCAACCAATTCGAGCCCGAACTCATATTTGCAGAATCCGTAGGATCCTGTACAGATTTAATTGCAACAGTGGTGAACCCACTGTTGCAATTCAGACCCGCGGCAACTGTAGTACTAAGTATTTTTGCCGATGCGCGCATGCTCCTTAAAATTGCAGAGGGCCAGTCGGTACAATTTGACAGTACCGTACAATATATTTATGAAAAACAACTGGAGGAAGCGGATATACTGGTATTAACAAAAGTTGACCTGTTAAAAGACGAAGAATGGGAACCGCTTCGCCAGCAGTTATTAAACATGTACCCTGGCAAACAGGTATTGTTTCAAAATTCCACTAACCCGGAAGATGTACTGGAATGGCTGAATGCCATTGCTCAGTTTGAACCCCCTACCCATAGAAAATCACTCGACATTGATTACACCCTATACGGACAGGGAGAAGCCATGTTGGCCTGGTTGGATGAAGAACTGGAACTGGATTCCATTACAGAAGATGCGCCTGTTATAGCACATCAGTTAATAGAACAGATTTATCAACAGATAAGGCAGCATTACCTGCCAATTGGCCATCTGAAATTTTTTCTTTCTTATGGCAATCACCAGGAAAAAATCAGTTTTACGCATACTGATGAGGTATATCTAAAACCCACCGATACCCAAGAAAAAAGCCGCAGGGCCACCCTGCTGATCAATGCCCGCATTCAAACAACGCCCGAACACCTGCATCAGTTGGTGTCTGAACAGCTATATGCCTTACTGTCTGCGCAGGACAAGCTAACAATCCGGGTGAAGGAGATGGCCGCCTTTCAACCAGGCTTCCCTACTCCCACACACCGGATTTCAAGTTGAGCTATTAGTGATGTTGAAAACTTACTGTCGTCGTTTTTGCTGCTTTTCCAACTCCCCAGAATGCATACCAGGCAATAAATGCAAAACAGCCCAGTGGTATAATAAATCCTGTTGCCATGGAGGAATGATCGGCAATCAGTCCCATTATCGGCGGACAAAATGCACCACCGGCAACTGCCATTACCAGGAAGGAAGCTCCTTTTTTGGTTAGGGTACCCAAATCTGAAATACCCAGGGCAAAGATGGTGGGAAACATTATAGACATAAAAAAATAGGTGCTGAATAAAGCTATTACCGACAACCAGCCACTATCCAGCAGCACCAGGGCAACCAATACCACATTCACTACTGCATAAATGCCCAGCATACGGTGCGGCGGAAAAAACTTCATAAAATAAGAACCGCTGAGTCTTCCCAGCCAAAACGCCCCCATACCCCCGATAGCCAGGATCAGGGAAGCGGCCTGTTCATTGTTTTTTGGCATGAAGAAAGCACCAAATGAACCCAGTTCCTGCATAATACCGCTTATCGGAACCTGCAAATTGGGAATGGCATCAATTACATAATTTATAAAAAATGAATTGGTACCAGTTTGTGCTGCCACATATAAAAACTGAGCCGCCACGGCTGCAATAAATGCAGGATGTTTAAGCAGGTTACGCATCGGGGGATCCTCTTCAGTTTCCTGTCCCTTTGCTTCTTTTATTTCCGGCAGTTTGATAAACAAAAACAGGATGGCTACCACCACTACTACCAGGCCGATACCCATATAAGGTTGTACCAGGGAATCGAATTTTTCTTCTTCACTTACTGCATCGGCCCCGAATATAACCAGCCCCCCGATAAGGGGTCCGAGGATCCACCCCAATCCATTAAAAGATTGGGAGATATTGATTCTTCTTGCGCCCTGTTCTTTGGCCCCCAGTACCGTGGAATAAGGGTTGGCCGCCGTTTCCAGAAATGCCAGTCCGCAAGCCAGCACAAAAAGTGCCAGCAGGAAGGGAATAAATGCTTCGAGCTTGGCGGCCGGGTAAAACAGGAAGGCGCCAATGGCGAAGAGACTTAACCCAAACAATATTCCGCGTTGATAACCAAATCGTTTAATGAATAAGCCGGCAGGAATGGCCATAGCCAGGTACCCGATATAGAGGGAAAATTGAACAAATCCGCTTTGTGCTTTGGATACATGCAGTAGATCCTGGAAATGTTTATCCAGTACATCGAGGAAACCATGAGCAAATCCCCATAGTAAAAACAGGCTACAGATGAAAATGAAGGGAACCAGGTAACTGGTTCCGTCCTCTCCTTTAAAGAGCGATTTTTTATTGGCAGGCATAGATTCGTTTATTTATAAAGAGGTCCGTAAGTCTGACAGGCACGGTAATCGCTTCCTTCAGCATCCATTCCAAAACTTTTCCAGGCAGAAGGGCGGAAAATGCGCTCTTCTTCCACGTTGTGCATATTTACCGGTATACGCAGCATGGCTGCCAGGGTAATGAGTTCATGGCCAATATGCCCATAACTGATGGAACCATGATTAGACCCCCAATTGGCCATTACGCTGTATACATCGCGAAAAGCACCTTCGCCGGTGAGCTTGGGAACAAACCAGGTAGTAGGCCAGATACGGTCGGTTCGTTCGTCCAGGATCTGGTGAACTTTTTCGGGCAGATCGATGGTTTCTCCTTCTGCAATTTGTAAAACTGGCCCCAATCCTTTAACCAGGTTCAGGCGGCACATAGTAACGGGCATGCCTCCACGCGAAACAAATTTCGAAGAAAAGCCGCCACCGCGCATATAATCTACATTGGACGGGTGAAAGCTGGTGGCTTTCAGGCAGCCTTGAACGTCGGCTTCCGTAAGCTCCCAAAACGGTTTCATCACCGGTTGCCCGTTTGTTGTCTGGCGTCCACTGCCATCAAGGGTAGCGGAGCCGGAATTGATCAGGTGAATAAATCCAGCGCTGGCAATCCCATCTGGTTTCCATCCGCTGACACGTGCTACCGCATCCGGGCTCCAATAGGTTCGTACATCGGCAAAAATCTGTGCCCGATTGGTAAGCAGGTACCCCAGGAGCATGCTTATGCCGTTCATGGCGTCGTTTTCAGTTGCAACCATGTAGGGGGCACGAATACCATTCCAGTCGAAGGAAGAATTCAGTAACGCTTCAGAGAAATCGCCGTTCGGCAAAAAGTCTGTCCATTGCCGTTGGCCCTGGAAGCCCGATACGATGGCATTATGGCCCAATGCTTCTTCGCCAAACCCTTTGCCCGCCAATTGCCTGTTCCCGGTCATCAGGTCGCGGATAATGATGGTCATTTTCGTTACAAATTCCCAATGCTTATCTTTTTCCTCCCGGCTGTATTGTTTCTACACCGGGTTAAAGTCTTCTCCTTCCCGGCAATTCGTTTTTACCCACTCAAGTGCTTTTTCATACTCGGCTTCATCATAAATTTTTTTCTCTATGCGGCGGATGATTTCGGTAGAATCCACGTATTCCGTACGCATGCCCATATAGGATTGAAAAAAATCATTATTAACGATGGACCCTGCAATTCCCATACTTACACTACCAATGGCGAGGTAGGATTTACCACGCATAAGTGCAACCGACAAACCGGCGCGCGCAAAAGACAATAAGCGATCGCGCACATCCTGGGGTATACTGGCATCTCCCATGTCCTGTACATCATGCCCATAAATTCCAAAAGAAGGCAGTCCGAACTGGTTATGGGCAGCCAGGGTGGCAGCCAGGTAAACAGCCCCCGGGCGTTCTGTACCATTGAAGCCCCAAATGGCTTTGGGAAGCATCGGGTTCATATCCATGGTTTCACTTCCATAACACCAGCAGGGTGTAACGGATAAGGATACCCCAACATTTTCGCGTTCGAACTTTAGTGCACAGTCGGCCGATTCCTTTACGCCGCCAATACAGGTATCAGCGATTACCACCTGAACGGCAGTACCATCCGGGTAACGGATTTCCTGTTCGTACAGGGCCGCAACCGCCCTGGCCATATTCATGGTAGTTTCCTCCAGTGATTCTCTGATGCCCCCCAACCGACCATCAATGATCGGACGAATTCCAATTCTTGGATACATATATCTTGATTTATCGATTTAAAAAGCTTTTTTTATTTCTTCCAGACCAACCCCCAGTAATTGTTGGGCGATGGTATTTAATTGTTCAACGGAACCGGTAAAATGATACACATTATGCTGGTGGCGCATTTTTTCGCCGGTTGCTAATGCTGCGGCAGGAGACACAGATTCCAGTTCATAAAAGGGGCCCATTTGTGAGCCGTTAGCAAGCGGACCATCATTGTAAGCGTTCATGGCATCTCCACTGAAGGTAGGTTTGGTAGTGGTCCATTCCTGGTTGAGGTAACGGGCTTTATTATCTACCGAAAACTGCGTAATTGTGAGGAGCTTATTGGTAGCGTCATAACTACCTGCCAGGGGTAATACATGTTTGGGAAGTATTCCCAGCTTACCCCGGCTTTTTCCATCCGCTTTAAAGAAGAGGGTTTTATCGGTTAGTTTTATTCGATCCGGTGGGATCTGTCCAAAATAATCAGTGGTGGCTATTTTATCGGTTGCTTTGCCCGGCTTAAACGGAATAACGATAGTGGTAGCATCGGAGGGCGTAAACATATCCAGTATCCAGATGCAGGGCATACCCGTTTTTACTGTCCAGGGAAATGACCCGGTATTGGTGAGCTGATTGCTGGTATGATAACCCACCAATACAATGCTGTCTCCAAGTTTTACCCCAAGACTTGCTTCTGCTACCTCTTTGCTGGCTATGGAAATAGACCGCTCTACCTGCATATTCAGTTCTGTACCCTGGTAATTGGTAATGGTCATTTGCTTCTGCAATAAAACAGTGCTGTCAGACTGGTGAGAAATGGTCCAGCTTTCCGTATCAATGGCTGCCGGTGTTTTCCAGTTATCAAAAACCATTTCTGTACCAGGTTGAAAAAAAACAGAGTAATTGCCGCCTTCCGGGCCCAGCCAGAAACGATTTTCACCACCATAGGCATTCATATGTGCATCAATGGGGGCATCAAATGCTTTGTAATTAATCCATCCGAAGCTGGGACCATTTGCACCTTTTGCACCGCTGGTAAATACTTTTGCCTGGTATTTGGCGGAAACCAATACGGTAGCGGCCCCTAATTTCAATTCTACCAGGCTG
Organism: Flavihumibacter sp. CACIAM 22H1; assembly: GCF_001601815.1. Lineage (GTDB taxonomy): Bacteria > Bacteroidota > Bacteroidia > Chitinophagales > Chitinophagaceae > Flavihumibacter. The sequence goes on from NZ_LUKG01000050.1 coordinate 10,634, forward strand.
CTGTCGTATTTTTTCAGGAAGGCCTTGTCATAACCCAGACTGCCTTTTGCATATTCAGTTGTTGTAGCACGCATCGTTGTATCATTTTTCGGGGTATTTGTACAGGAAACCAGGGCACTGCCCATTGCCAGCACATAAAACCATATAGCTTGTTTCATGGTAATTAGTTTACTTCTAAAAGATCTTTTTTGGGAAGCGCGGGAAAGCTGCCATGAGGTTCGCGCTGGTACCAGTAGGCAACCGTAATTATATCAGAATGCTGGGGAAGATAACGCCCGCCCTGCCGCCAGCCCAGGTCCTGGATGGTTACTTTTAAATCGCCGTCGAACCGGATTGGATCCATGATATGCCAGCGATACATGCCAAAACGCTGTTGTGATCTATAAACGCCATCTGGCCGAATGACCTGGTGCAACCCGGCATACGCCGTAGAAAATTCCTGGTATTGGTGAATGGCTTTATTTTCAAAATTGTAGGAGCCGCAGAAATAATCTTCTGTTCCGGTGCCTACGATGGTTGCGTAATCTTTATCGCCGTCCATATAGAATTTGATTTCTCCTTCTCCCCACCAGCCGTTATTGGTAACTCCTACCCCCATATAAGTTCCAACATATTGACCTTTACCTTTGATACCATCAATTATAGTATGAATACTACTGGTGTTATTACTGGCATTGGAACGCCGGTATTGTGCATGGAAATAGGCTTCCTCCTCCCCTATTTCGGTTAAGGTATAATTGACCTGGTAGTAAAGACGCATGGCTTCCTCATCGTTACTGTTTTCCATGGTAATGCGGCATTTTTTTCGGAAGGGCATTTTCCAGTAGCAATTAAAAGCGCTGCCGGGGTTTACTGTTACCGCCTGGCTGTTCAAATGCGCGTACTCATTCCAGGCCATGCCAAAGAATGCACCGATAGGAGCTTCAATAGACGGTGTTTTTTCATCGTCCCAGTACACACGGATAATGGTAAAATTCCAGTTACCGGTGGGCGTCATCCAGATATGCTGAATAGCACCGGGACCTTCCATTTCGGCGATGGTAATGGTTTCATTCGGATTGATAATGATAAAAGGGTTTACTTTCCAGCCGGTACCCAGATCACGTGCTTCCTGTGCTGCATTGGCTACATTCCGTTTTCCCTTGTCTTTAACTGCGTCTGCCATGCCTCCTTTGCCTTTGGCACCGGAAAAATTTTCGGGGCTAATGGATCGGGTTCTGGCATCAGAGAGCTTTGACAGGTTGCCCAGGTTCATATCAAGCCCATTGAATTTTTGCTGGGCGAAAACAGGTCCGCTCAGTAGCAATAAAAGCAACAGCAATTGTTGTGTACGCATATCGTTGGATTTACAAAGTATAATTAGCAGTCAGAAGCATAAACGTTTAAGCAATATTGACTAAAAAAAATTATTCCTTTTTTTTCTTTTCTCTACAGGAGGCCCGGGTAACCAATTGAGCATCGATTACAATCTGGGTGGTATCAAGGCCAGTTGGTGAATGTTCCGGTTTTTTTTCCAATTGATTCATAAGAATACGCACAGCTTCTTTTCCAATACGTTCTGTGCTTTGGTTAATATAGGTAAGCGGACAATAGAAAAAATCAAAAGCGTCGGATTCATCAAAACTAATAATGCCCAGTTCATCGGGTACTACTATTTTTCGTTTATTGATTTCTTTCAGACCGTTTATCGCCAGCGAGTTGGTTGCAAACAAAAAGGAATCGGGTCGTTCTTTTTTCGTATCCAGTAACTGGTGCATGATTAGCGCTACGTCTTCCTGGATGGCTTCATAACTAGACTCCCTCAGGCTGTTTTCATGGAGGGGCAGTTGCAGTTCCTCCATCGCTTTCAGGAACCCCTGTTTACGGTCTTCCATATGCGGTAGTTTGGTCTGGTAAGCAATCATACAGATTTTCGTATAGCCCTGTTTGGCAAGGTGTTTTACCGCTTTGTAGGAAGCCAGGAAATTGTTAATACGCACCCCGTTGGCATCAAGCGTATTAAAATACCGGTCTATCAGAACATAGGGAAATTTGCGCTGGCTCAACAAGCTAAGTTGTTCTTCGGTATTTTCGGCCGGTGCAATAATGAGCGCATCTACCTGGCGTTTGATAAGTGCATTGATAAGGCTGGCTGATTTTTCAGCGTTCTCATCTGAGCTGCCAAAGATTACGGTATAATTATTAAGGCTGGCTTCATCTTCAATTACCCGGGCAATATTACTGAAGAAAGGGTTGGAAATATCTGCTACAATAAGGCCGATGGTACGGGTTTTTCCACTTTGTAAACTGCGGGCAATGAGGTTGGGCTGGTAATTCATTTCTTTTGCGGTAGCCCGAATGCGTTCAGCCATTTCCGGACCAACCCTTGCCTGTTTTTCTTTATTGTTTAATACATAACTTACCAGGGCTGTGGAAACACCCAGGTGTTTGGCAATATCTTTTATGGACACTTTTTTCTCCATACTCAAATGTAGGGATTAAGGCTGGTTTCGATAAATGAACCCAGGGCCTTATACTGTTCATAGCGTTTGGAGTAAATGGATATTTTTTCTTTATCGGACGTGTAAACCCGTTCAAAACCCTGTCCCATAGATTTCATGGCAGTAGAAACATCGGGGTAAATACCTGCTACGGTGGCCGCAAACATAGCGGCTCCCAATGCCCCGGTTTGTTCAGCCCGGTTTACCTTCAAAGGCAGTCCGGTTATATCCGCCATCAGCTGCATAACAAAGGGAGATTTTTTCGCAATGCCGCCCACGCCGGTTAGTCCTTTTACCGGAATGTTTTCTTCCTGGAAGCGTTCAATGATAGCGCGTGCGCCAAAGCAGGTGGCTTCTACCAGTGAGCGGAATAGCTGCGGTGCGGAAGATCCCAGCTGCAGACCTGTGATCGCTCCTTTCACATAAGGGTTTACATCCGGCGTTCGCCGTCCGTTGAACCAGTCTGTACTTAAAGGCGCTGTTTCGGTGAGTGGAAGTTCAGCAGCCTGCCTAGACAATTCCGGAATCAACTGATCCGCCAAAGCGCTGATTTGTTCTTCCGTAAAAAAGGAAGGAGCGCCCTGTAAGAGTGGCCAAAGTAAGAGTTCCTTAAACCAGGCATATACGTCGCCAAATGCCGACTGGCCTGCTTCCAGCCCGGTCATGCCCGGAATAATGGAGCCCTCCACCACACCGCAGATGCCTTTGACCATAACTTTCTCCGCAGTGGATGGTACCACCATCATATCACAGGTGGAGGTTCCCATTACTTTACATAAATAATAAGGTTCTATTTCGCCGCCAACGGCGGCCATATGTGCATCCATGGCGCCGATACCGATCTGTACGGTAGCAGGCAGCCCAAGTTTTTGCGCCCATTCCGGTGAAATGACACCGGCAGATTCGCCCGCATGGTATACCTGTTTATATAAGCGCCCGGAAATATCCGCTACTACCGGATCCATCTCCTGCCAAAAGGAAGCGGGGGGCAATCCATTCCAATCGGGCGCCCACAACGCTTTATGCCCTGCCGTACAAACACTGCGCTTCATCTGACTGACATGCGTTCCGCCGGTTAACAGAAAAGGCATCCAATCACAGTGTTCTACCCAGGAATAACAGGCATCCCTAACCGATTTATTCGTACGAACGGTTTTTAATAGTTTGGCCCAAAACCACTCAGAGGAATAAATACCCCCCACGTACTGCAGGTAATCGGGCTGGAATCGTTCGGCTACCGTATTTATTTCAGCAGCTTCCCGGGTAGCGGTATGGTCTTTCCATAATATAAACATGGCATCGGGGTCGGCTGCAAAACGATGCTGTAAAGCAAGTGGTTGGCCGCTTTCATCTACTGCCACAGGCGTAGATCCGGTTGTATCGATCGACAATGCTTTTACAAATGCGGCGGCTCCGGGTGCTGCTTTTAGCAGGCAGGTTTGGATACTTTCTGTTAAAGCTTCTATATAATCCAGGGGGTGCTGTCGAAACTGGTTTTGCGCAGGATCGCAATACAGGCCCTGTTTCCAGCGCGGGAAAGCAACCACGGAGCTGGATAATTGTGCACCGGTGCGGGCATCCGCTAAAATGGTTCTTACCGAATCAGTTCCAAAATCGACTCCAAGTACCAGTTGATCCTTCTCCATATGGCAGTTTAAAGCTTCGTTTCTTCATTCGAAGATAGCTTAAACGTTTAAACAACCAAATTTATTCTGCTTTTAATTCCAATTGTCCACTTTGGTATCATCGGGACTAGGTGCTCCAACGCCGGTTTCCACCAGTGATTTAAGGCTCATCAGGAAAATGGCCCATTTGGTGCTGCAATGGTGCATGAACTCGGTGGCCGCTCTCCAGCCATCGTGCTTAAAAAGCACAATGATATAGTCCCCTTCTTTTTTTAGCTGCCACTCAATAGTAGTACCAATCCATTCCTTCTCTAATGCAGTAACTTCCCAACTGATAAAACGAGGGGCTTCCAAAGAGCGGACCTTCATATCAAATCCACCCGCTCCAAACCGAAACTGAAGATCGCCACCCACCTGGTCTGCTACACCGTTGGTAGCTGTGGTCCACCAGCCTTTTAATCCCTCGATGGTGGAAATTGCCTTAAATACGTCATTGATAGAATCGGTCTTAATACCGATCCGGTGCAGAATCGTTGCCATAGAATGTAGTTTAGACCCTAAAACTACAACCTGCCGGCCAGCCAAAAGCTGTGCCATTTAGACATTCTAAGGGGTTGATTTGGACATAATCGAGGACTACCTTTGGGTCATGAAGCATATCACTATCCTGGTACCAAATGGAGATAACAATCTCAGCAGTATTGTAGGAGCTTATAAAATTCTGAGCAGGGCCAACCGTTACTGGATGGAGCTGGGCAATAAAAATTGTTACAAGATAGAGCTGGCTGGTTCTTCCAAAAAAATTGAGTTCCACGATGGGCTGTTTTCCGCTCAACCACACCAGCGTTTTACAAATATCCAAAGCACACAGCTAATCATAATTCCATCCCTGCAGCATAATTATGAAAAAGCCGTTCACATGAACCAGGACCTGATTCATTGGATCGGTGAGCAGCATGCTAAAGGCGCTGAAATTGCAAGTATCTGTACGGGGGCATTTTTACTTGCCGCAACAGGGTTGTTAACAAACCGCCATTGTTCTACCCATTGGGCATTTGCAGCCACCCTGCAAAACCTGTACCCGGCTATCAAAGTTCAACCAGACCAACTTATTACGGATGAAAACGGGCTTTATACCAATGGCGGAGCGTATTCCTTTCTCAACCTGCTCTTATACCTGGTTGAAAAATATTTCGATCGTCCAACAGCTATTTATTGTTCCAAAGTATTCCAGATAGAAATGGATCGAACCCGGCAATCTGAATTTATTTTGTTTAATGGTCTCAAAACGCATACGGATGAAACCATCCTGCAGGTGCAGGCATTCATGGAAACAAACCTTCGCACAACCTTGTCTATTGAACAACTGGCCACCAGCTTTTCAATAGGCAGGCGCAGCCTCGACAGGCGATTCAGTAAAGCCACTGGCCATACACCACTGGAATATCTGCAACGGTTAAAAATTGAAGCGGCTAAAAAAGCTTTTGAAACCAGTCGGCAAACTATTGCGGAAGTGATGTATGACCTGGGCTATACAGATATAAAATCGTTCCGGGAATTATTTAAAAAAATAACCGGCCTCTCTCCTATGGAGTACCGAAAAAAATACAATAAAACAGCTCTTGTTATCAGTTAAAAAGCAACCGAATGGAGGCCGTTTGAAAACTATTCTGAAGCATTTGATCCAAACATCCACCCAATGGAAAAACCAATGGCATCTAGGGAGCGGATTTTACTTTCACTGGAATTGGACAGATTCGTTGTACCAATATTGGCAAACGTACTTAAAGAAATGCCATTCCCGAATTGATACCCCCCTTTAATATGCACCCCGAGGTCAAGTCGTTTCATATCCGAATTACCTGAACCAAATTCAATATCACGGGATCCCATATCATCCATTTCATATTTTCCCGACAGATGGTACATGATATTTGGACCGGCACCACCAAATACTGTACCGCCATTGTCAAATACATGCGAGTACATGATCGGAATGGGAATAGAAATTCGGTTTAGTTTGATTTTTTCACCATAGCCATCCAGTGACATGGAACCGGTTTTGAATAATAAAGAGGGACGTACAGCCAGAAAATGATTGAGCTGAAAATGCGCCGTTGCACCTACATGGATATTTACCCCCGCATAGGTTTCTGCATCCTGGTCATATAATCCGGACGCAGTAAAACCGGCTTCCGGCCCCACACTGATTTGTGCCGAAGAACGCGTAGAAAAAATTAAAAAAGCACATCCTGCGATAAGCAGTTTTTTGGATAGGTTGTTTTTCATGATAAGTTTATTTCTCGGGGACTAATATAGAAACATAAATTTCGTAAAACGAAGTACTTGCTGCTTTTTTTGCAACTATTTTTTAACCGGAAGCCTTATTACAGAAGGATACCTCGAAGAATGATGAATACGATTTTCCACCACAATTCCGGTAGCCTCATCAAAATTATTCCCCCCGGTATTCAGGTTGCGTTCAAAACGCGGAAAATTGCTGCTGGAGATCTCAATCCTTATTTTATGCCCGGCTGCAAAGTAATTACTGGTTACCATCGGCGTTAGATCTACCTTGTACACTTTTCCTTTTTCCATCATAAGCTCTTTATCATAGCCCTCGCGGTAACGCAATCGCTGGATGGTTTCATCCAGATTATAGGCTTTCCCATCAGGATACACATCAAGCAGTTTAATGGTAATATCTGTATCCAAACCGGTGGAGGAAACATACAGGGTTGATTCTATAAAGCCGGTTATTTCCACCCCTTCCGTAAGCTCCTCCGAGGTATAAACGAGGATATCCTTTCTTAATTCCATAGCAGCCTGGTCAAATGAACCACCCTGTATAGCATTGCCTGTACAACAAACATTTCCTCCGTAGGAAGGCACCGGGTTGAGCGGATCGTAGATAAAACTATCCGAATTGTTTTTTGAACCAGGCTTTTTCAGGGAAAGCCTGCCATCGCCAAGGCGTGTATTGGCCTTACCTCCACTGGTCAGGTAAAAACTCCGCATTTCTGTATTCGGTAATGGAAAACTTTCTGCCTCCTGCCATCTGTTGCTACCCATGGTGTAATACCGTACACGAGGATTGCTGCTTTTAAACCCATTTTGTTCTCCTTTCAGTAACATATCAAACCATCCCCAGGTTAACTCATCATAGTTCAGCCGGGCATCGCCCACATTTCTTTGTCCGACAATTGTATTCTCCGTAGCCCGTTTAAACGAGCAATGCAAAACAGGCGCTATTACCAGGTATTGGTTATCTGCCACCCCTGGTTTTTTGGCACTGTTACGGACATGATTAAAAAGGGCAATATTGGGGGCAGACGAAACATCGTACCAGGAAACAAACCAGTAGGCAGGCACTTCCAGTGGCATTGAATCGTGGTATAAACCACCTTTATACCAGGCGGTATCATTGGGTTTGCGAGCAATCATGTTTTCGTAGATACCTACGGGGCCCTGTACGTTTTTAAGAATATCCTTTACCGGCAGGTGGGCTAGTTTAGCCGCCCAGTCTACCCTTGGCATTTCAGGCCCCATATCATAAAAGCGTTGAAGCCGCTGCAAGTCTTCCTGCGACAATCCCCGGGGAAGTGCAGGTCTATACCGATCGTGCTGGGTACCATAAAGCCAGGCTGTAAACAGCATTTGCTGTGCCCCTCCACGGTACCAGTTTCCCTGTTCCATAAATTTTCCTACCCGCCCCAGGCCTGCCCCATAGCCCTGCGCTACCAAGGCCGCCAGGGCAGGATGATTTTGCGAAGCAACAGCCATTTGCCATTCAGCGGTGGAGGAACACCCAATTAACCCAATTTTTCCGTTGCTCCAGGATTGATTGGCCAACCAGTCGATTGCATCATAACCATCCGTAAGAGGCGTGCCAAGGATATCCCAGTCTCCTTCCGAAAAGAAACGGCCTCGTTCATTTTGTACCACGTACGCATAGCCATGTTGCACTGCTTCATAGGCAGCTTCCAATGTTCGCGTACTCATCTTACCGTCTATCCAGGTATTGAAATTATAGGGGGTGCGGGAAAATACAACAGGCACTTTCTGGCTTCCTTTTGGCCGATAAATATCAGTGGCAAGCCGAATCCCATCGCGCATCGGCATCATAACTTTCTGCTCTATTACGGCAATAGAATCGAGTTTACGATAAATAACAGCTGTATCTTCTGCAGGTGTTTGTGCAAGTACCAGCATAACCGAATGGATCAATGCCAGTAAGAGGAGATTTTTTTTCATAGCCTAATTTAGTAAATTGATACAACCTGTTAATTTATAAAACCTATATGACTACCCCCCTCCATTCAGCCAAAGGCATGATCGCAATCCTGTTCCTAACTGCGTTATTCCATTGCCAGCCGACAGCAGCGCAGGAAACAAAAAAAATGATTCGACTGGCTAAAATAATCGTTGACTCCAGCCAGTTAGAAGCCTACAACAGCGCTTTGAAAACGCAGATGAATGCAGCCATACAGCAGGAACCCGGGGTACTCACCTATTACGCGGTAGCAGAAAAAACGGCCCCCAACCATATTACCATACTGGAAATTTATGCAGACAAAATTGCTTACCAGTCTCATATCAAAACGGCTCATTTCTTACGATACAAGGAAACGGTTAAAAACATGGTCACCTCCCTTGTTCTAGTTGATGTCAACCTGATTGGAGCGGTGAGCAAGCCCGATTAGCTACTTGTCGGAATTAACCCCTTTTCTGTCCAATTCTACACCTCTCCCAAGCAGGTTTTTGGTGCAATTTTGGAAGGCAATTAATCAATACAAGCCATCTGATGAAAAAAATCAATTTCACCATCGACATTGCAGCCCCCAGGCAAACCGTCTACGATTTGCTGACAGCACCGGATACCTACAAGGAATGGGTGCATGTTGCCTGGCCCAATTCATATTACGACGGAAAATGGGAGCAAGGCGAATTACTCCGGTTTATATCCCCCGGTAACGGAGGCACTGCTGCCCTTGTAAAAGAACTGGAAAAAGCTACTTATATACTGTTGGAACATACAGCGGTTCTTCAACCGGATCTAACGCCGGATGTTACCAGCGAAGAAGCAAAAGGCTGGATCGGCAGCACCGAAGGCTATCGGTTTACTGAATCGGGCGGAATTACCCGGCTACTGGTTGAACTGGAAACTACGCCGGAATGGATAGCCATGTTTGAAGAAGGGTATCCTGCAGCCCTGAAAAAACTCAAAGAAATTTGCGAAAGGGCCTGATAACTGCCGGTAGTTGTCGTAAAATGATAGCAGAACCGTATAGGATGGTAATAGCCAGGGGGTTACTGAACAATAGTTTTGTAGGCATAAAAACAAACACTATGCTTTCAGTAAAATCAACACTTGCCATCAATGGAATCAGCTCCGGAATTACCGGTATAGCATTATTGGCCTTTACGCAGCCGATTGCGGGTTTATTCGGCCTTTCGGCAACCAGGGTTTTCACCGCAACCGGAATTTTCCTGGTGCTGTTTTCTATCTATGTACTGTATGCGGCCCTGCAGAAAGAAATCAAGCCGCAACAGGTAAGGTTCATTACAGGTTTGGATATGTTGTGGGTTGTACTTAGTATTATGGTTACCATTGGCACCTGGGCAAGCATTAGCCTGTTAGGTTCCCTGGTTATTCTGGCCGTAGCCGCCTGGGTGGGGTTGATGGCCTATTTGCAAACCGCCCGGCCAACAGTATAAAACCTTGCCTTATGGACAATTTTCAGCGACAGTTTACCATGGCCTTACTGGGATATGCGGTTCAACGCGATCTTGATCCGGAAGAACTGTGCAGCGCTTCGTCCATCAGTTTCAAAGCGCTTAAAAATGATCCCGCTTATTCCGTCAGCGCTGCCCAAACGGAACTATTGTGGAAAAATGCCAGTCATAAAACTGGCGATTTCCTGTTTGGGCTGCATTTTGGAGAATCGCTCCAACTCGCCGCTTTGGGAGTTGTTGGACAAATCATTCAAACCAGTGCAACCGTAAGCGAGGCCTTAAGTAATGCCTGCGCCCTGGTAAAAATGACCTCTCCTATTTTTGATATGCAAATCCATCACGAGGAATCCGTCTTTACTATATATCTCCTGGCAGATGAAGAAAAAGCAACCCGCTTCCCATATTCGTACCGGCACCTGGCAGATTGCTTGCTGGTTTTCGTATTACACGAAATGGATGGATTACTGTTGGAAAAAGTAAAACCCCAGCAAGCTGGTTTTCCGTATTTCCTGGCAGAACCTTATGAATATGCACGGGTATTCAGGTGTTCTTCGCTTGGAAAAACAACACAGCTCTGTCTGGTGTTTTCGGCCAGACACCTGGATATTCCCATCTTATCAGCCAATTATGAATTACAGCAAGTGCTGTTGAAAAAAATCGGATCACTGATACAGCCTGGTACGAGCAAGCAGCTATGGCAACAGAAAATATTTAACTACCTGCTTACCAATTCTTATTTGAAAACAGTTTCTCTTGAGGCAGTGGCCTACAACTTTAATACAACCGCAAGGGCGCTGCAACGTAAACTGAAAGAGGAAGGCAGCAGTTATTTACAGATTGTGGATGCGGTACGTAAAAAACTGGCCCTTAACTACCTGGACAATGAACATTTCACGCTAAAGGATATCAGCCATATGCTGGGCTACACGGAACCAAGCGCCTTCCTGCGTGCCTTTAAACGCTGGACAGGTCTTTCTCCCACTGCTTACAAAGCAAAAAAACAGTAACATGAAACTAAATGCAGGAATAATCACCGAAAAAATAGCCGAAAGCAAAGAGTTTTATTTGTTGTTACATACACCCGATCATCTCAGGGGCAATCAGCTTTTTATTGCCCGATCATCCTAGCCAGCAGCCCCTGTTTCACCCGGCTTTTGAAGGAAAAGGCATGTATGTAACGATTGAAACAGACCATGTAGACGAACTTTATAAAAAAATCACTGCGTTAAACCTGCCGATCCGGGTAGAACTGCGGGACGAGCCCTGGGGCGACCGGCATTTCGCCGTGCAGGATCCTAATGGAATTGGGATAGATTTAGTAACCTATTCATCACCTAATCAATAATAAAAATGCGCAAATTAAAACTGCAGGTACAAACCACGATAGATGGGTTTATGGGCGGCCCCAATGGAGAAATGGATTTTATTCATTTTCCCTGGACAAAAGATATTGAACAGTATGTAACCGACTTAACAGAACCGGTAGACAGTATTTTGCTGGGCCGAAAACTGGCCGAAGGATTTATTCCTCATTGGGCCGGTGTAGCGGCAGATGATACGAATCCTGAACAGGCTGCAGGCAAAAAATTTACCGATACACCCAAAATAGTGTTCAGTAACACGTTAAAAAATTCTCCCTGGGATAATACAACCGTTACTGCGGGTCCTCTTACCGACGTAGTTAATCAACTGAAACAGCAGGAAGGGGGAGATATAATTGTATATGGAGGTAACCGGTTTGTACAGGATCTTATCAAAGCTGAACTGATTGATGAACTGTATTTATTCATTAACCCGTCGGCCATCGGCAAGGGCATGCCTGTTTTTGGCAGCCTGGAGCAGAAAAAAGCGTATCAACTGCAGGATGCTATCAAATTTGATTGCGGAATCCTGGTATTGAAGTATAGTATTTAAACCGATAATTAATCGGTTTAAATACTATATTTTGCAGGAATGGCGCGCTGCTATTCCTGCAACAATACCCTCCATAAAAACAATCAGTCCTGGGAACATATTATTCCCAGTGCCCTGGGAAGCTCCATAAAAAGCAGGCGCTTACTTTGCCGTACCTGCAATGAAGCAGCAGGCCGTGAAATTGACAAAGCGTTGTATGATTTCTGCAAGCCCTGGATACTACAATACCAGGTACAACCAGCCCGATCAGCCAGAACTGATCCGTTTCAACCATGCCCGGGTACCCCCCTGCCGGTAAAAGATAGAGAGCAGGTAAATCGGGCAATCAGTAAAACCTGCTTTAATTTTTACTATTGGAAAAACCGGGCCCCTATTTCCGAGCCAACACCTTTGTTATGTCCGCATCTATTGGGATTAAGTACAGAATTTCTGGCAAGCAGGCCCTTTCACTGGATTGTTCTACTGGGAGACCCGCTTTGTAAGCTGCTGGTTGCGTATGTGGAATTATTTGGTGAAGCAGGATTTTTTGTACGGCTTTCCACCCATTACACGGAAAGGGCCATCCGGCAACTATTGGTGTACGATCCCTGCAACAAGCAACAAATAGGCAATTTACCCGAACCCGCTGTATGCCGGGTTTTTGATCAGGTAGGCAGGGGCTGGCATCATTAAGCGCAGGAGCAATTATTCCATCGGCAACATTTCTCCTTCAATTTCATCCGCCGTTAATGCCGCCGCAAAAACTTTGAATCCATTAATACGGCCGTTAAAATAGCGCTGATCCGGAAATTCTTCATTGCCGCCCAATACCCAGCGTAAGCGAGACGATAAATTTACCGCCCGATCAATTTCGAAAGAGCCGGCTTTAACACCATCTATATAAAGGGTATAGAGCCGGCCTTTGCAAACGGCGGCAATATGATGCCATTTGTTTTCCCAGTTTGCCGGCAGAGCTACATCACAGCTTCCCTGGCCCCAGCCGCCTGCAAAAAAACTGAGGGTTCGGCCGGTTTGCTGAATCACAATAAAGTCGCCTTTGGAAATTATATCTGCCATGCCCCGCTGCTTACCTGGTAAAACCCAGGCCATGACGGTGATTTCCTCTTCCAGTTCATCAAGACTGGCTGAATTTTCGAATTGTACGTATTCGATGGTTTGCGTACTGTTATCGCCCATAACCCTGGTTTCCTTTCGATAACTACCCTTATTTCCAAGCCCGGATAAGTCTGGCACTTGTTCGCCCGGCCTGATTTTACCCATCGCCACATCCAATACCATTTTATCAATCGTTCGTTCCACTGTTTTCACCCGGGCCGATTGTTGGCCTATTTCAATCAGTTGGATACCCAGGTTTTTTGGAATAAAACTGCTGCCTACCAGCTTACGTTCCCCGGGTTGCAATACCACGGTTTCTTCTTTAACCAGCAAGCCGTTGTTTTTGATGGCCACCAATGCCGTATCCAGGCGGCCCGTTTGGTTTTTAATGGTAAATAAAAGCTGGTGTTCTTTTCCAAGGGGGGCTAATGGTTTTGCATCCAGTTTTTCAATAACATAGCTATTGGCCGGTTCGCGGGGTGGAAGCGCCACCTGAACCAGTTGTGCACTGCCTTCATTAAGCCGTACCAGGTGGTTGCCTGGTTGGTAAAGTTGCAGGGCCACCGAATCCTGCAGGGTACTGTCTGCCGGCACCCAACAGTTTTTAGTACCATAGAGTTGATCATTTACCCATAGTTGAACAGGGTAAATGCCCGCTGCTCCCTTATTAGAAAGTGTAAATTGTATCCAGATGCTATCATTGGAATAAACATTTTTAGCCGCCGTATAAACCGCTTCCAGTTTGGCTTTCACAGGCAGCTCCGTTGCCGACCTGCCGGTAAAAACAGTTGCCTGAAAAGCAGCATTGGCCGGCTTTTCGCCCATTTTAAAGCGGAGGGTGCCAGCCTTGGCCAATTCCGCCTGCTGTAGGAACAACCGGTTAAGAGGCTGTCCGTCCAGTTCTACAGACTGCAGGTAAACTGCGCGCGATGAATTCTCCGGTGCCAGGATCGCCAGGGATCTATCGCCTGGTAACCGGATATGCATTTTTTGAAACAGGGGTGATCCGATCTCATACACCGGGGCACCAACGGCAACCGGGTAAAATCCCATGGCACTAAAAACAAACCAACTCGACATGGATCCGAGGTCATCGTTGCCGGGGATACCACCCGGACGGGCGAGAAATTTCTGTTGCATGATTTCGCGCACCCATGCCTGTGATACGGCCGGTTCGTCCGTAAAATTGAAGAGGTAAGGAACATGAAATGCAGGTTCATTGTCGAATAATAAAAGGCCGGTTGAGAGCGCAGAATCGAGTTTGGCCGAAAATTCAGCATCTCCTCCCATTAAGTTAACCAGTCCTCTTGCATCGTGCGGAACGACATAACTATAGATCCATTTATCGCCTTCTTTATACCCATTGCTTTCAGGTTCTTCAATAAAGCCGGTTCCTTTCCGGGGCACTATAAATCCGGAAGGGAAATGAAAAAGATTCCGGTAATTCAGGGCCCGGGGCGCATACAGGGCATAAGCTGCTGTATCGCCCAGTTCTTTGGCCATTTCTGCCATGATCCAGTCGTTATACGCAAATTCAACCGTTTTGGTAACGGATTCGGAAAAAGCTGCCGATACATATCCAAGCCGGGTATATTCCGCAAAATCAGGCTCTGCTAAACTGGAGTCGAGCGATGCTTTCATGGCTGTCCAGGCTTGCTGTATATCAAATCCTTTGATTCCTTTACGCCAGGAATCTAAAATTACCGGAAGGGAATGATAGCCGGTCATAGGGCCTTTTGGGAGCTTTCCGGTTTGGACAAAAACGTCCAGCATAGACCGGATCATATCTTCCTGAACGGCCGGTTGCAGTAACGTTAAAAGCGGGTGCAAACTGCGATAGGTATCCCAGGGTGAGAATTTTCCGTACTGATTTTTTCCTTTCGTCTGATAAATTTTTCCGCGGGCTCCTTTATACCGGCCATCCACATCCGAAATAATCCAGGGCACCAGGTAGGAATGGTAAAGTGCGGTGTAAAATTTTATTTTATTATCGGCAGATTCATCTTCGATGCTGATGGTATTAAGCAGATCAGCCCATCGTTGCTGGTTGATTTTTTTGAATTGATCAAATTCCCAATCAGGGCATTCGGTTTGCATATTTCGCATACTCCCGGCTTCGTCTACGGTGGAGAGCGAAATTTTCATTAGCAGTGAATTATCACCTGTTTTTTGTGCAAACGTGAGAATGGTGCCGTCTTCCACATTTTCCATGCCCATCATATCTGTTGGAAAGGAAAGCAAAAGGTTGAGGCGTTCGCTGTAAAGAAGCCGTTTAGAGCGGGGCGTAAGTTTGCCCATTTCACCCAGGTATACCCTTGGTAACACGCCCGTTGGAAACCGGAAGCGGAAAAGGCCTGTGTGCACAGCCGTGGTCATTTCGGCCGAGCCCTGGTCATCACTGAACTGAACCTGGTAATAACCGGGCGAAGCTTTCTCCTGTTCATGGCGGAACGGCCTTCCTGCCGAAGGTTTTTTACGAAACCTCGGATGGGCAAGTGGCAGCACTTTCATAGTACCGGCAGACCCGTTAGGATAACCGCTGCTATGGTTAGCGCAACTGAAAAAATAGATGGTTGAATCGCGGTAATCGTATCCTTTAAGATGGCCGGTTTTGGTTTCCGGGCTTAGTTGAACAAATCCCCAGGGTGCAACTGCACCCGGGTAAGTACCTCCTTCCGCACCCCATTTGGTGGGTTGCTCTGCATTGGTGGTTCCGATAAACGGGTTAACGAAGTCAAGCGGGTTAATTAATGGCTGGCCAGATACCGGGTTCGGATTATTTTGTGCCATTGAAACAATCGGTAAACTTGTTGCCTGTAAGCAAAACGATCCGACCAGGAAATAAAAAAGGGGCTTATTCATATAAGCCCCAAAATAAGGAATAAGTAGTTTTTTAAACCACGCCAACCGTTTGCGCGGTCTTCAATTTGCGCAAAAAAAGACCGGCCAGGTTATCAATAACCAGGATTTTGACTAAGGTTCGGGTTTACGCGGATATCGTTAAAGGGAATAGGGAATGCCCAGGAACGGGAATCTGCACCGGCAGAGCAATTATTTGAAGAAGAGCCGTCTGCCACACCGCATTCGCTTCGGTTAATGATCCTTGTGGTACGCTTCAGATCAAACCAACGATGGCCTTCCCCGAGGAGTTCTACCCGGCGAAGCAGTAAAATGGCGTCGAGCAGATCATCACCTGTTTCTGTACCTTCTTCTACCCCACGGGCAGCCCGAAGTTCATTCAGGTCATCCAGCGCTGTTGCATCGTCTAAATGATGCTTGGCTTCTGCACGAATCAGCATCATCTCTCCTGCCCTGAATACCTTAAAGCTGTTTACGCCTGCATATTTATCTACGATTGTCCGCTGGAAACCACCAATACCGGTTTGGTTAAACAGGATAATGCCCGCATCATCATAAGCACCTCCCAGATCTTTAATGACATTCGATAAAGGAGTAGCTACCCGGTAACTCGGGTTTCCGCCAGAAATGGCCCCTCCTGGTGTAAGTGCATTATCCGAAGGAATTGCCCAATATACTTCGCTCGATGGCGTGGCTTCATTGTTCCTTGAAAAAGCAGCCACATAACCGCTGGCATTGGTAAGTGGACGATTATTCAATGCTTCCGTAGCGTCATCGATTGCCGCCTGCCAGTTCTTTGCATAGAGATTGATCCGGGCACGCATGGCGTATACCACGGTTTGATCTATATAATAACGCGAGGAATTTCCGGAGGGATTACCTCCTGCATCAAATGCCACCAGCGCATCTTCCAGGTCATTGAAGATCTGATCGTATACTTCTTTTACGGTATTTCTGCCCGGCTGAATGGTAAGCGGGTTCAGGGGGTCAAAACTGGTAACATAAGGAATGGCCAATTCGGAGGAATTCCGATCATAAGAAGTGGCAAAATAACGGAGCAGGTCAAAATGAGCATGTGCGCGGATAGCCAATGCCTGTCCACGTATGGTTTTTGCGTCTGTTTCTGTATCGCCTGTTTCATATTTCGGTAATGCCTGTAATAAATTGTTCACCCTGGAAATGATTTCATAGGGCTGGCGAAAAGCCAGTTGAACAATGCCATTATCTGCATTATAGGCCAGTTCTGACA
>NZ_LUKG01000050.1:27674-33016 GCF_001601815.1 Flavihumibacter sp. CACIAM 22H1
ATCATCACCCATCAGGTCAGGAAGGGCGCTGAAAGCACTTGCAGATCCGCTGGCTGCGGGGTTATTGTAATAGCGATTACTTTTAAATCCCTCATAACTACCCAGCAAAGCCGATTGCACGTCTTCAAAGGTCTTCAATTCCGTTAATTCTGTCTGTGGAGTCGTTTCCAGTTGCTTATTGCAACCTGCCACGGCAAAGAGCGAGCCCGCCAGGATTGCGGTGTATACTATAGTACGTTTCATTTTTTCTGTTTTGTGTGATTAAAGGGTAAGGTTAACACCAACGGTTACACGCTTTAAGCTCGGGTACTGTGCACCGCTTACTGCTGCGTTGGAGTTTACGTCGGCATTGGTAACGGTAGATACTTCCGGATCCCATCCCTGGAATTTAAAGCTGGTATAGAGATTCTGTCCCTGTACAAAAATCCGGAAACCCTGAATTTTAAGCCGGCTTACTACTTCTGCAGGAAGAGTGTAGGCCAGTTGAACGTTTCTAAGGCGGAAGAAATCACCCTTTTCCAGGAAGCGGGTGGTGCTTCCTTCGGTTGTTTCACTCAGCCTGGGGAAATTTGTTACTTGTCCGGGTGTGGTCCAGGCATTCAGGGCATTTTTCGAAAACCCGGACGTGGTATAGCCATTGTACTCTACGTTAAAACGGGCATTATTGTAGATATAGTTTCCGGCAGAATAAACACCGAAGGCAGATAGCTCAATTCCTTTATAATTGATAGTGGTGGTAATACCGGCGTTATGGGGGGCATCACTGGTACCCAATACTACCAGGTCGTTGGCATCGTATTGTTCGGTAATGGTTTTGCCATCGGCTTTATAGTATTGAGAGTTGCCGTTTTCAGGGTTCACACCGGCAAATCGTACAAGGTAAAAACTGTTAAAGGGTTTACCCACCTGTAATGCCTGACTTTTATACAATTGAAAATCCTGTCCGTCGGGCAGAGATACGATCACATTTTTATTATACGCGTAGTTCATATCAACCGACCACTTGAAATCACGTGTATTGATGATTTTAACGCCCAGGGTAGCTTCAATACCGCGGTTGCGCATGCTTCCGTTATTACTCAGCAGGGTGCCATTACCTCCGCTGGTACTCGGCACAAAAGGAGAAAAATAGAGTCCTTTGGTTAAGCTGCTGTACCATTCAACGGACGCTCTCAAGCGCGATTGGAAAAATTCCATATCTGCTCCGACGTTCAGGGTGCTGCGGATTTCCCAGGTAAGCAGGTTATTTCCCAAACGGTTTACACTCAGGGAACCACGTCCGCCATAGCTGCCTCTTCCATATTGTTGCAGATACGGGAAATCGCCGATACCATTCTGGTTACCTACGGAGCCATAACTAGCTTTAAGCTTGAGGTAGTTCATGAAATCGAGCTTATAAAAGTTCTCATCGCTCAGTATCCAGCTGGCACCCACCGAACCGTATTGTGTCCAGCGATTTTCCGGGCTCAGTTTGGAGGATCCGTCGGTACGGCCGGTTAAACTCAGGAAATACCGGTTTTTGAAGGAATAATCTATCTGGCCAAAATAAGACATCAGGGCATTGTTTTCAGGAAAACCGCCACCAACAACCGGTATAAACCCGTTATCGGCTGTTCCGGGAACCAAGCCGGCTTCATTATCGAATGGCAGTAAAAGCCCATAAGCTGTATAATCAAAATCTCTTGAAGTGTTCTTTACAAACTCAGTAAAAACAGTGGCCGATAAATTATGATCACCCGATTGGTCGAGGGTGGTCCGGTAATTCAGGCTATTGGTAACGGTGTACCGGAACCGGCGTTCTAGGCTACGGGCAATTTCCCCATTACGGCGAAAATCCTGGCCAAATGCCTCATTCTGACGAGCCGATTGTGTACCGTTTTTAACGATGCTAAAGCCTTCCAGTTGCGAGTAATCACCACCGGCATTGATGCGATAGGTCAGGTTTTTGATCCAGGGTAATTTATACTCGAGGAACACATTACCGGTACCTTTCAGTTGCCAGCTGCGGTTGGGGTTTTCCAATAGATCCTCTACCGGATTAATCCAGAAGGGAAATTGTACAGATTCGCCATAACTGCCGTCGTCGTTATACGCTTTTTCATAAGGCAATGCCCAGATAACGGTGTTCAGTGCGGAGCCGATACTCTGATCTCCTTCGAACGTACCGGTATAATTCGACCAGCCACCCGCCAGGTTAGCGCCGATTTTGATGTTATTATCGGTATGTGAAACATTAATACGGCCATTGTATTTTTTAATGCCGGTTCCTACTGTAATACCCTCTTCGTCATACATACCCAGGGAGGTAAAAAAGGTAGTTTTATCGGTACCACCGGAAGCAGAAATCTGGTGTGACTGCATACCCGCATTACGGAATACATAATCATTCCAGTTGGTGTTTATTTTCCGGAGTTCCTCCACATCTTCCGGGGCCCATCCCCAGGGGTTACCGGCAATATTCATTTCGAAATCCAGTTTTTCCTGGGTGTTCATGAGTTTGAGCTGGTTTTCCGGCAAACGGGCAGTACCAATTTGACCGTCGTAACTCAGGCGCAGCTTTCCTGCCCTACCTTTTTTGGTGGTAATAACGATAACCCCGTTAGCGCCGCGGGAACCATATATGGCGGTAGAAGCAGCATCTTTCAAAATGGTAACCGACTCAAAATCGTTCTGGTTAAGTGTGCTGAAATCACCTGCACGGATTTCCACTCCGTCCATAATATAAAGCGGTGCATTGGATCCATTGATCGATCCCTTACCCCGGATCACCACATCGGCATTTCTACCAGGCTGACCCGATCCGGTTTTTACGTTGATACCGGGTGCCTGCCCCTGTAACATCTGGTCAAAGGAGGCATTGGGTTGTGTTCTGATATCGTCAATCGATACGACGGAAACAGACCCTGTATTAGCCCGGCGGCTTCTGGTCTGGTAACCGGTTACTACCACTTCGTTCAACGACTGGGTGGATTGTTTCATACTAACCAGCATTTCTCCGCTGGTAATGCCGGCTTCCAGTTCAGTGTAACCAACGAAAGTAAATACCAGGGTTCTGGCATTGGCCGGAACGTTTACATTGAACCCTCCTGCTTCGTTGGTGGTGCCCAGAATGGCCCCGTTTTTAACGCGGATAGAAGCACCGATAATCGGGCTGCCATCCTTTTCATCTACTACTTTCCCTGTGACAGCTTTTTGTGCTGCAGCTGCTGTACTTAACGCCATCAATACCGTTAAGTACAAGATAAATTTCCTCATAATGCTGATTTAGTGTTAACGTGTCATCATCTTACCGTGATGGGTCAGACAAATCAGAACGCAGGATTGTTGCAGCGTAGTGTTGCAGAAATGGTGAGTGGTAAAAAAACAGGATATACAACCGGAACTAGATTACTAAATACAGGTTCTTATCAACAGATAAATGAAATTTTATGTTGCGCAATTGTTAAGCGCTCGAAAAGATATACGAAATAAAGAACGCCAACCGGAACTGTTAAGGCCGGATGCGGTTGATGGGATTACCCGACAGGAACGCTTGCAGGTTGGCGACGGTTTTATGGAGCAGACGCTGCCTCGCAGCTACGCTGGCCCAGGCAATATGGGGAGTAATCAAACAATTTTTTGCGGTAAATAATGGATTATCCGATGCTGGTGGTTCCTTGCTTAATACGTCTAGTCCGGCTCCGGCTATCCAGCCTTCGTTCAGTGCCCGGGCCAGGTCGGCCTCGTTTACCAGGGGGCCTCTTGCGGTATTGATGAGGTAAGCGGTCTTTTTCATTTGCTGCAGGCGGCCGGCATTAACCAGCTCTGTTGTTTGTGGCGTAAGGGGGCAATGCAAACTGATGACATCCGCGTTACTGAAAACCTCGTCCAGGCTGGCCCAGCGAAAGTTTGGGCGGTGTGCCTGGTCTGTTTCAGTTCTGCTATGTACCAGTACATGCATATCCAGCGCGGCTGCCAGGTCGGCCATTTTTTTACCAATGTCGCCAAAGCCAATAATGCCGATTGTTTTTCCGGCAAGTTCTACCAGTGGTTGATTCCAGTACGAAAAATCGGGCGAAGCCGCCCAGCCACCGGCCTGTACCGAATCATGGTGTTGTTGTACCCGGTGCGTGAGCTCCAATAACAACGCAAAACTAAGCTGAACAACAGAGGCCGTACTGTAACCGGGTACATTACTTACGGTAATACCTAATCGATCGGCGGCAGTTATATCAATTATATTATATCCTGTTGCCAGTACACTAATGAGTTTTAGGTCGGGCAATTGTTCCAGTATAGCTGCCGGCAGTGGTGTTTTATTAGTGAGCAGGATCCGGGCATCTTTTGCCCTGGATAAAATTTCATCCGGACCGGTACGATCGTATACGGTAAGTTCACCCAGTGCTTCCAGTTCTCCCCAGCTCAGATCACCGGGGTTTAAGGTATATCCGTCCAAAACAACAATTTTCATGGTATCATTTTATAGTTAGCGGGCGGCCGGTGTTCAGGGTGCTGTTACTGTTAGCCAGGTATATCCATTGGCAGGGATCGTAACGGATATGGTAGCGGTAAAATCGCGGTTAAGCGATACCGTTTGGGGCAGTTTATCCTGTTCCGAAATTTTTGCCGAGGTCCGCAAGCCGGTATAATAAAGCGGTAAACGGAGGGTTCTTTTAATGGCACTGGAGGTTGGGTTGTACAACATTGCGAGGCCTTTGATAGGGAGGCTGGGATCGGCATGTAAAATACCATCCCAATCGCGGCCGTCTGCTCTGCGTAAATGAACGATATCGGCATTAAGTATAGCGCGGTATTTTTTATACCAGTTGATCACTTTTACAACTGTTTGTCGGGTAGTTTCCGTATCGTAGAGACGTGGCCCGCGGTAGCAGGCCTGCACCCCGGCACCATAATACTGCATCATCAGTTGTTCGTAATCGTTGAGGTGTTCGGAGAGCGGCTCAAGAATTGCTTCCGGGCCACCTCCCTGGTATTTGGTAAGTGGCACAAATCCCCATCCCATGGAGCCTGTTTTTTCCCAGGTTCCGTCGTAAATATTTTGTCGGTTAAGAATTTTCTGCTGGTCGCGGCTGAGGGAAAAATTGACTTCCCGGTAACCGATCGCAATTTTATGGGTGCCATCCAGGAAATACCAGTCGGGGGCATTCACATAAATGCCATTTTGGTTACACCAGCGGTATAATTCTTTCTGCAATTCCATTTGTTTCCATTGAGAATCCTCCAGGTCTTTGTGCCCGGGGTGTTTGGTAGAGGCGCACCGATCGCCCGGATAAGGGCCATCATTTTCGAAAATATCGAAGCCCGTTTTACGCATAAAAGTTTTGAGTGTGCGGATATAATTC
>NZ_LUKG01000051.1:0-6285 GCF_001601815.1 Flavihumibacter sp. CACIAM 22H1
CATGGCAGCGGCACTGGGTATCGGAATTGATGTAGAAGAACCGGTAGGTAATATGATCATTGATATAGGTGGAGGTACCACCGGTATTACCGTAATTGCCCTGGCAGGTATTGTTTGTGACCAGAGTATCCGGATTGCCGGGGATGAATTTACCGCCGATATTATGGAAGCCCTTCGTCGCTACCACAGTTTATTGATCGGGGAGCGGACAGCCGAACAAATCAAGATCCAGATTGGGGCTGCCATGAAAGACCTGGACAATCCGCCGGATGACATCCCGGTAAATGGACGAGACCTGGTAACCGGTATTCCCAAGCAGATTATGGTAAGCTTCCAGGAAATTGCAGAAGCATTGGATAAAAGCATTTTTAAAATTGAGGAAGCTATTCTGAAAGCGCTGGAAACCACTCCTCCCGAGCTGGCTGCGGATATTTATCGGAGAGGCCTGTATATTACAGGTGGTGGAGCTCTCTTACGCGGATTGGATAAACGATTGAGCCAGAAAATTAAATTACCGGTGCATGTAGCGGACGACCCACTGAAAAGCGTGGTTCGGGGTACCGGAATTGCGCTGAAGAATTATGACCGCTATCCATTTGTGATGCGTTAACCGGTATGCGAAATATTTTCCTGTTTATCCGTCGTTATTTTAATTTTCTGTCTTTCCTGGCATTACAGGCATTGGCATTGTCTTTTTTATTCCGGTATAACAAGTTTCATGAGGCAGCTTTTGCCAGTGTAGCCAATGAGGTTACCGGCCGTATTAACGGGCAATACAATACGGTTGAATATTATTTTAAGCTCAAAAAAGCCAATGAAAACCTGGTAAAGGAAAACCTGGCCCTGCGTGATCTATTGCGGTCTAATTACCAGCAACCAGATAGTTCTAAACGCCTGGTGGTAGATTCCATACGGGTTGATTCCTTAAAACCATTCCAGAAATACATTTACCGCGATGCTAAAGTGGTAGGTAGTTTTGTTACTACCCAAACCAATTTTATTACTATTCACCGGGGATCCAGCCAGGGGATTCAACCCGATATGGCAGTTATTGGTCCGGGGGGTGTAGTGGGCCGGGTCGTAAATACGAGTCCGAATTTTTCCACCGTTATGACCATGATCAGCCGGGTTTTTAAAGTAGATGGAAAGCTTAAAAATACCGGAGAAAGAGGGTCTATCAGTTGGGATGGTCAGAATCCGCGCCTGGTGCAGATGCGGAATATTCCTAAAAGTGTACCGGTGCAAAAGGGTGATTCTGTGTTAACGAGTGAATTGTCGTCTATTTTTCCGCCCAATATCCTTATCGGAACAGTAGATTCCGTTTTAAATGATCCAAGTACAAATTTTTATAATCTGCGGCTAAAGACGGCAACCAATTTCTCTACGGTACAATTTGTGTACGTGGTACAAAACAGGCTGCTGGAAGAACAGGCCAATCTGGAAAAAGCAACCCGCAATACCAATGAGTGATTTTTTGAAACATAGTATGCGTGCATTGCTCTTTCTGCTGGTACAGGTATTTGTGCTACACAAGATTCCGCCGTTACACCAATTTGTGGTTCCCTATATTTATTTCCTGTTTATTATCTGGCTGCCGTTTAATACCGGCCGTACCTGGTTAATGATAATTGCGTTTATTTATGGGTTGGCACTGGATTACTTTTTAATGTGGCCAGGGATCCACGCTGCTGCCTGTGTTATGATCGCTTATTTGCGACCCTTCCTGGTAAACCTGCTGATCCGCCAGGAAGGAGCCGAACAGAGTTACGGGGCTCCTTCTATCAATAGCATGGGTTGGGCGCCCTACAGTGTGCTGGTGGTAGTGCTAACCCTTGTACATCATACCTACCTCGTTTTTCTGGAATGGCTCAGCTTTGGTAGTTTCTGGTATTTTTTAGGGAAGGTTGGTGCTTCCACCGGTGTTAGCCTGCTCTTGATCCTGGTTACCGAAATGCTGTTTTACCGAAAAGAAAAATTCCGGACAAATATGTAAGGAATAATACCTTTATTGCTGCAGTTTTACCCGTTCAGTTTTCCCCTACCTTTGCATATAATCCTGTATTTTTCCACTCCATATGTCTGTGTTTAACCAATCACGCTCTACTGTGATCCGCTTCATTATAGCGGGTGTATTTCTGATTATTGTGGCGCAGCTGGTCAACCTGCAGCTGTTTTCCAGTAAATATGAAGCCCTGGCATTTAACAATGCGGTTTACCCGAAAGTGAGGTATCCCGACAGGGGAATTATTTATGATCGAAAGGGGAAAGCCATCCTCAACAATACCATCATGTTTGACCTGGAAGTAACGCCCTCCCAGATCAAAGGAGTGGATACTAATTTTCTTTGTAAACTGGTAGAAATTGATACGGCAGAATTTAAGAAGCGAATTGTTACCGCCATTCTCAAAAACGGCCGCTACCGGCCAAGTATATTCGAGGATCTGCTTACACCCGAAATGCATGCAAGGCTGGAGGAGAATATTTATAAATTCCCGGGTTTTGCATTGGTAGAACGCCCGGTGAGAGTTTATCCTTATAATGCGGCTGCGCATATAATGGGCTATATCGGGGAGGCCGATTCGGGTAATATTAAACGATCGAGTGGGTTTTACCGCCTGGGAGATTATGTAGGCAAAACCGGACTGGAAGCCTTCTATGAAAGAGTGTTGATGGGGAAACGAGGGGTTGAATACATGATCAAGGACAATAAAAACCGGCTGGTTGGTAAATACGAAAACGGGGTGTACGATACGGCTGCCCTGGCGGGTAGAAACCTGCGTACCTATATTGATATTGAGCTGCAACAACTGGCAGAAAAACTTATGCAGGGTAAAGTGGGGGCAGCGGTTGCTATTGAACCCCAAACAGGGGGCATCCTATCGATGGTGTCGGGACCTAATTTCGACCCCAATATGTTAACCGGCCCCAATAAACAGAAAAACTTTAATAAGCTATTCCTGGATGTCAGCAGTCCGCTGCTAAACCGCGCTATAAAAGGGCAATACCCGCCAGGCTCTACCTTTAAGCCACTTGGGGCATTGGTAGCCCTGGACGAGGGAATTATTACGCCTTCCTTTGGGGTAGGTTGCGGAGGTGCTTATTATGGCTGTTCAAGACCTGTGAAATGTACCCACAAGAACGCCGGCCACGCAGCCAATCTCCGGTTAGCCATTGCTAATTCCTGTAACTCTTACTTTACCCATATCTACCGGTTATCAGTAGACGCGGCTAAATACAAAGGCGTAAAAAACGGCTATCAGAAATGGAAAGGCTATTTAAATGCCTTTGATTTGGGGGTTCGGGTAGGGGTAGACCTTCCGAGTGAAGACCGGGGAAATGTACCGGATAGCTCTGTATACAATAAAGTGTATCGTAACAGCTGGAACAGTTGTACCAATCTTACGCTTGGTATCGGGCAGGATATGATGCTTGCCACTCCTTTGCAATTGGCTAATTCCATGTGTATTGTAGCTAATAAAGGCTATTATTACACCCCCCATTTTGTACAGAAAATTGACGATGAAACAGCGGCCGATACCATCATGAATGCATTTCGTATTAAACACGAACCGCTGACCGGCATTTCCGACGATGCCTATGAAGCAGTAATTTCCGGAATGCAGGATGTGGTAGAAATTGGCACGGCCAAAATGGCCCGTTTGCCCGGAATCAATGTTTGTGCAAAAACCGGTACGGCAGAAAACTACCGGGTTATTGAAGGAAAACGTACCAAATTAAAAGATAACTCGGTGTTTGTATGTTTTGCCCCCCGGGAGAATCCGAAAATTGCCATTGCGGTAATTGTGGAAAATGCCGGTTACGGAGGCACCTGGGCCGGACCGATTGCCGCCCTGATGATGGAAAAATACCTCAATGATACCCTGCGGACGGAACGATTAAAAGAAGTAGAGCGTATTGCTGCCGCCAACCTACTGCCCGATTACCTGGTACGGGAGCAGTATAAGGCAGATTCAACACGGGCCTATAACTGGTTTAAAATGACCAAGGACTCCAGTGTGCTGCAACGATTCCTGAAAAAAGAGCCGAAGAAGGATACTGCACCCGCTAAAGGAACAACGCCTGCCCCTAAACCGGATATCCGTACCACTTACCTGAGGCTGGAAGCCATTCTTCCGGAACATTTTTATTTCACCAAACCCATACAGTCCTGATTATGAGTGCACGTAATGCCGACATATCAAAAGGAATCGACTGGTTGCTGGTGGGTTTATATATGATTCTATGCGCCATTGGTGTGCTGAGTATTTTTGGCGCCACTTACAAGGAAGGCGAAAATATTATCCAGTCGTTTACCGCTTTCCAGACAGATTACAGCAAGCAGTTTTATTTCTGGATACTGGCAATGGTGGTGGCAATAGCCATCCTTGTTACTGATTCCAAATTCTTTACAGCCACAGCCAATCTATGGTATGCTTTTGGTATCCTGCTGCTGCTGCTGGTATTTCCTTTTCATACAGAAATCAAAGGAACCCGTTCCATTATTCGCTTTGGCGGATTTCAATTACAACCCGCTGATCTGTGTAAGGTTTTTGTGGCCCTTGCCCTTGCCAAATACCTGAGCCGCGTAGAAACGGATTTTTCGAAAACCAGGTCGCAACTGATTGCAACAGCTATTGCATTGGCTCCTGCCATCATGTCTATATTACAACAGGAAACAGGATTGGCACTGGTGTATTTTTCATTCTTTCTGGTGATGTTTAGAGAAGGCCTTCCGGCAGGTATCCTGATTATCGGATTTTCATTTGCAGTACTGGTAGTAGCCACCTTATTACTTGATCCCAATACCCTGGCCCTGATCCTAACCGGAATTGCATTGGTAGCTATTTATATTCTCCGTAAACAAATCAAGCGAAAAAAACAGCTATTGGTTACCATTGTCGGTATCTGGATGGTTTGTGTGGGTATTCAACGTTTTTTGGTTCCCTATGTATTCGAGTCTGTTTTACAACCCTACCAGGTAAAACGGATTTACGATACCATAGGTAAAGACTATGTACCGGCAGGTGGTACCGTTTTATTGGAAGAAGCCACGCCAAGAAAAAAAGATGATGGAGGCGATTACAATGTTAAACAGAGTAAGATTGCGATCGGCAGTGGTGGCTTTGCCGGGAAAGGACTACTGAAGGGAACACAAACCCGCTATGATTTTGTGCCGGAACAACGCACCGATTTTATCTTCTGTACGATTGGCGAGGGCTTTGGGTTCGTAGGAAGTTTTCTGTTAATGGGGGTATATTTTGTTTTATTGATGCGGATTGTAACAATAGCAGAACGACAGCGAAGTGTATTCAGCCGTGCCTATGCCTATGGGGTGGCGTCGGTGCTGTTCTTTCATATTGCAATCAATATCTGCATGACCATTGGCCTTGCTCCGGTAATTGGTATACCTCTGCCTTTTATCAGCTATGGTGGTACTTCCCTGCTTACCTTTACGGCCGCTTTATTTATATTAATCCGCCTGGACGCTGACCGGCAGATGGTATTGCGATAAATTATTTAGTTAGCATGCGAGTTATTCCTCTTTCAGAAGGCAGTTTTACTATTGATGGTACCAAACAATTTGTTCCGTTTAGTAGGGAGGCCGACGCACTTAATGATCGTCCGGCTGGAAGTTTGCTGGTGGAGATCCAACCGTTTGTTGTAATAACCAGTGAAGATGTGCTGTTGCTGGATACCGGGTTGGGTTTTGAAGTGGGCGGACAATCGCAGTTGCTGAAAAATCTTATGGAAGCGGGTATTAATCCAGGTGAAATTACCAAAGTGCTGATGACTCATCTGCATAAAGACCATGCAGGAGGGGTGAGCCATACCAACCCTCAAACAGGAAAATTTGAATTATCTTTTCCACAGGCCGACTATTATATACAGCGGCGGGAACTGGACTATGCTTTCGAAAAAGGATTGCCTTCCTATATTCCGGAGGAGTTGGAATGTTTACGTACGGCTCCGCAGGTACAGTTGCTGGAAGGAGATGGGGTAATTGCCGGGTATATCGAATACCAACTGGTAGGCGGGCATTGCCCCTATCACCAGGTTTTTAGAATCGTGGACGGAGGGTCAACCGTATTTTTTGGGGGCGACAATGCTCCTCAACTGCAGCAAATGAAAAGCAAGTTTGTTGCTAAATACGACTACGACGGTAAACTTGCCATGGAACTGCGCCAGGAATGGTGGAAGAAGGGGCAGGAGAACAACTGGAAATTTTTGTTTTACCACGATGTTAAAACGCCTGCTTATGGAGGATAACTGCGGCGCCTCCTAAAC
>NZ_LUKG01000051.1:6698-10816 GCF_001601815.1 Flavihumibacter sp. CACIAM 22H1
TTATCCTGCCGCTGCTGACGCCGTTCCTGGAGCTCTTTCTGCACATAGCTATAGAATTCTTTTTCCGCCTTAAAAAACTGGTTGGCACGTTCAGGCGATAACGCTTTGCTGAAAGAAGTTTGATATTTCTTGCGAACCTCCAGGAGTTTTTCTTCACGTTTCAGTTCATCGCCCCCGCGGCTGTCTGCCCGAACTTTTTTCAGTTCATCCATGTATTCGTTGTAAACTGGCCAGAATTTCTGCGCTTCTTCTGAAGTGAGGCTTAGTTTTTTTGTCAGGTAGGCCACTTTCAATGCTTCCAGGCGTTCGCCATCTCGTTGCTGTGCCTGGCTTACCAGTTGAAAAGAGCCAATAAAAACAAGTAGCGTAAAAATATATTTCATGCCTTTTCAATTAGTTCAAAGTAGAGGTTGATTTGCCGTTAAATTCCTGCAGGTAATGCTGCAGCGCGTCGTCGCTTACATCCGATAAGAGATCATGTATATCAGACGGCGATAAGTCATCAGCGGTAATACCTGCCGTTCCGAAATAGATCGAACTTGTCGGGTTGCTGAATTCGAGAATTGCTTCATCGCTTATTTGCTGCATCTCAGCGTTGAGCTGTTTTACAAAAGCGGGTGAAATGCCTGGTTGTTCAGCAGCAGGTTGCTGGTACATCCAACCTGCAATGGCAAGAATACCTGCCACGGCAGCGGCCACCGCATATTTCAGCCAGGTTTTCTTTATGGAAATCACCCGGGCTTCCGAACTACGCGGCTCCTGCCTTATTTTTTGTAATACCTGTACAGGAAATTGTTCAAAATAATCGGCTGGTACCTGGTAGGGCATTATTCGGTCAGCGGTAGCCAGTACAGATCCGGCACTTATTTCAAAATAGCCTTCCGGTACACGGAACGGCATTTTTTTCGATAAACCTGCGAGCAAGGGGGATAGGCTGCTGATTTCATCCCCGGGGGAGACGGGTGCCGGCTTGTTAATTTCTCCCGTAGTTTGTTCTAAACGAACCCGTTGCAGCATTTTATCAGGAAATTCGGCAAAATACCCGACCGGTGGCTGGTAGGGCATAGTTTCCTGAAGCCCTACCAGTACCGGAGCCAGTTCCTTCAATTCACTTACTATATTTTTATCGGGTGTCATCTGTTCTTAGACCCGGCAGCAGGGGCCAGGTTTAATGATTTAGTAAATAGTCTTCAATTTTTTTTACAGCATGGTGATAAGAGGCTTTCAAGGCGCCTTCTGATGTGTCGAGCACCTTACTCATTTCCTCGTAGGGCATTTCATCGTAATATCTTAAATTAAACACAATTCGTTGTTTTTCAGGTAGTTTTTGAATAGCGACCTGAAGTTTCCATTCAATTTTACGCGCATCAAAGTCCTTATCAGCTTTAATTTGATTGGCCAGGCCATCTTCCACATCGCTTAATGAAACGGCTGATTTTTTCTTTAGTTGTTCCAGAAAACTTAAGCTTTCATTGGTGGCGATCCGGTAAAGCCAGGTGTATAGTTTAGAATCTTCCCGGAAATTTTCAAGTCCGTTCCATACTCGTATGAATACATTTTGCAGCACATCATTGGTATCCTCATGGCTTACAACCATTCTACGGATATGCCAATAAAGCCGTTCCTGGTATTTACGTACAATAGCTGTGTAGGCCCGCTCTTTTGTTTCGGGCTGTTTAAATTGCAGAAGAAGTTCTATATCGTCTGGGACCATTTAAAAACTGCTAAGTGACGCCGGTCGGGGGTCTCCCGACCGGTGGAGTTATTTTTTTCGGGACAATGCTTTTTTGGCCGCTGCTATTATGTGAGACGCACTCAGCCCATATTTTTCCAGTAGTTGAGTGGGCGTTCCACTTTCGCCAAAGGTATCCTGGGTACCCACCATTTCAACCGGTATCGGGTGGTGCTGGCCGGCTACACGTGCAATACTCTCGCCCAATCCACCGAGTACATTATGTTCTTCTGCTGTTACGGCACAACCAGTTTTGCGGATAGATTCCAGGACGGCTGTTTCATCCAGCGGTTTAATAGTATGAATATTTACTATTTCTACGCTGATGCCTTCTGCTTCCAATGCTTTCCCTGCCTCAATTGCGTTCCAAACCAGATGTCCGCAGGCGAAAATGCTCAGGTCGGTACCCCGGTTGAAAAACTGCGCCTTGCCAATTTCGAACGGCCTTCCCTCTGTAAAAATAGGCCAAACCGGCCGGCCAAATCGCAGGTAAACCGGCCCTTCATAACCCGCAATAGCCAGTGTAGCCAAACGGGTTTGTTCGTAATCACAGGGCACAATAACCGTCATGCCTGGTAACATTTTCATCATTCCTATGTCTTCAAGAATCTGGTGGGTTGCGCCATCTTCTCCCAGGGTGAGCCCGGCATGGGAGGCACAGATCTTTACATTCTTGCCCGAATAGGCAACCGACTGGCGGATCTGGTCATAAACCCGTCCGGTTGAGAAGTTGGCAAAAGTAGTTGTAAACGGAATTTTTCCTCCAATGGTTAAACCAGCCGCAATGCCGATCATATTGGCTTCAGCTATTCCACATTGGATATACCGGTCGGGGTTTTCTTTTATAAAGGTGCCCAGTTTCAAAGAGCCGGCAAGATCTGCTGTTAGTGCCACTACATCGGGGTTGGTTCTTCCCAATTCGGTGATCCCGTCCCCAAAACCACTCCGGGTATCTTTTTTACCGGTAACCTGAATATCCTTCAACATACCTGCTAGTTTAATTTTGCTAAAGATAATTAATTCAGATTGGCCTGCTGAACCTGAAACAGCTGCTCGTCTTCTTTGAGTTTCAGCTCCCATTTCCAGGCTGTATCCATCATATCATCGAGTTGATAGTTCAATACCCAATCCAATTCCTTAACGGCATGCTCATTGTTGGCATAGATGGCTATAACATCGCCCGGGCGACGCGGACCAATGCTATAGTTGAGTTTTTGTCCGCTTACTTTTTCAAATGCATGGATTGCTTCCAGTACGGTAACGCCGTTACCTGTACCCAGATTAAATACTTCGCAGGATTTTTTGCCCTTACCCTTTATCAGGTATTGCAATGCCAGTGTATGCGCGTGGGCAATATCTGACACATGAATAAAATCACGAAGGCAGGAACCATCTCTTGTATCATAGTCATTGCCAAAAACCGTAAGAGAAGGAATTTTGCCAATGGCTGTTTGGGTGATGGCGGGTACCAGGTTAGCGGGGCGGCCAATCGGCATTTCGCCAATCTGAATGCTGGGATGTGCGCCTACCGGGTTAAAATAGCGGAGCAGTATACATTGGGCCGAGCTTACTTTGGCAAATTCGCTGATAATCTGTTCGCCCATTTGTTTGGTATACCCATAAGGCGATTCGGCAGGTTTGGGTGGCGTACTTTCCGTTACCGGAATGATGTCTGGATTTCCATATACCGTACAGGAAGAAGAGAATACAAAATGGGGTACTTTAAATTCCTGTACACATTTTAGCAGGTTGAGCAAGCTGACCAGGTTATTTTCAAAATAAAGAAGAGGCTGTTCCACCGATTCTCCGACGGCTTTGTAGGCAGCAAAATGTATGATGCCGGTAATGTCGAGATTTTCTGCAAAAATTGCATAGGTATCGTCAAAATTGCAAAGATCTACTTTGTAGTTTTTGATCTTTTTACCCGTAATTTTTTCCACCCCTTCCAGAATGCGTGCAGAGGAACGTGAGTTGTTATCAACGGATATTACATCAAATCCATTTTCAACCAAATCAACCAGGGTATGTGAACCAATATAGCCACATCCGCCGGTTACCAAAATCTTGCTCATGGGATTATTTTAGGTTAATGTTACAGGTTATTGTTTCAGCCTTCTTTTAAAACAGTCATAAGGTATTGGCCATAGCCACTTTTCAATAGGGGCTGGGCTATTTTTTCCAATTGTTCATTGTTGATGAAGCCTTTCCGCCAGGCGATTTCTTCAATACAGGCAACTTTGATTCCCTGCCTTTGTTCAATTACCTGTACAAATTGAGACGCCTGCATCAGTGAATCAAAGGTACCGGTATCGAGCCAGGCGGTACCCCTGTCCATAATCGAAACCTTTAGTTTGCCCCTGCGCAGGTATTCTTTATTGACATCGGT
>NZ_LUKG01000051.1:11124-17648 GCF_001601815.1 Flavihumibacter sp. CACIAM 22H1
ATAATCGAAACCTTTAGTTTGCCCCTGCGCAGGTATTCTTTATTGACATCGGTTATTTCATATTCGCCCCGCGGACTGGGTTTCAGGTTTCGGGCAATTTCTTTCACTTCGTTATCGTAAAAATAAAGACCGGGTACGGCGAAATTACTTTTGGGGGAAGCTGGTTTTTCTTCGATGGAAATAACCTGGTTGTTTTTGTCAAATTCTACCACACCATACCTTTCCGGATCACTGACCCGGTAGGCATACACAATTCCGCCCTCCGGATTTGTATTGTGCGCCAGTTGGGTACCAAGTCCGGCTCCGTAAAAAATATTATCTCCCAGCACCAGCGCTACTTTATCGTTTCCGATAAAGGGTGCTCCAATTACAAAGGCTTGCGCCAGGCCATTGGGCGTTGGTTGTTCGGCATAAGTTATGTCTAATCCAAGTTCTTTGCCATCTCCCAGCAGTTTTTTAAAAAGAGGAAGGTCGTGCGGGGTTGAAATGATGAGAATTTCCCGGATTCCTGCCAATAGCAGGGTGGATAGTGGATAGTAAATCATGGGCTTGTCATAAACCGGCATGATTTGTTTGCTGATTGCATAGGTAATTGGATGCAGGCGGGTTCCCGAACCGCCGGCAAGTATGATTCCTTTCATATAGATTCAAATAGCCGGCAATATAAACCAAATTCTCTATGTGTGGGCCTTTGGGCTCAAATCACATTACCCATTTCAGGATAAAATATACGATTGCGGCGATAATGGCGGAAACGGGAATAGTAAGGATCCAGGCCCAAAGCAGGTTGATGGTAACGCCCCAACGCACGGCTGAAAGACGTTTGGTGGCACCTACCCCTATGATAGCTCCGGTAATGGTATGGGTGGTACTTACAGGAATACCTAAAGCTTCCGATATATAGAGGGTAGCAGCCCCGGCGGTTTCGGCACTCACTCCTTCTAAAGGTGTAACTTTAGTGATACGGGTACCCATGGTTTTTACAATTTTCCAACCACCACTCAGTGTTCCCAGGGCAATAGCAGTAAAGCTTGCTACCGGTACCCACCAGTAATCCGTTACAAAATGAGAAAAGCGATGTGCGGAATCGAGGGTGGTATAGGTGGCATTACCATTCTGAACTTCGAAATAGATAACTGCTGCACCGATAATACCCATTACTTTCTGGGCATCGTTTCCTCCGTGTCCCAGGCTGAATAAGGCAGAGGAAACAAGCTGAAGGCGACGAAACCATTTTTCCGCTTTGTAGGGTACCGCTCTCCGGCAAATATTTAAGATGATGACCGTAATAATATACGCAATGATCATCCCAATAACCGGTGCAAGAAAGATGAACAAAAAAGTAGGAAGAACTTTTGCGTAGTTGATAACATCCTGCCCGTTTTCTGCCATTCCACCGGCATGTGCTACGGCCGCACCCATAAATCCGCCCAGCAGGGTATGTGAAGAGCTGGAGGGAATTCCAAACCACCAGGTCAGCAGGTTCCAGGTAATAGCAGCAATCAAGCCGGCAAAGATTACTTCAAGCGTGATAAAATTTTCATGTACAGATTTGGCAATCGTGTTGCCGATTTTAAACTCCCCGATCAGGTATTTGGAGATAAAAAACGCGGCAAAATTGAAAACCGCTGCCCATAGAACCGCCTGAAAAGGGGTCAGTACCTTGGTAGAAACAATAGTTGCTATAGAATTGGCAGCATCGTGAAAGCCGTTGATATAATCAAATATCAGGGCTAACACAATAATGATTACCAAAAATGTCATGGGGAGAAGTTTTAAGAATTGAGACTGGACCGGTAAAACCCTTGCTGTGCTGCAGCTTGCTTAGGCATATTTAATTATAATACTTTCGATGACGTTGGCAGCATCCTCACATTTATCCGTAACGATTTCCATCACCTGGTAAATTTCTCTTTTCTTGATTACTTCTTTGGCATCGGGTTCCGTTTCAAACAGCCGGTCGATACTAAGGTCAAAGATATCATCTGCCTGGTTTTCGATGCTGTTTACCTTAACAAGCGCATCCGTGATCTGGCGCATATTTTTCATATTGCGCAACTCTATCACTGCATTTTTAATATGTTCTGCACCTTGTTCAATCAGGTCGGCCATTTTTTGGATGCCGGGGTCGTTGGGATTTACTTTATAAAAGTTGATTTTTTTGGCAGATGCAAAAATATAGTCACAGATATCATCCAGCGCTGTTGCCAGGTAATGAATGTCTTCCCGGTCGAAGGGAGTAATAAAATTACGGCCCAGTTCGGTAAAGATTTTATGTGTGAGGTCGTCGTTTACATGTTCCAGGTCTTCCATTTTGGAGATCAGTCCGGCTCGCTTATCAAAATCACTTTCGCTTACCACATCTTTCATCAGGGAGCCCATTTTTGCCACGGTATTGGCCACTTCTTCGAACAGGGAATAGAATACTTTATCCTTGGGTGTAAACAGTTTCAGGATGGAGGAAAGTGACATAAGTAAATTTTGCGCAAAAATAGACTGGTTTAGGGTGTTGCGGGGAAATCCGGCCTTTGGTAATAATTTCTTAACATTGACTGCCCGTCCACCCTGGCTTAGCCTTTTACCTTTGCCCCCGTTAACAATAAGGCAATAATTACTTAACAATGCGAAAATGAGCTTCCGATATCGTGAAACAGGGTTGGTTTTGGTAATAATATGCTTATTTCTGGGGGCTTCTGCGCAGGATTCTCTGAAAACAGTTAAAACGGTGGCCGTCAGCAAAAAGAAATGGTACGAGACATTTACCATTCGGGGCTACGTGCAAACCCGGTATAACCGCCTTCTTGAAACCAATCCCAAGCTTAAATGTGACCAGTGTGATCGGGGCTGGGGCGGAAACGGGGGATTTTCCTTTCGCAGGGTACGTATAATTATTCAAGGTAATATATCGGAGCAGGTATCTATATATATACAGCCGGATTTTGCTTCTTCTACTTCCAATGGACTTAATTATGGTCAGATCAGGGATGCTTATTTTGATCTGGCATTCGATAAACGGAAAACCTGGCGGATTAGAGTGGGGCAGAGTAAGGTTCCGTATGGATTTGAAGCCTTGCAAAGTAGTTCTAACCGATTGCCGCTGGATCGAAGTGACGGAATTAACTCAGCCATTGTGAACGAACGAGACCTGGGGGCTTTTATTTACTGGGCTCCCGTAGAAAAAAGGGAATTATTTAACCGGCTCACGGAAGATGGGTTAAAAGGTTCGGGCGATTATGGGGTGGTAGGTGTTGGTATCTTTAATGGCCAGGTTGCCAACCGTCCTGATCAGAACCGTACCGTTCATGTGGTAGGGCGTCTTACCTGGCCGGTGCAGTTAAATAATGGACAGATCATTGAAGGATCTATACAGGCTTATTCCGGTAATTTTACCCTGTCCGATACTACAAAGGGGGTGAAACTGGTAAACCCGGAAGCCAGTTATAAGGATGAGCGCGTGGCAGCTTCCTTTATTCTCTATCCGCAACCCTTTGGCATACAGGCTGAATACAATGTAGGTACCGGTCCGCAATACGACCCCACCAGCAATACAGTGCTGCAGAAAAAATTACAAGGCGGTTATATAATTGCGAATTATATGGTAAAGCCGGGAAAAATGGTGCTTATTCCCTTTGCCCGTTACCATTATTATGAGGGAGGCAAGAAATTTGAACTGGATGCACGCAGTTATAAAGTGAATGAGTTGGAGTTTGGCACCGAATGGCAGATAAACCGGAATGTGGAACTGGTTGCCATGTATGTTATATCAAACCGGCGTTTTGAGGACGCTACGCTTCGCAGCAATGCACAACAGGGACGTATACTACGCCTGCAGGCGCAGCTCAATTTCTAAGTAACATTCCCGTAATATTAGCGTTACAATTCGTTAACGCTGTAGTAACAGGTCGATAATATTGCCCTTCTACTTTTGCCCGCAAATAAACCCCTTAGTTGTGAGCAAAAACTTGTACTACCTGTTGTTACTGGTGTTGTTTTCCGGATTAAGTGCAGCAGCACAAACCACCGTTAAACTCAGTGGTAAAGTAATCAATTCTCAAAATGAACCAGTGCCGGGTGCAACCATTGCCATTGAAGGCGCACAACAGAGGGTGGCCGCTGATGTAGAAGGAAGGTTCAGTTTAATCCTTGCTGCCGGAAAAAAATATGTACTGCGGGTTTCAAGCGCCGGTTATAATACTAAACTGGTAGAAGAGGTAGAGTTGAAAGCAGGCGTAGAAAATACGGTTACCATTGTATTGGAAAACAAATCAGAATTGGGCGAAGTGGTGGTGCGCACATCCGTACGCCGGGAAACTACCTCCGCATTAATTAATCTTCAGCGAAACAATACCGCAGTTTCAAGCGGCATTGCGGCAGACCTGATCAAGCGTACACCAGATCGCACCACCGGGGAAGTATTGAAAAGGGTCAGTGGTGCATCTATACAGGATAATAAATTCGTGATCGTAAGAGGACTGAGTGACCGTTACAATGCAGCCTTTATCAACAACGCCCAATTGCCTTCGTCAGAACCCGATCGGAAAGCGTTTTCCTTTGACGTAATTCCTGCCAACATGATTGATAATATTATTATCAATAAAACTGCCACCCCGGAACTAACTGGTGAGTTTGCAGGAGGTTTAATACAGGTACAAACGAAAGATATTCCTACGAAAGATTTTCTTTCTGTTGGTTTTCAATTGGGGTTTAATACCAATTCCGCCTTTAAAGAGTTTATCTCCAATGAGCGGACGTCGACCGACTGGCTGGGATTTGATAATGGCACGCGGAAATTTCCTGCAGGTTTTCCGGGATCACCGCAGGAATATCGCGGACAAAATGTAAATGACCAAATCACGGATTCCAAGTTGTTCCGCGACGATGTATATGCCCAAAAGAAAGCGACGGCCCTGCCGATTATGACTTATAATATTTCTTACGGCACAGCCCGTACACTGAAGAACGATGCAAAACTTGGATTGATTGCTTCTGTAGTGTATAGGAATTCGATGCTTAAATATAGGGTGAACCGTCAGTTTAGCCAGAACGATGGCTCGGCTATTTTCCAATTTGAAGATCTGCAGAACCGTTATCAGACCAATATCGGGGCACTTATCAACCTGACCTATTCTCAGAAAAAAAATAAAATTTCCTTCAAGAATATTTACAACCGTTTTTACGACGATAATTATTTTATCCGCGAGGGGGTTAACAATAACAGGAATCAAACCGTTGATTTTTATTCTTCTTTCCTGAACCAGCGGAATTTTTTCAGCAGCCAGTTAGAAGGTGATCATCAATTATCCATAGCTAAAGCAAAATTTCGCTGGAATGCGGGCTATTCACTGGTTACGCGCGATCAGCCCGACCTTCGTACCCAACAGTATACACAGGCTTTTGGAAGTACAGTAAAACAGATTGACCCGGATGATTCACGCAGGTTCTGGTCTGATCTCGCAGATCATACCATCACTGCATCGGGCGCGTTCACCCTGCCGTTTAATTTATTCGGAGAGAAGCAGAATTTCAAATTCGGGGGTTCTACGATTATCCGCTTCCGTGATTTCAAATCGAGGATTTTCCGCTACCGGGAGGCCAGTTTGCCAAATTTCAACGATGCATTGGTTAGCCTGCCTTACGACCAGATTTTCAAGCGCGAAAATTTTGGCCAGAACGGATATGTGATGGATGATTTTACCGGCAACTCAGATAAATATTTTGGTATATCAGCGATTAATTCCGGGTTCCTGATGCTGGATAATAAGTTAAGTGATAAGGTTCGCCTTGTATGGGGAGCGAGACTGGAGTTTTTTGAGCAATATCTTACTTCCAAAGATGTTACGGCCAAGCGGATCAATGTAAATACGGAAACCTATGATTTTCTACCTTCCCTGAACCTTACGTATTCTATTACAACGAAACAGAATATCCGTTTCGCGGCATTTCAGACAGTTGCCCGTCCGGAGTTCCGGGAAATTGCCCCTTTCCAGTTTTTTGACTATGAATCAAATTTTGGGGTATCCGGAAATCCTTCTTTAAAACGGACCAAAATCCTGAACCTTGATTTACGGTATGAGATCTACCCGAAAGCAGGGGAGGCATTTACTGTTGGTGCTTTTTATAAGCGGTTTACCGATCCGATTGAGTTTCGCCTGGATCCGGGATCCAATGCCGACCGCCGTTTATATTTTTATCAGAACGCAGCAGAGGCGAACACCTATGGTGCGGAGCTGGAGATCCGCAAGAACCTGGATTTCCTGGGAGATGGAAAACTGCTAAATAATATGACAGCTTTCGGAAACTTCACTTACCTGTTTTCGGATGTGAGTTTTCCGGATGCAACTTCTTCGGGGCAGACACTTAACTCTAACCGACCGATTCAGGGGCAGTCGCCTTACCTGATCAATGCCGGGTTGCAATATTCTTCTGAAACTGCCTTCAATGCTACATTGTTGTATAACCGTATCGGTCCCCGGTTGGCGTTGGTGGGGAATGGTGAGTTCCCGGATATTTATGAGCGTCCCCGA
>NZ_LUKG01000051.1:18265-33822 GCF_001601815.1 Flavihumibacter sp. CACIAM 22H1
CCTGCTCGATCTTCAGTTCTCTAAACGGGTAATGAAGAAAAAGGGAGAAGTTAAACTCAGTTTTTCAGACCTTCTCAACAATGAAATTTATCTCTACGAGAATGTGGGCGGCAGTAAAGAATTCAATAAAGGGAATGGTGATCGGTTATTCAGTTCATATCGCCCCGGTACTACGATTTCTGTTGGATTTACGTATGATTTTGACTTAAGAAAAAAATAAACTCGAAAACTCAACTTTTTAAACTGTATAAAATGAAATTGGTTAAACAATTGGCCCTCATCGCGATCAGTGCGGTAACCATCACTTCCTGTATTAAGGTGGAAGTAGGTGATACAATTAATAATCCGGGTGGGGGAACAGACACCACGGGTCGGGTGTTGAATGGCACCATTGATAAAAGCACAACGCTGACACGTGGAACCTGGACGCTGAAAGGCTATGTGTATGTGAATAATGGGGCGGTATTAACGATTGAACCGGGAACAATTATTAAAAGTGATGTAAGTGATAAGGGGGCTTTGATCATTGAGCGTGGATCACGTTTGGTAGCCGATGGCCGTCCGGATGCGCCGATTGTTTTCACATCTGGTCGTCCGGCTGGTGAGCGGGCGCCGGGTGATTGGGGAGGAATCATTCTTTTAGGGAATGCGCCTACCAATCGTCCTACTTCGCCTGCGCCGATCATCGAAGGTGGTGTTAACCGTCCGTATGGTGGCAATAAAGCGGATGATAACAGTGGTATTCTGCGCTATGTTCGCATTGAATTTTCAGGTATTGCTGCCGAGCCAGGTTCTGAGATAAATGGTTTAACCTGCGGTGGAGTAGGATCGGGTACCGTTATTGAAAATGTTCAGGTTTCTTATGGTGCCGATGATGCGTTTGAGTTCTTTGGCGGTACTGTAAATTGTAAAAACCTGATTGCTTTTGCAACCATGGATGATGATTATGATTTTGATTTCGGGTATGTTGGTAAGATTCAGTTTGCTGTATCGCTGCGCGATAAGCCGGCTGATACTGACCAGGCAAATGGCATTGAGTGTGATAACGATGGTTCAGGTTCAGCGGCGGAGCCGTTTACACGTCCCTACCTGTCGAATTTTACCCTGATCGGACCTTATGATACAACAGGCTCTAATTCTAACCATGGATTTTCGAATCGTTGGAGAAGAGCTACCCGGTTTGTATTGAATAATTCTTTGTTGATTGGGCATCGTAAAGCGGGTTTTTCGTTGGAGTCGGCGGCTACGGCACAGGCTTATAAGGATGGTCAATCGGAGTTTAAGAATAATATTGTAGCTGTTTATACCAAACCTTATAATGTGCAGGATGATGGTGCTAAGTCTGTTTTTGCGACGAATGATATCCTGAAAGTGAAGGCTGAGGCGGATGGGAACAGGACCCTTGATTCACGCGATGCGGTGCAGTTAACGGATCCTTTCAATCTGAATGCTCCGAATTTTTTACCGAAGGTGGGATCACCGGCTTTAACGGGTGCAAGTTTCACGGGTATGGATAATTATTTTTCGGCAACTACTTATATAGGTGCTTTTGGAACAACCAATTGGGCACAGGGTTGGGCGAGTTTCAATCCCAGATCGAATGCGTACTGATTAGGTGTCAGATACGTGTTAGAACTCTGTTAGAGAAGCGTCAGACACCAGTTGTAACTGGTGTCTGACGTGTTTTTAAACTTAACATCCGGATTACATATACGTAACAATCGGTAAAGAGCTTTGAAGCTCAGTTGTTGTGTTTTCAATAGCAGCAAGATTTTCTCATGCAGTTTATACCCGGACCATTTCTATGGTCCGGGTTTTTTAGGTGTCAGACAGGTGTTAGAACACTGCCCTTTCACCTGTCTGACACCTGTCTGGCGGCTTTCCTGTATATTTAAAGCATGTTCACGAGAAAAGACTGGTTAGAAGCGGTTTACGCAGCAATAGTGGCATTTTGCCTGTATTCCAGTTTGTTCGCCTTTCGAAAAGCCTTCAACGTAGCCGCATTTGAAGGCTACCGGCTTGCCGGACTGGATTACAAAATTATCCTGGTAATAACCCAGGTTGCCGGTTATATGGCCAGTAAATTTTATGGTATCAAATTCATCGCCTCCATGAAACGAATTGGCCGGGGTAGCCTCATCCTAACTCTTGCCGCATTCGCCTGGCTCTCCTGGCTCGCTTTTGGTCTAATTCCAGCCCCCTACAACTGGCCCTGTCTTTTTTTCAGCGGCTTTCCCCTGGGTATGCTGTGGGGAGTAGTTTTTTCCTACATTGAAGGAAGACGCATGACCGACTTTATCAGCGCGGCCCTAGCCGTCAGTTTTATCTTCGGATCCGGGCTGGCCAAATCTGTTGCCTCCTTTGTTATGGAAAACCTCCAGGTGTCTGAATACTGGATGCCCTTTGCTACCGGTGCCATTTTCGCTCTACCACTTTGCCTTTTCGTTTACCTGATGGAAAAACTTCCACCACCCTCTGAACAGGATATCCAACAAAGGACCATACGGCTACCCATGACCGGCAGCCAACGCACTCAACTGCTCAAGGCCTATGGACCCGGTTTGGTACTATTGGTGCTTGTATACTCGCTCGTAACCATTCTTCGGGAGGTAAGAGACAGTTTTATGGCCGACATGTGGCGCGATTCGGGCGAACAGTTTAACCTCACTGTTTTCGCAAAAACCGAAACTATCATCTCCATAATATTACTTGTACTCATTGCCTCTATGGTGCTCGTAAAGAATAATTTCAAAGCCCTGCAGTACACGCACCGTATTATGGCCATGGGTTTTCTGCTCAGTCTGCTTATTACTATTTTATACCAGCAAGGATATGTAGCTACCTTTTCGTGGATGCTGGGAGTTGGGCTTGGGTTATACCTGGTTTATATCCCGTTCAACAGTATTTTGTTCGAACGCCTGATTGCCAGTTTTCGCATAGCCGGCAATGTTGGTTTCCTGATCTATCTTGCCGATTCCTTCGGCTACCTGGGAAGCGTTACGGTATTACTAAGTAAATCTGTATTTTCCATTCAGTTATCCTGGTTGCATTTTTACCAGGAACTTGTACTTATTACCGGCGTATTGGGATTAATTGCCACCCTGCTGTCTGCTTGTTACTTTGACATAAAACACCGCGCGCAATCCACTATACTTTAATGTCATTTCTGAAAGATTAAAATATCTTTACTGCTCGCAGAAAACCCGAATAAAATGAAGCATCCAAAAACAACGATTCTGCTGCTGTTACTGATAACCAGCATGGCTACAAAGGCCCAGCAACTTATTGCCGGCACTTTTAATATCCGTTACGCCAATCAGAACGATTCCGGTAATCTCTGGAAGGATCGGGCCCCGGTTTGCGCAGCGCTTATCAGGTTTCACCAGTTTGATATCGTCGGAACACAGGAGGGCCTCCGCCACCAACTAGACGATCTGCAGGCAGCCCTTCCTGGATACGCATTTTACGGACTTGGCCGCGATGATGCAAAATCACAAGGCGAACATTCTGCCATTTTTTATAAAAAAGATCGTTTCCTTGTTAAAGACAGCGGCGATTTCTGGTTGTCTGAAAAGCCGTCAGCACCTGGTTTTGGATGGGATGCTAAACATAATCGAATCTGCAGCTGGCTGAAACTGGTAGACAAAAAAGCCCAAAAAACCATTTTTGTATTCAATGTGCATTACGACCACCAGGGTGTAGTAGCCAGAACCGAAAGCAGTAAACTGATCCTGCAAAAAATTGCAGCCATTGCCGGTAAAGGGCCTGTTATACTAATGGGAGATTTTAATGGCAACCACCAGTCGGAATGGTATACTATGATTCAGCAAAACACTGCCCTTAAAGATACTTATACCCTTGCCAGTGACCCCTATGTTCCAAACGGCAGCTTTAACGCGTTCCGCCCTTTCCCCCAATCAAAAGATATCATCGATCATATCTTTATCAGTAAACCATTCCGGGTAAGCCGTTATGGCATTCTGACGGATACCTACCACGGAAAGTTTCCGTCGGATCATTTTCCCGTACTGGCAACGCTGGAATACTAAGGGTGCAGCGCAGGTTTACTGGCTGCCAGGTGATTACAAACGCTTAATTCTCCCCACGTGTGGAAGAGAGGGTAAAGCCGATGGTGGTACCTACATCCGGTTTACTGCGTACATGCATTGATTCGCCATGTGCTTCAATAATATGTTTGCATATGGCCAGTCCAAGTCCGGTGCCTCCTTTATCGCGGCTTCTGGCTTTATCTGTCCGATAAAACCGTTCAAAGATCCGGGATAGATGTGCTTCTTCTATACCAATGCCATCATCGCTTACTTCCAGCAATACCTTAAATTCATCTGTATTATAAACACTTATTACGATGGTACCCCCCGGTTTGCCGTATTTGGTAGCATTGGAAACCAGGTTAATCAATACCTGCCTTATTTTTTCCTTGTCGGCAAATACATATACCGGCGCTTCACAGCCTTTTTTGATGGTAGCTACAATTTCTTTCTGGTTCAGCTTAATAGACAAGGATTCGATGACTTCACGGATAAGGTCCTGTATCACGAAATATTGCTTGTATAACACCTGCTCGCCACTTTCAAGCCGGGAAATTTCGTCGAGGTCGTTCATCAGATTCACCAGCCTGTCTACATTTCTGCTGGTATTTTCAAGAAAGCGTTTCCGAACTTCAGGATTTTCCATCGCTCCACCCAATAAGGTATCTATATACCCCTGGATAGCGAAAATCGGAGTCTTGAACTCATGGGCCAGGTTCTGCAAGAATTCTTTTCGGAACGCCTCGTTTTTTCGAAGCAGTTCAATTTCTCCCTGCCGTTGAACCGCCCATTTTTCAACGTCTTCTTTAACCTCATCGATACTTTTTTGCGGGATGATATACTTATTATAAAACTCCTCCCGCTTGGTAGCCTTGGTTTGATAGATGAATTTGTAAATAAGTTTAATCCGTCGGTAAATAAACTGCTGCAGGAAATAAAAGATCAGCAGGTAAGCCACCAGGAATAACACGGCAAAAGAGGAGAGGGCGATCACCCAGTCGTCTACCAGAATAAAATTAGCCAATCCAACCAGTGCTGCAATAGAAAAAGCAAGTACAGAAGCAACCTGCCTGGGCGATAAGTTTTTGAATTGAATCATGTCGGCACTAAGTTAAACCCGTTTCTGCTTTATAAATCAAACTTATAACCGACGCCCTTTACCGTTGTTATGCAATCCAATCCCAGTTTTTGCCTGATTTTACGGATGTGTACATCAATCGTGCGATCTCCAACAATTACTTCATTGCCCCATACCTGGTTAAGAATTTCGTTGCGGAGGAATACGCGGCCCGGTCGGGATGCCAGTAAATACAATAGTTCAAATTCCTTCTTAGCCAGAGTTACTTCCTTATCGCCTACCATCACCACAAATTTTACAGGATCGATTACCAGGTTATCCAGCATTAATATGCCGGTTCCTGCTTCCTCTTTTTTAGTAACCCTCCTGAACAGTGCATTTACCCGGCTGGTGAGCAGCTTGGGGC
Source organism: Flavihumibacter sp. CACIAM 22H1 (assembly GCF_001601815.1). Classification (GTDB taxonomy): domain Bacteria; phylum Bacteroidota; class Bacteroidia; order Chitinophagales; family Chitinophagaceae; genus Flavihumibacter. The sequence continues at coordinate 23,799 of NZ_LUKG01000051.1, forward strand.
TGATCGGTTTATTCACATAGTCGTCGGCCCCGGTATCAAGCCCTTTTAACTGGGAAGATTCATCGCTTAATGCCGTCAGGAAAATAATAAGGGTTTCCTTGTAGGTTGGTTGCGATCGTAGTATTTCACAAACCTCCACCCCATTTTTCTTCGGCATCATAATGTCGAGAATAATGAGATCCGGTTTGATCTGTTTTGCACGCATCAGGGCTTCATCCCCGTCCTTGGCCGTGTAAACGGTATAACCTTCAGCCTGCAAATTGTACTGGATAATCTCCAAAATATCCGGTTCATCGTCCGCAATCAGTATCTTTTTTTCCCTGTTATCCATTAACGATTTGTTTACGCAAAGTTAACTGCCACCGGTAAGCAGCCAATTTTCAGCCGATTATGAAATTGTTAAGGGCAATTTTAGTGTTACTACAACGTTATGCTGGTGTTGCAATGTGTAAATTTGAATCCAAGGATCATTATCTATGAATAAACTGTTACCCATTTCCGCATTGGTGATTGCCAGTCTGGGAACCATCGCTCAAACTTCGGCCAATGCCTACCAGGGATTGCCGAACCCATCTTATCCGGTGGAAAGAAGCCGTGTAATATTTCATGAAAACCTGGACAAAGAGCAAGCTAAACTATTTCAGCAACCCGGCTCCTATATCAAAGGTTATATCCCCGTTACCAAGGATGAAACCATTAATACTGCAGTGAGGTTTGCTATGATGGACCAGATCGACGCCCTCCAAAAATCGGTGGAACTCGACAGCGTATTGAAAGATAATGAAAAAATAAAATATTTAAAGGGCCTGGAAATCATGGCCCGAAACTTCGGTTCGGGAGCAAGAGCCCGTCAAATTCAGCCCGCATTAGCCCCGGAAATGGTAGAAAATTTCGGGCTGGCAGTGGCGCTGGACCGGAAAATGAAGGGGATTGATCCCATTGTAGCCCAATCTCATTATTGGGTAGGGAAAATCCTGGTGGACTGCTTTTCTTACCCGGAAAATAGCGGGATAAAAGCCAGCAAGGATATTCTGCAGTTAAAATACCTGCAGCTTTATCCGGAACGCACCATGACCTTTCTCAAAACTAATTTCTCCTATCCCAAGCGCGATAGCCTGATTGCAGCAGAAGCCAAGCGCGACCCCCGTAAAGTATATGATTATGCCGCGTCCAATGACGCGCTCGCCCGCTATATCCGCATTCATCCCGACCCGGTGGTTAAAGTAATTGCAGAAATGGCATCCAGCCGTAGCGGACAGTTGTATTTTCCTTTTATTGATGAAATCTACCGCGGTAAATTAAGTTTTGAAGATGTAGATAAAGTAAAGGATAATGACCTGGAGTATTATCGGCTGATGGTGAAAACCAGGCTCTCACACACGGAACGGATGTTGCAGAAAGATACCCCGATGGAGCGCAAAGCACTGATCGAGCGGATGGACAATAAGGCCCGCCAGTATTTTATCAGTAAAATAAATGGGTTGCACAATGCGCAGGACCCGGTGCGCTTCAAAGTGGTAGAGCCGCTGAGTCCACAGGAACTTTACTATCTCTGTGTGTTGGGAGAAGATGAGATCTATACCTCCAGTTACCGGGGCGTTTTTAAGCGGATCATCACCAAACTTAAAGGCACGCCTACCGATAGCCTGTTTATGTCCATGAATTTTGATTATTTCAGGAAGTTTATTAAAATGGCAGCTGCTTATAACGAGCTGGATACCCTGTTAAAATTAATGCCCGACTCAAATGCTACCGTGCTTATGAAGTCCTTTATGTTCGGGTTGGAAAAAAATACCACCCTCCAATCGGTGGAAGATGCAGTGGACGTAGCCGATGCGTACTCCAGTATTTTTGAAAAGAACAAGGTGCTAGCCGCGAATATGCTGGAGGAAGCCCGCCTCAATTACGAGCGAAATGTACAAAATGGCGATCTCAACGGGCAGAAAATTTACCAGATAGAAAAGACACTGTTTGAGTCGGCAGATACTACCGCAAAAGTAGACCTGGCCAAATCACTCGGTATTCCACCCGTGTATACCGTGCCATTTGAGCGCCTGGCTGATTCTGCCGGCAGGGTCATTCAACAGGTATTTTTCTACGGCGATGACGATAAGGACGGTCAAAATTCCTATGCCAATTTTATGACCCTTTTCAAAGGCAAAGCCGACTGGGCAATTACTGAAAACAAGGATTTCGTAACGATAAAATCAACCAAGGGTAAGCCGGTATGGATTTTTGCTAACAAGCCGCTCTATGGGCTCGATGATCCGGATGCAAAAGCCCAGGCCAAACTGGCAGAATACCTGGATCAGCAAAACCTGGCCCCGACTATTTATATACACCGCGGTCATAGTTATCATGTAAAGTCTTCCCTGAACCAGATTACACCCAGCGCAAGAATTGTGGTACTGGGGTCTTGTGGTGGGTATAATAACCTGAACGATGTATTAACTATTAGCCCCGATGCTCATATCATTTCATCCAAACAGATCGGTACCCGTGCGGTAAACGAGCCCATTCTGAACTCGATCAATGCTTCTCTTCGTAATGGAGCGCCGATTGAATGGATGCCCATGTGGGCGGAACTGGCAAAAATGTTTACCGGGGAAGCGAAGGAACGGTTTGATGATTATATTCCTCCGTACAAAAACCTGGGTGCCATCTTTATCAAAGCCTACAGAGGAGTGGACGAGGAAGAGTAATATATTTGCGGAATGTCATCGACCTCCGCGAATAAGAAGATTTTTGATGTGGCTTTGTTGAGACGGGTGTTTGGACTTGCCATACCCTATAAAAAGAAGGTAATTTGGTCGCTTGTGCTGGCAATTCTGCTGGCTTTATTAACACCGATCCGTCCCTGGCTGATTCAGCTAACGGTTAATAACTACATCCGGAACGGCCTGCTCGATTGGGTAATCCGCATTACCCTGATCCAGTTTGGGTTGCTGCTGGTAGAAACAGTATTTCGCTTCTTATTTACCTTTACCACTTCCTGGCTGGGGCAATCGGTGGTAAAAAACCTGCGGGTGCGGGTATTTAATAAAATAGTAGGTTTAAACCTCTCCCAGTTTGATACTACCCCGATCGGCACCCTTACCACGCGGACCATCAATGATATAGAATCGGTAAATGAAGTTTTTTCCGATGGACTCATTCCTATTATCGCGGATTTTCTTTCCATTATTTCCATCCTTTTTGTAATGTTCTGGGTAGACTGGAAACTAGCCCTTATCAGCCTGGCTCCCTTCCCTTTACTGATACTGGCTACCTATATTTTTAAAGAAAGCGTAAACCGCTCCTTTATCCGTGTGCGAAACGCGGTTGCGGCCCTCAATGCTTTTGTGCAGGAACACCTGACAGGTATCCAGGTGGTGCAGACATTTGCGGCGGAGGAACGGGAAGCCGATAAATTCAAAAAAATTAACCGGGAACACCGGAATGCCAATATCAATGCAATTTTCGCGTATTCGGTGTTTTTTCCCGTGGTGGAAATAATTCTGGCCGTTTCTACCGGGCTGCTGGTATGGTGGGCGGCCAGTAATGCCCTGGAGCTTCCGCCTGAACAGGCGGCTGAAATGGCGGGAAAAATGATCTCTTTTGTTTTGTTCCTCAATTTATTGTTCCGTCCGCTTCGGGTAATTGCGGATAAGTTCAATGTATTACAAATGGGCATGGTTGCCAGTGAGCGGGTGTTTAAAGTGATTGATAACCAGGATTATATAAAAACAGAGGGACGGTTTGCGCCGGAAAAGATACAGGGTAAAATAGAGTTTGAACAGGTATGGTTTGCCTATAAGGAAGAACAATACGTATTACGCAACCTGAATTTTACCGTTCAACCAGGGGAAACCGTAGCCCTGGTTGGGCATACCGGCAGTGGAAAAACCTCGATAATCAGTTTATTGAACCGGTTATACCATATAAATAAAGGGCAGATACGGATAGACGGGGTACCCGTAGAAGAATACACACTGGGGGCACTTAGACGACAGATCGGCGTTGTATTACAGGATGTGTTTTTGTTTTCCGGATCTGTACTGGATAATATTACCCTCCGAAACCCCGCTATCAGTCGTGAGCAGGTAGTGCATGCCGCCCGGTTGATCGGCGTTCATGATTTTATTGAAACCCTGCCGGGCGGGTACGATTACAATGTCATGGAACGCGGAGCCACCCTTTCGCTGGGGCAGCGGCAGATCCTGTCTTTTATCCGGGCACTGTTGTACGATCCGGGTATCCTGATCCTGGATGAAGCTACCTCCAGCGTGGATACAGAAAGTGAACAGCTGATTCAACAGGCTATTGATACCCTGATTTCGGGCCGTACGGCCATTGTTATTGCACATCGCCTCAGCACCATCCGGAAAGCGGATAAGATTATTGTTTTGGACAAGGGAGAGGTGAAAGAGATTGGCACACACGAGGAATTACTGGAAAAGAAAGGGTATTATAGCGGGTTAGTGGAATCGCAATTTGGGGAGAAGGGGAAAGGTGAAAGGGGGAACGGAGAAGGGGGATAGGTGGGAATGCCCCCAATAAAGCCGGGTGCTTAACTTTTTACGTATAACTTTTAAGTTCTTAGTTCATTATTCCTATCTTTGCGCAAAATTTTGAAACGGCATGGGAAGGAATAGCGTCAAATCTTTACTGGTAGCGACTTTCAGCGCAATTTTACTATGTTTTGGTACAGCTGTTCAGGCAAATGACGGCAACGGACACGGGGAAGCTGCCAAGTTTGATGCGGGTAAAGCCATTTTGCACCATATTGCCGACTCTCATGAATGGCATTTCTTTAGTCTTGGGAAAACCCATGTAACTATTCCCCTGCCTGTTATTATCTATTCACCCCAGCGAGGTCTGAGCATTTTTTCTTCTTCCCGGTTTCACCACGGCGAAACGATTCATGAAGGGTATAAACTCGAACACGACCATATTGTGCCCGTTGATGCCAGTGGCCATGTAGACGCTTCGGTAAAGGCCTATGATTTTTCCATGACGAAAAACGTAGTGCAGATGTTACTGGCGGTAATTACCCTGGTGCTGATTATGACCAGTGTTGCCAAAAAGTACACGGTTAATGGTGCTAATAAAGCACCCAGTGGTTTGCAAAATGCCGTGGAGCCTGTTATTACGTTTGTACGGGATGAAGTGGCAAAACCCAACCTGGGGCACAAATACAAAAAATACCTGCCTTACCTCCTCACTATTTTCTTCTTTATCTTAATCAATAACCTCTTTGGTTTGTTGCCAGGGGCAGCGAATGTTACCGGAAACATTGCATTTACCATGCTGCTGGGGCTGGTCTCTTTTATTGTGATCCTGTTCAGTACCAATGGCCATTTCTGGGGACATATATTCTGGCCTCCGGGCGTACCCTTCCTGGTGAAACTGATATTGATTCCGGTAGAATTACTGGGGGTATTCATTAAGCCGGCTGCATTGATTATACGTCTTTTTGCCAATATGACGGCCGGGCATATTGTAATCCTGAGTTTTGTATCGCTGATCTTTATATTCGGACAGATGAGCTCCGTGGCTGGCTGGGGATTTTCTCCGGTTTCCATTGCTTTTTCTGTATTTATCTATGTAATTGAGCTGCTGGTTGCTTTTATCCAGGCCTTCATTTTCACCAACCTTACGGCGGTATTTATCGGCCAGGCAATGGAAGGAGATCACCATGAAGATGCTGCCGGACATAAAGACCCCGTGGTAATTTAAGTGCGAATTGAACTTTTTTTTATAAAACACAAAACACAAATTGTATGTCTATCATGAACATCCTGTTGGAAGTAGGTCAGGCTCAGTTGGGTGGCGCTATCGGTGCCGGACTGGCTGCGATCGGTGCTGGAATCGGTATCGGTCAGATCGGTAAAGGTGCGGTTGAGTCGATTGCTCGCCAGCCTGAAGCTGCCAACGACATTCGTGGAAACATGATCCTGACTGCAGCGTTTATTGAGGGTGTTGCCCTTTTTGCTGTAATCGCAGGTCTGCTGGCGGTACTGACCACCTAATCCACGTAAAGAAATTAGCTGGTCCGGAGCACAGGGCCGAGGACCGGCTTAATTTATCTTAGAACTGATAGTGCTGCAAAAGGTGTTGTTTGTATGAATTTCTAAAGTGGCCGCGGGTTGTAAAGAGCCACTTTTTATTATATACTTTTTACTATTAATTTGATACAATGGAATTATTACTGCCTGCTTTAGGTTATTTTGTCTGGACGCTGGTTGCCTTCCTGATTGTTTTCTTCATACTGAAGAAGTTTGCCTGGAAGCCCATCATTTCATCTCTTTCCGAGAGAGAAAAAAATATTGCCGATTCCATTGCCACTGCTGAAAAAGTGAAGCTGGAAATGGCACAAATGAAAAGTGAAAATGAAGCCCTGATGGCTAAAGCCAGGGAAGAGCGTTCTCAATTGCTCAAAGAAGCAAAAGAGCTGAAGGATAAAATTGTAAACGAGGCAAAAGAACAGGCTAAAACAGAAGCTGGTAAAATCCTTGCCGATGCACAAGCTTCTATTGAGCAGCAAAAAAATGCCGCCCTTACGGAGGTTAAAAACGTAATCGGCAATATGGTAATTGATGTAACGGAGAAGGTTATCCGTCGTGAACTTGCTTCCAAAAGCGAACAGGAGAATTATATCCGTAACCTCGCTAGTGAACTAAGCACCAGTTCCAAAAATTAACCCTATTGTTCTAAAAGGCTGAAATAATAATTTATGCGCAATACACGTGTTGCCAAACGATATGCAAAAGCTCTGATGGATATGGCCATTGAAACCAATCAGGTGGAGGCTGTAAAAAAAGATGTAGATGTATTACGGGTAGCAACAACCGGCGAACTGGACCTGATTCTTAAAAGCCCGATTATCCGGCAGGACAAAAAGCAGGCTATTTTTACCGCCATTTTTGGCGATAAGGTCAGCCAGCTTACTGCTTTGTTCTTTAAGCTACTGTTTGAAAAAGGCCGTGAAATTGGCTTGCCTGAAATCCTGGACGCATTTGATGCTATTTACCGTAAAATGCAAAACATTGAAATCCTTGAACTTACTACGGCCATCCCTGTTTCTGAAGAGGTAAAAGCCGATATAGTAGCCAATTTCAAGAAGATGCCGGAATACGCGGCCAAAACCCTGGAAGTGAAAGAAAAGCTGGATGAATCCATTTTAGGTGGATTTCTTGCACAAATCGGCGACCAATTATACGATGCCAGTATCCGCCATGATCTGCAGGTTATCAAGAAACAGTTTGTAGAGAACATGTATATTCAGAAAATCAGATAATAAAACAAACGTCTAAATAAAGCTATATGGTAGACATTAAACCAGATGAAATATCAGCGATACTGCGCCAGCAGCTGAGCAACTTCAACACTTCTGCCGATTTGGAAGAAGTGGGTACCGTTTTGCAGGTGGGTGATGGTATCGCCCGTGTATACGGACTGAGCAATGTGCGCGCAGGTGAACTGGTGGAATTTGCCAACGGGGTAAAAGCAATTGCGCTTAACCTGGAAGAAGATAATGTAGGGGTGGTATTAATGGGTGAATCTTCTGAAATCAAAGAAGGAGATAAAGTAAAAAGAACCGGCCAGATCGCTTCCATTAAAGTTGGAGATGGTTTGGTAGGCCGTGTTATCAATACATTAGGACAGCCAATTGATGGTAAAGGACCTGTAACCGGAGATTTGTATGAAATGCCCCTGGAGCGTAAAGCGCCTGGTGTAATTTTCAGGGAGCCGGTTAAAGAACCCCTGCAAACCGGTATTAAAGCAATTGATGCGATGATTCCGGTTGGACGTGGTCAGCGGGAATTGATCATCGGAGACCGTCAGACTGGTAAAACTGCCATTGCAGTGGATACCATCATTAACCAGAAGGAGTTTTTCCAGGCAGGTAAGCCTGTTTATTGTATATATGTGGCGATTGGGCAGAAAGCTTCCACTATTGCCGGTGTTATGAAAACACTGGAAGAAAATGGAGCCATGCAGTATACGACCATCGTTGCCGCTTCTGCGTCAGATCCCGCTCCGCAGCAATTCTATGCGCCGTTTGCTGGTGCTGCTATTGGAGAGTTCTTCCGTGATACCGGCCGCCCTGCATTGATTATTTATGATGATCTGTCTAAGCAAGCTGTAGCTTATCGCGAAGTATCTCTGCTGCTACGCCGCCCTCCAGGTCGGGAAGCATATCCTGGTGATGTATTCTACCTGCACAGTCGTTTGCTGGAACGCGCTGCCAAAATTATCGGTAAAGATGAGGTTGCCCGCAACATGAATGACCTTCCTGAAACCATTAAACACCTGGTTAAAGGTGGTGGATCACTTACCGCTTTACCAATTATTGAAACACAGGCAGGCGACGTATCTGCTTATATCCCTACCAACGTAATTTCTATCACAGACGGCCAGATATTCCTGGAAGGTAACCTGTTCAACGCGGGTATTCGTCCGGCAATTAACGTAGGTATTTCGGTTAGCCGGGTAGGGGGTAATGCGCAGATCAAATCCATGAAAAAAGTAGCAGGTACCCTTAAACTCGACCAGGCCCTGTACCGTGAAATGGAAGCCTTCTCTAAGTTTGGAGGCGACCTGGATCCTGCCACCAAGCTGGTTCTTGACAAAGGTGCCCGTAACGTAGAGATCCTGAAACAAGCACAATATTCTCCTTTCCCCGTTGAAAAGCAGGTAGCTATTATTTACCTAGGAACACAGGGCTTGTTAAGGGATGTTCCTGTAAACAGGGTAAAAGAGTTCGAAGAACAATTCCTACATGAAATGGAAGTTAAGCTGCCGTATGTTTTAGCTGAATTCAAGAAAGGCGGTTTGCCGGATGATGGCTTGAATAAAATGGTAGAGCTGGCAAAAGGAATTGCCGCACAGATGAAGAAATAACCATTCTTAGCAATAAGTCTATATTTTCAAAAGAGGTTGCCCCCGGGCAGCCTCTTTTATGTTGGTAGCGGCCGGTGGGGGGAAATCCTTTCGTCGAAATTATTTTCGCAAATACTTGCATATTTCAAAAAGGCATGCAATCTTTGTTCTGCGTTTAACATGATCCAATCCTTCTGAATTCCTCGTATCCATTTCCTATGGGCATTTTTAATCTACCCATAGTTGATCATGAAAAAGACGTACCCGTTGATGCTCCCAACATCAACAGCTCTATACAAAATCCTGTTTTTACTTATTGGATTTGTAGCCGTGCAAAAATTGCAGGCACAAACAGCACTATATTTTCATAATCCTGCATTGATCAATGGTGAACCAGGTCAGGTAGGTGCTAGTTATAAATTTACCGGTGTAATCACCGCATCCAACGGACAACCACTCACAGACTGTGTGGTTAGGATCGAATCACTTTCGCAGGGAATTGAATTACTGTCTATCGATCAGGCAGAATCAACCCAGGAAGCAGCTTTTCAACCGGTTATTGAACACCAGCAAACTATAGGAGCGGCAGCGGTAAGCTTTAGCTTTGATTTTATTCCGCATGACCCCAGTGTAAATAACGAAGGGAAATATGTATTCCCGGCACTGGCGGCCTCTTTATCAGGATTGAAGGGATTGGGAGAAGCCCAGGCATTTGCAGAATGTGCCATCGGTAAAAATGGAGTTGTTTGGCTTAATAAGAAGAATAAACATGTTCTGGTAGCAAGAAGCGGTGAGGCATTTCGTGCGCAGTATAAATGGGGTATTGATGGCGAAGAAATGGCTGCCCCTGAAACACCTATTGTGTTTGCAAACAGTGAAGTGAGTAGTTTTAAACTGAAGATGGGCGTAAATAGTAAAACAAGTCCCTTTAACGGAAGATCGGTTTGTGATTTATTATTGACAGAATCAATGCCCGTTTCCAATGTTGCTGAAAATATTCGTTTTGCATCGCTAGAAGAAAACTTCGGAGCCATTCCGGAATGGACGGAAGCTGACCCCTGTCAGCATGATTCTACCAAGAACAAACAATTGAAAAATATAAAACTGGCGGGTAATCTGTTAGTGTTTATACCGGATGAAATGTTAGGTAAACAGGTAG
>NZ_LUKG01000052.1:0-4506 GCF_001601815.1 Flavihumibacter sp. CACIAM 22H1
GCTGGGTAGTATACCGTGCAATAGACCATAGCTGTGTATAAAAAGGATCGGAACAGGAAAAACTTCCCTGGTAACTTACGGGGTAGGTAGTAAAAACTGCGTTTAGTGAATGAAGGGTGATTTTTGCACTAGCGGCGATACGTACCCGCAGGTATCGGAAAGCAGCCAGGTTCAGGCTGCGGAAGTTGTTTTTACCCTCTTTAGCAATAAGCCTTATGGCACGGGAGGGGCTTGCGGTATAGCCCATTTTCTCAAAAGGTACAATTTCAATAGTATCTCCTTTATTTGCTGTAAAACTGCATTGGATCCTTGCCACGCGGTTCCGGGAAAAATCAAGCAGGTATTCTCCGCTTTCAACGGTTTTTTCCTGTACCAGCTCAAGTGGTTGAATTGTTGCCTGCATCAATTCCGGAATTCCACTACGAAACAATTTTGTTGCCGGAGCACCGGTTTGGATGGCGGCCGCGGGCCAGTTAAGCGCAGCTGATGCCTGGGTTTGCCAACCCGGAATTTCTTTATCTGCCTGCCAGATCAGCCAATCATCCACCCGATTGAGACTGGTATCCGGTATTGCTTTCCAGCTTGTATCAGATTTCAGAAGGGTTTGGGAGCCCGCCTTTATCTCTGCCAGGAAACCTCCATAAGTGCGGGTAATTTCTGACCATTCCAATGCCCAGCTCATTACCTCAACGGCAATCGAATTTTTTCCCGGTTTCAGCAGGGAGCTTATATCATAGATACTATAGTACCAATAGTCGGGGGCTTTGCGGTCGTCGTAATCGCCGCCGGTATTAACGGGTCCTTCTGCGGCAATTCGTCCATTAACGGATAATCGAAAACGGACATCGGCCGTACAATACAGATAAACCGGTTCATCGCCGGGTTTGTACGACCATTCTTTTCTGAAAAAAACCCGGTAAGGCGGATTCTTTTGTTCAGGCCCCAACCAGGTGGTTTTGGTACGCTGGTATTGTGGAAATTTTATAGGATCAAGCCAAATCCAATCGGCTGTCCAGTTTATTTCAGGAGCCAGCTCATACCTGCTGAAGCGATAGGGTTTTACCGATGGGCTTCCCGCGGTTTGTACAACCTCAAAAGAAACGGTATTTGTGCGGTTTATCTGTGCATGCAGTTTTTCTGGTAAGAAGCAACCAGCCAACTGCCCTGCCAGTAATAGGTAAAAAAACCGAATTAACGTAGGTGCTATCATATCTGCGGCTTGTACTAAGCAACAAGTACCTGTTCTTATTGATTTGTAACCTGCGAAACCGGGGAATCAACCAGTTTCTATGCCTTCATTTACTACTTTTTGGTAAGTGGTAAGATCAATGGCTGCTTCTGTTTTAGCAATAATTACGGTTGCTATAGCATTACCGATAAAATTAACAACCGCTCTTCCTTCACTCATAAAACGGTCCACACCGATTAAAAGCGCTAGTCCCTCAAGTGGAATAATTTTCAGCGCAGTAAGGGTAGAGGTAAGTACTATAAAGCCGCTGCCGGTTACCCCTGCAGCTCCTTTACTAGTGATCAACAGTATACCTATAACCGTTAGCTGTTGGCCCAGGCTTAAATTAATATCAAATACCTGTGCAAGAAAAATAACCGCCATACTCAGATAAATGGTGGTGCCATCCAGGTTGAAGGAATATCCGGTGGGTACTACCAGGCCAACTACTTCTTTTTCGCAGCCAGCTTTGGTAAGTTTTTCCATCAATGAAGGCAGGGCAGCTTCGCTACTGCTGGATCCGATTACTACAAAAATCTCTTCCTTGATATAGACCAGTAATTTCCAAAGGTTAATGCGGTAATAAAGGCAGATCAGGTTCAGCACTACAAACAGGAACAGGAATCCGGTCAGGTAAAATGTCATCAGGAGTTTTCCCAGCACGGCCAAAGTACCAAAACCATATTGCCCGATCGTATACGCCATACCACCAAATGCACCCAAGGGGCTTAACCGCATGATAATATGCAGTATGTTAAAAAGCACTTTATTGATTTTTTCAAAGCTGATTAACAGGCTGTTGCCTGCTTCTCCGGTCATTTTCAACCCTATTGCAAATAATACCGAGAAAAAAAGCACCTGGAGGATATCGCCTTTAGCAAAAGCATCCACCACATTGGATGGAACGATATGGGTAAAAAAAGCAGCCCAGTCCATTTCATTGGCCTGCTGTGCTATTTTTTCAACCTGCTGGTTGGGGCCTCCTGTAAAATGTACACCGGCTCCGGGTTTCACCAGGTTGGCGGTTATCAGCCCGATGATCAATGCCAGCGTAGTAACCACTTCAAAATAAATGAAGGCTTTGAGCCCTACCCTACCCACTTTTTTCAGGTCTCCGGCACCAGCAATACCTGCCACTACAGTAAAAAAAATAACCGGCGCAATTACCATTTTTATCATGTTGATAAAAGTGTCGCTGATTAGTTTGGCACCCGGGGCAAACGAAGGAAAGCATGCACCCACCAGAATACCCAGCAGTATACCTATAATTACCTGCACATAAAGCGGACGTAGATACTTCATATTTCGATATTAACCGGGAAAGGAAAATACTATAATCCTGGGTTTGAAAGATCAATCCGGTAAATATCTGTCTGATTCCGGGGAATACCTTCCACTAAAAAGCCCCCTGGTTCGGGTATAATTTCCATAAAATCAAAAGAACGGCAGGATTTGGGAAGCGCTTCAAAAATAAGGGTAAACCGAAGGGTTTGGCCCTGTATCAAGGGTGTCCAGTTAGGCGCCAGGGAAATATTATACGCCTGCAGGAGACTGCTTTGGTGTGCTGATTCCGGATCGATCAGGTAAGTGGTTTTCCAGATACGTACCAGTTCCCACCAGGCCGTACAGGTGATAGTGCCGTGTACAACTACAGGACCGGTTTCTTCCACAGAACTAAGCAATTCCTGCTTTACAGAAGAGTCCCATTCAATAAAGGGTAAAACGGTAGGTGTACTGCTGCTCATAAACTGAATAATCAAGTTACAATAAAATTTTACCACAATTTGTAACGAAACCGGAAATTGAGCGACTATCTAATAGAATCAACGAAAGAAGAACAAGCCAGTGGCCACGCAAGCGGAAAAAGAATTCCTGGATCGGATTGAGCATAACCGGGGCATCCTAATTAAGGTGTCTAAGATGTATATGGATACCAGTGAAGACCGGGAAGACCTCATACAAGAAACGATACTGCGTCTATGGACCAATTATCAAAGTTTTGAAGGCAAAAGCAGCTTTTCAACCTGGATGTACCGGGTAGCGGTAAATACAGCTATTACTTTTCTTCGAAAGGAAAAGCGACAGCCAAAGATTAGCGCTGAACTAGGACAATTGCCTGAAATACTGGCGGAGGAAAAGGGGGCTGATCAGGCACTGCAAATGAAGCTGTTTTATAAAGCCGTTCAATACCTGAACCCGATCGAAAAAGCACTGCTTTTCTATTTTATGGAGGGACTATCTCATCGTGAAATCAGTACCCCCTTGGAATTTCGGAAACCAATGCCCGGGTTAAACTAAGCCGGACAAAAGAAAAATTACAGGAAATTATAAAACAATTAGGCTATGAATCTTGAGGAATTACAGGAAGCATGGAAAAAAGAAGGAGAGGGTAGTCAGCCGCTCAAAACTTCGCTTGAAACACTGAAGAGGGCTCATCAACCTATTGATAAAATTCGTTTTAACATGAAAAAAGAATTGTTTTTTCAGAGTTTTGCGATCATTCTCATGGGATTTTGGCCTATCCAGTTCAAATTCAACCAGCAATTCAGCATGGCCTACTATGGTATTTATTCATTATTGGTAGTGGTATCAATATATTATTTCTACCGCTTCTATGGCTTTTTTAAAACCATGCATAATTATTCGGGCAATTCAAAAGACAGCCTGTATGAATTATATTATGAAATCAGGCTGAATATGGAAGCTTACAAATCCTTTTCCTTTTTACTGGTTCCTTTTGCTATGATAGCTGCCCTGCTGATTGTTTTTAATGCACGCCTGTTAAAACAACCGCAGCAACCATTACTAACAGACGCAGACTGGATCGTTCTTCCAATTGTTTTGGTTGGCATGACCCTGTTTGTAATCTGGGCAACCACCTGGTGGGTAGATCATTTTTATGGGAAACATGCACGGCAAATCCGCCAGTTGCTCGATGAATTGAGAGAACCCGATTAAACATTTGTTTCATACTGCAGCAAGGCAGCTTTCAGGCGTGCCTTCATTCTAACTTTCAGGAACTCCGGAGCAACCAGTTTCATCCCTTCTCCAAATCCGAGAATTTCTTTCTCCAGTTCGTGATTCAACTTCACCTTAAGTTGAATCAATATTCCTGACGAAGAACGTTCCAGTATTTCCTGAGAATGGTGTAAAGGTTTGGTTTCAACGTAGGGCGCAGTAGCAGCATTTACCCAAATTTTAACCGGGTAAATTTTAGCGTTGGCATTTACGGTTACGCCAATAACATTTGTATAATACGTAGCAGAGGATTTGCCGTC
>NZ_LUKG01000052.1:4598-8143 GCF_001601815.1 Flavihumibacter sp. CACIAM 22H1
TCAGCGGGTATATACGTTGCCGGGGGAGCTTCTTCCAGTGCCTGTATACGGTCCAGCGCCAGGGTAAATTCATGACGATGCCCATTTTGTATGCCAATTACAAACCACCTGTTCTTAAATTCTTTTAACCACCAGGGATGTAAAATAAGGTCGCGCGCATGCCTGGCCCGGAAAGAAAGATAGCGGATTTTTACAGGCTTTTGTTGGGTTATTGCCTGATAAAGGGGTTCCAGGTATTCAAGTCCTTTCAACTGTTCATTTTTTTCAAAATCAATCACAGAACCTGTTTGATGTGCTGCAGCATATACATGGTCCTCCAACTTTTGAACCACTTCTCCCAATTGATGAAAATGAGCAAAGCCTTTAAACTGCCGCAACAATTCAACGGCTTCCTGCATCCGTTGCAGGTCTAGTTCATTCAAGGGAATCTGTGTAATACTGTAGTGTGGATTTTCGTAGGTATAATATTTCTTTTCCAACACCATAATAGGCGCATTATAACCCAGTTTATCACTGCGCATTATTTGCAGATCGGCCTGAATGGTACGCCTGGAAATACCCTTATCCATACCTTCATATTCATAAAGGGCTTCGGAAACGGCTTCCATTAAGGCCTCGAGGGTCCATTTACGGCGACGATTGCGTAAACAGGCGTCGATGGTCTTATAGCGAATCAGGGCATTCCGATTAACCGGCATGAAAGAAATTTCTGGAAATCTAAAAAAAAAATTCTACTACGCAAAAACACTGCGCAGATACTGGAGAGCTTTGTAAGGAATTAATTACACGTTATATGAGAAAGGATGATGTTACACAAGTACTGCTGCAAGATAAACCGGCGCCGGTTAGTACATATGGTTTAGAAGGTATAGAGGCAGGCGCCCGCCTTCAGATGGAAACAGCGGTTCGTTTACCCATTGCTGTTGCAGGCGCCCTGATGCCTGATGCCCACCAGGGGTATGGATTACCGATCGGAGGGGTGCTTGCTACAAGAGGCGCGGTCATTCCTTATGGAGTGGGGGTTGATATCGGCTGCCGGATGAGTTGCTCGGTATTTGATATTCCTCCGGATCATTTTTTTGCCAACGGGGCTAAATACAAGCGCGAACTGATTGCACAAACAAAATTCGGGGCCGGCGTCGGGTTTACCGGAACCGACCGTACAGATCACGAAGTACTGTATAACCCCGCCTTCGAGGAAATTTCACTGCTTAGCGGGTTAAAGGAAAAGGCAGCGCAACAACTGGGTAGTTCAGGAGGAGGAAACCATTTCGTGGAGTTCGGATTGCTTCGGGTAAGCCGCACCGATCGGCAGTTGAACCTGGAACCTGGAGAATACCTGGCCCTGCTTACCCATTCGGGATCGCGCGGACTGGGAGCAACGATTGCCGCACACTATACCAAACTGGCTAAATCGATCTGTGCACTTCCGCCGGAAGCGGCCAATCTCGCTTATCTTGACCTTACATCAGAGGCCGGGCAGGAATACTGGACAGCCATGAACCTGGCAGGCGATTATGCAGCGGCCTGCCATGCTACTATCCATAAGAAAATAACCGCAGCAATTGGTGCTGAGGTACTGGCTACTGTGGAAAATCACCACAATTTTGCCTGGAAGGAAGAGGTGAACGGAGAAGAATTAATTGTTCACCGCAAAGGCGCTACCCCTGCCGGAGAAGGTATTACCGGAATTATTCCGGGTTCCATGACAGCCCCCGGCTTCCTGGTACGCGGTAAAGGAAATGCAGGTGCACTGAATTCAGCATCACACGGGGCAGGCCGCCAAATGAGCAGAACAAAAGCCACCAAAGCCTTTACAGCCCAGGGTTTACGGGATGAGCTGAAAGCTGCCGGTGTTCTATTGATTGGCGGAGGATTGGACGAAGCCCCGGGAGCTTACAAAGATATTCACCAGGTAATGGCTGCCCAGGAAGAACTGGTAGAAGTGCTGGCAACCTTCCATCCAAAAATGGTACGGATGGCCGAAGATGGTAGCCGGGAAGACTGAGGCTGGCATGGTTATTTAAGACCAACCGGCATACAAATCCATTAACCAATAAACCTTTTGTATGCCAACAAAAAAAGTAACCACTAAAAAGGCTGCCCCTAAAAAAGGTGCCAAAATGCCCGCAAAAAAAGATGCTGCTAAAGATCTTTCTTCTTTGTTTGAAGATGGACTGAAAGACTTATACTGGGCAGAAAAAGCCTTGGTAAAAGCCTTGCCCAAAATGCAAAAAAATGCCTCCGATAGCAAACTGAAAAAAGCGATCGGCGATCATTTAGAGCAAACCGTTAACCATGTAAGCAGACTGGAAACCTGCTTTGAAGCACTAGGCAAAAAACCCCAGGCAAAGAAATGTGATGCCATGCAGGGGCTACTGGAAGAAGGCACTTCTATCATGCAAGAAACGGAGCCAGGTTCTGTACGGGATGCCGGTATTATAGCAGCTTCGCAAAAAGTAGAGCATTATGAAATTGCCAGTTATGGAACATTGGCCGCATTTGCCAAAGTACTGGGACATAAATCAGCCCTCCAGGAATTGCTGAAAACATTAAAAGAAGAAAAGAAATGTGATGAATTGCTGACGGGCATTGCTGATACAAACCTGAATACAAAAGCAATCTGACTGTGGAATATTTTTCCCCAATAAAAAAGGTCCGGCTCTGACCGGACCTTTTTTATTGGCTACTAATACTACTGTTTTACTGAACTACGTACGACATGGTACCCAGGGTTAGAATATAACCATTGGCATCTGCCGTACCATTTAAGGCATCTTTTACTTTTCCACCCGCTGTTAATCGCATAGTCATGGTTTGCCCGGTTACCCCTGGTTTGCCCACCACCGGGCTGAACGAAAAGCCCGCCCCCCTAACAGAAGCAGCCAGCGTTACTTCTTTTTTCCAGGGCAGTGCATTCACAATTTCTGTTACTGTTGTACCATTGGCATTTGTGTACACAGCGTTTAATGAACCTGTATAGGTACCCGTGAATTCGTAGACCAGATCACGACTATTGCCTGGTTTATCGTCGGATTTACTGCAGGCACTGAAAAACACGGCTGCCATTACAACTAATGTGGTAAGCTTTTTCATAAAGACTGGTAATTTTTTGCGGAAAACTACCAACAATTCTCAAAGCAGAAACCTTCTGTCAACAAACAACCAAAATCTGCGTATATACGTATTTCTTTTGTCAATGTTTATCCTAGCGGTTCCCCCAACATTGATAATACCAGTTCCTTATAACTGCGTCCAATAGGAATCTGTTCTCCACCGATTTCTACTTCCGCCGAATTAAATGCCCGAATCTTTTCTTTTGCTACAATAAATGACCGGTGTATCCGGATAAACCTGGCCTTATCCAGCTGCTGATCAATTTCACCCAATGGGTATTTGGTAAGATAGGCTTGCTGAGAAGTAACGATATTTATATACTCTTTTTTACTTTCTATATAAAGAATGTCTGCCAGGAATATTTTTACTCTTTTTTTATTGACATTCACCAGCAGGTAGGGCGTTTCAGGCAATTCCGGGCTTGGCCG
>NZ_LUKG01000052.1:9005-31725 GCF_001601815.1 Flavihumibacter sp. CACIAM 22H1
TCTTTTTTATTGACATTCACCAGCAGGTAGGGCGTTTCAGGCAATTCCGGGCTTGGCCGATGCAATTGAACCGGTTCCTGGTCTGCCAGTTTACGAACTTTATTAATAGCCGTCAGAAAACGGTTAAAGCTAATGGGCTTCAGCAAATAGTCCACCACGTTCAGGTCATATCCCTCCAGCGCATACTCTCGGTAAGCGGTCGTAATTATTATTTGAGGGCTTTTTTTTAGCGTCCTGATAAAATCATAGCCCCTCAATTTTGGAAGATGAATATCCAGAAAAACCAGGTCAATAGCCTGTTTTTGTAAAAATTCAAGGGCATAGATAGCATCCGGGCAAACCGCAACCAGCTCCAGAAAGGGGGTTTGTTTAATATAGTCAGAAAGTACTTCGGCCGCCAGCGGCTCATCTTCCACTATTATGCAGTTAAATTTTTCCATAACTCAACAAATTAAGTTCCAACTGAATTTTAAAGGTGTTTAAGGAAGATGAACGGCGTAAGCGATGTTTTTTATAAGTAAGCTCCAGTTGTCGCTGGGTATTGTAAAGGCCGATATTACCCGACATTAGTTCCCGCTCCTTTTTTTCAACGGAATTTTCAATAGTAAAGAACAATTCACCTTCTTTTAATTGAAGATCGATATCAATGAAAGAATCGAACCGGGTTTCGCTGACCCCGTGTTTAAACGCATTTTCTACCAACGGTAAAAAAACCAGGGGAATGATCCGTTGCGAGGGATCGTCGATCTCCTTTCGAAACCGTATGGAAAGGCGTTTATCATAGCGTATCTTTTCCAGTTCAATATAATCTTCCAATACCCTTATTTCTTCCTGGATGGTAATGGTATCAACACTTGACTTGTACAACATAAAGCTCAGCAATTCCGATAATTTCAATACCACTTCCGGCGCTTTCTCCGATTTTTTCCGGGTAAGTGCATAGATATTATTAAGGGTATTGAACAAAAAATGCGGGTTTATCTGATTTCTCAGCAGTTGTAATTCTGCACTCAGTTTTTCCTTTATCAACTCTTTTTCTCTTTCCTTAAACACCAATTGCCTCCGGGTAAATTCAATGGCCAGCAACAGGCCACTGGCAAAAATATTATCCACCAATAACAACAAAATCCGTTGAGCACCTAATACCGGCGCCAGGGGAAGCTGGTTCAGGTAGGCCAATGGTGCTACTAACTGGTGCGCCAGAATTCGCATGGAATAAATCGTTATACACAACACCAATAAAATCTCCAGGAAATAAAAAAACCGGTACCTGGTTTTGTGTAAAACCCGGTCCAGCCCGATATACAGCAGGTAATAAGAAAACAACATTTCCGGAACCAGGTAAATTAAGGACGCCAGGATAGACCCTTTGAGCAGGGCAACGGGTGGAAGGGTGGTTACTACTCCTTTTACCCACAGGTATTCGATAATGACCCGCAGCAGCAGGTAAAGTAACCAATACGTAAGGTGGATGGCGGATCGTTTCATGCAAACCAAAAATCGATAAAAAAGAAAGAATCCGGTAAAACTTCACCAAACGACCGGAATCTACCCACCAACGGCGTAATATGTCGATTAGTTGGCCAACAATCATTGATTTTTTACTGCTTTTGGCTACCGACAAAGAAACCCGACCTACAGAAAAAACAGCCCCGGCCCGGCTTCTTTTCTACTTTCATTCAAATTTTTTCGGCATGACTTTTTTCCAGAACAACCGACACCTGGGCATTTTTATTTTTCGTGTTTTTCTCAGCTTACAGATCTTATACGGGGTACAGGATAATATTCTAAGCTGGGCAAGAATGCTGGAGTTTCGCAACTACCTTCAATCGGAAGGTTTCCCGGTTCCGCTAATCAGCGCATTGGTAGCTGTTTATGTACAATTTATTACCTGTCTCCTGCTTCTAGTCGGATATAAAACCAGGCTGGCCACCGCCCTGTTAGTGGTTCATTTTATCGTAGCCGTAGGGGTACATGTACGTGCCGGAGACGGTTTGCAGGACATGTTCCCTGCGCTTAATATATTATTTGGCTGCCTTTTATTCCTGTTCTATGGAGCAGGAAGGCCGGCTGTAGAACCCACAAATTAAGCGCTGAACCGAACCACCCGGCTGTATCTTTGTTAAATGAAAAAAACAATGAACAGCTTTGAATACCGAAATCCTACCAAAATTCTGTTTGGTAAAGGAAAAATCCAGAAACTGAAAGATAATATTCCCGCCAACGCCACCATATTGTTTGCCTATGGCGGAGGTAGTATTAAAAAAAACGGAATTTATGACCAGGCAATGGCTGAATTAGGAGCCTACCGGGTGATAGAGTTCAGCGGCATTGAAGCCAACCCCAAGTATGAAACCCTTATGAAGGCGGTAGACCTGGGCCGTAAAGAAAAGATAGATTTTATCCTGGCTGTAGGGGGAGGTTCTGTATTGGATGCAGCTAAATTTATTGCACTTGCTATTCCCTATGATGCTGGCGACCCCTGGGATATGTTGGTAAACCGTACAGCAGGTCAGCAAAAAAAAGCAATTCCGATCGGCACTATTCTTACCTTACCGGCTACCGGATCTGAAATGAACGGCAACTCGGTAATCAGCCGGGAATCGAGCCGCGAAAAATTATCCTTTGGCTCTCCACTGGTATTCCCTGCTTTCTCTATCCTGGATCCAACAGTTGTGAGCAGTTTGCCTAAAACGCAGCTGGCCAACGGCGTAATTGATGCCTTCAGCCATGTATTGGAACAGTACATGACCTACCCGGCGGATGCCCCCATACAAGATAATTTTGCTGAGGGAATTATGCGGACCCTTATTGAAATCGGTCCTACAATCATAGACAACCCCTCTGATGAAATCAGTGCAGGAAATTTCATGTGGTCCTGTACTATGGCGTTGAACGGATTAATTGCACAGGGGGTTCCTACAGACTGGGCAACCCATATGATAGGACATGAACTAACGGCCTTATACGGCATTGATCATGCTCAAACCCTGGCAATAATTGGCCCGAACCTGTACCGGGTTATGTTCTCCGATAAAAAGGAAAAACTGGCGCAGTATGCCACCCGGGTTTGGGATATCAGAGAAGGAAGCACCGAAGAAAAAGCAACTGCTGCCATTGAAAAAACAGTTGCGTTCTTCCATTTACTGGGTGTTAAAACAAAACTTTCTGAATATACCCCCAGTTATAAGGAAACGGCCGCCATTATCCAGGACCGCTTCGCTACCAGGAAATGGACCGCTCTGGGAGAAAACGGTATTGTTACCCTTGACAAGGTAAAAGAGATTGTTGAATTAAGTTATTAATGCTTTCCGGGTCAACAGAAACCGTCTGTTGATAACAAGGGCCTGTTCGTTGAATTTCGAACAGGCCATTTTATTCCTGTTGTAGTTTAGTATTCATAATAAGTTTATCTACTAATTTTCTCATGTTACCATATGTAACATTCACGGGGTGTATCTACATCCCGTTTAATTTTTTGGCCTATTCCTGAATTACGGTTATTAACTCCCGCACGCCACTCATACTATTATTGAAGTTATCTATAGGGCGATTTGTTCAACTGATTGAATCGGTCTAACAAGGATGCTACTGCCTGCTAATTTCAAGTGTATAATTCACCAATTCTAACAGTATGAGAAGTAAATGTCTAATCGCATTCCTGTGCCTGTTTGTCTTTATAGGACAAAGCATTGCGCAGGACAAAGAAGTAACCGGTTTGGTTATGGATGCAAAAGGAGAACCGCTCTCCAATGCCAATATCCTGGTAAAAGGCACAAGAGTCGGTACCAGCACTGATGCCACCGGAAAATTCCGGCTACTGGTTCCGAATAATGCCAGGATCCTTGTTATCAGTTCAGTCAATTTTCGTCCACGGGAAGTTGCTATAACCGGGCAGCCGCTGCAGGTTCAACTGGAATCGAGCACAGATAATCTTTCCGAAGTAGTAGTAGTGGCGTATGGGTCACAAAAAAAACCGGAGGTAACCGGCTCTATCAGTACCGTCAAAGCGGCCGATATTGAAAACCGGCCCTTTACCTCTATTGATAAAGCCTTACAGGGTGCTGTTCCGGGCTTACAATCGGTAGCTGCATCAGGCGCCCCCGGTTCTATTCAGCAAATACGGCTACGGGGCATCGGATCCATTAACGCCAGTTCAGAACCCCTGTGGGTAATTGACGGTATCCCGGTAAACACAGGCGATGCTTCAAGGGCTACTACTTCGGCCAACCTGCTGAGTACGCTCAACCCGAATGATATTGAGAGCATTTCCGTATTAAAAGACGCATCCGCTTCCTCCGTCTACGGATCAAGAGCCGCCAACGGTGTAATCCTGGTAACCACCAAAAAAGGTAAAGCAGGCAAAACAAAATTCCGGCTCGATATGGAAGGGGGGCAGAATGATGTGGCATATTTTAACGATAATTACCGCGCCCTGAATGCAGAAGAATATTTCAACCTCACCAGGGAGGGATTGATTAATGCGGGAATAGCCACCCCCGCTAATGTGGACGGCATTATGGCCAGCAATTTCGGTTTTGGCAATGGGGTGGATTTCAACTGGCTGGATGCTACGCTTCGAAAATCGTCGCAGCAGCAGGTAAACCTAAGCGCCTCAGGTGGAAATGACCGTACTACTTTTAATGTTTCGGGTGGCTATTTCCGCCAGGATGGAATCAGTATTCAAAGCAGCTTTAAACGGTATAATGGAGCCATCAGCCTGGTAAACAAAGCAACTGATCGCCTTACCATATCCACCAATATTACCGCCGGCTTTGTAAATCAATCCACCCCGCTTGCAGGAGGCGCATTTGGCAACCCGATTCTTACCTCCTATTTTCTACTACCTTCCCGCGCAGCAAGAAAAGCAGATGGATCGCTCAATATTACCGCACCTGATTTTGGCCCGGGCGCCCTTTTCAATACCGTAGCAACGGCTGAACTGGACAAGCGTAGCCTTAAACAACTGGGTGTACGCGGAGGACTAAGCGCTGAATATAAAATCCTGCAGCACCTTAAATTTATATCCAGGATCGGAACAGATTATAATGTGCTGGAAGAGAACAACTATGAAAACCCCTTTCATGGCGATGGATTAAATACCAACGGGCGTGGGTTTTCTTTGTATACCCGCATATTTAACTATACCTGGAGCAATTTACTTGACTACCAGCAATCCTTAAATGCAGACAAAGATATCAACCTGAACCTGCAGGTTGGTTATGAAGCACAGGATTCCAGAACCTTCCAAAGCTCTATACAGGCAGAAGGATTTCCTGCCACCACTGCGCTTACCCTGCCGGTAGTTGCCGCTACACCCATTACCGCATCGGCAACCGGATCTGATTATTCATTTGCATCCGCATTCTCTGTAATGAATTTTAATTATAAAGACAGGTTTGTAGTATCCGGGAGTTTTCGTCGCGATGGGTCTAGCCGATTTGGTATCAATAACCGCTTTGGTAATTTCTGGTCGGCAGGTATTTCCTGGAATCTTGACAGGGAAACATTTGTTCAGGCAATTGAATGGATTGATCAGGCAAAACTCAGGGCATCTTATGGTACCAACGGAAATGCCTCAATCGGCAACTACGACTGGCAACCTACCTATGGTTTCGGATTTAATTATAACCAACAGCCGGGCAGCGCTCCCAATACCATTGGCAACCTGGATCTTACCTGGGAATTAAATAAGCCGCTCAATATCGGCATAGACCTTGCTTTCCTGAATAACCGGGTTTCACTGAATGCTGACTATTACATCCGGAAAACAACGGACCTGTTGCTGGATGCACCTCTATCGCGCACCTCTGGCTTCTCAACCATCCGGGGAAACTATGGTTCCATGGAAAACAAAGGCATTGAAATTAACCTGGGATTGGTTCCTGTTCGGACAAAAAATTTCGAATGGAGCCTTGCCGTAAATTATGCGCATAACCGCAACAAAATTCTTCAAACTGTTAATAACCAGGATATTCTTGCCGGCATCTTTATTCGCCGGCCCAATGAAGATTTTCAATCTTTTTACGTGCGCTTGTGGGCAGGGGTTGATCCTGCAAACGGGGATCCACTCTGGTATACGGATGCCACTAAAAAAGAAACCACCAATAACTGGAATGCCGCCCAACGGGCCGTTTTTGGCTCCGCCACACCAAAATACTTCGGAAGTATCAATAATAGTCTTCGTTTCCGTGGTATTACACTGGATGCCCAATTTTATTATAATGCCGGAAATTATATGCAGGACGTTTGGGCAGGCTTTTACATGGGGAGCGGAAACGGGGGTGCTTTCAATAAAGTATTGCGCCAGTATGAAGATCGTTGGAAACAACCCGGCGACCAGGCAGCATTACCCAAATATATATATGGGGGCAATAAACTGGCACAAAATGCATCAACCCTGTATCTCTATAAAGCCGACTATATCCGATTGCGTGATATTACCCTTAGTTACCAGTTACCCGTATCTGTTTTAAAACCTATTGGGCTGAGCAGTGCAAATTTCTACGTGCGCGGAACCAATCTGTGGACCTGGGTTCGTGACAAAGATCTTCCCTGGGATCCTGAACAAGGCGTAAGCAGCCAGACGAATCTGAACATTTTTATTCCCAAATCCCTAACCGTTGGATTGAACCTTGGATTTTAATCAAACTAACATCATTACCATGAAACGAATTCAGCTAAATAGTTTACTCGCAGCCTGTATAATTACGCTCTTATCCGGTTGCAGCAAAGAATACCTGGAGAAAAAACCTTACAATGCATTGCCGGTAGACCAGGCCATTAAAACAGAAGCCGATTTATTAATAGCCGTACGCGGCACCTATGCCGGCTTACGAAACCTGGATTTATACGGCCGAACCATGCCCTTGCTGGGAGACCTTATGGGTGATAATACCTACCAGTCAGTAACTAACTCCAACCGTTACACGCTATACAATCAATATGCCATGTCGGTGGCTGACGGAAATGCGCTAAATATGTGGACAGCCGCCTATAATGTAATTCTCCGCGCCAATAATATAATCAACGCCAACCTGGAAGAAACAGCCGCCATTAAAAGCTATAAAGGTGAAGCATATGCTATTCGGGGACTGATGTATTTTGAGCTGTTGCGATTTTTTTCTAAACCTTATGCGGAGAGCACAACAGCAAATGGAGTACCGGTTGTACTGGCATTTAATCCCACCGACAAGCCATCAAGAAAATCAGTGGCTGAAGTGTATACCCAGGTATTATCTGATCTGGGGCAGGCATATAGTTTATTAGGAGCATACAGCAATTCATCCCGTATCAGTAAATATGCAGCTAAAGCTATTGAAGCCCGGGTATTATTAACCAAAGGCGATAAGGCTGCTGCCCTTACCGCAGCACTTGAGGTCATTAATTCGAATGAGTTTACGCTTACCGATGAATCGAATCATGTGGCTTATTGGAGAAATCCCGCACCGCTAACCAATAAACTGGAAACTTTATTCGAAGTTTCCTCGGACGGTGTTTCTAACCTCAGCTTTGACGCCCTGGGTTATATCTATAACCAGAATGGCTATGGAGATTTTCTTTGCGCGGATGACCTCTATGCGCTTTTTGCGGATACCGATGTGCGTAAACTTTTACTGGAAGAAGGTACCCGTGGCGGGGCGCCGGGGGTTTTTGTGAAAAAGTATACCAATATCACTACAGACCGGGATGATACGAAAGTGATCCGCCTGAGCGAAGTTTACCTCATTGCTGCAGAAGCCTCCCTGGCCACGGATGAGGTGGCTGCCCGCGATTTTCTGAATGCTGTAGCCACCCGTCGGGATCCCGATTTTGCGGGCTACACCTCTACCGGTGCTGCGCTATTGGAAGATATATTAACAGAACGGCGTAAGGAGCTCGCGTTTGAGGGCCAGCGCTTCCATGACCTGAACCGCCTGAAGCGCCCCATTGTACGGAGTACTAATTTTCCGGCTGCTGCCCGGAATATTCCCTACCCGTTCGATAAGCGCCTGCTGCCTATTCCGCAGTCAGAACAAGATGCCAACCCGAATATTGCCCCCAATCCGGGGTATTAGGGTGCTAAAACGTCAGACAGGTGTTAGGACATTGTCCTAACACCTGTCTGACGTTTTTTCGTATATTCACGAAAACTAGCTGCTGAAAAAACTTTTTGCCATACTCCTGTTATCGGTATGCCTCTTCAACCTGGCAGGCTATGGATGGCTGTTTGACTACCTCGAAGCCCAAACCAATAAAAAACTGGTGCAGCAACTTGATCAAAATGCCTACAACGAAGACGCATTAATTGAACTAAAATTCCCCTTCCAGGTTCCCTACAATAACGACTGGCCCGATTATCGCCGCGAAGATGGACAGCTGGAAATTAACGGCCAGTACTACAGCTACGTTAAAATCAAAATCAGCCAGGATACCATCTACCTAAAATGCCTGCCGAACCAACTCAAAAATAAACTGGTAGCCGCCCGGCAGGAAGTAGGTAAAAAACTGAATAACCTGCCCGGCAACGAAGATGAATCCAGCTCCATCGTAAAAAAAGCCAGCCTGCTTTTCGGATTCAGCCAAAAAATTACCAGCTTTTGTATCGAATGCCCCAAATGCACCCTCAAGCGAGAATATAATCTTTTCCTCTCCTGCTCCGCGCAAGGATACCTGCAAGAAGAGATCCATCCCCCGGCCTTCGCCTGATCCCACTCAGCGTACATTTTTTGCAGGCAGTCTTTCCAAGGGCTTCGCCTGCACCATTTTTATCTGAAAAGACAGGTTATGCCATATATACCCGTAGCAGCCCACCTACCCGGTATTACCGGGCTGTTGGAATACCGAATGGATACCGCTGCACCCATTCGCGCACTGACTCAATTCCTATTAAGAGGTCCGAATACCCTAAGCCAGGGAGACCGCGAACTAATTGCCACCATCGTTTCACACGGCAATGAATGCCGATTTTGTACGACGGCACATGCCGCCGCCGCTGACGCCTTATTAGGCGACTGCTCCATTACCGAACAAATCAAAGTGGATCATTTTAAAGCACCCCTTCCTGAAAAAACAAAAGCCCTCCTGGAAATTGCCCGCCTGGTCAGGATCAGCGGAAAGGCGGTTACGGAAACAGCCATTCAACAGGCCAAAGATGCAGGAGCAACCGACCTTGAAATACATGACACGGTACTGATAGCAGCGCTATTCTGCTTGTATAACCGCTATGTAGACGGTTTAGCCACTGCCCTACCAGAAGATCCATCCTATTTTAACCAGCTGGCCGATCGGTTAGTCCATCACGGATATAACAGGTTGCCGCAAGGATACGATCACCTGAAAAAATAAAACCCCAGTTCTCCTCCAAAACAATAACTAATTATGAAACATCTGCTTTCAATAGTATTACTATTCATAACACTTTCCTTACAAGCACAGGACATGGTGCTGGAAGGAACCATTTCTGCTGCGGAAAACAAACAACCGATCCAAACAGCCAGTATCCGTATCAAAGATAAACTAACCGGCACCACCAGTGATGAAAATGGTCGGTTCCGGCTACAGCTCGGCAAAATAAAACTCCCCGTAACCCTGGTAATTTCTTCGGTCGGTTTTGAAGAAAAAGAATGGCTGATCAAAGATGCCGGTACGGCTCTTTCCATTGAGCTGGAAAGAAAATCTACCCTGCTCAACGAAGTGGTTACAGCAGCTTCGAGAGTACAGGAAAATATCCTGTCTTCGCCCGTAACCATTGAAAAAATGAACCAGCGCAGTATTCGCGAAAACCCATCCCTCAGCTTTTACGATGGATTACAACATATTAAAGGGATGGAAGTGGTTACCAGCAGCCTTACCTATAAACAGGTGAATACCCGCGGCTTTAACAGCACGGGCAATTCCCGTTTTCTTCAGTTGATCGATGGAGTAGATAACCAGACGCCTGGTTTAAATTTTGCCGTAGGCAACCAGTTTGGAGCCTCCGATCTCGATATCGATGATGTTGAAATTATTCCTGGTTCCGCCTCTGCATTATACGGTCCAATGGCATTCAATGGCGCCTTGCTAATGCATACCAAAGACCCCTTCAAATACCAGGGTTTGAGCATGCAGGCAAAAACCGGCATTAATCATATCGGTGAAGATGCCGTTGGCATACATGGGCTCTACGACCTTGCCGCCCGCTATGCCAAAGCCTTCAACAATAAATTCGCGTTCAAGCTCAATATTTCCTACCTGAGCGGACTGGATTGGTATGCAACCGACTATACAGATGTAAGTGCACAAACGCCACCGCCCCAACGAGGCCCCAATAACCCCGGACGCGATGCGCTTAATATTTATGGAGATGAAGTTTCCCGAACTCTTGAAGGAATTGGCCTGGTTTCAAGAACCGGTTATGAAGAAAAAGACCTGATGAACTACAACGTGTACAGCCTCAAATTAAACGGTGCCCTGCATTATAGAATCACTAATAACCTGGAAGCCATTTATCAGTATAATGTAGGTAAAGGTACTGCCAGCTACACCGGCAGCAGCCGGTTTGATCTCAACAATTTTGTACTGCAAACACACCGGGTAGAACTCCGGGGAAGCCAGTTTTATATCAGGGGATATGTTGTGTCAGAAAACTCGCACGATTCCTACAATACCCGCTCGCTTGGCCAATTCATCAATCGCAGTTGGGTGAGGGATCTGAACGGAAATCCCGTTCAGCCAAATCAGGCCGATGATATGTGGTTTAATCGTTATGAAGCCGCTTACACCGGAACAATAAATGGCGTTACCGCCAACAATCACCCCGCGGCTCGTGCATTTGCAGACCAGGGCCGCTTTACACCAGGCTCTGAACAATTTGAAACTGCTAAAGATGCTTCCATCCATAATTATGGACTAAGTGGTGCAGGCGTATTCAGTAACAGTAAATTTTATCATGCCGAAGGACAATACGATTTCTCAAAAGCAGTGAAATTTATCGACCTGCTTGCCGGTGCCAATTTCCGCTATTACGATATGTTTACCAATGGAAGCCTGTTTCAGGATAAAGACCAGAAAATTACCATCAGTGAATGGGGCGGTTTTGTGCAGGCCGGGAAAAAATTACTGGAAGACAAACTCAAACTCACAGCCTCTCTGCGTTATGATAAAAATGAAAATTTCGACGGTTATTTTACCCCACGTATAGCAGCAGTTTTCACCGCAGCAAAAACGCATAATTTCCGGGCTTCCTTCCAAACCGGATTCAGAAATCCAACCCCGGTAGACCAATACATCCACCTGAATGTAGGACCCATCACTATCCTGGGCGGAGTACCTAACAACAGCAAGGGACTACCAGCTTATACCAACTCGTTTACGGCCGCATCCGTAGGAGCATTTGGTGCCGCATTTGGCGCCGCTATGCAAAATGGAACACCTTTCCCCGAGGCTGTAAATAATAGTAAAGGCCTTTTAGTAAAATCAAATGTGCCTTATATAAAACCCGAAAAACAACGCGCATTTGAAGTGGGGTACAAAGGCTTGTTCCACAATCAATTACTGGTAGACCTGAATTACAATTACAGCAGCTACACCAATTTTATCCTCAATACCGTTGTTATTGCCCCCGAAAACCAGGTAATTGGCGAAGACGGATCGCCCAATTTTGATGCTGCCGCTGATATTCTGAACGGCGATGTGCGCGCATTTCAACTTTATACCAATGCTGCTGACAAAGTATCTGCTCAAAGCATTTCAGCCGGACTTACCTATATGGCGCAAAAAGGCTACCAGCTTGGCGGAAATATTACCTGGGCTTCCTTCAACCTGCTCGATGCTAATCCGAATAACGTACCCGCCTTCAATACCCCCAAGTACAGCGCAAACATGACCTTTGGTAATCCAAGCGTCTATCGCAATTACGGTTTTCAGCTAAGCTGGCATTGGCAGGATGCATTTGACTGGTACGGCACTTTTAACGGCATGCGCCCGGGCAGAATAAATGCCTATTCATTGGTTGACCTGCAATTCAATAAAAAACTGCCCTCTGTAAACGGAATTATTAAACTCGGCGGCAGTAATATTTTCAATAACCAGATCTACCAGAGTTATGGATCGCCCCGGATTGGCGCCATCTATTACGTATCCTTCACGTTTGACGGACTCCTAAAATAACCACCATGCAACAAGAAAAAATAAGTACTGCTTTCTGGATACTTTTCCTGCTCTGCTTTCTTAGCAGTTTATTGGGAGGTACGGTTTCTACTCTTATGGCCGTATACCTGCCGGTAGTGGTAAAGGAACTTAACGGCTCTGAAACCGATCTCTCCAGCTTAGCTGCTTACATCAATGCCATATTCATTTTCGGATGGGCCATCGGCGGGTTTAGCTGGGGGCTTATAAGCGACCGGATTGGCAGAAAAACCGCGCTGCTGGCTGCCATTACCTGTTACGGACTGGCCACCATTGCAACCGGGCTTCAACAGAATTGGGAAGGGCTGATGTTGTTTCGCTTTTTAAGCGGCTTTGGTGTAGGGGGTGTATTGGTGGTTTCTTTTTCCTGGCTTAGTGAGATCTGGCCAGCCCGGTCCAGAAGTATTGCCATTGGAATTCTGTCCATTGGTATACCGGTAGGTATTTTTTCAGCCGGACTTATTAATTTTTTTGTATCGTCCTGGCGTAATGGATTTCTGATCGGTATCCTGCCTATTCTTTTAGCGTTGGCGGGCATAGTGTTGGTGAAAGTACCCGACAGCCGGGTAAAGGAATATGAAACCGGGCACCAGCCTGCAAGAACGGGAAATTTATTTTCGGTCGACAACCGTTCCAATTTAATAATGGGTTCCCTTCTTTTCAGCAGCATGCTGATCGGATTATGGGCTATCTTCTCCTGGCTGCCAACCTGGATCCAGGGGCTACTGCCCGGCATAGATGCGCAAAAAGAAAGAGGCATGGGGATGATGTTAATGGGTGCTGGCGGACTTACAGGAGGATTTATTTCCGGATGGATTGTAAATGCCCTGGGTATCCGAAAAACAATGGCTATCTGTTTTGGAATGTGTACCCTCTTATCCTTTCTTCTCTTTCGGCTAAACACCAGTTTTCACCCTCTTGTTCTAGTAGAAATTGGAGTGCTTTCTTTCTTTTTTGGTATAAGCCAGGGAGCCTTGTCTGTTTATATTCCCCAACTGTTTCCTTCTGCAGTTCGTGCCTCCTCTGCAGGTTTCTGTTTTAATATAGGCCGGCTGTTTACTGCAACCGCTGTATTATTCGTAGGCGTACTTGTAACCGGACTGGGTGGATATGGAAATGCCATTTTCATTTTTTCACTCACCTTTCCATTGGGCTGGCTTGTGCTGGCCGCAGGAAAGAAAAACAACCCAACCATACAACCTATAAACTCCTGACCATGCCCCATATTTCATTACCCCCTTCCCTTCCAGGCATAAGAAGCCTGGCCGTTTATCGCCCGGAAACAGGGAAATATCTTTATGAACTGGTGCAGCTTCTGCTAAGAGGAGCATCTCCCCTGTCGGAAGCTGACCGGGAATTGATTGCCACCTACGTTTCTTACCTAAACAATTGCCAGTTTTGTTACCAGAGCCACGCTGCTGCCGCCCGATGTTTGTACGGTAATCAGGAAAAGCTGGTCGACGAAGTGCTAAAAGACCCCGCTACTGCCTCCATTTCACCCAAACTGAAAACCCTGCTGCGTATAGCTGGCAAAGTTCAACAACTAGGTAAGGAGGTATTACCGGAAGACATTGATGCAGCCAGAAAAGCCGGTGCAAACGACCGGGATATTCATGACACCGTGCTTATTGCAGCCACTTTCTGTATGTTTAACCGCTATGTAGACGGGCTTGGCACTACCACCTCCGAAGATGTTTCGGATTATATTACGATGGGTGAACGAATGAGCACCATCGGTTATGTTTTACCTAATCAACCCCTTTAATATGGCTCATATTGATTTGCAAAATGAACTGCCGGGTATCCGCGGATTAATGGCTTATAGCCCGGATACGGCTAAACTGTTAAACGAACTGGCCGAACTCTTGTTAAGAAACGATGAAAACACCCTCAGCCGGGGAGAACGGGAACTTATTGCCACCTATGTTTCATTTAAAAATGACTGTTTCTTTTGCCAGCAGGTGCACGGCGCCCTGGCAGGTCATTATTTAAATTTTTCTGTTGCAGAAATAGACGCTATCAAAACAGACCCCCAGGCTGTTATACACAGTGAAAAACTAACTGCTTTACTGCAGATAGCTGCCGCCGTTCAAAAAGGAGGTAAGCAAGTGCAGGAGCAACATATTGCGGCAGCCCGCCAGGCAGGTGCCACAGATAAGGAAATTCATGATACGGTACTCATAGCAGCAGCCTTCTGTATGTATAACAGGTATGTGGATGGGTTGGCCACCTGGGCTCCGGCAGACCGGCAATTTTATGTTGACAGAGCCCCTTCCAGGGCAGCGGAAGGATATATTAACACCCCCCTTAATACAACAAAATGAAACCTGTATTATTATTGCTGAGTTTTCTCTTTTTGCTTTTGCTTGAAATTGCAAGGGTGTATTTTATTATGCCCTTCCCCGGTAGCCAGTATAAAGAAACCATTGATATTGCGTATTGGCTTCACCAACATATAAACTGGTTGCGTATTGCAGGATGGATACTTACCAGTATCCTGGTTATTGCTTTCGTTCGTACAGGAAAAAAATCGGCCCGGCTTATAGTGGGTAGCGCCTTTCTCGTATATGCCATCGTTTTCTATTTTTTCAATTTTCGTATGCTGGCTGATAAAATGTTTCTTCAACCCCGGACTAAAGAATTGGTGGGTATTGCTGAAAACAAGATACCGGAAGATAAGTTGGTAATTGCACTTACAGTAAAGGGTGAATCCAGGGCTTACCCAATTCAGGTAATCGGTTATCATCATCAGGTGAGAGATACGGTTGGTGGTATTCCTGTAATGGTTACCTATTGTACAGTTTGCCGAACCGGCCGGGTTTTCAGCCCGATCGTAAAAGGCCAGGCAGCTGATTTCCGACTGGTGGGCATGGATCATTTCAACGCTATGTTTGAAGACAACGGAACCGGCTCCTGGTGGCGGCAATCTACCGGCGAAGCCATAAAAGGTCCTCTAAAGGGTTCAGTCCTGGAAGAAATTCCTTCACAGCAAACGAGTTTGAAAGCCTGGATCCAGCGCTACCCCGGTACTAAAATCCTCCAGTATGATCCTTCTTTTAAAGAGGAATATGAGGAACTCGCTGAGTATGATAAAGGTCATATTGAGAGCAGCCTGGAAAAAAGAGATTCCGCCTCCTGGAAATTCAAATCCTGGGTGATTGGCATCCGCACGCCAACAGCAGCAAGGGCATACGACTGGAATGAATTGGTGAAACACCAATTTATACAGGATTCCATTCCAGGCCTGCCCCTGATGCTTGTATTGGAGAATGATACCAGCAGTTTCCATGTTTTTAACCGAATGCTGGGCACACATGCGCTTGCATTTGCATGGAACCAGAAAACACAGCAATTGCAGGATCTGTTAACAGGATCTGGCTGGGATTTGAATGGAACCTGTATTACTGGTCCACTTACCGGCATGCAGCTGCAACGCATTCAGGCCTACCAGGAATTCTGGCATTCCTGGAAAAGTTTTCACCCCAGTACTACCCGATATCCAGAATAACATTTAATAAACGGCAAATTTGGTAATAACCGGTGTGGTTTCCGATTCAGTGATCATCAGCTTAAACTGATTGGAAAGCACCGGTTTCTCAAGCTGGTGAATAAATTTCTGACCAATGGCAGACCCCGAACAGAGAGTCTGCCATTTTCCTTTGATCATGGCCTGTACGGTAAAGGACTTTACCTGGTGTCCTTCCCGAATGTCTTCCTGGATCAGGATATCTTTTACAGGTACAGGTTTTTTAAAGCGAAGCAACGTGGTTTTACCGCTTCCGCTACTCATGCCCAATGGTTGGCCGAATTGCTCTTTTATTGCCTGGCCCCATTCTGCTAATCGTTTTGTATCGGCTTCGGGCAAACGCCCCCGGTTATCGGGTGTCAGTCCAATAAGTAAGGTAGCATTTCTGCCAACGGATTTGCGGTACATGTCCATCAGGTTTTCCAACGGATAAATATGTTTTTCATCGCCTGGCTCCCAGAACCATTCATGTCTTCCATTAAATCCTCGCAGCGGAGCGTCGGCCATTGCAGGCATCCAATAACGGCCATCCTTATCGCCCTGTTTCAGCAATGCATACTCATTTTTAGCTATGCCAGCAATAGCGGACTCACCCGATCCGGTATGCGAATAGGGAAAAGTTGCCCAGCAGGGGTAGCTGACCATGCCCGATTCTGATCCTCCCCACCTTGCTTCAGCAAGCTGATCATTGTGATAAAACAAGGCACCGGGCTGATATTTTTTTACAATGGGCAATACATCCGGGGCTCCTTTGTCTGGATGGCTGGCGCCACCATCAAACCAGATTTCGAATAAAGGTCCGTACCGCGTACATATTTCCGTAACCATTGCTTCTACCATGCGGTTATAATGTTGCTGCCGGTATTTTTGCATGGCAGATCCAGGCGCGCCGTCTACCACAAAATCATGTACGCCATAAAACGAATTCCATCGAATACCCAAATATATCCCGGGTTTAATACCATGCTTTCTGCAGGCGTCTACAAAATCTTTTACTATATCGGCCTTGCCATCCCGCCATTTTAAAAGTTTCACATTATATGGATTCGCATCGGAAGGATAGAGGGCAAACCCGGTTTCATGTGTAGCAGTAATCAAGGCAAAACGAGCCCCTGCGGATTTCGCTGCCACTATCCATTGTTCTACATCCAGTTGTTCCGGGTTGAAAATTGTATAATCAGCAATGGGTCGGATACGATTGTCGGCCTGCCTGTACTTCGAGGTATCAAATACATGCAAATCATAATGAAAAATCATTCCCAGCTCCGCTTCCTGCCAGGCCAGTTGAGCCGGGTTTGGTTTTGGTTTTGAGGGCATGCCTACTTCATCCGGCCAGGGCAGTTGGCGGCCGCTTGTTTTATAAACAGGCATCGGTGCATTAAAGGATCTCAGTTGATTACTTAACAGGGTTGCCAGCTGCCGTACTTTGTCGGGATACTTATGAGCAAGATCCCTGGT
This sequence comes from Flavihumibacter sp. CACIAM 22H1, assembly GCF_001601815.1. Lineage (GTDB taxonomy): Bacteria > Bacteroidota > Bacteroidia > Chitinophagales > Chitinophagaceae > Flavihumibacter. The sequence continues at coordinate 26,137 of NZ_LUKG01000052.1, forward strand.
TTCACCGATATCTTCCTGCAGATTGTATAATTCCAGTTCTAGTCTGCGCATTGAGTAAACCAGCTTCCAGGGCCCCTGCCGGATAGCGCTGAAATAATTAATACCCGGGCCATCCACCCGTTGCCATTTATTCGGAATATGCCAGATCAGTGCCCGTTCTTCAGGGTTTTGGGCTTTACCACCTTTTGCTATAGAAACAAAACTTTTTCCATCCACCTGCTGCACGGTTTTACTTTCCCGAATGCCCGCCATTTCCAGTATACTGGGAAAAAAATCTTCTATCAGCACAGGCAGATCAGTACTTGACCCCGGTTTAATTTTAGAAGGCCATTTAATCAGCATGGGCTCCCGAATACCTCCTTCGTATACAGATCCTTTACCTGCCCGTAAGGGATAGTTCTGTGTATGTGGCAGTCCGGCCCTGGGCGGTGTATAACTTAATCCACCATTATCACTCATAAACAATACGATGGTGTTTTCTGCTACCCCTTTTTGCTGCAGGTAATCCATAAGGTCGCCCAGGCTTTTATCCATTCCTTCAATCAGGCTGGCGTAATTGGCTTCTGCAACCGGCAAACCTGCATCCAGGTATTTCTGCACAAATCGTCGATCGGGCTGAATAGGATCGTGCACGGCATAATGCGCCATATGAAGAAAAAAAGGACGTTGCTGGCGGATAGGATCCTCCATAGCTTTTATGGCTTCCAGGGTTAATGCTTCCGTCAGAAAGGTATCGGTTCCATGATAAGCCTGCAGATCCGGCACTGCCTGTAAGGAAGCTTTGCCCGGTATATTCCCGTAGTTATCCATTCCCTGGTAGCTTTGCGGATGACCGGCTGCATGCCCCGCAATATTTACCAGGAAGCCCAGGTTATATGGGTTGGCACCGGGTGTACCAGCCGACCCCCAATGCGCTTTACCCACATGAACGGTGTAATAACCCGCATCGCGAAGCAACATCGGCAAGGTAGTTGCCTGAACAGCATGCGGTGTAGCTGTTAGGCCTGCTAACCCGTTGAAGTTCCAGTCGGCACGGCTAAATTCATCATCTGCCTGATCGGTTGGATGATCACGCAGTGGTGATGTCCAGTTCGTTACCCGGTGACGGGCAGCATTCATTCCGGTGAGTAAGCTTGTTCTGCTGGGCGTACATACAGGGGTGGCATACGCATTGGTAAACTTCATCCCCTCCCTTGCCAACCGCTCCATATTCGGGGTATGATACCGTTTGTTCAAGGGGTAGATACTATCTCCAAAAGGAACCGAACTATCCATCCACCCCATATCATCCAGGAAAAACAGCAAGATATTGGGTTGCTTTTGCTGGGCTACAGCAGTAATGGAAAATACCATTACTGCTGTAGCCAGGATACTGTTTTTATAGTTCATAATAACTGTTTAATATCCAAAATTTTGCTCCAGGTTCGGGTTGGCATCAATTTGCTGTTGAGGAATAGGAAATAGTACCTGATGCGCCTGTGCATTGTATCCTCTTGATCGTGCACCGGCAATAAATTTGCCGTGGCGTATTAAATCTTCTCGTCGTAATCCTTCTGAAAAAAACTCTCTTCCTCTTTCGGCAAGTATGAAATCTCTTAATGCTTCAGTTGATCCGAAATCAGCCAATGAAATTGGTTCCACCCCGGCCCGATCGCGCACCTGGTTCAACAGGTCAACGGATTCCTGGTTAACACCATTTTTCTCATTTAACGCTTCAGCACGGCTCATTAAAATATCTGCATACCGGATATATACTATATCATTTCCATTGGCTTCGCCTACCGCTGCCGGATCAGGTACATATTTAAAGCTACGGGCATTGTTTAATGCCGTACCATTGGCGTCTTCCACTAACTCCCGTAAAACTCCTGAATTATCTGTATAAGAACTTATGATCAGCTTTCGGCGCTTGTCTGTTGCCTGAAAGCTTTTATAGAAAGCTGTATAGGTCCGGAATTGCGCACCAAAATTCACCCAGTTGGTTAAGATCGGATAATTAGGGGGAAAAGCATGCGGCATATAGTTATTATGAAAGCCGCTTTGTGCTATGCAAGGTGCCCGGTAAATATATTCTTTGTTATTCTCTTCCGCAACAGAAAAAAGTGTTTCATAGGATGGCCACAACGAATAATAGTTCAAATCCATTAAACGCTGTGAAGTCTCAATTACTTTATCCCAGTTCTTCTGGTGCAGGTAAAGTTTGGTTAAGGCCCCAAGTGCAGCACCACGGGTAGCCCTTCCTATAGGATTTTCTGCAACAGGTAAATTAGCAGCAGCAAAATTCAGATCAGTTTCCAGGTACTGCACAAATTCCTCCAGGCCCGCTCTTGGCGTTGATTTACCAATTGCTTCGATTTCATCCGGACCGGCATTGGCGGGTAATTCAATGATAGGGGTAGTGCCAAAAATAGTAAACAGAAAATAGTAAGAAACAGCTCTTATGAAACGGGCTTCCCCTTTCACCCCATCAATCGTTTCCTGGGGTAATCCGCTTAAGCCATCTACCACGCCCAGCACCGTGTTGGCACTAGCTATTGCCGCATACATTTTATTCCAGTGATTGTTCAAAAATCCATCCGTTGGTGTCCAGTTAAACTGGATATAGGGTGCAGCATCCCGTTCAAGCCCCCCGCCGGTTTCAAATGCAATATCAGTGGTAAACTCATTCATGATATAGGTATAATTCCGGCTGTCATAGGCAACTATCCGGGAACGTGCATAGGCACCGGTTAATAATGCATCTACCCCCGATTTGTCTTTCAAAAAAGCCACCGGATCGTATTGCGTATACACTTTTTCTTCCAGGAATTTTTTACACCCGGTAACAGACATCAGTACTACAAACAGTATCAGTATATTTATTGAATTGATTCGTTTCATATAAAAAGCAATTAAAATTGGAGATTAATACCCATTCTAATGGTACGGTTAAGCGGATAGCTATTGTAATTAACCTTTGAGATCGCCTCACTGCCTGTATTGCTGGCATCGGGATCAAACCCTTCATAGTTCGTAATGGTTACAATATTATCTGCAGCCAGGTATACTTGTATTGCACGAAAGGTTTTAGACGATGAAAGTGGTACAGAATAGCTTAGGTTAGCCGTTTTGAAACGTAAAAAAGAGGCATCCAGAATGGTGAACGAATTAATCGAAAACGCTCCTCCGTAGGCGGAAGGATTTACACCGCTAGGATAGGCTGCATCCGGATTCTGCGGTGTCCAGCGATCTTCATAATACCTGGCGATCCTGTTTCTATACTCATTGGTAGGATAAAAAGATTCCAGCACATTGGCATCAAGGGTCTGAATTCCACTTACCAGTTGAAAAAACAAATCCAGGGAAAACCGCTTGTAAACAAAGCGGTTATTTAGTCCGGCTGTAAAATCAGGAAACGGATCACCTAAGATCACCCGGTCAGTTGCATCAATTTTTCCGTCTTTATTCTGATCCCTGAATCGAATATGCCCGGGCTTGGCGGTTGGTTGTGATGAAAGGGCAACTTCGTCTGCTGACCGAAATATTCCATCTGCCTGGTAACCGTAAAACGATTGCATGGGCGAGCCAACTGCTACAATTTGATAGTTACTGATAAATCCTCCGGTGGAACCGGTAATTATTTGTGGAATAGAGGGAGGCAGGCTGGTAACTTCATTTTTAAGGAAGGACATATTAAATGAACTGCTCCAGCTAAAGGCTGCTTTATCGATATTTACACTGTTAAGCTGAATATCCCATCCTGTATTTCGTACAGCTCCTGCATTGATCATGATAGAAGTAAACCCGACTACGGAAGGCAAGGGTTTACTGAAAAGCTGGTCGCGGGTATTACGTATATAATAATCAACCGATCCGCTGATTCTGTTATTCCAAAGGCTAAAATCAATACCCGTATTAAACTCCTGGGTGGTTTCCCATCGGAGATTCCGATTCGGAATTCTGGCGGGTACAACACCCTGTAAAATCGAATTTCCGAAAATTGCTGCGCCACCTGCTACCAGGGTTTGCAGGGTCTGGTAGTTTCCGATGCCCTGATTTCCCAGCTCTCCATAACTTATCCTCCACTTGAAATCTGTAACCATTGGCAGCAAACTGTTGAAAAAAGGCTCCTTCGATACCCGCCAGGCCAGTGCACCGGAGGGAAAGAACGCAAATTTTTGTGCATCGGAAAAACGAGAAGTGCCATCATTACGGAAAGACGCAGTAAGCAGGTAGCGATCCTTATACCCATAATTGATACGGCCAATTATACCATTCAAACGATTTCGGTCTTTAAAGGAACTTACATTATCGCCCTGATCGTTATCACCGCTTTGTAACAAATCAGCCCCGGTTACATCAGACAGGAAACGGATAGAACTGGCACCGAGCCCCTGGTATAAAAATTCCTCAAAAGTTGTTCCTGCCAATAAGGAAAGCGAATGATTGCGGCCCCATTTTTTATCGTACTTCAATAAAAATTCAGCCAGCCATTGTGCATTATCTGTACCTGATTTAGAGCCCGCTCCCCGGCTTGCTAAACCATTTAATGTACTTCGGTCCCGATAAAAAGACCCCATTGAACTGGATAATGCGCCTCCCAAACGGATTGTGCCAACCAGGCCTTTTACAGGTTCTATTTCAGTTGTAAATGTTCCATACAAATTATTGCTCAGGGTTTCATTTGAAATACCATTGAGTAAAGCCAGGGGATTATCGAGCGCAATGAATGAATTGGCATAGTATTTTCCGGCCGCATCCAATCCAACCGGAAGGGTAGGGTCGAACTGGATGGCAGCATTAATTGGACCAGCGCCTTCGTTTACACCATCGGTAACTAAAATAGAATTTTGAATTCCCCGGGTAAAATTCATATTCAGCTTAAAGCGTAAAAACTCTTTAGCATTGAAGTTGAAGTTGGTACGGAAGTTAAGTTTCTTAAAATTGGAGTGTTGAACAAGTCCGTCCTGATTGTAATAATTCAAGCCCGCATAATAATCGTGTTTGTCTCCTCCGCCGGAAATGGATAATTGGTAATTCTGTACAGGAGCTGCCTGGTTAAACACCTCGTTCTGCCAATTGGTTCCGGTTCCTATTGAATCTATTTGTCGTTGGGTAAAGATCAAGGGCTGACCAGCATCCGATCGTATCGCATTCAGGGTTTCCATATACTGCCGGCCGTCCAGCACATCAATTTTTTTGGCTACTGACTGAATACCATAACCCGCGCTGAAATTGACAAGCATATCGCCTTTCTTACCGCTTTTCGTGGTAATTAATACTACTCCGTTTGCAGCTCTTGTTCCGTAGATAGCGGCAGAGGACGCATCTTTTAGGATTTCGATCGACTTGATATCGTCGGGACTGATACTGGTTGGATCCACCCCTGGCAAACCGTCTACAACAACAAGGGCTTTATTACTGGAGTTGATAGACCCGGCTCCGCGGATCTGAATTTTTGTAGGAGCGCCGGGTGCTGAACTGGTTTGGCTGATCGATACACCTGATGCCCGCCCGTTTAATAGTTGCAAAGCATTGGTATTCGGCCCCTGGGTAAAATTTTCGCTGGTTAAAGAAACAACTGCGCCGGTAACCGCCGTTTTTTTCTGT
>NZ_LUKG01000052.1:32213-33905 GCF_001601815.1 Flavihumibacter sp. CACIAM 22H1
TTTAACCGCCGTTTTTTTCTGTGTTCCATACCCTACTACCACTACTTCATTACTGGTGGAGGCTTCCGGTTCCAGTTGAACAGACATGAGCTCACCGGTAATTTTTTGCTCTTTGGTTTTATACCCGATCATGGAGAATACTACTATATCGCCCAGGTCGGCCTGTATCAAAAAACCTCCGTTAGCACCGGTGCTAGTACCTCTTTGGGTTCCTTTAACTATAACCGAAACACCCGCTAAAGGTCGTTTGTTTTCGTCCAGCACCGTGCCCCTGATTTCTGCATAAGGAGGCCTGCTTTCTTCCAGTTTCTCCACTGGCTGAATGGCCGGCCTTTCTTTGACCACGATGGTTTGTTCAATAATGGTAAACGTAACCGGTAAATTCCGAAAACAGTGTTCCAGTGCCTCTTCAAGCGTTCCGTTTTTTATAGCAATAGACACTTTACCTGCCTTTTGAATAAAATCATCCTTATAAAAGAACTGGAATCCTGTTTGCCGGTTGATAAGCCGAAAAACTTTTACAAGGGTTACAATTTTTTTCAGAAATCGTGACTCGCTGGGCAAATCCATTTGCACTCACCTGCAAACAGAAAAGCAATAATAAATAGGCCGTTAGTTTCATAACAAGCAGCATTTTGGTGATTCTACTCCTCGCCGGAAGCAGAACGCTGGCAAACATTAAATTCATACTTTTGCTTTGGTTGGGTTAAACAGTAATTACCGGTTTGTATTTATCGGGTGGCCCAACTTCCTGCAGGGAGTGGTGCGAACACTTCCTGCTTTCGTTTGTGCCCCTTTTTTATTGTATGACGATCAATTTTTTTCCATCCAGTTTAAAATGAACACCGCTGGCCTCTAAAATTTTCAATACCTGCTCAATAGAACTGGATTTACTTACGATACCCGAAAATGTTTCCTTACTGAAGGATCCCTGGTAAACAATTTCCACATCATACCAACGGCTGATCTGTCGCATAATGCTTTGAACATCTCTGCTGTTAAACAAAAAAACTCCATTTTTCCAGGCTGTTACTTCTTCTATATCCTGAACCTCCAGAATATCTATGCTGCTATTGGGTTTTATCCGGGCTTGCTGACCAGGGCGAAGCAGGGAAAATTGGTTGTTTTTTTCCATCCTGATGGAGCCCTCTACAAGGGTCGTTGTTTGCCAGGGCTCATCGGCATAGGAGTTGATATTGAAACTGGTGCCAAGCACATGCACAGAAGAACTGCCGGTATTTACAATAAATGGATGCGCTTTATCATGTGCAACTTCAAAATATACCTCTCCGCTGATTTCAACCCGCCGTTCCTGCTGGTTAAATGCAACGGGGTACCGGATTGATGAAGATGCATTCAGCCAAACTTTCGTACCATCTGGAAGCACTAGCCTGTAATGTCCTCCGCGCGGCGTTTGCATGGAATTAAAAAGTTCGGCGCTTTTCTCATTTTTAATACCTGCATAGGAAATTTCTCCTTCTTCGTTTTTTACGATTTGTGCGGATCCCTGGGTTGCCAATACACCATTGGCGCTATCATCCAATACTAATTGACTGCCGTCCGATAAAGTTAGAATGGCTTTTTCTGAGCCAGGCGCTATGGTCTGAAAAGAAGTAGTAGAATGAGTTGCATGCAGGGTTTCGGCTGTTTTTTTCGGGTTTGACAAAAGAAAAACAGTAGCTGCTGAGAGCA
>NZ_LUKG01000053.1 GCF_001601815.1 Flavihumibacter sp. CACIAM 22H1
TTCTGGCTGTATCGATCCCTCTAGTGAATATTCCGATTCCGCGTTTGTGGAACTCCATTCTTCGGGAATACTATGTAAACTGGCAAATAGATTAACCTGTAATTGAAGGAATATTTTATAAAACCTAAGCTAAACTAATGAGGCTTTTTTGACGCAAAATGTGTGCATGTCTACCAATTGTATCTTCTTACCGTCAGGGAAGTTTAGCTCGGTATAAATGTGCACACCACCTAGTCTCATTGATGGGGATAGCCGATGTCTTAAAAATAGTCCCGAATACCGAGAGTACCAAGCGGAGAACTAAATTCATCAGCACCATTAGACGCATAGTAAACCATCTGCTATGTTAAAAGCTTTTACTGCTGGACAAGCTCAAACTGCTGGATTATTTCGAAGTCTTTCAGCAGCTGTTCCTGATACGAATGATGCGCAAATGTCGTTGGTCGGTAATATATCGGTAATATAAATTTTATAATCTTTCTTTGAACCGTTCAGGTATTGCGTATGGCCGCAGGTTACCAGCGCTGCATTATAAATTGTTCATTCCGGGTTTTTAAGCAGGTTGAATTGGAGAAATATGGTGTACGCTTAATTAATATTTCAAGCTAAAGGGATGGTTTGGATAACAAGTGCGTTACGAGGCTACATCAATCTGGTGAAACGATTTAACCGAAAACCGGAATTATTAACCCCTCATGCTGCTGCTTGGGTATTCCCGGAACCTAAGTTAAATCGGATCCGAGGATCAGCTCTTACTCAGCAACCTTTAATTTTGCTTAAATCGCGCGCAAAAAGTACCTTCTTATCCCGCGCAATATAGTCGCTTGACAAAATCAAATAAGGGTGATTGGGCGAGTTGCCCGCACTCCTGCTTTTTAGCTGGATCCGGTCATTCACCTGCAGGCTGCTTAACTGCTGAAAATCCTTCCGGCTAAATTGTAGCAGGTATTCATCGCCCGCAATCCGTACAACCAACCATTTGGGGCCGTAGGATGGTGCGTTTTTACGCTGGAAACTGAGAGAAACGACCTCGGCCTCCATAACGGTGAAGCCATTCAGGTGCTTCTTTATTTTATCATAACTGGCCTGCACTTTTTTGCCTTCAGGAGAAAGCGCCCATTCTCTGTACTTTATACCGTCTGGTGAAGCTTCCCATTTTTTTCGCTCCTCCAGTTCGGTAGTTTTGGCGGCCCCTGGTAAGGCCTTGGCCGGTGGCGCGGATCCCTTTTTAGTTGATCGATTCGCAAATGCCAGTCCGCCGAGTACTGCCACTAACAGGATCATTAAATAGGTGGTTTTTTTAATGTGTTTCATGTGTTATTAATTGATGCAACGAATCTAACCTGAAATTTTCCGGGGCTGCGAACCGGGTTGTAAATAGAATTGTAAACCTTGTAAAAAAATTATGTCAAAAGGGTATATGGTTGAAAATGGCTGGTGTTGCGCGTTTATTTATGTGGTTCGCATTTCCGGAATTGCCTAACTTGTTGCACATTTAAACCGATTCCATGCGACCTTTCTACCTATTTGCGCTGCTTATTGCTAACAGTTTAGCACTCTACGCCCAGGATAAACCGACTAAGCTTGAATCTCTGATAAAACAGGTGGAAAATTCCTTAACACCTTCCATTATCTACAATGATTCCATCCCCAAAAACAACCTGGAAACCCGGATGAAAGAATTGGGTATCAAAGGCCTTAGCATCGCCATCATCCAGGATTACAAAATTCAATGGGCAAAAGCCTATGGATGGGCTGATGAGGCAGCTGGACGAAAAGCCACCACCGAAACCCGTTTCCAGGCAGCCTCCATCAGTAAAAGCTTAAACAGCCTGGGGATATTAAAATTGGTGGAAGAAAAAAAGCTGGATCCCGAAGCCGATATCAACCAATATCTAAAGCGGTGGAAATTTCCCTATGACAGCCTTTCGAAAGGTAAAAAGATCAACACCTACCAGTTGCTAAGCCATACAGCCGGACTAACGGTACATGGTTTTCCCGGCTACGAAATAACGGATACCCTGCCAAGCCTTCCCCAAATACTGGATGGAAAAAAGCCGGCAAATACCCGGGCTGTTCGTAGCGCTTTTGAACCTGGCCTGAAGTTTCAATACTCCGGTGGCGGCACTACTATTTCGCAACTGCTGCTTGAAGATATTACCGGCCAGCCATACGCCCTTTACATGCAGGAAAAAATACTTAAACCGCTGGGCATGAAAAACAGTTCCTACCAACAACCACCCCTTAACCCTGGCGAGCTGTCCACCGGGTATTACGCGCAAAGCGGTACCGCTGTAAAAGGAAGGTATCATGTTTATCCCGAACAGGCGGCTGCCGGTCTCTGGACTACTCCATCGGATCTTGCCCGGTACATCATCGAATGCCAACTGGCTTACCAGGGTCGCTCAGCAAAAGTACTGTCAAAAACGATGATGCAAAAGCGAATGACCCCTTATGTCGACAGCACCGTTGCCCTGGGTGTTTTCATTCAGAAAAAAGGGAACAATACCTATTTTAATCACAATGGCGGCAACGAGGCGTTTCTTTGCACTTCCTATGGAACACTGGAGGATGGTAGAGGAATGGTTATTATGATAAACGGCGATAACTACGGAATTATTTCAGAGCTCACAAATAGTATTGCACAGGTCTACAAATGGGACGGATTCTTTACGCCCGGATTTCGGAAAAAAATCGCCCTCCCAACTGATAGCGCAGCTGTTTATGCAGGTAATTATAAATTAAACCAGGATACCATTACCCTGAAACTAATGGGCCATAAATTAGTAATTCAACAAAACGGCCAACCTGCTGAAGGCTATGAAGCTATCTTTAGCGATTTGAATTCTTTTTCCCTGGCAGAAGTTCCGGGTGCGCTTTTTAAAGTAATGCGCACTGCCAACGGCGAAATAAATTCATTGCAATTAAAACAGGGTGGCGCTACTTATACTTTGCCTCGATTAAAATAAACGGTTACAGAACCGCCTACATTTAATGCTTTTATCATGGACATTACTTACCTGCTGATTATTTGCATTGTATTACTTTGCCTTATACTGCTGCTGGCGGTTTTCCGGAAAAACGCGGGGGGAGAACTGCTTCAGTTACGTAATCAGCTGGCTCTCTTGCAGGGAGAGCTGGCAAAGATCGAAGCCGGCCTTAAACAGGATTTTCGTATTAACCGCGAAGAGAATGCCGGTATCGCAAAAGATAACCGGGCGGAACTAAAAGCCAGCCTCAAGGATTTTGTACTGGAACAACGGAATAAGCTGGATGAACTAAAATCTGAACAAAAAGAGCTGACTGCCAAAACGGTGCAACAACTCGAAAAAGTTAATAACACCCTTGTAAATGCCTTCAAAGAGTTTGAAGAACGTTTTGAGAAGAATGTAAAATCCTTCAACGACCTGCAGAAAGAAAAATTTACGCAGCTCGAAATTCGCCAGCAGGAACTCGTAAAGGGTACGGAAACAAAGCTGGAAAGCATACGGGTAACTGTAGAAGAAAAACTGGAAAAAACCCTGAGTGAGCGCCTGGGACAAAGCTTTGAAACAGTGGGTAAACAATTAATCGAAGTGCAAAAAGGATTGGGTGAAATGCAAACCATTGCTGCTGATGTTGGCGGCTTAAAAAAAGTGCTGAGCAATGTTAAACTGCGGGGCGGGGTAGGAGAGGTTCAGTTAGCCCTGTTGCTGGAACAGATACTTGCGCCCAGTCAATATGAAGCCAATGTCAGAACGAAAAAAGGCAGTTCAGAACCGGTTGAATTTGCTATTAAACTACCCGGCAGAAATGAGGACGAAGCTGCGGTTGTTTACCTGCCGGTGGATGCAAAGTTTCCGAAAGATATGTATGAGCACTTGATCACTGCCTATGAAAATGCTATTCCCGATGATATAGAACTGGCCTCCAGGAACCTGGAAACCACAATCCGTAAAATGGCCAAAGATATCCGGGATAAATATATTGACCCGCCCAATACCACCGATTTTGCCATCTTGTTTTTACCGTTTGAAAGTATCTATGCTGAAGTTATCCGGAGAAATGCCCTGGTTGATCAGCTACGGGATGAATTCAAAATAACCATTGCGGGGCCCACTACCCTGATGGCCCTCTTAAATAGTTTGCAGATGGGTTTCCGTACCCTGGCCTTGCAAAAACGTAGCAGTGAAGTATGGAAAGTATTAAGCGGTGTAAAAAAGGAGTTTGAGAATTTCGGCGGACTCCTGGAAAAGGCACAAAAAAATATTCATACCGGCCTGGGACAGTTGGAAGATGTAATGGGTACAAGAACCAGGGCTATCCAACGGCAACTGCGCACCGTTGAATCGCTTCCCGCGGTGGAAGCACCCCCGGTTTTGCCCGATTTATTGGAGGATGAGCCCGGGGCTTAAGTTGGATTTAGCAGTGGATGCTTTGCTGCTGTTAAGCAAGAATTAGTGTAGTGGGTAGAAATTTTCCGTGAATTGAATCGATTGGTCGTTATACTTTTTTATAGCACCACCCCATACAATAACAGGATTATTGGTTATTTGAGTAAGTATCAGCCTCATTTCCCGGTAGGGGATCAGGTTTAGCGCTTGCTCTACGGCAAACCAGCCAATTTCTTCGCAACTTTCAGGGGTAATCAGTTCGCCCGCTTTATACCGGGTGGTATAATAGTACATGATAGTAAAAGTCGTACGGTTTTCATACTCAAAAGTAAATAACCCGTTAAGCTCTTTATCTTGTACTGTTATTCCGTGTTCAGAAGCCAGGGTATCGATGAATCGGGAAAGGGTAACCGGTTGATTATACCTTGTTCCGGGAATTTCCCAGGCACCCTTCCATTTGACCAACATTATTTTATTCTCCTTATTGAATACAATCAGTTTGAGAAAGGAATAGTTGTCTTTTTGTGCAGTCAAATGAAGGCTGCAAAAGAAGACAAGTATCAAAATAGTATATTTTTTCAGGTTCATTTTTCTTCAAATATTTTTTCTTTGTTCGCCTGGATAAACTGCATACTTTTATGGAAGTCTGACTGCAGGTTGGGGGTTAAAAACTTTACCCATTCAGAACTTTCTTCCCTTCGAAAATAGGCATAAAGCGCAAGAGCATATCCCCATTCTCTTTGCTTGAGGTAGCCTATGCTGTTATGTCCATAACTTTCAAATGATTTGTATTCTCTAAATGCAGTAATTGCATTAAATATTCCCAGTCCAAATACTACTGTCGTTAAATCAGTTAAATGTTCATCATTAAAGTCGAGCCGTTTTTCGCCCAAAAGCTTAATATGTGAAAACTCATGCGCCAACGTTGCTGATAGATTGATAGGGTCGGTTAAATTCTTTTTTTCTATCAAAATATCGTATTTGCCTTGCTCGTTTTTATCAAAAAACAATCCACTACTCATTTTTTCATCACTTTCTTTATCTGCTTCGGTCCAGATGGAGTGGCCGAATTCACTACTGAACTCTTGAATATTTTGTTCATAGGTGTCAATATTAACCTCGAGAATATCAATATCCATTTGCCTGGCAATAATTTCTGCAGTTCTTAGCAAAGACTCAAACGACCCATCATATCGAATTGGAAAATGAGCTGGTGTTGGCAAGCCATAAAAACGCATTTTCCATCCATAGTCTTGTAGTAGTATCTATCGGACATTCATGGTTGTTTTTTTTAGAAAATATCCCAAACATTGTATAATAGGTTTTAATTCCCTGTCAGCCCTTTCTGTTTCATTAGTTTATAGATCGCTGGTAGTTCGGCAGAAACCCCTTCTGTCAAATTTATGGCTCCCTGCTCGGTTATAAGCACGGTGTCTTCAAGGCGCATATGACGCTTTTTAATGGGGTCGTCCAACACCGGCTCTACATTAAACACCATTCCTGCTTTCAATATACAGCTATCGTCGGGGTTGCCTACATCATGAACACTTATCCCGATAAAATGACCGATATAACCATCCCAGGAAAGCTTCTTATCGGTATATCCGTTTTTTTTGTACACTTCATAGGCGATAGCTCTCAATTCACCAAATGATACCCCTGGTTTCATTGATGTTATTATTGCATTTCTTGCATCCAGGATACATTGGTACATTTTTTCCTCCTCCATGGTGAATTTGCCCGATACAGGCCAAACCCTGGTAATATCAGAGGTGTAATAATTATAATTACAGCCATAATCCATCAAAACATAGTCGTCTTTTTCCAGTTTCCTGTTATTGGCTTCGTAATGAATGGTATAGGTCATGGGGCCCGATGCCACAATGGGTGCAAATGCCGCCCCCCTTGCCCCCATTTTGGTGTAATGGAAACTTGTAATGGCTTCTAATTCGTATTCATACAACCCGGGTTTAGTATCTTTTATGGCTTCTTCAACTCCTTCAATACCAATCTTTCCCGACATTTTCAATTGTTCTATTTCATAAGGAGTTTTTATTTGCCTGAGTTCATCTAATAGAGGATTAATATTTTGTAAGCTTGCCAGTGGGAAAACTTCTCTTATTGTTGAAACGGCCTTTCTCCAAAACGGGGTGTTTTTTATAGGGTGCTTTAATAGTTGAAATTCAGTATGGTATACCTCGTCTCTGGCTTTGTCGATCTTATCGATCGGGTCAAGCGGTAAATAGATGGTAGTTTCCGGTCCGCATTTTTGGGCAAGAACCTCCCAGAAATCTTCATAAGGCCGAAGTTGGTCTATGCCATGGGATGTTTTTATGGATGGAATGGTCCAGGCAGTTGGACCGTTCCACCTAAGGTCTCTTTCCGTTGCCTTTTTTGAGAAGAATATAACTTCTTTTGTGTTACCCACTACCAATAAAATAGCATTGGGGTCTTCGAGTCCGCATAAATAATATAAATCCGGCGCCTGGTTAAATCTGGTAGGCGTATTGGGCAATTCGGCGCCCCATAAAATACCGATTCCTTCCCCGATTTTTTGAAACAGTTTTTCGCGCCTGTCCATAAGTTCCTGTTTTGGAATCGAATGCTGAGCAGAAAGCGGTACGGAGTACGACAGGCTCAAGATCAATATCAATATAACTGGTATACGCATAAAATTAGCGTTTAAATGTAGGTATTACTGCAAGTTTTCCCTGCAATAGTGGTTGGTACCTGGTATACTACACCCTTATTGCGCCGTATAAGGGTCACTGATTTTTTTAGCCTCGTAGCGGATGGCTGAAAATTCAACGCTGCATTCCTTTCCGGTAGGCGATTGTGCCAGAAATCCCACCTGTAGCGGTTTGGTAGCAGGAAACTGGAAGTGGCGTACCAATAGCCATTTTTTTCCATCCACTGAAACATACAAGGTAATTACATGGTCGGCCTTCGCTAGTTTGTAATAGGCTTTATTGCCCGGCAATTCAATGGAATTACAATCGTCTGAGATATTTTTTGTTACAACGCTTACCACTCGTTTGGCGCCCGTATAATCTTTCTCAAAACAGAATTTTATCCAGTTCAGGCTATCTTCCAGCAGTACAATGGCGCCACCATCCCATTTGCTGACAAAAGAATGTTCAATGGCAGCACTGAGAATAAAATCTTTTTCGGGCTGAAACAATAGCTTGGGTGCATTGTCCGTATTGTAGGTGACGTTGGGGTCTCGGAACATATCGGTTTTTTCGCCTGCTACAATGGTCAGTTGATCGCCCTTGATACTATAACGGACCGGGCTGTTTTTCCAGCTAAGCGCATGAGGTATGCTGTTAATTCGCAAGGCTTCGGTTTTTTGGGCATAACTGCAAAGGGCAGCCAACCATGTTAAGCCAATAATAAAAACCAGCCTGTTTACGAGTGGTTTTCTCATGGTTGACGATTACTTATTTTCCAGGTTCTTGTTTTTTACAGAGGCTGCAATAAAGAGCAGTGATAATACTAAGGTGAGCAACAAGTTGGTTCCATCACTGCCCGCCTGAACGAATGCAAAAATTACGGTCAGGGCAACGCCGGCGATGGAAATGAGTTTAAGTAGGTTACTTGTTTTCACTAGTAGCTGTTTTAATTCATAAGATACGGAATTCTTGCCGTTGTTGCTAAACATTTTACCAGTCGGGGGTATATCTTTCCATTGCCGGTACGGTAAGTTTCTTCCAGAAAGACATTCGGCCATCCCGCTCCAGGGCGGAAAAAGACCCGAAAACGGCTCCTGGCCGCTGTTCATAAAAGAGCAAACTGCCATCATCCAGGATTCTGCCATAATATTTCCCGGTTTGCCCACCGTTTATTAGTTCAAACCGGTCGATTTTTATCCTGTCTCCTTTAATAAAATAATAACCTTGTCTTCCTGTTTTTCGGTTGTTTAAAACCTGTATGGTTTGGCTGGTATCGTAAAAGAATAGAACCTGGCCCGTTGAAAAAAAGCGCATATACGCACCCGGTTTGTTTTTTATTCCTTTCACTGCCTGGTATTTATCATAGGAACTGTCAAGCCGATAAATCACCTCGGTGTCGATCGGAGATTTATCGCGAGACCTGTGCCGCTCTTTATTATACTTGAAAACTTTCGAATTTTGTACCCGAATGCCTCCTTCCGCCGTGTAAGAATGAGCAACACAGGCATGTAGATGTATGATTATCAACAGGCATAGAATCCATAATCGCATACTGTAAGTTTTTGGGCTACTGAATTTTTAAGAACCTGATCGGTTTATCCTGTGTAATCTCCAACGCTGAGGTATTCCCCTTATCCACAATAAACGTTGCGGTAGTTTTGATGCGTTTAATATCAGGTAAAATAAAATGGGTGGTGGTGGTTGGAATGAAAATGAGATGTGTGCCTGTGCCATTGGACAAATCGCCATAAATTCGGCCATTTTCTACATACACTTTTATAGTGAGCTTGTATTGCTCGTTTGTATAGGTGCCGGCATAGAGTTGGAGCTGTTCCTCGCTCAAATTAAGTGCGTTTAAATTTTGCCCGGTGCCGGTGCCAACAACAAGGGACGCGATGCTTTGGAAAAGCCGGGCCTCATCGTCTTTGCTGCTATTCAAAAGGCAGGCTATGTAGATGTCTTGCTGGGGGTAGTACATTTCGGTGGCCCTGAACCCGTCGATGGCCCCACCATGACCCACCGAAAGCATTCCCTGCTCCTCCCGTACAAAAAAACCATATCCATAGTCAATCTTTGTTCCGTCCGCCAAGGTATAGGGCGTGATGGCTTTCTGCAGGGTCTCTTTTTTTATAATCTTCCCGGAGTAGAGGGCCTGATGCCATCTAAATAAGTCGTTTGTGTTGGATAGCAATGCCCCGGCACTGTATACCAGCGACATGCTCATATAGTCTGGATTCCAATACCTGTTATCGTAGAAGGAATAGCCATTTGTTCTGTTGGGTATTAATTCGGTGGCACTTTCATAATAAGTGGCAGTTAAACCGGCCGGCTGAAAGATATTTTCTTTCAGATAACTGGCATAAGATTTTCCTGTTATCGCTTCTATAATCATTCCTGCTAAAAAGTAGTTGGAATTACTGTAGTTGAATTTTGTACCCGGCGCAAATAGTAAAGCATGTTTATCGAGGCTGTCCAGAACCGTAGCCTGGGAAAAATCTACCCGGGTAACATTAGGCATGCGGACATTTATTTGTTCGTACCCAATAATTCCGGAGGTATGGGTTAAGAGGTGTTCAACCCGGATAGTATAGCCTTTAAAATGGAAATTTTTGAGGTATTGCTGTATACTATCCGTTAAAGAAACCAGGCCTTTGTCGACCAATTGCAAAAGTGTAACAGCTGTAAATTGTTTGGTAATGGAGCCGATTCTGAGAACCATACCGGTTGTCATGGGAACATTTAATTCAAGGTTGGCGCTGCCCACTCCTTTATGGTAAAGAACTTGTCCTTTTTTGGCTACCAAAACCTGGCAGCCAGGTGCATATTGCTGGTATTGTTCCCCGATGAGTTTATCGATTTGCTTAACTAATTCTTTGTCGTCCTTACTTTGCGCAAAGGAAAGCAAGCTAACTGGTAGTAAACAGCATAGTAAGGATAACTTCATTGGAAAAAATTTCTCTTTGATAAATCTCCGTTTTTTTGGCGAATAAGAAGTTTTCATGGATAGCTTTCCACGGAAACAGTTTCAAAATTAAAATGTTGGTCAGCAGCATACTTCGGTTCCAGGATATTGGCTGTGGGCGGGGAAAATTTGCCTGTTCAATCTGGTAAAACTCCGGCATTGGTGCAAAAAACCTTTTTCAGTAGCTAAATTCCCAATGCCTTTAAAAAGCCATCGCGATAGCTGGAACCGATGGGTACTTCATATTTTCCAAGAAATACCCGGTTGCCTTCAATTAAACTGACATAGGAAGCGTTAATGAGAAAGGAGCGGTGCGCTCGTTTGAATATAGCCCCTGGTAGCATTTTTTCCAGCGCACTAAAAGCCATATTTGGAACCAGCATGCCGTCGGTTGTATACAGTTTTGAATAGTTGCCACTTGCCTCTACGTAAACCAACTCATGAAACTTTACCCGGATTAGCTTACCATCTGTTCTTATAAAAAAGCCTTCTTCCTGTGCAATCGGCCCATCGGCTGCTGTTATTTGTTTGGCACGGAGCATAGCTTTTGCCTTGTCAATAGCAATGATAAAGCGGTCGAGTAGAAAAGGTTTTACCAGGTAATCACAAGCGGTTAGTTCAAAGGCACGTACTGCATATTGTTCATAAGCCGTGGTAAAAATGACAACCGGCGGATGCTTAAGGGTTTTTAGAAATTGAATGCCATCCAGCACCGGCAGGTGAATATCCAGTAAAAGCAGGTCAATGGAAGCCGATTCTAAGTATTTTCTTGCCTGCAAAGCATTTTCACAAATACCTGCAATGTTAAGCCCGGGTATATAAGAACAGTATTGCACCAGCAGATCTCTTGCAATCGGTTCATCCTCTACAATAAGACATTCAATTATCCCCATCTTTCAAATTAGGAATTTCAAGGTAAACAAAATAGCGGTCCTCTTTTTTATAATGTTGCAGGGTATAGCTATTGCCGTATAGTAACTCCAGCCGACGCTGGGTATTGGATAAGCCCATTCCCAGTTCTGGTATTTCCTGTTTGTTGTCGCTGCCTGCATTTCCACAGCTATTGATAATGGAGAACCGGATGTAGTTATCGGAAACCTCCAGTTCCAGGTCAATAAATACCGTGGCTTCATAGGTTTTTTTTGAATGCTTGAATGCATTTTCTACAAATACAATCAATAACATAGGCGGCATTTTGGCCATTTCGGGTATTAAAGCAGGCAGGTTGGTGCGTAACTGAAGTTTATCTCCCAGCCTGATTTTTTCCAACTCCATATAACTGCTTATGTAATTCAGTTCTTCTTCTATGGGAACGAAACGACGGTTTATATCTGACAGTGAATAACGCAACAGGTCCGAAAGTTTGACGATAAGCAAGGCCAGTTGCTGGTCCTTTTTAAAGGCTAGTCCATAGAGGTTGTTTAGGGTATTAAACAAAAAATGTGGACTCAACTGCGACCGTAGTAATTCCAGTTCACTTTGTTTTTGTCGTTCAGCAATGGCGGCGGCGGCTAATTGTTTACGCAAGCTATCACGCGCTGTGGTTAAAAAAATACCCATCGAAAAAAATAGCACCACCAGCGGAATGCCGAATGTTAAACTTGACCACCCTCTTTGCAGGTCTGAAATGAACAGGAAAAAGGAAAACAGAACCGCTATGCAAACCGTGGCAAGCAAGGTTGCAATAATAAATGCTTTTATTCGACCAGTTAACAAATAGGATTTACAAACGCCTCTTCCCATATAGGCGGTACCCAGGAAAAATACACATACAAAAGCGGCCCTGGGAATTAATTCAGTTCGATAAGGACTGGCAGCTACCGGTAAAAAGCAAAGCGCAATAAATGCAGTACAGAATAACAGGTGTACCGCAGTTTTAGAGCTGGCCAGTTTTAATAAAGAGGTTTGAATAGGTGGCATCTGAACAAATATAATTACTCTCCTGCTGCCGGCGGAAAAGCCGACAGACGATTGTTTTTTGATGTTCAACGGGCTAAAAATGAGTTCCAGTCTTTCGGCGTCCGAAAAACCCCGCCCGACCAGGTACAGCGCTTGTCTGTTTAAAGCCACCTGGTTTCTTAGCGGCTTGTTTCATATTTGTTTCTATGAAACTGTCAATAAAAAATTTATCTAAAACCTATGCTAATGGCGTGCAGGCTATACGGGATCTTTCCTTAGAACTGAGCGAAGGGATGTTTGGTTTGCTGGGCCCAAACGGGGCCGGGAAGTCTTCCCTGATGCGTACTATCGCCACTTTGCAGCCCGCAGATTCAGGAAGCATATACCTGGATCAGCTAAATGTGTTGGAAGACAAGAGCGAATTGCGGCAAGCGCTAGGGTACCTTCCCCAGGAGTTTGGCGTATATCCCCGAATTTCCGCAGCTGCTATGCTGGATCATATTGCGCGGTTAAAAGGTATACTGGACCGGCATGAAAGGCGAGAGGCTATCCATTATCTTTTGCATAAGGTTAACCTGCTTGCCGAAAAAGATAAGTTGCTGGGGAGCTTTTCAGGGGGTATGAAACAACGTTTTGGGATAGCACAGGCATTGCTGGGTGCACCCAGGCTTATAATCGTAGATGAGCCTACTGCCGGTTTAGACCCTGCCGAAAGAAACCGGTTTTATAATTTACTCAGTGATATTGGTGAAAATACCATTGTCCTTCTGTCTACGCATATAGTGGAAGATGTATACAGCCTTTGTGCCCGGTTTGCAATAATTTCTGCAGGTACGCTTTTATACACCGGAACACCAAAAGAAGCTACGGAAAGCCTGCAGAATAAGTTGTTTCAGACAACCATAACACGCTCGCAATTACCCCAATTGCAGCAAACATTCAATATTGTTTCCACCCAACTGAAAGAAGGGCGCTTATTGGTTCGGATCTACTCAGAAGAAGATACTGCACCAGGATTTGAACCGGTTGAGCCCAACTTGGAAGATGTTTATTTTATCCGGATTCAACAACAGGGATAGATACTTGCTCATTTTTACTAAATCATTTTTATGTTCCTGGAAATTGTTCGTTTCGAAATTATTTACCGGCTTAGAAAGCCTGCTGTGTATGGTTATTTTCTGTTATTGCTGGGGTTCAGCTGCCTTGTATTTATGCAGGGTTTTCTTCCGCTGAGTGAAGGTCAGTTGGTTAATTCCCCGGCATCGATTGCGCTCTATTGTTCGGGTATTACTATGATGATGTCGCTAATTAGTTCATCCATTATGGGAGTGCCTGTTTACAGGGATATAGAATATAATACCCGCTACCATTATTTCAGTTTGCCGATTAAGGTAGGGGGGTATTTCTGGGGAAGATTTTGGGGTTCCTTTCTGGTACTTCTCATTATTTCCCTATCACTTCCGCTGGGAATTTTTGCAGGTAGCCAATTAGGTCCCATGCTGGGAACCCTGTCCGCAGACCAGTATGGACCGAATACAGCGCGGTTTTACCTGGCAGCCTATTGCTCCATTGTGGTGCCGAATTTGTTTTTCTCCGCCACTGTTTTTTTCGGACTGGTTGCCTGGCTGCGTACAGTTAAAGCAGTATATTCCAGTGGAATTTTTGTACTGCTGGCATACCTGCTTGGTAATTTTTTTATAAAAGCACATCCTGATCCCTACCTGGTACACCTGAGTGATCCTTTTGCTTTAAATGGTGTCCGCACAATAATCGGAGGATGGTCTGCTGCTGATAAAAATTCATTAACCCTGCCGATTTCCGGTTTCTTTCTAGCCAACCGTTGTGTCTGGAGTGCGGTCGGTATACTTATTATTCTTTTGTCAGGATACTCATTCAGCTTTCATAAAATGTTGCAACCGGGCCGCTTGATAAAAAAATCTGAGAAAGAGCTGCCGGTAGCAATTCGGAAACTTGTCCCAGCTTTATCATTTGGAAAAATGTATCGCCCAAAAATAGCCTGGTCTCTTTTTAAAGTAGAACTGTTCAACTGTCTCCGCGATAATTATTTCTGGATTATTGTACTTGCAGGAACGATTTTTTTACTGATCGTATTCCCCAATGCCCCTGCTAATTTTGGTATGAGGGATTTTCCCCGAACCGCTGTACACCTTTTTCTTTGGAAAGAAAATTTCCTGGTCTACTACTATTGTATTTTGTTTTTTTATGCCGGTGAGGTATTGCATCGGGAGAAACTGGTCGGGTTTCATACGATCAATGACGCACTTCCCCCCTCCTCAGCAGTCTTTTTGCTGGCTAAGTTTTTAGCCGTGCTGGTACTTGGGTGTTTATTACTTTTTTCTACTATGCTCACCAGTGTATTACTGCAGCTAGCCAGGGGGTATTACCAGTTTAATTTTCAGGCCTATGGCAAAGTGCTGTTTATCGCTGAATTTCCCCGGCTCATAAGTTGTACGCTTTTGGCCTTTTTTCTACATGTTCTGGTAAATAATAAATTGGTAGCGATCGGAATTGGCCTTGCTTACCTGGTACTATGTCTTTTGGCCGTACAAACCGGGTTCTTTAATTACCATCTGCTCTTGTTTTCCAGTACACCATTTTATGGCATTTCCGATTTTGATACGGTGGGGCATATGCTTGTTCCGGTAAGCTGGTATAACCTGTATTGGAGCTTATGCGGAGGACTATTATTGCTAACGGCCTACCTTTTATTTCGAAGAGAGCTTCCTGATGGGCTTAAAAGCAGGTGGCAGGTTGCCAGGGCGCGTTTTGATAAGCCGGTCTGTAACCTGGCACTGGTGCTGTTGGTACTATTCCTTTCAGTGGGGGCCTATATTTATTACAATGTTAGTTATCTGAATCAATACCTTACAGAAGAGGAGGAGTTATCCCGGAAAGCACTGCTCGAAAAAACGCTAAAACGGTATGAATCCCTGCCAATACCAAGGGTGAAAGCTATCAGGATGACAGCCGATCTTTTCCCCGAAAAACAACAAGCGCTTTTCCTTGCAGATGTTTCGCTGGTAAATAGTAGTGGTAAAGCTATTTCTGAGTTGTTGACTAATGGTGATTTTCTGCACCGGTACGAAATCAGCTGGCAGCAGAATAAACTGCCTTACCATGTACCCTTATATTATCCCAGGCCTGTATTTAGTTTCTTCGGCCCTTCGATACAGGCTTCGGGGTATCGTTTGTATAAGTTACCCAAAACCATGGAGCCGGGTGATAGTATTACGCTCAGGATTGAAACCGAGTATAGTTTTACCGGCTTTCAGAATAATTTATATGGCGCAAATTTTTTGAAAAATGGGGCATTGATGGGCATCTGTTTGCCGGATTTTGGCTATCCTGCGGATGAAGAATTAATGGATAAATCTGATCGTAAGAAACTAGGCTTACCCAAAATAGAAGATGGTACTGCTTCCGCAAATCCGCTAGCTGATACCAACCGGCTTCAATACAATGCAGCCATCGATTTACTGGATTTCCACATTACCATCAGTACTGCTGCTGATCAGCGAGCAATGGGTTCGGGTGAACTGGTGAAAGAATGGAGTTCCGGTGGCAGGAATTATAGCACCTACCGCTCTCTGAAGCAAGGTATGTATATGTTGCCGGGTATAGTTTCCGGCAGTTATGCAAGGCATCTTGATACCGTTATTACCGAATCGGGCAACGTGGACATTGAATTGTATTATCACCCTGCGCATAATCAGAATATAGAAAGGCTTTCTGAAGCGTATAAGAAGTGTATAGAGGAAATGAGCCGGCTTTTTGGCTCCTACCCTTATCCACAAATGAGATTGGTAGAAACAACTGTTTATGCACCCTTGCACACTAATATAGCTGCAACTGATCTTTTTTCTGAACAATATGGCTGGAATGTAAATAGCCGGCTGCCGGTCGGAATTGATTATTTTTTATTTAATTCTGCCCGCCAGGTAGCGCGTCAATGGTGGGGTAACCTCGTAGCACCAAACAATACGCAGGGGGCTATTGGACTTAGAGACGGTATTTCAACTTTTTGTGCGCTTCTGATTTATGAAAGAGTTCATGGAAAGCAGGCTGTAAAACCCTTACTGGCCTCGGTGTATAACTGGTACCTGCAGAATAGTGCCTGGTTTGCTGCCAAACAGCAGCCTGTACTATCTGCCCGGCTACCTACGGAAACGGATAATAAAACAGCGCTCTTACTGTATGCATTAAAAGAAACAATCGGCGAAGCACCATTGCTGGAACTGCTGAATGGCTTTAAAGAAAACTGGCAGCAAAAATCTGCCGGTCCCTATGCCGGCATCAGGGACTTGTATCAATACCTGAAAAAGCATACGCCTGCTGCCCTAGAAGAATACCTGGAAGAAAATTGGGAAAAAATATGCTTTTATGAAATACAGGTGCTGGCTGCCAAAACGCGGCTGGATAGCTCCGGGAATTATATGCTTGACTTAACGCTCGATGCCCATCGATTGTTTGTGGGAAAAGAGGGCGCCGAACAGGAACAACCGATCGCTGGCAGGGAACTGGATCTTTTTATAACGTACAGCAGCCGGCAGGGGGGGAAACAGGAATCAACTAAACAGGTTGTGCCACTACAAAGCGGTATCAATAAAATACTGTTACCTATGCGGCATAAGCCAGTTTTACTTGAATTGGATCCTGCCTTTAAACTCTTCAATAGAAAAAGAGCGGAAGCACCGATGGCTGTTGACTAATACTTAACTTGTGGCAGGAAAGTAGCCGACCTGGAATATAATAGGAACCTGTTACCTGTTTTCCAGGAAGATTGAGATGAAAAAACGAAAAAATGCAAGTTGTAGAGCTGTTTTTTACCAATTCAAAATCACTGCTGTTTTTCGGGGTGATTGCTGGCCTGACCGTTTTAGCAGCTGCCCTGGTTAGCAGGTACCTGCAATGGTTAATAACAGAAAAAACAAAGGGGCACCAGATGGATACTACCAGTTTTGTTTTTCTGCGGCACATGGTTGTGGCAACCATCTATTTCCTGGGTTTCGGCTGGGCACTGTTAACCCTTCCCATTACCCGTAGTTTTGCACATTCCTTGCTGGCTGGTGCAGGTGCTACCACCCTTATATTGGGGTTTGCATCTCAACAATTATTCAGCAACCTGTTCAGTGGAATTTTCCTGGTGCTTAACAGGCCGTTTAAAATTGGAGATATGATTGAATTCCAGGGCAGTAGGGGGCGGGTAGTTGAAATCAGCCTGCATGCTACGATTATAGAGGAGGCAAATGGAGACCGTACTATTATTCCCAGTTCTGCAATTTTGTCCGATAAAGTAAAGATCTGCAAGTAATACACCTGTCGCAAAAACACCTGTAATCTGTCGAAACTCTGCCTGTTTTATCTGGCTGCTTTCTGCCATCTTTGTCGGGTTCCTTAACTATTAAATACCAGAATAATGGCAAAGAAAATTTTCATTAACCTGCCGGTAACCGATCTGCCCGGCGCCATGGCATTTTATGCCGCTGTTGGATTTGTAAATAACCCTGCTTTTACCGACGAAACAGCCGCCTGTATGGTTTGGTCGGAAGAAATATATGTTATGCTGCTTACCCGCGAGAAATTTGCTTTTTTCACGGCCAAAAAAATAGCCGATACCAGGGAAACAGCGGCCGTGATTAATTCACTGGCTATGGACTCTCTCGAAGAAATGAACCGCTTTGCCGAAAATGCCCTCGCAGCGGGTGCAGTAGAAACCAAAGAACCGGTAGATATGGGTTTTATGCAGCAGAGAAGCCTGTCCGACCCCGATGGGCATCTATGGGAAGTTGTATACATGGATATGAGCCAGCTGCCCCACAACTGAGCCGAGCAAGTTCTTCTACAGCACGGCGGGTACTGTGGCAATTTACCACAGTACCCATTGGCGGAAGGCATGGTATATTAATTGAATGATACTGCTAAACTAGTACTACCATGTCAAAAACTACTACCTCAGCTAGGTCCGGCAAGCAGGCATCTGCTAAACAGGGATCAACGATGGAAAATACCCAATTGGGAACTTTTTTTATGGATGCCGTGAAGGATTTATACTGGGCCGAAAAACACCTGGTAAAAGTGCTTCCCAAAATGCAGGAGGCTGCCACCACCGTTCAGCTAAAGTCTACTATTGAAGAGCACCTGGTGCAAACGGAAGAGCACGTTACCCGGTTGGAAAAAGTATTTGAATTGCTCGGTGAAAAAGCCCAGGCAAAAAAATGCGAGGCTATGGAAGGCCTTGTGAAAGAGGGAGAAACAGTAATTGAGGAAACAACCGATGGTTCCATTACCCGCGATGTAGGTATTATTGCTTCGGCGCAAAAAGTAGAACACTACGAAATTTCTGCCTATGGAACACTGGCGCAACTTGCACTTACACTTGGCCAGGAAGAAGTGGCCGACCTATTGAAAATGATCCTGGAAGAAGAAAAGCTGGCAGATCAGAACCTTACTGAAATTGCGGAAAACAATATCAACTACGAAGCGGAAAAGGAAGAAGCCTAACTAATAAGTAGTAAAAAAGCCACTGCAAAGTGGCTTTTTTCGTTTGAGAATACCGCCTGTTATGCGTGTACACCTTCTTTGATTTCTTCGACCAGTTTTTTGTTGAAAGCAGGTAAATCCTCGGGTGTTCGACTGGTTACCAAACCGTTATCAACCACCACTTCTTCGTCTATCCAGTTGGCACCTGCATTTTTCAGGTCAATTTTTATGGCAGCAACTGAGGTAAGTGTTCGGCCGCTAACCACCTGTGCACTGATCAATACCTGGGGGCCATGACATATAGCTGCAACGGGTTTGTTCTGCGAGAAAAATTCCTTTACAAAACGCAAAGCTTCTTTATTGGTGCGCAGCGTATCAGGATTAAGTACTCCGCCCGGAAGAACAAGCGCATCATAATCGGATGCAGATACCTGGTTTAATGCCTTATCTACCGTATACTCCCCACCCCACCCGGTTTTTGCCAGGGCTTTGATGCTGCCGGTTTCCGGGCTCACAATATGAACCGTCCAGCCTTGTTTTTCCATGTATTCTTTTGGCGATTTCAATTCGCTCTCTTCAAATCCATTCGTAGCCAGTATGGCAATTTTCTTGTTCATGCGTATAATTTTTACCTGTTATTGAATACCCTGGGTAATAAAAAACTGTGCCTTCAGCAGGCTTGCTGTGCAGAAGTTCTACGTAAGCGGTGATTTTCCACACTACCGGCGCTGAAATCACCTGGCGTATTAATTGCACCTTGTTTAAAAATTATTGTATGAAAAAGCAACTAGTTATTTTTTTCCTGGTGGCCGCGATGGCCCTGGGTGTACAGGCGCAGGAAAATTCCCTGAACGAACGGGACCTGCCCGTTGATATTCAAACCAGTTTTAAAACACATTTTTCCGATGCCAGTGATGCCAGCTGGAAAAAGAAAGCCGGAAACTATAAAGTTAGCTTTAAGCGAAACGGGGTAAAGAATATAGCCTCTTTTAATGAAGGAGGCACGCTTACTTCAAGAGGAATAGAAATAAAGGAAAATGAATTGCCCGCTCCCATCCGGACCGCCGTAAGCACTTCTTACAAGGATCGGAAAATTGAAGAGATCTATAAAATGGAAAAAGAGGGTACTACCAGTTTCCTTGTTAAGCTAAAAGGCGATCCTGCAACCAAACTGATGTATTCGCAGGAGGGACAATTGATAAAGGATAAATACTGAAACCATAAACGTTGAAGGCATGCAAAATTCAAAAGAAAAATTAGGCGTTGCGCTGGTAGGCCTGGGAGAATATGCAACGCAACAATTAATGCCTGCCCTTGAACAAACCAAGTATTGCTACCTGGCTGGTTTGGTGAGTGGCAGTCCGGATAAGTTGAAAAAATACCAGGCAGCATTTGGGTTGCCCGATAACAATCTATACAATTATGAAAGTTTTGACCGGATCCGGGAAAACAGTGCCATTGATATCGTTTACATTGTATTGCCCAATGCCCTGCATGCAGAGTATGCTATCCGGGCGGCGGAAGCCGGCAAACAGGTGATCTGTGAAAAACCGATGGCGATGAGTATGGATGAATGCAGTCGGATCATAAAGGCGGTAGAATTAGCGGGGGTTCGGTTTTCGATGGGATATCGCCTTCATTTCGATCCATTCAACAAAGAAATGATGCGACTTGGACAGCAGGAAGTATTTGGGCCGCTGACCAGCCTGGAACTGAAAAACAGTATGTTTATTGGGGATAGCTCTCCCTGGCGCCTGGATGTTAATTTATCCGGGGGAGGCCCACTGGTTAATAACGGTATTTATTGCGTGCAGGCTGCTATCTATATAACCGGGAAATTTCCGGTTGCGGTAGCGGCAAATTTTGCTCCCGTAACGGATGCGAATAGATTCAGGGAAGTAGAAGAGGGTATTCAATGGACCCTGTTTTTTGACAATGGTTTGGAAGCCAGGTGTGAATCTTCTTATTCCAAAGAGCAGAACCTCATGCATGCCAATGCGGAACATGGTAGGTTTCAGCTTCAACCAGCCTATGCGTATACCGGTTTGAAGGGAAAGACCCCGGCGGGAACAATGCGGTTCAAGACCATCAATCAGCAGGCCTTGCAGATGGATGATTTTGCACAATGCATCCTTGCCAATAAAGAAACCAGGGTTCCGGCTGAAATGGGAATGCGCGATGTGGAAATAATGCAGGCAATTTACAATGCTGCCGATAGCGGAAAAAAAATAGCATTGAATTTACAGCATTATGCGCCCATACCGGTGTATTAGCTGTTTGGTGATTTCCTCAGGAAATAGAGGGTATATCCAAAATTGAGTGTTGCATACTGCCGGAAACCATGTTTTTCATACCAGGGCAGGTTTTTTTCGGTGGATGTTTCGAGATAGAGGGGCAATTGTGCTTCGGCGGCTTCGGCCATAATTTCATGGAGGAGCTGGCTACCAATGCCTTTGCCTTGTTCTGCCGGGTCTACACCAATAAACCAGAGGTATGCAAAGGGAGTTGCGGGGTGCATCTTTTTTATTTCTCGCTCTCTTGCTATTGCTTTACGAATATTTGAAATTCCGATTACCTGTACAACCAGTTGAAGATCCAGTAAAACGGAACGGATGCTGGTTGTTTTTTTATACGGGTATACCAATAGGGCACAGGCTTTTTTGTTATTGCTCAAAATAAGCTTTCCAAATTCTGTACAGTAGTTAATGGAATATTTCATTAATTGCCGGATCCTGGTTTCTTTTTTTGCATCCTGTTTAACCAGGTATTGAATGCTTTTATTATCCTGGAAACTGGCGCTCAGAATATCTATAAGTAAGGTGCTGTCAGAGAGGGTTGCCGCGATCATGGGGTTGTTTACTACAAAGCTAGGTGTTTATACCGGTGGCATACGGGGTTTTTCCCCTTGACTTCGCTTATCAGCCATAGTATCTTTAATATTCTTCCAAACTAATACGTACTGGTACATCTATAACCCGGTTAAACATGGGAAGGGCTGATGGTACGCACACCACGTAACGGCAGGCTGTAATAAATAGCAGCTTGTTTCTGAAAGGCTTTGGTTTAAAATAGCGAAAGAAGTCTCCTTACTATTCATCATAAAACCTTCTACCTATGTCAGTCTTCAACGGCGATCAGCTGATGCATGCCACGCTTGCCAAGCTGAATGAAATTTTAACCGGCGGTGATGAGCATGCACCAGCCAATAGAAACAATTTTATTTCCTGGGTAACACCTGGCATTCCCTTTGGAAATGCCGATTTTGATTTTCTTGAAAAAGGATTTAATGCGGCAGATGCTACGGAAATGCGTAAGCTCATTATGCAGGCAGCAGACTTTGCTTTGTTTGCCGATTTGGTACCGGATCCTTCTGCTATCTACCAGGCAGATCAGGCCCAGACCATTGACCGAAACAGCCAGGAAAGGCTCAGCAAGATCTATGGCAATATCTTAAAGTTTGCCAAGGTCACAAACCTTGAGCCCAGCGAAGAAGAAAAGAAAAAACTGGAGAAATTTAAAGGACTGCTATATACCACCAAAAAAGAAAAAAACCTGGTTACGGAGGAGGAAACAGAAAGAACGGTGGATAGCCCGATTTCCCTGGCCTATGCAGAAAAAGAGCAGGCTTATTCGGATGCCGTCCTACTCTATAATAACAAACGCATTAGCGCAGCTGCCGGCGATAATGAAGAAGCAGTGCTTGATTTCAGTGTTAATCAGCCTGTATACCGTTCGAAGGTCAGATCTGCCATGAATGCCTGGACAGGTGCCGGCTATAAAAACGAAGTGGAAGCCATGCATGCTTATATCGCACAGGTTACGGGGCGGAGCATGGCTTCCTGGTTTGCGGAATTGAGAGATGCCTATGATCGGGCCCGGTTTACCGAATCAATGATTGATTTCGATTTTTACCCCGTTCGGCTTTTCCCGGCCAATTTCCATAAACAGGAATGGATGAAATATAGTTTTAGCGATAAGGAAGTAACCACGCATGCCTCTAAATCTACAACAGCCTGGAACGCCAGTGGTGGATTGAATTTCGGCCTCTGGTCAGCAGGAGCTGGGGCTAGTGGCTCTTCTGAGCGCACGGCTAACTCCATGGAATCAAATCTTTTTGAAATGAGTTTTGATTTAACACAGGTAAAGATCATGCGCCCCTGGTTTGGTACAGAGCTATTTTCCTGCCGGGGTTGGAAGCTGGACCCCGGTACCTGGTCCTTCGGCAGCACCGTACTGTCTGACGGAGGAAATCCACCCAAAGGAAGTTTTATAGCGTACTCGACGCACGCAGTTTTTGCCCGTAACCTGAATTTGAAATTCGATAAATCTGCCTGGCAGGCCAGTACATTCAAATCTAAATTTGATTCGGAAGCAAATCTTGGATGGGGGCCCTTCAGGGTTAAAGGCGGTTATTCTAAAGGAAAAGAAACAAGTGATTTTCATTCCAAGGATACCGGCGAGGGCATCAGTTGCTCGGGTATGCAATTGCTCTGCTTTATTAACAGGCTGGTAGGTGTTTGCCCGGATACCGATCCTAACGCAAAATTTGACTGATATGAATGCTTCCATCGCTATAGCACTGCTCACCAAATTGAAACTGATCTTTGAAACAGATGCCTCCAGCGAAAAACAAGACCAGAAATTCCTGGCTTTTCAGAACGGCGAGTTTACCGTCGGCAAGGAATTGTTTTATTTTATTGAGCCTTCGAAATATGGAATCAGTCTTACGGAGGCGAATGTGAAGCGTAATGAGTTTGCCGGCCTGTTCAATTTTGTAGCCCAGCAAGCTGACATGGTAACTATTCTGCCGGATATGCTTCCCGATATTTACAGTACAGTATTAAAAAAAGCGATTGCCGCAAACAGCCATCGAACGCCTGCACAGGAAGAGCAGTACAGGAATGCCATTGAATATTTAAACAGGGAGGAAACTCAAGCAGGCACTGTTATTACACCCCTTGCCCGCTATGAACAATACCAGCAATTGTATAAAACCTGTATCAGTGAATATAAAACCAGGCAATTGCAGGCGGCAATGGCAGAGGGGGCAGGTGCCGAGGCAGTAAAGGCACAATGGAATACCGATGAGCCTGCTTTGAAAAACGAACTGTCAAAAGCGTTGCTGCTTTGGGAAACAAAAGGCAAAAAGCAGGAAGTGGAAAACTGGTTGGGTATATTCAATCAATTGGCAGGCGCAGCACCGGTAAGTTTATTGGCAGATCTGCGTTCAGATTATGAGTTATTTGCCAAAACATCTGGTGCCGACGGGCTGGCTGCAGAGTTTTCTTACCTGCCCACTCTTTTTAATCCAAGTAATTTTTTTGAAGAACAGGTGGCCTGGCCTCAATTGAGTTTGGATAAAATGGAAGTGGCGGCCTTGTACGAAAAAGCACCGGAAGCGTTAAAACGACTTTTTGAAAAAGGCGACAGTGAACCTGAAATCCGGCGAATCAGCTTTGAGTATGCCGTGGTAACCATTGTTCGTGACTGGTTTCCGTTTAAAGAATTTTTCCAGCAACGGTTCTGGAAATTACCAGCCGGGGAAGCTGTTATAGCGGATGGAAATGGCGGCGGATTAATTCCTTCTTTTCCCGAGAAGTTGATATTTGTACGAAATCTTGTAATCAGTTTCGAAACACTCGTACAGCCGGCAGCCGTTAAAAATCTTTCTTCTGAATTGTTTTTCCGGCTGGAGCCGCAGGTAAAACGTCAGCTGAAAGCGAAATCTGCCGTGCTGTTTGAAAAACGCCTGAGCCTTCGAAGAAGCACATTGGCTGCCCCGGTTGTTGCTACTGATGTGCCGGTAGCAACCAGGAGGTTTTCCTCCGCCCTGTTCAAAACAGCTGATTTCAGGAAGTTTTCGGGTAGCGTGGTAAAGCCTCCCCCTGTACCTCCCACACCGCCCGTTAGTACTGCGGGCAGCACAGAAATAAAATCGCCGGAGATGGAGCTATTGGCATTTATCTGCAGAAAAATGCCTCTCTGTCCAAACCCCGACCCTAATCTGGATTGGTCTTAATCAATTTAAACAACGATCATGAAACAGAATGATTTCATTGGCGTAAAATTCCCCAATGATAACAAGCAGTATTTTGCCGTAATAACCGAAGTAAAGCAAGGTGGCTTATTTAATTGTCGCTTTGTTCACACAGGAAGCCATTATACATTTCAGCAATTTTCGGGCTGGCTCGAAGTAAAGCAAACGAATGGAAATTTTCCACCAGGAACCCGAACAAATGAAGTGGTACTTTATGAACCGCAGCAGCATAGCTTCGGGGCAGGTCAATTGGTAGTGGTAACCTTTGAAGACGGATATCCTTATTTGGGTGAACTACTAAGTACTGCACCTGAGTGGAAAATAAGGTTTCTGCATTCGGGCAATGAATACAGTATTGATGCCGGCAACCTGGCGCATGCTCCTGGTAAATTATACGATGGAAAACGGGTTTTGGAGAAAAAACCATTTGGGAAAGGTGCCAGTTTGTTCAGCACTGCAATCGATAAAATTATTGTGTTAGAGATAAGTGGCAGAAGCGGACCGGTAAGAGGTGAGTTTGAGGCCAAGGTTAATGCAGACACCGGAGACCCACTGGCTCCCAATTTATATGAAAATGCCTATCTGCGGGCAGAAGAAGGGAAGGCGCAGGACATTTTTCCCATCAATGCGGATGACGGGGCTACTATGACCATTTTTGTTTCTTTTCATCCAGCCCTGATGCCCTATACCTTTAATCCGCTGGAGAGTTCAGTGATAGACCGAAGCACCAGCATTTATGGTAAAAAAAGTTTTACTTACAAAAAATCGGTGAATGCACTGCATTTTGATATTGAAGTAGTTTTTGATTCAACTACCCTAAGCAATACCACCAAATCAGAAGCAATTCGCACGGTAATGAATGAGCACCGTAAGGGTAGTTCCGGAACCAAAGGCTATGAATTCGGAACGGAAATTTCGGGCGATATTTTTTTCCTGGAAGCCAGCGGAACTGCTACACATACGCGCGAAACCACCAGTTCAGAAGAAACTACCACGGGTTCCAGTGATGCCAGTTCCACAGGATCGGAAAGCTCCAGCAGCTGGACGGTTTATTATCCGGTAGGGCTGGATATAAAGGAGCGATTTTGAGATATACCTGCCTTGATAATCAGCTTAATTTATTTGGTTGTTACCATTCACTATTCAATATCGCTACTTAATATGTCGGTATTTTCGAAACGATTACGATATCTGCATCCTGTACTGGTATGGTTGATTCCTTTTGTGTGGATCATCATACTTCGCATCCTTACCCGGCCTACACCAGGTTCCTATGAAATTGATAAGAGTAAAGATGAAAAGCCTTTTTTTGATGCTTTTATTTACCGCCATGCTGCCAGCAATAGCCATTCGATTTTGGTTTCCGTTTACATTGGTTTCCTTTTTTTGTGATGGCCTGGCAGCGACCGGTTTCCCGAACTGCACTCGGATTGGCTGGCTTAACAGGGTCCGATTTTTGGGCATTGACCAAGGAATCGATTCTCTTTTCCAGGATATCTATACGGCTGTTCAACTGGTTTGAAGGGCTATCCACAGTATAACAAGCGCTTGCCAAGCAAATAAGTACGATAGTGCCAATGATTTTCATGCCTGATGGTTAACTGTTAGTAAGAGGAATTGGCAGCTTCAACCGCTAATTCTTTGCCTGGGCTTACTTTGTTGCGGTGATGCGTTTCGTAAATATACCTTGAAAATACCTGTAAGGGGCGGGTTACATAAACCGGGTGATTTCCCGCGGCCGTATAATATTCCCTTCCGCCATTGAGCCTTATATAGTAGATATTCCCGATTGATTTCTCTGTTATAGTATCTTCCCGGGTGATTCGTTTAAAATTCTTCATTTTTTCGCTATCCATTGGCAGTACAAGCAGGCCGGTCCTCTGCCCGCTACAGGAGATTTTAGCATACTGCTCCCCCGTCCAATACATACAGCCAGCGACTGTATTACCCGGTTTTACCACCTGCCTTAGCATAGCTATACCGGATAGGGTGGCAATGCCGGCAACCAGTCCTAAAAAAATCGAAACAGTGCGTGGGCTACGCTTTTTCCAATTTTTCTTAGGTGGAATTGTAATAAGCAGGGGTGCCGGCCTGGTTTCGGCAGAATCTTTCTCCTCTTCGGGGGGAAAGAAACCTGGGAGCTCCTGAGGCTCCTCAAAAGGTGTAACCGGTTCGGCGTAACCCGGTTTGTCCTGGATGATCAATAGTTCTTCTTCGCTCAGGAGCAGCTCCTTGCCATACACATAAGGCCGGTGTCTAAAGTCTATCAGCCAGGCAACTAATTCGAGGCTTTTGTCTGTAAGCCCTTTGTTGCCGTCTTTTTTCAGATACTGGTCAATTGGTTTGAATTTGGCAAGGTCAAAATTTTCGATGACCCCCAGGAATTGTCTGCCATGCTCTCCGGGACCAAAAAAAGCCCTCAGTACCGGCTCGTCTTTCTTTTCGTAACGCTCCTTGTAAACATGCGCACATTCCTGCCGGATACTAGCCGGCGTGGGTTGAGACAATAATACGGATAACTCGTTTTTGTTCCGCTTCCTTTTATACAGTCCGATTACTAATTTGATATAATCCGCATGATGTAAGCGCATGGTGGGTAGCTTCTAACTAAAACATATTTCTGCCCGATTATTCGGGAATCTGCCAGGAAAAATACAGTGTAGTCGACCTGCCCGTTTACGGTTTACCGTAAAAAAATGATAAGTCGGCTTGGTAGTTTTGGTAGAACGCTGCCCGTTTACCTCGTACGAATAACGGGCATACCGGATGAAAGCAGTAGGACTAAGCATAGCGAAAAAATTGGTGAATAAAATACTTCCTGAATACTATAAACTTTAAATATTCCATAGCATGACATCAGAACTCCATACACATTTTCTTAACCTGTATTCGATGGCACTGGCTGATTCAAAATTTGATGAAGAAGAAATTGCCATACTCTATAGGCTTGGCGGGGAGCGGGGTATTCCCAGGGAAACGATCGATGCGCTCTTATTAAACCCGCAATTGTCTGAACATGTAGCCATCCCGGAAACGCTTATCGAAAAAATTGAATGCCTTTATGATTATGCAAGAATGATATTGGCAGATGGGGTGGTACATGAGGATGAAGTAAAAACCCTGGAGAAATTTTGCGAAAAATTCCAATTTCAGGAAAATAATATCCCCCTTATAACACAATTGTTAATTGAGGCGGCAAGAAATGGTATAGCTAAAAATGAACTCGTCGATTTTGTACTACAAAATAATTAATCTTATGGCATTTGATTTTTCTAAATTTAAAATTCCCGGGCTGTTTTCCCAAAAAAGTGAACCTATTACTGTCATAAGGCAGGAGCAGCAAGCCGATGAAAAAATTTCTTTCCGCAGGTACGGCTTCATTCAGGCCGGAATGATGAAGGGTCGAACCGAGGGTTTGCGGATATGCCTGGATGCAGTGTATGAACAGCATATGGCCGATATGGAAAGAGATGTAAACAAGCAGGAAGAGCTTCGCAGACCATTTAAAGTAACCCTGCAGGAATTAGCTGGTTTGGACGAGGGACTGAAATCGCAGGTCAATATGTATGATACCGAGCTGATACCAGCCAGGAAAAACAGGATTGAAGAGCTGCGGAAAGAGATTACGGAAATAAGAAAGAACCCGGAGCATTATACCGGTGTACATGTAGGTAAAGCAGGGTTTTATATAGGCGTATTTATTCTGTTACTACTTTCTGTTTACCTGTTTATTTTTTACAGCTCGGCCTCCTATTCTGCATTTTTTAAGGAGTTCAAAGTAGATGATATTGTGGTAACAAAAGCAATTTTTGATGCCAACGCTATTGGTAATTCGCTAAAGGATGGAGTTACGGAATTGATTTTTATACTAACCATTCCATTTGTGTTCATTGGGCTGGGATATCTTATCCATAAATTCCAGGAAGGTAAAGGGCTTGCTAAGTATGCAAAAATAGCGGCGCTGCTGATCATCACCTTTATTTTCGATGCAATTATTGCGTATGAGATTACCGAAAAGATCTATAATATAAAGAAGGAAAATGATTTAGCTGGAAATCTCCCGGATTTTTCAGTGAGCCTCGCTTTTAATAGTGTGGGTTTTTGGTTGGTGATTTTTGCGGGCTTTGTGGTTTACCTGATCTGGGGTTTCGTTTTTGACTTTGTTATGGAGGCACATTCAAAACTGGATATTGTTAAGGTAAATATTAAAACAAAACAAGAGCAGATCCATGCACTGGAGGAAGAAATACAGCAGTATCAAAAAACTATTACCGACCTAAAAATTGCCATTGAAAAAAACAATATCGAGCTGAAGAAGCTAAAGCAGGTCATAGACGGCACTATTATTCATCCCAAGGCTGTAAAAGAGGCATTGTCTCAATTTATGGTGGGCTGGTATGCCTGGTTGGCAGAAGGGAGAGAATACAACCGAAGTGAGCACAACAGAATATACGAAGATTTTCTTGTTGGAAAAATATCCACTATTGAATCTGTCTTAAATCCAAATTAAATCGCAGCTAATGAAACAACTTGTAAAGATATTTATCACTGTAATTTTTTTGAATGCCTGTTCTCCAGGTACTGATAAAACGCCCAAAAATGAAGAGGCTCAAATAGCCGGGGCAACTTCTCCAACAATAGCTGATCGCCAGTTAAACATCAGCATCTTATGGGATTTATCCGATCGGATCGATCCGCAGTTAAACCCTGCTTCGCCGCAGCATTATGAAAGAGATATTGAGATCATAAAAAATATAACCTCCTATTTCAAAAAAGATATGAATAAGCGAGGTGCCTACAAGGCCAAAGGCCGGCTTAAAGTATTCTTTACGCCAATACCTAATAATGAACGAATCAATGCAATAGCCAGCAATTTGTCCTGCGACCTGTCGGCCTATGTAGGTGAGGGTGCCAACAGGAAAAAAAAGGAATTATATGATAGCCTGGAGCGTAGGTTTTTGAACAATGCCCATGAAATTTACCAGACAGCGGTAGCTAATAACAAGGGTAAAAAGCAATGGGACGGTTCTGATATCTGGCGGTTCTTTAAAAATGATGTGAAAGAATATTGTGTAGATGCTTCGGGCAATTACCGCAACATCCTGATAATACTAACGGATGGGTACCTGTTTCATAAAGATTCTAAAGATAAGCAGGCCAATAGAACAGCTTATATATTACCCGAAATGTTAAAACCCTTCAGGAATAATCCGAACTGGCAAAGCATTTTTACAACGGGTAACTACGGTCTTATCAGCACACGTAACGACTTGCAGCACCTGGAAGTAATGGTCCTGGAAATTACGCCTTCGGATGGAAACAAGAATGACGAGGATATTATAAAAGCATACCTGGCCAAATGGTTTGAGGAAATGGGTATTGCACGGGAGAACCAGGTATGTCAGAATACGGATCTGCCGGAACATACCAGGAAAAAGATCGATCTGTTCCTGAATCGTTAACTTATTAACACTTAGACCCTATGCCATGGAGCTACAGGGCTAGTCGAACCTGAATTTACATTACACCGTTTAGGTTCGTAGAAAGCGGCCCGGTGTCGGCAAATAGTAAAATTATCGTTTAAACAAAACTATCAACTACCAGTTGTCCGGTACGGAAACATTGAATTTGTGGTAAGACTAACCAAACGGTTTTCCGTAACGGATAGTTATTGCTAACAGTTAGTTTAGAGGCTATAAAAATTAATAGCAATGAAAAAGTATTATGTCAATGAAAAGGAGCAGGATAATGGAGATCATGAAGTTCATCACGAAGACTGTATCTATCTTCCGGCTGCACAAAACAGGAGTTATTTGGGGCAGTTTTCGAACTGTGCGGAGGCCGTAAAAGAAGCCAGGAAACTGTACAAGCAGGTAAATGGTTGCAAAACCTGTTCAAACCAATGTCATACTCAATAAGACGGATGGTTCGGTAGCATTAATTAGGAAGATGCATTTATAACAACTAGTTAAACTAAAAAGTATGCCAGAGAAAATTTTAAAAGAAGACTGGTCGGACTATGATAACAAAAAGAAAAAATGGGTAGACCGGTTTTTCTTTTCCTGTGAAGAAGTATGGGAAATTGACTATTTGGTTTCGAAGATCAGAAAAGTTTACCCGTCAATTTCTGAAACAGCTATTCGCACTGCAATAGCATCCTGCTGTAAGGAAGTTCCCGCTAACAGGCCCAGGGAAAAATTTGTTCGTTGTGTAATGAGCAAACTTTGAATGGTGATGGAGTTTTTCAATACGCTTAATAGAGCTGCTTTAAAATAACTACTTTCTGATAGTACTTGTTATTGTATAAATTGTAAAGAATGGAAACAATTTTATTTCTAATTGCAGGTGCTGCAATCGGTATTTTTATCGGTTGGCTACTAGGTAAATCAAGTGGCCGTGCCGATTGGGAGAGCAAGAATACATTAGCCCGGCAACAATATGTTGACCTCGAAAAAGAATTGGTGAGCTATCGTGCTTCACAAACAACGCTGCAAAACAATATGCAGCAAATGCTGGAGCAAAAAAGCAGCGATCTAAAAGATTTACAGCATGTGATTGAAATAGCTCAGCGACAGCTTGTTGATTCAGGTGCCCTGCTGGCGGGTGTTAAAGCCGACCTCGGAGCCGCTAACAGGGTTATTTTGGATAAACAGGCAGCCGAAGAAAATCTGAAGAAAGAACTGGAATTTCAAAAAAGGGAGATTAAAGACATTTCTCTAGAGCTGGCTACCCAACTGGCCAATAACCAGGCATTACAGGAAAAACTGGTTACCCAAAAAGAGGAGATAATGGCATTGAACAAAAAATTCAACATGGAGTTTGAGAATATTGCCAATCGAATCCTTGAAACGAAGACGGAAAAATTTACTGAACTGAATAAAACAAACCTCAACCTCATTCTTGAACCCCTGGGTAAAAACCTGGCTGAGTTTAAGGCCACAGTAGAAGTGGTTTATCAGAAAGAATCGGAGCAGCGTTTTTCCCTGGGTGAGCGGGTGAAAGAG
>NZ_LUKG01000054.1 GCF_001601815.1 Flavihumibacter sp. CACIAM 22H1
GTTCCACAGGCAGTAACATTCTCTTCATCTGGCAGAAAATAAGTTATCGACCTTATTAAATAGGTATATGGATGATACTTGATTTGATAACTTTTATAAAATGCCCCGGGTTTAAAATGGATTAATAAAGCACGGGTAGAATCGTTGAGGCGGCTAACTTCCAAGGAATCAACATTTGCCTCTCTGAATAAGGAGTCCATCAACGGTAGCTGAAAAATAGAATTCTGCTCAACCCTGTCATTCACCATAATTACGCTATCGTTATGATAAACTACTACATTATACATATTCCCCTGTACAAACTCAACGCTATCAATTTTACTCCAGGTTCGTCCGTTCTGCATCTTACATTTTGCTTGAACCTCTTCATAAACAACAGTAGGATTAGAACTATCAGTATAGGTATAAATGAGATCGAAGCTGAGATTTGGATACCGTAGATAAGTTTGGCTGATATTCACCAACTCCATCAATTCAAATCCTTTTGGCACTTCCTGTGCCTGGGCTGCTGATGAAACCAGACCGGTGAACAAACCTAGAAGAATATATAAATATTTCATAGCAATTAAATTATTACTCGTTGTCTTTAATTAATGCACTTCTTGTTTCCCTAATAGTCATGATACCTTTTTCGGTTTCCTTTTTGACACGAATCAAGGTACCATCGTCGTCATATTCATAAAACGAAGCATAGTTATTCTCATCCAGATCTGCCATGAGGCGTAAACTCACCGGGTCATATACAAAGGCTTTCAAAGCACTATTGTAAGGTTGCACCCGAATATCATCCACAAATACCTGCCTACCGTCCACCCCCTGTACAATAATATTCAGCATATCCGCATTGGAAGGCACGGTAATAACCGCTTCATATCGTTGCCAGCCATCTATCCTTGTACCTGTTTTTGTTAAAGCCGTACCTGTACCTGACGACTCATCATTATAATTTATCCGGATCACATTTTCCAATGCAGGTGCCGTATTACAATCCGCGCCTCCCATTTTAACCCATGCACTAAGAACCATTTTAGAATTCTGAATTGGAGAGAATTTTGGCCGGATAATCTGTTGACCTGATGCATTATTTAATTTAACGCAGTAATAAAGAATATTCCGCTGCACCGAACCAACTGTATCAGCCGTTGCCATGGTAGACGGATATAGATATCGCTTTGGAATTATTTCTTCAGAGAAATTCATGGAAGATGACCAGCTCAACCTTATTCTGGAAAAATCTCTTGCTGACCGCCTGAAATCAATCCGAATATCATACAACTCGCCTGCAACCAAATCGATTTCCGCAGTTTGTGCCTTACCACTAACGTTGGTTGTAACCAAAGAAACAAATGCATCACCTTTTGATATTGACATACCAATAATTCCGGTATAGTCGACATAAAACCTATGTTTACCCGTAACTTTTGCTTGAACCTTACCAATCCAATTTATCACGTAGCCAAAATTGGAAAAACGGCTCTCCTGGATACAAAGATCAGGATGTGGAGATGTATATGCCCAGTTAAAATTAATGGAGGTATCAATTCGATTAAAACTACCAATGGTATTAGTACACACCCCAGCTGATTGAGTATAACCTTCATAAACACCTAATAAACCAGTACCTGCACCTACCACATTTATGGAATAAACGGCGGTAGAATCAACTTTTAGTGATAATTGAGGAACCAGCGAAGTACCGCTTGAAGTTACTGGAACGGCAAGCTTTGATTCGGCACCCGCATTTACCTGCATGCTATGCAAACCTGTGTGAGCTTCGGCTGATGAAATACTTACACCTGACTGATCTTTTACAAAATCTACCTCACGAGGTTGTAAACAGAGTGAGCAATCATCCGTAGAATAACTATAATCTTCAAAGCCATCGGATAGCAATTCCTGGTAACGGGTATTTTGACCAACTGCAATAGGCAGACTTTGATTATACCCATATAACCCGGCATTATACCTGCCAAGCGGATCGAAATTCTCCACCTCAAATCCCCTTCTATTGTATCCATTCATAACAGAATTCCAAACCCAACGGGTGGTATCACGGGTAGCGACCAATCCTTTAGCATCAAAATTCCAATAAGCCCTAAATCCTTTTAAAACACCTTCTCTTCTAATATTTGTTTGTACTGAATTGGCGTCTGATTCAACCCGATCATTGTAATAAGAATAAACACTATCTACCCGCCAATTACCTAAAATGCCCCACCTGTACGGATTAACAGCCGTATCATTAATATTATACCGGCAAACATAGCCCAGGGAATCCTCCACAACGGTATAATCAAGATACAAAACGGGTGCAGTACAATTACAACCAACAGTCAGTCCCAACATAGACGCTCCACCACCACCACATGCAAGGCCCGTACTTCCACCATCCTGGGCGCAAAAACTCAAATAATTGATTTCGCTACTACTGTTATTGCTAGGGCTGTTTTTTACCATCTCAAGCATAAAACCAAATGTAGCGTTCGGGTTCTGTACAGATTCCTGCAAAAGTCCTGTGACACTTACCCCGCTAAAGAGTGAGCTTGTCAGTTGTACCTGGTTACTATTCGTTGTTGCAAAATCATGATATTTAGTGAAGGAGTTCCATGGGGAGGTAATTCTTTTCAGGTTAACCCTTGTATCACCTTTATAATAATCAGTAGCAGTAGTCCAATCATAACTTTCAAACCGACGACTACAGTCATTTCTAAACTTCCTCCAAACAAGTTCCGGCTTCCTTCCCGTAAAGGATATTTCAGCTGAGTTAATTGTAGCACTTACCGGAATATTTGACAAATCGTATTGTACAATACTTTTAGAGCGAACTGCACGAGAACGGCAACCTGTACCACCTCTTATATAATTATACGAACTTACAAGACTCTGGATACCATAAACATTATCTTCTCTAGTATCTTCAGGATGTCCGGTTCTTGTATAAATAACTCTCCGACTTGCCGCAACCGGCGAAAGATAAGTTGTGTAATTTTTTGTAACACGGTATATTGTATCCTTTACAAATAAACCATTCTCTACCTGCCATAAATCACCATAAGAATTTACGGATGCATTTATTACCCGGATAGTACTATCAATTTTTAATTGATAATTACCAGGACTTGTTTCTTTTATCGGATTTTCCATTGAAACCACCGAACCCGCACTGGCATTCAACAAATTTCTTTTACCTGATCGCAACACTTTTACAGAAGAAAGAATACCGGAAAAAGGCCTTCCATCTTTCTCCATAATATATAACCCCTGGTCATTTTCATTGCCTTTGGATGCATCAACAATCCATAACTTACCCAGTTTTGGGAATCCAATATTTGGAAATCCAGTAGCCAGATCAAGACAATTAGCACCGGTCAGTGGATTGAAATACAAGCCTACAGCCCAAAGCTCATCACCGCTCTCAAAAACTTCCTCCAACGGATATGGCTGCCTTGAATTATTGATGTAAGCTTTACCTTGTACCACTTTAATATTGGAAAACTCTGCATGAATATTCTTATAAGCCATACCCATACCACTATAAGCCCAATGAGCAGGATAAGAAAAATTATATACAGGATCATTAAATTCATTATTAGTCCTGCTCAACACTACTTCACCAGTTTCCCCGTCGTACAAAATATTCTTAGTAGAAACAACACTACCCTTATCCATCACAACAATACTGTCTAAAATACCATACCGTTGCACCACTTTAACCGTTGTTACTGACCTGAATTGGGTTTCATCAAACTGTGGGAATTTGAAAAAAGTAGTTAAAGGAACCGGGAAAATTCCAATCTGGAAATAATCCAGGTTAGGTGATAGTCCGCCAGTTGTCATAAAGGACTTTTGTTGCCTAAAATCAGTTATAAGCTCAATATCTTTACCAATTATGCCATTCTTATCGATTTTTCCGTTGGCAGAATCAACAACCCAAACCGTATTATTCAATTTTAGTTGGGCAGCCCTTTCATTTTCAACCTTATAATAATTACGACTGTACGAAATCGGGTTTAAAGAATCGCTTTCCGCGTAAAAAGCCGAAGACTTTGGTTTCCCATTCATATCATTTAATTCTACTTTAAAGCCCTGACTAACTGTTGTACGATCTACGCTGTATACTTTTAACAAATTCAATAATTTAGGTTTAAAACGTGCTTTGGCATCCTGGTCCAATAAAGTGTGCTCCACCAGTGTTGGAAAATCCTTTGTAGTATAAAATTCTTTTTCCTCCCACCCATTGGCAGATTTTGCTTTCGTATGAATAGTGCGCACCCTGACTTTACTATACCCTACGGATGCCCCGGGAAAATAGGATTCTCCTAAAGGCATTTCGCTATACAGGTAGGAAACAGGAGCAAACGGTGCCATTTTTTCAACGTATGGTATAGGTTGCCGGAATGGATTTTCCTCATTTCCAATCATGGGCTCATAAGACGCCACGCCGCTACTTACCAATTTATCCAACCCATTAACTTTAATTGAAGTACGATATTGATACTCCTGTCCATAAACGGACTCCTTCAGGCCGGTCATCCCGCTCCAGTTATCATATACTTCCACCTTCTTCACCCGTACACCGCCACCCAGTTTCTTGTACTCTGGGGCAGTTAACCGAATATGTGACCTATTCAAATCTACCAGCTTACACCAGTTCCGCTGCATACTGGCCTTTTCAAAACCGCTGACG
Organism: Flavihumibacter sp. CACIAM 22H1; assembly: GCF_001601815.1. GTDB lineage: Bacteria > Bacteroidota > Bacteroidia > Chitinophagales > Chitinophagaceae > Flavihumibacter. The sequence continues at coordinate 4,688 of NZ_LUKG01000054.1, forward strand.
GCATTTTTAACTTCTGAAGAATGCGACAGCAACATTTTAACTGCGGCCGCAAGGTCAATATCATCCCCTAATTCTGAAGTCGGGTAAGCTTTGGAAGGCAGGTTATTCTTCAGAAATTGAAGTGATGACCGAAGCATGGGAGATACGCCTTGTACTTTCTCTAACTTTAACCAGAAACGGTTTTGGCCGTCTACCTTACCCCAATCAGCAATTTTTGCATAAACTGGCACAAAATCATAGCCACTCCCCCATTGATCGGTAGGCATAACAACCGCAAGCTTCATATACAACCATTCAATTCCGTCCAGGTACTTTTGTCGAATATCCTTTTTATCAGCAATTGATACCGGGGAATTAATGAAAATATAATCGTAGTCATTACTGCCATAGAGATTATTAGATGGAGTTGAAGTAGCTGAACTCCCGAACCCTGCAATATCAGTAAACTGTGTAGCGCGCTTATTCTGAATAAAAGCATAATCATCCGCCTCATAGGTAATCTTCATTTTAGCGCCAGCAGGAAGTACAATTTCATTTAAATGCCATGCACCCGCATGCTGGGCAGCCAAAGCACTATCCGCCGAAGAAAAAAACTCAGTTCCGGTATAGGGATAATCAGCATTATTTAATCCTCCTGGATTATTAGAAGGGCTTTTGTAGTTTGCCCAACGATCACTATGTTTTGGATGATAGTCCGGGTTGAAACCGGTATAATTAAACACATAAGGATTCTGCTTTCCTTTTTCGTTACCATTATAAGTAAACCAGATCTTCTTCAGCGTTAACTTCCCTTCCTCACTATTACCATAATAATTTTTACATAACTCATAACTATACTCAAAATGCACTGTTTTAATCGGCTTGGCATTTTGCCCATTCTTTAATAAATCAGCCCTCGAATACAATTCAATCTGCTCCAGTTTACGGAGTGATTTCTCCTGATTAATTCCACCATTTTCACCAGCAGCAGCAAAGGCATCTTTACGATCACTGCTTAACTTAAATAAGGCCACCATCGTTTTGGACTCAATAGAATGGGTATACCATACTTCCTTTTCTCCAAAAAAGTAACTGGCTTTATCATCTCTGCTATACGATTTTAATCCTTCATTGTACGTCGCCTTATTGAGTTCGCCAGGGGTTCTCCACTCATAATACCCCTGTGAAGGGCCATACACTCTCGTATAATTGAAGCGAACAGCATCTCCCAGATCGTCTTCGGTAATACCATCCTCTTTAACATCCACATAATCGGGAGAAAGTATTCCGGTTAAAAGAAAGCTATGCGCGTAGGGAGGCAATTTTTCCTGATTGAAGTAGTTGTCCTTCCCCTTATTATTATTCTCCGTATTATCGTTTCCAGCATACTGCACCAACCCCTTTTCCAAATCACCCTCAACAAGATTTTTAGACACAGCAAACGTAACATCCTTTTGTTCAACATTGTAAGCGGGCAGCCCATAAATATAACGACGGCCATCGGCGTTTAAGACATCAATTTGAGAAAGATGGTGCGGTTTTCGGATATCATCTACCCTGTTAATTACTTCAATGGTATCAACACAAGCACCTACGGGAACTGTATTCTCTTTATAAGATCTGATTTCCTTATCGAGGCCATACAGCATAGTTTCCTTGGCAGACAGATACGTGACAACCTGGCTTCTTTTATCCCTCTGCTCCTTCCTGATTGCAGCATTCACATTAATCTCCCCGGATTTTAAACCATTTTTATAGGTGAGCAACTTATTGGAAGCACTTACATTCGGCATTGAGCTCCTATCCAACTTTACGCGAACAAGGGCATCATCTCCCACTTTCTGGTAATAAGCATAATCATTGGAGGTACGTTCTCCCGGGTTTCTGAAATAAACAGCCTCATACAACTGCTTACCTTTTTGGAAAGACAGGTTAGACCGTATGTTATTGTTTTTATTCCATTCCGAGTTTTCGGTAAAAGCACGCACAAAATCATAGGAAAATCCGGTGTGAATAATATTTCCACCACCTATTTCAAAGGAAAACTGATCATCGGTGCTTTTAGTCCGCATAAAATGATCACGTGAATACCCGATATCACCCCGGTAGGGACGAATGGTTCCACCAGTACCCTCACCGCTAATCGAATATATGTCATAAGTATATTGAGGAATTGCAAGATTGGGGGTAGATTTATAACTAAACTGCAGTTCTTTTTCCCTGTTAAAATCGAGCAAAGCATGCTGATTACCCGCGGACTCGGAATAATGAATATATCCAAAAGCAGGCAACTTCTGTGTTTTGTCTTCCTTTTTTATGACCTGCTTATTTACATAACCCTGCACAAAAACATTTGCATGAAACCCAAATAATTCACCGCCTGTTTTCAAATGAAAAACATAATTATTGCTAGTGGTAGGAATAGAAATCGAGGGCGTAATACTAGGCTGAGCAAACGAAATAGTTACGTTATTTACCCCTCCATCGGGCTTGTATTTATTCCTGGAGGTCAATTTTTCTTTATAAAGATCAATAGTTAAGGCTGAAATACCAGCCCTGGTATGGTAGTTAGTACTAATACCATAATTAGAAGACTTGACATTCTGCAAACCTTCGGCTTTTTTAATATTTACATTTAGCGATTTACTGATTGACAATCCGGACTGAGAATTGCTATTAATACCAAAGTTTCCGCCTATAAAGCTGCTACTGGTCGATGAATCTCCGCTCGTCAAATCGCCTTTATTCTTAAAATTCATTGAAATGGCGGCATTTACACTTTGCTCCACTCCCCAACCATTATAATTGTTATGAAACACCCCTAAACTGGCTCCCACAGTCAACGGAAAACCAGCCATTTCCGCCTGGGCACCTAATTTTACTCCAATTGTTTTATTCTGCTTTATATTTAATGTTTTGACAATGGAATCCGAGCCATTAAAATCGTCTGGTAATCCCCTCATATTTCTCGAAATTGTTCCGGGGTTTATATTCCAGCCAAGTCCAACCCAGCTCGCTTCCTGATCCATTGTAATACCGCTTGAATAATGGATATTAACCGGGTAACCACCCACGTCTAAAAGCGGAATGTTATAGGAAAAGTCGCCCGAAAAAAGGTCGACCATATTAGCTCCATTAACACTCTGAAAACTAGACATTTCAGGCTGGCCGGGCCCGCCGCCATAAAGCTGATCTGGAGCGTCGGCCACCTGTTCAGACTTTTTTTCCATACCTGAAATTGACTCCCCTTCTTTCCATGACTCAGCAATATGTTCAGCAAATGAAACGGGATGCTTAGCCGTACCAAAATCCTGTCCCCGGAAATGAACAGAGAAATAAGGTTTTTGTCTTTCGGCTTTTGCGAATAAAGGAAACAGGAATTGAGCATATATCAACAGCGCTCCGGCTAAAGCAATATGCTTCTGATAGTGTATGGATAAGGTTTGGATCATATTAGATTAATTGATACGACAATAAATATGGCTCAACTTTATTCCTCGTCTGTTCTTATAAATTGAAATCTGAGCCTCCAAACTTCATTTCGTGAATTTGCTATTTCAAGCATGTAAAAGTTATTGGACAAAAAGGCTTTATTCTTTGATAGATTTATATTTACCAGATTTTGACCTGGTTTAATAGAAACAGTATCTATATTAAATGGAATCTGTTCCCTTAAAGAGGTGGATAAATCCAGGATTTTAAGTCGCCAAATTCGATCACCCGCTTCATTCAGGTAATCAAATTTCAGCTCGTCAGCGAAAACGGCATATCCGCCCAATTCAGATTTTTGAAGTTTAGCGTAAGGAAATCGTCCTGTATTTTTGAGCTTATCTGACGCCCCTTTGAAAGAAAAAGACCATACCTCACTCTGGGCAACCATTGCTTCGTTATTCTTTGCAATAATTCTCCATGCATAAACTTTACCCTTAACTAATATAGGTGAGCCGCTTATTGGATATTGCAAAGTTGCAACAGAAATGTTTTTCTGTTGAAATAACGGAATATTCTGCTGCATGGCATCTGTAGCGGTTTGATGTGGCAACACTTCTACCAAATCAAGATCATACCTCAATTGCGTAAACAAATGGGCAGGCATTGGAGCTAACCAGCTAAACTGCGGAGACAATTGCTCTAATACCGACAGATCCTGTGGCAATAAAAGCTGCGGAGGACTGAGAGGTTCTATCAACACATCCTGACATTGTTCGGCAATACGCTCAACAGCATCAGAATAATGATTCATTATATTATAACAGATTTCAAAATCACCAATTGGCAACAAACCTGCCGGATTAGCATCCACCAGGTAAGAAGAACTTAATACATTGTATTGTACCGGCTGAATTATTGAATTAGACAATTGGGTAAAACCCCCTGGCAAAACTAAAATAGGAGTTGTTGCACTCATTACCTGCTGAGCACTTGTTCGATCAATCATCATCAATTCGATATGTATTGATAATGGTACAGACCCTGTATTGGTTAATGAAATATTCCATAACTGGCTTTTTTGCATCACTCCAGTAGGAGGTAGCTGAACATTAACCAGTACCTGCCCTCTTAAAGAAAAGGACAGCAGCAACACCAATAATAAACTTATTAACCTCATACAATTTATTTAGTTGAAATATCTTGTAAAACTGACCGTATAAAACTCATTTTTACCCAGCCTAGAATGCATTGTTGGCAAATAACTTTTTTCTGCCCAAATACTCAATTCACCAATTTTTGAAATAGTAAAACGGGCGCTTCCATAATAACCTATTTTAACTAGTGCCTCTTTATTTAATGAATTGGTTTTAACCCCAAACCCGATTGTATTCTGGCGCTTTGTATGAAACAGCAAGCCACCATCCAATACATTTAAAACATAATTTCCATTATCTGAATGAATCACCGATAAATTCGCTGTATAAAAGCTGAATCGAACCGATTGATTCAGGTAGATATTTTTTGAATTGAAGTAAAGAAAACCAGAATCAGCGGCATCATTATAAAACCGATTATAAGAAAAGGTACTATTAGACACTGCCGTGCCCAACTGGTACTGATGATTTATGGAAGAAGTTAATACCTGGTATTGATGCTCATAAACCAGGCTGTCAACTATCGCAAACTGAGACGATGGCATATAGCTGACAGAAATTGAAGGCCATCCCCTTTTTTGAAAACTTCCTGATACATGTTTATAGATAGTATTTGCATTGTACCGTTGTAATACATATGAATTAACAAAATCGTTCTTTCTGAATCCAGCTACAAATTTCACATGACGTTTCCAGACATATTGTTCTGCTTTAACACTCCAGTTGTCACTTGCAGCATTCGGCCTGTAATTCGTAAAATTCTGAAAATTAACTCCCTGATGCTGAAACTGGGCCTCCAACCTCGTTCGGGTAGATGGAATAAAGCTGACTAATCCTATTGAATACGCAAGATTTTTGTTATCCTTAAAATTAAATTCTGCTTTTGAAGCGCCCGAAACAGCAACTAAATCTGGACTTGCAGACTGTGCAATTTCTGCCATTAGCTTTGTTGTACGGGTAATTTTCAATTGGGAGGATAAACTAACTCCTTTTATTTGCTGAACCTGCATACCACTACCAGTAGCAAATAACTGCTTTTTCCCAGCGAAATAGGACAAAAGCAAATTATTACCATGCTTATTACCATAGCCCGCTTTAATTGCATATACATACTGGGGAGCACCGCGCTGGTTATTATATACAAAATCCCTAACCCTTAGATCTACTCTACCTGCCACCAATGCCAAGTAAATATTGTTTTTATTATATTCAAAATCAACCCCTCTGATATTAGTATTTTTTACAGTCAAACTACTTAAATTTGGCATTGTCTTACCTACAGCAAGAGTTTTTACAGCACTAAAAGAAGATACCATCTTATCAAATCCCTGATCAGTCAATTTTGTCTCTGTCGCATATCTACTTAGTTTTTCCAATGCTTCGGGAGCGTTCAAATTTGACTGCAGCAGAGCCTTTAAATCAGCATATTTTCTCTCCTGCGCTTTATACAAAAGATTTAATGAATCATAAATCTTCTGATGACGGCTCATGTTTTTTGCAACCGACTCATAGAATGTTACAAATTTCTGAGCGGCCTGAAGAATTGAATCCTTATTTACGCCTGGCTTTTCAATAATTAAGTCGGGAGAACTTAACACTTCCCTGGAATCAATAATTTTCTTTCTAATGCCAGAATAGTTAAGCCATGATTTATAACGGCTAATTCGATTACCTACCTGCTCTTTAAATGGTCTTAAAAAAGGATCTTTTGTTTGGTCATATTTATTTAACAAATATTCTTTCAACCGTTTTTCTTTAAGCTTTTGAAAACCCGCTACATCCAATTCAACCCGTACATCTCTGAAGTCTCTAAACACAGTTGAATTACTTTGTCGTTCGAAATAAGTAACACGTAATGGAATTGCATTTGCTACGGTCACCGAGGCGGTTCCCGTAATTAAATGCTGCGATATATTTTTTTCTACAAACGGGGTATCAATTCCAGATCGAAAATTCCACTGATAATTTATATACCCTCCATTGAATGAAAATAGCGGTTTACCAAATAAAGGAATTTTTAGGATAGATGGAAGACTGATCATTTCTTTTAGGATGGTACTATCTGAGTTAACAAATGCTTCTTTATATTTTTTTACCGCTATAGAATCAATGTATGACAGCATAGCAGTATCAGCATACTCAAGCTGAGTAATTGAATTCAGCAAATCCGAATAGCTCTTATACCTTTTTTTGACTACATCGCTAGTATCGGATTGAGCAACAACCAATTGTACAGGCAAAATCAGGCATATTAGCAGATTGATTACTGCAAATTTTACTGGTAAAATTCTATTCAATTTAATCGGATAGCGGTATACTCTTAATTCGATGAAAGCAGACTCACTTTTCTTTTTTTCTTAGACTTCAGATTTTTAAGCAATAATTCATTTTGTAACACCAGCGCATCTATTTGCTTTTGTTGTTCAATAGCATATAAAGTCAATTCTTCGATTTTTTTCAATAACAGGGCCTGGGTTTCACCTATATCAAGGCCCTTTTCATCTATCTCGGCAGCTGAAGGAATTTCCGGCAAATGATGGTATTTCTGAATAAACACTTCAACCTCATATAAAGACCTTAGGAGATAACCTGATCCAAATACATAATCGGGCCAATTATTTTGGGTTACTTTTACTTTTCTTGTTACAACATCTCCATTAACATGCAAGGTAGCCCGATCGGAAGTTGTACCTAATCGCACCGTACCAGCACTATCAAGGACCAATTTTTTCCATCCTCCCCAAGCAGCATCAAAACCAGATCTAAACCACACCTGATTATTATCCGTAAACGCCAGTTCATGCGATTTCCCTGTTGCATCGCCTGCTCCCCCTCTAAAACCTACCGTTGACGATAAGCCCGATCCAACAGGTGACAGCCCTAAACTGCTGTTATTTTTTAAGTGCGTTTGAAACGCCCCGTTATAATTTGTTGGAGATGTCGACACCGTCCTTGTATCAACAAAATTCATTTTTGAGGGCTTTAAGGGTGTTACCTGCAACTCTTTTGTAGAAGGATCCATGGTTAAAACAGAATCACGGATCGAAGCATCTCTTGTTACCGATAATCCAAAAATCTTACCGGTATTCCCTATTCGAAAACGTTCATTTGCATCATCTCCACCTCCGGTATAAAATCGGATAGAAGCATCATAATGGACAGCCGCCAGGTTTATTCCATTGGAACCGTCATAGGTATTGAAAGCAGTATTTGGCCTAACATGTCCATAGTTACCAAACGTACTGGCAACCGTTCCAACATAATAGGTATTTCCGCTATTCTTGAATTGCATTCGTCCAATTCCCGTAGTTCCAATTTCTTCCAACGTAATCTTATCCCAATCGTAGCCATAAATATGAAGGGGGGATGTAGCTGAAGTTGTGCCAATTCCAACATTACCAGTTGAAGGAAATACATTCTGTGAAAAGGCGGTAAGAGTAGATAATAACGCAATTGCCGAAGCAAAAATTTTGTTCATAGCGACAGGTTTAAGGTCAGCCGCTAAGAAAACACGAAATATCAGTTTTTGCAATAGTAGATTTACTAATTCGTGTATTTTTTTCCTCAACCAAGCACTAACACCTAGATAAATAATCAAAATTTAAAATTACAACCTTTCATTGCAAGCAAATTATTTTACACCAACATCACCCCATCATATAACCTTTGTACACCAGCTTGCGGACCGGCGAAATTCGGGCCACAGCTTCTGCAGAACAGGAAGCATCGAGTAATACAAAACTGGCTTCCTGGCCCGGCTGCGGCCATTGCTGCTGACCTTTTCGGCTAAGCGCTGTTACCCCACCCGTTGCCAATGCCAGCGCCTGTGATAACTCCAGCTCGGTTACCATTCCATATAACTGCGCCATCAAATTCGCTTTCTGCAATACACTACCTGTACCAAAACTATTCCAGTGATCAATAATACTATCATTACCGGTAACCAGCTGCACACCATGTTTTAATAAGGTTGGTATGGGCATCAGCGACCGACCCATAGGTATGGTAGAAGCGATGCCAATACCAGCTGCTGCCATTTTTTCGGCTATTGCTTCCTGTTGGTTTGCTTCCAGCGATGCCAGTACAAAACAATGACTTAACCAGGTGCGTCCCTTTAACGCCGGGTTTTCCATCACCCGGTCTACCAGGTAATTAACCACACTCATACCTTCTGTACCGCCTTCATGCAAATGAATATCTATTCCCTTTTTATTATCCAACGCCAGCTGTACCGTAAAATCAATGCTACGTTGGATATTACCATCTATTGAAGCCGGATCCAGTCCGCCTATAAAATCAATTCCTGACTGAGCCGCTTCTTTCATCAAAGCAGTTGAATCACGGTAATACAAGCCATGTTGAGGAAATGCTACCAGCTCCGCCCCGAACCCCTTTTTCTTGGTTTCCAATGCCTGCTGCAAATGATGCAGCGATTTCAACCCAGACGTTGGCTCAATATTTACATGACTCCTGGCAAATGCTGTTCCTTTTGATTGCAATAATTCAATCAGCTTTTCTGCCCGATATACCGATGTCTTTAACAAGTCCGGAAGCATTGCCTCCTCCAGCGCAATCATATCTTTTACCGTCCTGTTCTTCCGGGTCCTGGCCTGCCAGGGGCCGCCATAAAAAGTTTTATCAAGGTGAATATGCATGTCCTTAAAAGAAGGCGCCAGCAACCACCCCCTTGCGTCAATTGCCTGTGAACTTGTGGAATTGGGACCGATCGCAAAAAATTTCCCCTCGCGCAATTCTATGGAAAACAGCGCTGTTTTAGTAGCGATCACCTCCTCCCCCTTCCATTCAAACCCCGTTTCCAATCGTACATTCTTCAATACTATTACCTCCCCCTTGTCTACTGCCTGCTCAACCGGATCTGCTAGTTTTCTGCCTGCCCACCCTGTGCCGGCACCCGCTAATAAAACAGAGGAATTCCGGATAAACTCTTTTCTTGTCAATGCTGTTTTCATGGACCTTGTTTAAGATGTAAAACTAAGGGGGAAAGGGGGAAGAAGGGGGCTTCCCTCTTCCCTCCTCCATCCCCTTTCGCTTTTCTTAAATAATTATTGTTTTACAATAATTATTTGCATATTTGCAATATTAAATCAAGAATCTGCCATGCAAGCTACCCGACTTTTAGCCCGATTGCTTTTTTACTTTTCCCGAGCAATGGCCCTGCTCTATGGTATATTTTTCCTGCTTTCTGCTATTTCCCTCAGCACCGGCTGGGGACTGCGACTGCGGGAAGGAGGCCGGTATTTTTCCGTCAATTACCCCTTCTCCGAAAAACACCTGCTGAACGGAGACTATAATGCCACCTATATCAGCCTTTACTTCCTATCCGTGATTTTCTGGTATTTCCTGTTCTGCTGGTTACTCGGTAATGTATTCCGGGTCTTCTTTCAACCACGGTTATTTACCGACAATGGGGTAAAACACCTTCGGAACTTTTACCTGGCCAATTTTCTTTTACCGATCCTTCACCTGGTAGCCACCCTGCTTTTCGATACCCTCGAAGCAGACGCTGTTGCACTGGTGCTCTTACATATTGTGGTAGGTGTGTTTGCCTATTTCCTGGCAGCCATCTTCCGCCAGGGACTCCAATTACAAAAAGAACAGGATCTATATATTTGAATTATGCCCATTATTGTAAATATAGATGTGATGTTGGCCAAACGAAAAATGCAGAGCAAACACCTGGCTGAATTACTCGGCATTACACCCGCCAATCTATCGATCCTAAAAACGGGAAAAGCCAAAGGCATCCGGTTCGAAACCCTGGAAGCTATTTGCCAGGCACTCGACTGCCAACCTGGTGATATCCTGGAATACCAGCCAGACCAAACCTGATTAATCAATTATACCGGGTAAAAAATGCATCTCCTAACGGAGACGGCTACCCTATTGTCCATACATAACCAATCACTATGCCTACCTTAACTATTCAACAGCTTTCCAAAACCTATCCGAATGGCATCCAGGCACTGCATGCTATCAACCTATCCATTAGTCCGGGTTTATTTGGTTTACTGGGTCCGAATGGCGCCGGTAAATCCAGCCTCATGAAAATCATTGCCGGATTAGAACCTGCAAGTTCCGGAACTATTTTTTTTAACGAAAAAAACATCCTTGCCGACCCACTCTATATTAAACAACGATTGGGTTTTCTTCCACAGGATTTCGGGGTCTATCCAACCTATTCAGCCATGGACTTACTCAATTACCTGGCGGTTCTTAAAGGCTTGCCCAAAGCAGGCAGAAAAGAACAGGTATTGGCCCTCTTGCACAAAGTGAACCTGTACGACAAAAGAAAACAGGAAGTGGCCAGCTTTTCAGGGGGTATGCGGCAGCGATTCGGCATTGCACAGGCACTGCTCGGTAACCCCGAACTGATCCTGGTTGATGAGCCAACAGCAGGGCTGGACCCCGAAGAAAGAAACCGGTTTAATAACCTGCTGAGTGAGCTGGGAGAACAGATTATTGTAGTATTATCGACGCATATAGTGGAAGATGTAAAAAGCTTATGCCCACATATGGCCATCCTTATCAAAGGTCAATTAGTAGCCCAGGGCTCCACCCATCAATTTATTGAAACCATCCAGGGAAAAATCTGGAAAAAAACCATTCACAAAAAAGACTTACCGGCATACCAGGCAAGATTCGCTGTTTTATATACCCAGTTGAACGCCGGGCAATTAAACATCCGTGTAGTATCAGACCAGTTGCCCGGCCCCGGTTTTGACCCCGCTGAGCCATTACTGGAGGATATTTATTTCGCTAACCTGCTTAATACCTCTACCCATGCTTAGTACCTACTTACCAGCTGAAGCACGTTTCTATTACCGCTTTTCCTGGGCACTGCTACTGCTGCCATTGCCACTGCTTACCGGCCTGCTGGCCAGCTTTGTTATGAACTTCGATTTCGCCGGCCTGCAGGTTAACTCTCCCTGGGTCATCACTTATCAAACATCCATTGTGTCGCTGGCAAATATTTTCCTGGTTACATTTTTTACCGTGCAGGTTTTTTTCAGGGAAAAAGAAAATGGTTTCGAAGCTGTTGTATATGCACACCCCCTCCATAAACCGAGTTTTCTATTCAGCCGCTGGCTGCTGGTCGTTGGCTTAACCGCCCTGCTTTATCTGTTATTCACAGTGGGTTGCATGGCAGGTCATTGGATGAGAAGCCATGACACCCTACGTTTTGGCAGCTTCCGGCCCCTGAACTATATCGTCCCCTACCTTACCCTGGTACTACCCAATATTCTTTTTTGTTCGGCCTGGGTAGCACTAACTGCCTGGATCACCCAACGCCCTTTATTGGTTTATATGGCGGGCTTAAGTTGTTATATCCTCTACATCGTTATGGGATTGCTGACTGATTCGCCGCTGTTTGCCCATGCATCGCCCGTTTCTGCAGCATCCATGGCCATAGCCGCCAAACTGGACCCATTCGGCATAGCCGGCTTTTTTGAACAAACCCAGAGCTGGAGCGTACCACAACGAAATACACAACTGATACTACCCCGGGGCAATTTCCTCCTGAACAGGATAGCTTTTACAGCAGCTGCTGTTTTGCTGGTTATAATCGGAAGCAGGTTCTATCAATTCCGTTTAAGCCAGGCCCCTAAGCCACGCAGACGGCTAAGCGACGCAGCAACAGCCAGTCTGGCTCCTGCCTTTCAACCCGTTTTGGAGAGGTATACCCCCCTCCTCTATTGGTGGAAAACAGCTATGGCTCAATGGAAACTTGGCAACCAACTGGTTTTTAAAAGCAGGGCCCTGCTTGTATTATTACTGCTATTTGTTTTTTTCCTGGGGATAGAAATTTATAGCCATATAGATGCCGGCATTCGAATACCGCAGCGCTACGCCAGTACCACGCAGATGGTTAACCGCATTTATCAAAGTCTGCCCGCCTTTGCTATGATTGCCCTGCTGTTTTACAGTCAGTTACTGCTTTGGAAAAGAAAAGAGGTGAATATGGAAACCCTGGAAAAAGCAAGTCCCCTGCCTTTTGGAAGCCGGCTATTTGCCCAATGGATGGTATTGAACTCTTTATTAGTTTGTTTAATAAGCTGTGCGCTGTTAACCGGGTTGGTTTTCCAGTTTTTTTTTCAATACAACCAGGTCAACTGGAAACTTTATAGCAGTTTATTTTTTACCATCGGGTGGCCGTGTATGTTATGCGCAGGCATCCTGCTGCTGCTACAGGTTATGGTAGGAAAAAAATATCCGGGTATTCTGCTGGCCGCTGTTTTTTTGCTGGTTACCCAAACAAAACTGGGTCGGCAGATAGGGCTGGAACATCCCTTCGCCAGGTTCGCCAACGCCTACCTGCCGGCATATTCTGATATGAACGGATACGGGGCTTATTTATACGGGTTCGGGATCACGCAGCTCTTTTGGACCTGTTTTACCTTGCTGCTCTGCTGGTGGATAATTCGCTGGAAAACACCGCTAAAAAACAGGCGACCAATTGCATTCCTGATGCCTGCGATAGCAGTGGCGGGTATGGTATTCAGCGGCTGGCCCATTTATCAGCAAACCAGCTACCTAACGAAAAAACAACAAATAGCCTGGCAGGCCGGATACGAAAAAAAATACCGCGCTTATCAACAAGTAGCACAAGCTTCCATTACGCGCGTTAATACCAATATTGACCTTTATCCGGCTAGTAATAGCTATACGATCCAGGGTAGTTATCAGTTATTGAACCAGGAATCCGCAGCACTGGATAGCCTGCTCCTGTATATAGATCCCACGATGGAAATAAAAAGCCTGCAATTGGAAAATGCCGCACTGCTGGAAAAAGACGACACCTATGGACATTGGCGGTTTCGGTTCCGGCAACCCCTAACACCCGGCGATTCCATATGCTTAACATTTCGCCTGCATTATACCTGGTCGCCTTTCAACCAGCACCAATCATTTAACTCGATCCTGGACAACGGAAGTTTTATGCGCATCAGCCGGTATTTTCCTCAATTGGGCTACCAGTCGGAAAATGAATTGGAGTCAGTGGCAAAACGAAACGATGCAGGCCTGGGCAACGCAACCGAAACTGCCCGGCTGCAAGACAGCGCCAGGTATAACTTCCCCGCTGGAATTATCCTGGATGCTGTAGTTAGTACCGAGGCCGATCAACAAGTGGCCGGCACCGGGCAACTGATCAATAGCTGGAGCAAGCAGCGCCGCAACTGGTTCCACTTTAATTCAATCGGTCGCATTCCTTTCCGATTTGGTTTTTCCTCCGGCCGGTATGCCATCACCAAAGAACATTATAAAGGCATTGAACTATCGGTCATGTATCATCCCGAACACGCAGAAAACGCAGCCACCCTACTGGAAGAATCCAAACGAACCCTGGATTACTGTACCCGGCATTTCAGTGCCTATCCATATACCTCCATCTGTTTTGCTGAAATATCCAGCTTCACCTCGGGCTTTAATGCTACGGCTTATCCAGGTACCATATTCATGAACGAAACCGGTAGCTTCCATGCCGATTTGCGTACCGATGCCAAACGCGATGTCATCAATGAATTAGCTGCGCACGAATTAGCACACGAATGGTGGGGAACCTTTCAACTACACCCTGCTGATAAAGAAGGCGCGCAAATGCTAACAGAAACCCTGGCCATGTACACCGAAATCATGCTCTTAAAAGAGAAACTGGGAGAAGAAACAATGAAAGAAGCAGTAGACATGTTACAGGTATTTTATGATCGGGAAAGATGGACGATTAACCAGGAAGCGCTCTATAAGGTTGAGTCACAAAATGCGCCGCTGGCATATTACAAAGGTGCCGTTGTAATGTATAAGCTGTACAAACTGATCGGGGAAGAAAAAATAAATACCGCTTTACATAAATTCCTGGCCGCCAATCGCTACCCTTATGCGGCGCCTACCAGCGAAGATCTTATAAAGGCTATACTGGCAGAAGCCCCTGCCAGCCAGGCTGCGGCAATAAACCGGTTATTCAGGGAATAATTGGTACCACCCGGTGCGGCTGGAAATACAGCTGCAAAATTTACCCGCCAAAATGACAAGAAGCTGCTTAATTTCAAGGCTGCACCCAGTTACCAGCTGCATCCGCAAAGCGGTTCAAAAAACGACACTATGTTAGATATTGTAATAGATGCCCGACAGGCAGCCATTAGTGAATTTATACGGGTAAAACGGATTCTTCCTTTCCGGCAACGGCGCATGGTGGGACCATTTATTTTCATGGACCATGCCGGCCCGATAACATCAGCCCCCAACCCGGTATCCAATATGGATGTTTTACCGCATCCGCATATCGGATTGTCGACCGTAAGTTACCTGCTGGGTGGTAAAGTAACACATCGGGATAGCTTGGGGGTGGAACAGGTGATCGTACCCGGTGAAGTAAACTGGATGACAGCAGGAAAAGGCATCGCGCATTCCGAACGCTTTGAAGACCCTGCTGTACTTCAAAACGGACAACTGGAAATGATCCAGACCTGGGTTGCTTTACCGGAAAAAGACGAGGAAGCAGCGCCTTCCTTTGAAAATTTTAAACCGGATCAATTGCCTGTTTTCACGGATAAGGGAATCTGGATGCGCCTGATTGCCGGCACAGCCTATGGACTGCAGAATGCTGTTAAAACCTTATCACCCTTGTGTTACCTGCACCTTGTACTGGAGGCCGGCACCCGTTTTGCGCTGCCAACAGAACATTCCGAAAGAGGCCTGTATATTGTAAAAGGCAGGCTGGAATGCAATGGCCACCTCTACCAGGAAGCACAACTACTGGTATTTACCCCGGGAGCCGACCCGGTGCTTATTGCCCGGGAAACCTGCACCCTGCTACTACTGGGGGGCGAGCCCCTGGGCGACCGCTATATCTGGTGGAATTTTGTTTCCTCGCGCAAAGACCGGATCGAACAGGCAAAAGAGGATTGGAAACAGCGAAGAATACTGCTGCCGCCCAATGATAACCATGAATTTATTCCCTTGCCTGCCGACAATTCCAAACCAGCCGGTGGCCCCCGGCCCGAACCGCTTTCCTGAACGGCGGAAAATCGTTAAAAGTTTCCGATTTCGTAAACCGGCAGGCCCGCCGCGTTATACCTTTGCGCCATGAAACGGATACTTATTGCAGCCCTTCTCTTTGCCCCGGGCCTGTTGCCTGCCCAAACCAATACCCTGCTGAGTGCGGATTTCTGGAAATCAAAACCTACCCTGGCTGCGGTTCAGGCCGAAATTAGCAAAGGCAATAACCCGGCCGAAGCCAATCGGGGCAATTTCGATGTGGTTACCATGGCCATTAATAATGATGCGCCTACCGAACTGGTCAAATACCTGATCAACCAGGATGGTAACAGCGTTGGCAAAAAAACCCACGACGGTCGTATTTACCTGCATTGGGCAGCCAGCCGCGGTAATGCCGAACTGGTTCAGTACCTGCTGGAAAAAGGCGCGGACATAAATTTTGGAGACGACCGGGGAACCATACCAATGGTATATGCCATCAATAACGGCCAAACGAATAAAGCGGTGTACGAAGCTTTTTTCAAAGCGGGCAACAATCCCCGGCAGAAATTTCAGCAGGGAGCCAATTTGTTATTGCTCGGTATAGCCCATGATAAGGACCTGGTTTTATCAGATTACCTTGTTAGCAAAGGACTTTCCTATTCAGCTACCGATGAACTGGGCAGAACAGCGGTTGATTATGCGGCCCGTTCAGGCAACCTCGAACTCGTTCAGAAATTAAAAGCCAAGGGAATAAAACATACGAAATATGCCTTGCTGATGGCGGCACAGGGTACCCGTTCAAGCGCTGCCAACACAACCTTTTACAGCTACCTGGTAGATGAACTGAAAATAGCGCCCGGATCAACCGGGGAAAACGATGAAAACGCGCTGCACTACCTGGTGCGTAAACCCAACCAGGCAGAACAGATCCGGTATTTTATTGAAAAAGGCGTAGCCATTAACCAGGCAGACAAATCGGGTAATACGCCCTTTATGGTGGCCGCAACTACACGCAACCTTGATCTGGTAGTTTCGTTCCTGCCAAAACTTAAGGATATTAACCAGGCCAATACCAAGGGAGAAACGGCCCTGTTGCTGGCCCTGCAAAACAGTTCGCCGGAAATGGTTAGTCTCTTATTGGAAAACGGGGCCTCTCCTGCTGCTGCCAGCAAAGAAGGAAACCTGGGTTATTACTTGATACAATCCTACCGCAGTCCCCGGCCGGGGGACGCAACCGATGAGTTTGGTAAAAAAATGGCCCTGCTCCAGGCGAGGTCAATTGATCTTTCCCAACCCCAGCCCGACGGAAACACCCTATATCACCTGGCAGTGGCAAAAAATGACCTGAGCCTGTTAAAAGCCCTGGCTCCTATAAAACTGGATATAAACCAACAAAACAAAGAAGGCATTACAGCCCTGCATCGGGCCGCCATGTTGGCCAAAGACGATGTTATCTTGAAATACCTGCTTACACTGGGTGCCAAAAAAGAACTCTTAACCGAACTGGACGAAACAGCATTTGACCTGGCTAAAGAGAATGAATACCTGAGTGCACAAAAAACCAATATCGATTTCCTAAAATAATTTCTACACTACATGAGAGCAATCTTACTGTCCCTTTTTGCTTTGCTGATACTCGAAGGTGCCATAGCACAGGAAGCCAGGTACAAATGCCTGCTACAAACAACCAATTATAAAGGACTGGAAGCCTATATTGTAGTATCCCTGATAAACCCGGCCGGGCAATACGAAAAAACATTGTATATAATGGGGCCGGATAAACAATGGTACAATGGCTTTAAAGAATGGAACAAACAACTCTCTAAAAAGAAAGAAAACCTGAGTGCCATTACCGGGGCATCTGTTGCAGCCGGAGACAGGAGCAGCACCAGCTTTGTGCTGGACGAAGCCAAACTGAATAAAGGCTATAAACTCCGCTTCGAAACCGCTGTCGAAGACCAGGACTACCATGTAACCGATGTAGAAATTCCTATGACAACAGAAGCCCTTACTCTAAAAACAGAAGGTAAAGGTTATATCCGTTTTGTCAAATTAAGTAAGGTTCAATAAGTACCGGTAGTTGCTCTATGACAATTTCCATCTGGCGCTATGCCCACCTGGTTTTAGCAATTGTATCCTCTTTGTTTTTGCTGGCAGCTGCTGCCACGGGTGTGGTATTGGCAATAGATGTGGTTCAGGAAAAAAATCAACCGTATAAAGCGGCGGAATTTGACCAGATAACATTGGCAGAATCCATCCCCGCCCTGCGCAAAAAATACCCTGAGCTACTGCAGCTCAGCATCGACCACAACCAGTTTGTAACGGCCGAAGGATTTGATGAAGAGGGCAACGACTTCAATGCAATTATCCACCCGCTTACAGGCGAAATACTGGGAAAGCCCCTGGTGAAATCCGATTTTATTCAATGGAACCTGGCCTTACATCGCTCCCTCTTTATGCATGAAACAGGCCGGTTTATCATAGGCCTGGTTTCTTTTTTATTGGTGTTGATCGTAGTATCCGGCACCCTGCTCATCCTGCAGCGACAACAGGGTATCCGGCATTTTTTTGACAAACTATCCCGCGATTTTTTAGCCCAGTATTACCATGTGGCAGCAGGCAGGTTATTACTGCTGCCGATTTTAATAATAGCCGCCACCGGCACTTATTTATTCCTGGTGCGCTTTGAAATTATTCCCGCACAGGAAATTCCGCCATTTGCACAGCGCCTGCATCCCGAAGCGGCAAAAATTCCATTAGAAGATTTTACCATTTTTCAGCAAACCCTTTTGAAGGATGTGGTTAAAATCGAATTTCCAATCGATGAGGATCCTTCCGAATACTTCAAACTGCAACTAAAAGACCGGGAACTTGCTATTCACCAGCACATGGGTGAGGTAAAAGAAGAACACCTGTACCCACTTACCAAAACCCTCGAACGCCTAAGCCTTGATTGGCATACCGGGCGAGCCAGCACCCTTTGGGCCCTGCTTGCAGGAATAGCTTCCCTGAATATCCTGTTTTTTATGTACTCCGGGGTCCGGATCAGTTATGAGCGGCTTCGCGTTAAAACCCGCAATACAGTTAAACCCGAAGACGCGGATATTGTATTTTTAACGGGCTCCGAAAATGGCAGTACCCGGCATTTTGCCCAACAGGTACACCGGCAATTGCTGGCGAACGGAGCACGGTCTTACCTGACCGATTTAAACAACTACCAGCTTTTTCCGAAAGCGCAACAACTGGTTGTATTCAGTTCCACTTTTGGCCAGGGCGATGCGCCTTCCAATGCCCGCTTATTTGAAAAAAAACTGGCCGCCCTGCCGCAGACACAGGCTGTCCGCTTTTCGGTAGTGGGATTCGGTTCTCACACCTATAAAGAATTTTGCGGGTATGCTGTAAAGCTGGATGCCTGGCTGGCAAATCAAACCTGGGCCCAACGCGCTCTTCCGCTGTTTACCGTTAACGATAAATCAACCGAAGATTTTGTGCACTGGATAAAATCCTGGAATGACCAGAATCCGATAAAACTAGGTACCAGTCCGGTTATGTACGGAAGCCAGCCACCCGCCTTGCAAACCCTGCGGGTTAAAGCCATTACTTCCATTACGGAAACAGATCCAAATTTCAGGGTAACGCTGGCACCCGCCTTCAGCGCAGGCTTTCGCTCCGGCGATTTATTAGCCATTTACCCGGCAGGCGATGAACGGGAGCGCCTCTATTCTATTGCAAAAATTGGCCGGCAGGTTCAACTGGTAGTAAAACTGCATGAACAGGGATTAGGTTCCGGCTTCCTGCATCAATTAAAAGCCGGGGAACGCATAAAGGCACGGATCATCCATAACCCCTCTTTTCATTTTCCGGGCAAGGCACCGCGTATAGCCCTGATTGCCAATGGCACTGGTATTGCCCCCTTCCTGGGAATGATCGATGAAAATAAAAAAGGACTGCCTGTTCATTTATATGCCGGCTTCCGGCACCATACCGCCACTACCCGCGCATACCAGCATTTTATTGAACAACAGCAAACAAAAGGACGCCTCGAAACTGCCCGTTTTGCTTTCTCCAAAGAAGCGGAACCAGCTTATGTAATGGACCTGATCAAAGCAGACCAGGCTTTTTTCGCCTCCCTTTTCCGGGCAAACGGCGTGGTATTGATCTGTGGTTCGCTGGCAATGCAGCAGGACGTAGAAGAAGTGCTCAACCAGATCTGCCAGGCTGAAAACGGACAGCCCCTGAGCTATTATAAAACCAATGGGCAACTACTTACTGATTGCTATTAAATTTATAAGATGATAAAGGGCAAATCGGCTGGATTCCTACTTATTCTCTTGCACTGCTTTGTCCTGCAACTACCCGCGCAAGTGCTTCGCAAACGTTATGCGGAACTGATGGGCAGCAGGTTTGATATCAGCATTATTGCCAGGGATAGCCTGCAGGCAGAACAATACATTAACCAGGTGATTGCAGAAATAAGCCGGATAGAATTACTCATATCCGATTGGATCCCAACATCACAGGTATCGGAAATAAACCGGCAGGCAGGTATACGGCCGGTTAAAGTAGATAGGGAGCTATTGGAACTGGTGCAGCGGGCGTTGATCTTCTCCGAACAAACTGCCGGCGCTTTTGATATAAGTTTTGCAGCAATGGACCGTATCTGGAAATTCGATGGCAGTATGGATAAACTACCCGACCCGGAACAACTTCAAAAAGCTATTGCAGGTATTGGTTACCGTTATATAGCGGTGAACGAGGATTCCTGTACAGTTTTTTTGACCAGGCCCGGTATGAAAATAGGGTTTGGTGCCACGGGCAAAGGGTATGCAGCCGATCGGGGAAGGGCGTTGATGCAATCCTTACAGGTAGAGGCTGGCATTGTAAATGCCTCCGGCGACCTGGCTAGCTGGGGAAGCCAGCCCAGCGGAAAAGCCTGGCGCATCGGGATTGCCCATCCTTATAAACCCGGAAGATCAGCTGAAATTCTCCTGCTCAGGGAAGGGGCGGTAACAACATCGGGCGATTACCAGAAGTACGCGGAAATTGATGGCCGGCGCTATTCTCATATAATTAATCCCATAACCGGCATGCCTTCCTATGGATTAACCAGCGTTACGGTTATTGGACCAGACGCAGAAACCTGTAATGCCTACAGCACCGCTATTATGGTACTGGGAAAAGAAAAAGGAATGGCCATGCTGCGGGCTGATCCCTTATACGCCTGCCTCCTGATCACCAATGATGGAAAAATCATCCGCTCCCGGAACTTTAAAAAACGACCTTCATTCCCAGGTAGCAATAGGAATAAGCGTATAAAAAAATAACAGTACCCAAAACTGCAGGGCAAGTAGCAATAACCAAAAACTGACGGTTTTTTTGTAAGCATTGACCGAGCGTATATAGGTGCTGATGGAAAAAAGGGTAGAAAGCGGCAACGCAATAGTGGCTGCGTACAATAAAGCCCTTTACTGCAATTAGTACGATTGAAAACAGCAATAAGCAGATCGCTCCAAACACCGGCAACAGGGGTTGCTGAATAAAACTGCGGCCCTGTTTAAAAAGCGAATACCCTCCTAGTAAAAACAGTAGAAGAAGCGAAAGCAGTCAAACGATTACGCTGCTTATCTCCAACAGAAGCCCCCATCCGTTAATTTGTTGAAGGGTTTGCAGGCCATTGGTAAGGAATTTTTCACCGTTGTTGTTTTCATAAAAACAATATGCGTAATCAATTTTACCGGCTTCTTTGAATAAGCCGTTCGCTTGTCCAAACAACACTATCCTGTTTTTTTGCGCAGGCATCAGTAGTAATCCATTTTTTGTAGCTTTTACCCGGGTAAAAGAACCGATCCTGTCTAAGAGTTGCAGGGGTTGAATCTTGGTTATGGAGGGCACATAATACCCCTGCCATTTTTCCGGGGAAAAGGGCGCCTGCGCCTGCTCCTTTACCAACGCCGCAGGTGATACCGTAGGAATTGCCAGCAGATCAATAAACCTTTCAGAAAATACTTCATAATTGGCCGTTTCACTGTCCATATTGTACGACACAAAAAAAACTTTACCTGCTTCCGGAAAAATATATAACATAGCCTTATAGCCGATAATATTACCGGAATGGGCAATTCCCGTTACACCGTGGCGGTCTCGGCTGGCGATACCGAGTGCATATCCATTGGGCAATCCGTTTTTTGCCGCAATGGTGGTTCGTTGTTTTCCCATCGCTTCTACCAGGTCTTTCCGTACCAGTTCTTTGCCATGCAGGCTGCCCTTATTTAGAATAAACCGGATCAGTAAAGCCATATCACCTGCCGTGGTGGTAAACTGTCCGGCCGGCCGAAGGTAGATGGCTGCTATCCCCCCCGGCACCTTCCTGCTGCACAAAACCGAATGTACTGTTGGTTAAAGAAAGTGGCGCCAGCAGGTGTTTATCGAGATAGGTTTCATAAGGTTGCTTCGTAATGGCTTCAATTACCATACCTAAGAGCGTATAACCCATATTTGAATACGAAAAAACAGTGCCTGGCTGGGCAAACACCTTTACTACGGCCCTGTTTTTTTCATAAAAGAGACGCAGCGGCGTAGTGGGGTTGGATGAGCTACTAAAAAAATGCCAAAACCTCAGGTCACTCAGACCGGCTGTATGATCGAGCAAATGCCGAATGGTAACCGGTTGTTTTGATTCCCAGGGATTATCGAGAGGCAGATCCGGCAGGTATTTTTTCACCGGTTCGTCTAATTCCAGCTTTTTCTCCGTAACCATTTTCAAAATGCCCAGGGCAAGCACCGTTTTTGTGATGGAGCCAACCTGCACCCGCTGCCCTTCATGCAGCTTTTCTCCCGTACGCAGGTTTTTAACACCGGCGCTGAACAATCGAATAGAATCCTGGTCTACAAGGCAGCCTACCAGCCCCGAAAACTGCTGCTCCTGCAATAACTGGTGCATGGTTGAAGAAACCCGGGTATTTACCGACTGGCTAAACGAAGCGCAGGCCGTTAACAAAAACAAAAAAAACAGGTAGGTACCGGTATAATGCCGCATTTGGAGGTATATGTATAGAATAAATGTACCGATCTATTGCGCTGAAAAACTTATCACTGGTTAAGAATTCCGGACTTTCCGAACCCATGGATGGTATTCTTTACTTTAAAATGAACAAATCAATATCGAATTATAAGCCTACTGTTAATTTAGTATTACTAAACTTTTATTTAGTATTTATTACTAGTTTTAGGTAGCATTTTTCACTTTTTGATACTTAATACATGGACAACAGAAGAGAATTCCTGCGAAAAGCAGCGCTATTAACCGGAACAGCCGGTATTGCCAACAGCCTGCCTGCGTCTATTCAGAAAGCATTTGCCATTAACCCGGCAGCGGGCAGTACCTACCTGGATGCCGAGCATGTAGTATTCCTGATGCAGGAAAACCGGTCTTTTGACCACTGTTACGGAACCTTGCAGGGAGTACGGGGGTTTAATGACCCCAGAGCCATATCGCTCCCCAATAAAAATAAAGTTTGGGCACAAACGGATGCCAAAGGAAATACCTATGCTCCCTTCCGCCACGATCTGAAGGATAGTAAAATTACCTGGCTGGGGTCCTTACCACATGGTTGGAATGATATGACGGCGGCCAGGAATGAAGGGCATTATGACAATTGGCTGGAAGCAAAAAAACCGGGCAGGAAAGACTGTGAAGGAATGCCGTTGACCATGGGCTATTTCGACCGCCGCGATATTCCATTTTATTATGCATTAGCAGATGCGTTCACTGTTTGCGATCAGCATTTTTGTTCCTCGCTCACCGGAACCACTCCCAACCGCCTGCATTTCTGGACCGGTACAATTCGGGAGAAGCACGATCCGAACGTTATCGCCAATGTCTATAATTCGGATGTGGATTATGGAAAAGAGGCTGGTTGGAAAACGTTTCCGGAATACCTCGAAGACAACCAGGTCTCCTGGAAAATTTATCAGAATGAAGTGAGTATGGAATCTGGACTGGAGGGCGAGGAAGAAGACTGGCTGGCCAATTTTACCGACAACCCCATTGAGTGGTTCAAACAATATAAAATTCGTTTTGCCTATGGACATCGGAAATTTTTGCCCAAGGCCTTGCAATTGCTGCCGGGAAAAATAAGGGAACAGCAGGATAAAATTGCGGCATTGCCAGCCACTGACCCTACCCTGCCTCGGTTGAAACGCCAGTTAGAAAGCCTGGAAAAAGCCTATGCTTATACCCAACAGGCTGTAAAAGAGTATACGCAGGAAAATTTTGACCGGCTAACCCAGCGCGAAAAAAATCTCCATGAAAAAGCGTTTACAGATAACCGTAATGACCCTGATTACCACAGCCTGGAAACCGTTACCTATACTGACGGTGGAACAACACGTACCATGAAGATCCCGAAAGGCGATGTGTTGCACCAATTCCGGCAGGATGTACAGAAGGGGCAACTTCCAACGGTTTCCTGGGTGGTAGCGCCTTCGAATTTTTCAGACCACCCTGGTTCGCCCTGGTACGGTGCCTGGTACCTGAGCGAGGTTATGGATATACTTACCCAAAACCCGGAGGTTTGGAAAAAAACCATCTTTATCCTGAACTATGATGAGAACGATGGCTATTTTGACCATGTACCACCATTTGTACCACCAAATCCTTATAAAGAAAACAGCGGTAAGGTATCAGCAGGCATAGATTGTAAAGAAGAGTATGTGCATAAAAGCCAGGAATGGATGAAAACAGATCCTTCAAAAGCCAACCACCTGGAAGGACCGATTGGCCTCGGCTATAGGGTACCGTTAGTAATTGCATCGCCCTGGAGCCGGGGTGGATGGGTGAATTCGGAGGTATGCGACCTTACTTCGCCCATTCAGTTCCTGGAGCATTTTCTTTCGCATAAAACCGGGAAAAAAATTCATTCGGAAGAAATCACTTCTTTCCGCCGGACCGTTTGCGGCAACCTGAGTTCTGTTTTTCGTCCTTATAAGGGGGAGCAGTTGACTGCGCCTGCGCCGGTAGACCGTATGCCCTTTTTGGAAAGTATCCATAAAGCGCAGTTTAAGGAAATGCCTACCGGGTTTAAAAAACTGGGAACGGCCGACCTGGCCGAATTAAATAAGGATCCCATGGGTTCATCCCTGGTACCGAACCAGGAAAAAGGCACCCGTAGGGCTACGGCCATCCCCTACCAGTTGTATGTAAACGGGAAGATAAACAAGGGTGGCATTGAGTTGGAATTTGAGAACAGAAAAGAGCAGTTTGGCGAAAAAACCGCGGGTGCTGCATTTATTGTTTACCAGCCTTTATCGGGCGAAGCTCCCCGAAACTATGTGGTAAAAGCGGGTGATAAACTACAGGATGCGTGGAAACCGGATGCAGCGGGTGCTTACCATCTCAGGGTTCATGGCGTTAACGGGTTTTACCGCGAGTTTAAAGGACTGGTAACGGATCCTTCCCTGGAAATTTTGCTGGCCTATGAAGAAAGCAAGGGCAGTAAAAAACTGAGTGGAAATATTGTAGTAATGGTTCGGAACAATTCCGGTAAAGCGCAGACCATTGAAATAACGGATGCTTCCTATAAAGCGGCGCCCATTAGCAAAATGTTGGCTGCCGGGAAAGCGCTTAGTATTCCGGTGGATCTAAGCAAACAACAAAACTGGTATGACCTGGTGATCCGCATCAACGGCAATAGCAGTTTTGAGCAGCGGTTTGCCGGCCATGTGGAAAACGGGCAGCACAGCAGTACCGACCCGTTGATGGGTGGGGTGGTGTAAGCATCAACGAATTTTTCGTATTTTAGACGTCAGACAGGTGTTAGAACGCTGTTCTAACACCTGTCTGACGTCTACCATGATTACCATCGACAACTACCCGGACAGCCATTTTATTCACCGCAGCAACTGGCTGCGGGCAGCTGTGCTGGGCGCTAATGACGGAATAATTTCGATCTCCAGTCTGGCTATCGGCGTAGCCACCGCCAGCACCGAAAGAAACCCTATTCTCCTGGCCACCATCGCCGGACTCGTAGCAGGCGCCCTCTCCATGGCAGCCGGCGAATACGTATCCGTCAGCTCACAAACCGATATCGAACAAGCAGATATCGAACGTGAAAAAAAAGAACTGGAAGAAATGCCGGAAACCGAACTGAAAATCCTGGCAGAAATCTATGAAAAAAGAGGCCTCCAAAAAGAAACAGCCCTCCAGGTTGCCAAAGAATTAACCGCCATCGATGCACTGGGTACCCATATCCGCGATGAACTGGGTATCAACGAAGTTAGCCAGGCTAAACCCATTCAGGCAGCCCTGGTTTCCGGCGCAGCATTTAGTGCCGGCGGAATACTTCCCTTACTGGTAACCCTTTTTGCCCCCGTTCACCATTTGGAATACTACCTATATGGATTCACCATCCTTTCACTTATTATTCTCGGTATTATTTCTGCCAAAACAGGCGGTTCGGGCATTGGTAAAGCAGTTATACGCATCGTTATCTGGGGAACCATTGCCATGGTTTTATCAGCCCTGGTTGGTTATATCTTCGGTGTAAACGTATAATACCCGCAACCGGAAACTACCACAGCCTCCACTTGTTTACAACCGAATGCCCAGTTGCAGGAATATCCCTGGCCAACTGAGCGTAAACCTGTCGCGGTTGATGGCAAAACTATTGGAAAACGTGCTCAAGGGCCTTACCAGCGATAAACCCTTATAGGTTTTAGAAAAGCTATCGGCAAGATCTGACACCTTTACCGGCATACCATCCTGGTAAAAACGGGTAGACAACTGGTTATAGGAAAGCCCTACTCCAAACTGCCATTTTTTTTCTGCATCCAGGTACCGATTCCAGGAGAGCGAAACGGAAAAAAGAGTTGCTTTTGTAAGCAGGCTCAATTCCCCCGCAACAGTATCTACTACCGACTTATTATTTCGCAGGAAACTTATCGTGGAAGCAAGCATCCAGCTCGCTTGCTGTCCCTTCTTTACCACTGATCCCAATCCACCGCCCC
>NZ_LUKG01000055.1:0-5390 GCF_001601815.1 Flavihumibacter sp. CACIAM 22H1
CAATCGTGGGGTTGGGATAAGTACCAGACAGATCACCACCCGCTGTGCCACTTACAGGCAACGAACTGGGAATTACCCCCGGGGCCAGTTTGGCCGCCGTAATAGCGCCGTCTGCTACTTTATCAGTAGTAATTGCATTGGTGGAAATAGTGGGATTGGGGTAGGTACCTGTCAGATCACCACCCGCTGTACCATTTATTGGAAGAGCGCTGGGAATTACTCCAGCAGCCAGTTTATCGGCAGTAATAGTACCGGCAGCAATTTTTGCACCTGTCACCGCTCCGTCTTTAATACTAGGATTGGGGAAATTTCCTGCTAAATCACCACCCGCTGCTCCAACCGGGTTGGCAGAATCAGCGCGGAACGCGAAGGGAACACTTGTTAAGGGGCTGGTACCGAGTGAAGTAAATTGAGTACCACCTTTAGGGTCCATTTCCACCTGCAGGAACTTATTGGTTGATGCCGACCAACTAACCCCCGTTAAAGATCCAGAAACGGAACTGGCCCCTTCTCCACCAATAGCAGTAGAAAAAAGCCCAAATTGGTTGGTGGTTACCGACCTTGTTTCCTGGTACAAAATAGCTCCGGAAGCACTTGCATCCCGAATGGTCAGACGCAGGGTAATGGTTTGATTGGATAAGGCTGTGCCGTAATTGTTTCTGGCAATACCCTGGTAATTAATCTGTTTTGGCACCTGTGCCATCAGGGAACTGCACAAAAACAGGCCTACCATAAATGGCATAACTTGTTTTATCATGGAATTGGATTTTTCGGTTATTGGGTTAATTGAGCTTGATTATTTTATAAGATCCTTTTTTGACCTGGTTTCCGGTTACAGGTTCGAGTTCAACATATAAGAAATAATTTCCTCCGGCTAGTTTTGTCATATTAATGGTTTGCGTATACCCATATCCATAATAATGAAAGCCAGATTGGGTAAGGCGCACACCACGCTCGTCATATAACATACAACGCATATAGCCGGCCTGTCTTCCGGAAATCTGCACCTGCAATAAGGAACGCACGGGGTTCGGTAGAATTTTGATTTCACCCGGGGCAAAAGAAGGGTCTGTTGCAAGGATCAGCTGCCTGCCAAGATCGGGCTGCAATAAACCCTGCGTCACCAACAGGGCTTTGTTTTCAGAAAGGCGGGTGTCGATTCGAACCAATTCACCAACACTCCATTCAATAACCATTTTATCATTGCTAAAACTGCCACCGGCAGTATTAACGGCCGAACTGTGAGCATCCTGGCAAATGGATAGTTGCGAAATAAGCAGGCACCCGCAAGCAGCCACCATTGGTTTTAAAAACTTGGCGTAAAACATAGTTTGGATTTCGATGGGTCTATTTTTTGCGACTCAAAACCATCTTCTGAGTCATAAGCTTTCCGTCCGCCTGGACCTGAACATGATACATTCCGTTACTCCACTGTTCAAAATCATCTAACTCAATCGTATTGGTTCCAGCCACCAGGTAAACCGGGTTCGATTTCATTAACGCACCAACTGTGTTAAAAATTTTAATTGTACCCAATTGATTTTTTGAAACTACGATCGTAAGCTTCGTAGATGTACGAACCGGGTTAGGGAGAATAACAAAACCATCCTTGATTTTTTCCGATAACGAAAGACGAATGGTATTTGAATAGCCAGTGGAACCATCCGTACGGATGATTTTAATCCGGTAATATACAGAAGAACTATTTAAATTATATAAATCATCAGTTATTTTATATTCAACATATCCTGACAATTTACTACTATTCAATCTTTTAATTTCATCAAAATTTTTACCATCAGAAGCT
Source organism: Flavihumibacter sp. CACIAM 22H1 (assembly GCF_001601815.1). GTDB lineage: Bacteria > Bacteroidota > Bacteroidia > Chitinophagales > Chitinophagaceae > Flavihumibacter. Next base: position 1,808 of record NZ_LUKG01000055.1, read on the forward strand.
CGCTCCAGTACCATTTCTCGGATGGTTTCATTGGGCGACAATCCTATATCCAATTTCGCGGATGAACCAACTAAGGCGCCTTTTAGATTATTCCGAACCATCGGAAGTACGCCGCAACCAGGCGTTTCCAGGACCTGCACCGTGTCCTGAGAATAAACATTACACCCATTTAATAATTGTTGACGAACGATATAAGAACCTGGTTGATCAACAGTTATGCTAACACCCACAGTATCCCCAACAATGTTTCCATCCGGACTGTACCAGGTGTATACGGAAGAAGGCAGGGGATTGATTACACTAAGGGTACTGACGGTTTCGTCCCCACAAATCATGGGCACATCGGCATAGGCATCAGTAGATTCAAAATTGAAAAAATCAAAGGGCCCAATAAAGTCTTTTAATTCAGCGGTAAATGATGCAGAAGATCTGGTTTTCACTAATATACGTCTAAATGGAATATCACATTGGCTTCCTCCCCCCAATAGGTTAATGGGGTCTAAGCCCAGGGTACCCATATTTACAGAGAACTCCAGGAACTGATTTGCATCATAGGTATCCTGTATAGAATCATCTCTTCTGATCACTTTGAAAGGGCCGCCCCAGGTGGCTATATTATTCTGCAGGCCGGTATAAAAATAGTTTCCCGTTTTAGGCCGGATACCTGCATACCCGTATGTGGCGCCAGAATTTACTCCGTCAAAAGTTCCGTCCCAATTAAAATTTGGACTGTTAATGAGCAGGGCATCCCGATGTACCCAAATACGGGCCACCAGGTCCTGCAAACCACTTCCGCCAAATTCAGCAGAAAAGATTACATCCCCTGGAATTGTTACGGCCCCGGTACCAGGGTCAAACTGCCAGCTTGTATGGCCAGCATCCGGTCCAAAACCCGTAAACCGCTGGGTAGACCGGTTGTAAAATATATTGGTTTGGTACAATTCGAAATCGAAATAACGACTACCGGAAGTGGCATCAATGGCAATACCTCCTATAAAGAATAAGGAGTCGGCCACAGTATGAAAACTGGAACTACCCGCTCTCCGTACGTGAACCATAATATCCAGGATATCGTTCTTTTGGGGAATATTACCGTCAATTGCTCCGGTCCAGTTACCCGGACTGCCCCCGTTTTTATTCGACATAGCAAATACCGTGGAATCGGATCCATGGTAATCCCGGATATACACTGCATCGATCAACCGACGGTTATCCAGGATACTAAATGCCGGGTAACGCATTGTGCGAAAAAACGGGAGGCGGCGGAAAGCGATATCCGTTGCATACCGACTTACCATATAGGACGCACCCGAAGTATCGATCACAAATCGTTGTGTGCCGGTGTTTGAATTGCTAAACCAATCATGTGCCAGGGTTGAGGGAGCCGGAGCTGTTCCAAGAAATGAAGATCTTAATTCTCCGTCCACTCCAAAACTGGCTTTAAAAGCGGCAGTGGTAATTTGTGCATTCACCTGTGCTATCCAAATTAATTGAACAGCTAACAGAAATAGTAGCTTTTTCATAGTTAGAGGATTAAAGGATAGAAAGAATCGGATACCAGCTATCAGCTAAGTATACCGATCAGAAAAAGCGCCTATTTTTCGGTTAAATGACGGGGAGAAAAGGTCTTTGAAACAGCAAGCAGTGCTGCCGGTAAGTACAGTTGTTTTCATAAGTGGACATTTTTGGACAAAGGATCTGGATTACTAAACAACGACAAACTAAATAATATATTCTATATAAACTACCCAAAAACCATTAAATTATAACATTTAGTACATTTTCAGACAAGTGCACGTAGATCTCCAATTTTTTACCGAAAAGTTTCCGAATGGTATAATTACTAATATAAAAAAAGGTCGATACCAATTGGTAACGACCTCTTTTGCAATCTGTTAAAGAATGCCATCCTGAGAACAGGACGGCCTCTAACGATTGCTTGCCATATAAAAATTCTTATTTTTTCAGAGAATCAACGGCGGCTTTAGCGCTATCAGTTACTGCAGAAGCAGTAGAATCGATAGAAGCTTTTGCGCTGTCAGCAGCAGCTTCAACATTTGCTACAGTAGAATCAATTGTAGCTTCAGCAGCTTCAGTAGAAGTTTCAGCAGCATTGTTACAAGCAGCGAAAGCAGCGATAGCCAGTACGAACAGGAGCTTTTTCATTAGTTCTTCGTTTTGTTTTTGAATGAATGATTTGACATTTATACGTGAATTAGAAAAAGGTAACCTGCTGTTTTAAAAAAAAATCAAGATTTTTTTCAGGGTTACTATTTGTTATTTTGAGTATTAAATGAGGAACTGTGACTTTTGACCCGATAGAAAAAGCTTTATTGGAAGGTTTGGCCAGGAACGATCGGCAGGCAACAACTACCATCTATAAGGAACATTATGGAATGATCCAGACGATGATCATTAATAATAATGGTTCTGCAGATGATGCCCGCGATATTTTCCAGGAAGCGATGGTAGTATTGTACGAAAAGGCAAAATCGGGGCAATTTGAGCTGAGCTGTCAACTTAAAACATATATATATTCAGTATGTAGAAGGTTATGGCTCAAGAGATTAAGTCAGATTCAAAAATTTGTACCCGAACTCGATGGTGAAAATGCCTGGATTTCTGTAGAGGAAGATATGGAGCAACATGAGCAGCAAAATCATGCATTTCATCAGATGGAAAAAGCAATGAACAGCCTGGGTGAGCCATGTAGAAGTCTCCTGGATGCATTTTACCTGCAAAAAAAGACCATGGTTGAAATTGCCAGTGCATTTGGTTATACCAATGCCGATAATGCAAAAACACAGAAGTATAAATGCCTTACCCGGTTGAAAAAAATATTCTTTGCCCACTATAAAACCCTGGATGTATGAGAGAGGATTTGCAATTATTGGAAGCAATAGAACGTTACCTGAACCACGAAATGAGCCAGGAAGAGCGGACGCAATTCGAACAATTGCGTGGTTCTAACCCTGATATCGACCAATTAGTGGTTGAACAGCAGCATTTCCTTCACCAGATGAAGGAGTTTGGAGATACCAGGCAGTTCAAGGCATCGCTGCAGGAAGTACACAATAACTTATTGAATTCCGGTGCTATTAAGCCCGCCACGCCAGCGGTTAAAGTAGTTTCATTGGTGCATAAATATAAAAAAGTGCTGACGCTTGCAGCGTCCATTGCAGGCATTACCGCCCTGGCCATCTCCGGCCTGGTTACCTATCTTACGCCCAAAAGCAATCCTTCCGAAATTGCCCAGTTGAAAAAAGAAATCAACACGGTTAAGATAAGTCAAAAACAGGCGCAGAACGAGATCAACACGCTAAAACACACGCCATCTAACCGCCCGGCTATTCCTGGAAAATTCGGTGGTACCGGTTTTTTAATTGATGGAAAAGGGTTCCTGGTAACCTCCGCTCATGTGGTGGCAAAAGCTGATTCCATTTATATTGTAAATACCCGGGGAGAATATTTTAAAGCAAAAACCCTCCATGTCAACGATCATACTGATATCGCCATTCTAAAAATTGTTGATCCAAGGTTTGAACCGGTTCGTCACCTGCCGTATGGAATAAAAAAATCAAAG
>NZ_LUKG01000055.1:6005-10556 GCF_001601815.1 Flavihumibacter sp. CACIAM 22H1
CGCCAAAACCGGTTATAATGGCGATACGGCAGCCTACCAGATTGCTATATCTGCGAATCCGGGTAATTCCGGTGGCCCGATTTTCAACCAGTATGGCGAAGTTATCGGCGTATTAAGTGGTAAGCAAATTACCGCTGAAGGTGTGGTGTTCAGCAGCCAGAGTAAAAATATCTTCATGGCACTGGACAGTTTGAAACAGGACAGCAGTACCACTATCCGGATACAAAGCAACTCAGCGGTGAAAGGTGCAGAACGGGTTCAGCAGATCAAACGCATTGAAGAATGTATCTATAACGTAATGAGTTATTAAGCTCAGAGCGGCTTCAGCTGAATATTTCTGAACATTACCCACATTTGGGGGGCAACGTGTAACTGGAGCCCGATTAACCCGTTGTTGCGGGCCAGTAAGCTGTCTTTATCAAACACTTCGCTCATTTTGTTACCATTAATAAAATGAACCAGGTGGTTTTTTTCAGCCCGAATGACCAGTTGATTCCATGCCGCCTGTTTAATATAGGTCTGAAGTTCGGAAGAACTACCCAGTGAATCAAGCTGGCGGGGAGGCTGGCCGGTTAACATTTCTACTGACTGTCCACGCATTGCCAGGAACCCCCTCCCCCTTTCTTCATAGTTTTGACCGGTATACACATTGGCACCATCTATATCTGCCTGGTATCCTTTTAACGCGTTTGGTATACCGGCAACAGGTTCACTGCGATACTGCACCCCGCTATTCCCTTCATTGCTGATCTTATACTCTAGCTGCAGTTCGAAATTTTCGGGCACCTTGCCTGAATACACTAAAAAACTGTTTTCTTTTAATGGATGCGCCGGCGTTACTTCTCCCCTGATTGAACTATCCTCAATCCTCCAGTAACTGGTATCCCCTTCCCAATTCTTAAAGCTGACACCATCAAATAAGGCAATGGCAGAGTTTGGGCTTTCAGGTGCTTTGTTGAGCTCCTTTTTTGCTTCATTACAAGCGTTTGAAAACAGTGACAAGACAGCATAACCTACTACTAAAGAATATTTTCTTGATTTCATTGCTTATTTTTTTGCAGGCGTAAAAATCGTATCCTTGGTATTGCCACCGGCTTTCAGAAAAGCCAGCAAGTCCTTTAATTCTTCCGGGTTAAGCCGATTTATCATGCCAGGCAGCATGGGAGAAATTTCCGATACACGGGTCCTGATCACCTCCTCTTTTGGTATAAACCGGTGTTCCTGCGGAGCAAATGGATTTTGTGCAATCGTATATCCTTTTTCATCGGCAGAGATCTGCCTGCCAACTACAGATTTTCCTGATCTTAGGTAAAAAACCGTTGCTCCATACTGATCGGAAATTACCTTGCCTGGTTCTATGATGGATTCCAGCATATCGCGATAACTGAATCTGGTCCCCACCTGAGTAAGATCCGGACCAGAAACCCCTCCTTCGCCCTGCATGCTGTGACAAGAAGCGCATAAACTGGAAACAAACAGACCTTTACCCCTTTCATAATTTCGGTTAGTTATACCGCTATCCACGTATTTCATGGCCTCCTCAACGGTCCAGTTGCGACCGGGCCCCTCTGGCTGCACTGCAGCTTGAGTTTGCATTACAGGAGGTCTTTCGGCAATGGAATCGCCAGAAAGTTGATTGTAATAGGAAAATTTAGCGGCCGGTAAAGCAGCCAAGGCATTTTTCCTGGCTTTGTTAATGAAGCCCGCATAACTGTGTCCGCCATTGTATTGAAAGGCCGAATTAAACCATTTGAAATAATTTTCCAGCTGTTCTTCTGTCCAGCTGTTTTTTACCTGGCTTAGTACCGTTGCATAAAAAGTTTGGCTTTGCGGAGGCAGTTTCGCCAACATTTTGGCAATACCCATTCCATAATCCGGGTTTCGCATGATCAGGTCTTCAGAGCTGGTAAGGTTCCGTTCTTCCGGCAGGCCTTCTTCTTTTTCTGCCAATAATAATGTCATTGTTTTACGAACCGCTGCGCTATCCTGAAAATATACCAGTAGCTTACTCAGTTGCCGATTCAACAAAGCTTCTTTTGCCGTGGGAAAAAATGGATCAAAATAAGCAACCAGTTTAGAGCGGAGTGACTGATCCGGCAAATTGGTTCTGGACGCTAATACTTCGGTAGCCCGCACAAGCTCCGCTTTTTCAGCGCCGGATAAGGCCGAAAAATTAAGTTGTTCCAGCTCTTTTACCCACCCTGCCCAGTCGGCCGGTCCTTTTGACTGTTTGGCCAGGGCAAGCAGTGCCTGAATTTTAGTAAATGGTTTTTTTTCTGCCACTAAAAGATTTTGCCAGGTAAACGACGGCGCATTTTCCAGCACTTTTCTTGCTGCATAGCGGATCGCTTCATCCTGGTTGTTTAAATAGGGCCATGCTGTAGCCACCGCATTTTTATCGGGGTTAACATGCAGGGCTTCCAGTTTTCTGCGGACATGGTGTGCTTCATTTAAAACCGTTGCAGGTAAGGGATCATTGGCCAGTTTGCCATCGCCATAATAAACCCTATAAAGATCAGATTCAAGCCTTCTTCCACCGGTTAAGAAATACAAGGCTCCATCCGGTCCAATTACCCCATCGGTTAAGGGAAGAGGTGATCCTGATATAAATTCTTCTCCTTTAGCGGTATAACTGCTTCCAGACGGCTCCAGTTGAATGGCATAGATAATACCGAAACTCCAGTCAAAGGCAAACAGTGCTTTTCGGTATTTCTCCGGAAATCTTGCATTGGTTCCAACTACCAGGTTGGTGGGTGAGCCTTGTCCGATATTAAGCATTGCAGGTCGGCCATCGGCATAAGACGGATCCCATTTCCCGGTTCCGGGGCGCCAGCCAAAATCACTGCCACTGGTAACATGGCAGATCCGCGTAGGCCGGTACCAGGGCGTACCCATATCCCATTCCATATCCGAATCATAGGTAAATAGATCACCTGCCTCGTTAAAAGCCAGGTCAAAGGGATTCCTAAAACCAGAGGCATACAGTTCCCATTTTTTTCCGGTTGAATCTACCTGTGCAATCCAGCCCCCCTGCATACCAACATCGTTATCATGCCCGTTGGGGTCCCTGATCAGTGGCAACAGGTTATCCAGGCGGGCATCCGGAGAAACCCGGTAGTTATCCATGGCAGGAAGCCGGGTGAAATTACCAGCTATTACAAACAGAGATTGTTTGTCTGGCGATAAAACGATGCTATGCGGGCCGTGTTCCCCTTCACCATCCAGCGCTTTCAGCAGGGTTACAGAATCGTATTGATCATCGTTATCGGTATCCTGTAACCTGTACAAACCGCTTCCTTTGGAAAAGCTGCTGTCACCGGTATGATTCACCATTACATATAAACTATTGAATGCATACAGCAAGCCGTGTGCGTAACCGATTTCCAGCTTATTGGAGGTACCCGATGAATTACCGGTAAGAGAAGGAATACGGAGTGGCTCTGAAATAAGCCGGGTAACCGTATCGCCAATGGCAGGGATGGTCATCCGGTAAAGTGCGCCATACTGATCGGAAGCAATTAACCGGCCTTTATGATCAAAGGTCATGGAAACCCAGGACCCTTCTCCATTTTCAGAGGGGCCAAATAAATGATCGGCATGGAAGCCTTCCGGTAATTGCAGTGCTGCGAGTTTGGGATTGGCAGGAATTTCAGGAAGCGCTGTTTTTTTATCCTTGCAGGAAACTACAAAAAACAGCAGTAGCCATATACAAGTTGGCAGGGGTGAACGGGCGATTCTGGGTATATGCATTAGTTAAAAGCTTAATATCAGGCGTTTGAGCTTAATAAATCAAGAATAGGTTTTCCTTTTCCATCCGGAGTGGTATAAAAAGGGCGTTGTTCAATTTCCACCTGGGTTTCTTCCGGAATACCCAGGCAATGATAAATGGTTTGATGTAGTTGTTCAATTCTAACAGGATTTTCAATGGTTTTACAGGGTCGTTCATCGGCCGTTTTTCCGTAAAGAAATCCTTTCTTGATGCCTCCCCCAAAGAGCAGCACGGAGCCGGCATCGGTAAAATGGCGGTGCATGCCATAAAATTTAAGATCGTGCAAAACATCGGGCTGATCTACCTGTTCCTGCACCTTCAGCCCGGGTTTTCCTTCTACCATCATATCTCGGCTGAACTCACTGGCAACAATTATCAGCGTCCGATCCAGGTGGCCGGATTGTTCCAGGTCAAGGACCAATTGTGCAATGGGTGCGTCAATCATTTTTTTCATATCAACCATGCGGGTATGCCCGTTCTCGTGGGTATCAAAACCCATAAACGGTTCATACTCCGTCGTTACACTAATAAAACGGGCTCCTTGCTGGGTAAGTCGTTTAGCCATCAAACAACCCAACCCAAACCGGCCGGTATTATAGATATCATAGGAAGCCTTGGGTTCCAGGCTCAGGTTAAAGGCTTTTGCCTCCGGAGAATTGAGCAATCGGTAGGATTGTTCCATAGAGCGCCGGAGCGATTCTTTCTGGTAATCACTTCCGAATTCTCCAACCGGGCTATTTTTGATCAACTCATTATAAAGTTGATTTCGTTTTTCAAATCGG
>NZ_LUKG01000055.1:11333-32444 GCF_001601815.1 Flavihumibacter sp. CACIAM 22H1
TTTTTCAAATCGGCTGGCGTCCATACCTACGGGAGGCCGCACTGCATCCAGGCCGGCGGAAGGATCCGGTATCATAAACGGACCAAATTCATTTCCCAGGAAACCTGCCGTATGAAACGCCTTCAGTTCTTCTGCTTCACCTACGCTGAAACGCTGGCCAATATCAATAAATGCAGGAATAACCGGGTTTTTGGGTCCCAGTAAATGCGCAATCCAGGCCCCGATATGCGGTGCTGCTACGGTTTGAGGTGGTTCGTAACAGGTATGCCAGTGGTACTGGTGCCGGGCATGCAGGATATGTCCCATATCTGCCGCGGTATAAGACCGGATTAAGGTGCCCCGGTTCATTACTTTTCCGATAGATTCGAGGCCTTCAGAAAAGGAAACCCCGTCCAATACCGTAGGTACGGCAGGAAACGTACTGAGTACGCGGTTGGCACTCATGCCCTTTTCAAAGGCGGTATAGGTTTTGGGATCAAAGGTTTCGGTATGCGCCATGCCACCTGCCATCCATAACAGGATAACCGTATCTGCAGAAGCCTGGTTAGCTGCACTAGTTTTGCAGCCGGCCAGGAAATTAGTAAGCGGCGCACCGGCGGCCAGTGCTGCCAGGGTTGCCCCTGAACTATTTTTCAAAAACTCCCTGCGATTCCATTTTTTATTCATAACAGGTATGCATAACTGTTTAATAAATTAATTGAAATTCCGGATGCATGGCCATTACCCAAAGAAAGTCCTGGATGGCGGAAGCTGCCGGTTTGCTACCAAGGGTATTTTTCGCCAGCCCAAGTTCGGCGGATGTCGGATTTCTGCCGAGTGTCCTTCGATAAATTTCAGGTACAAACTCATCGGTGCTTTTTCCCTTCCATTTTTCCGCTGCTTTCTTAACCGCCTCATGAAAAAGACTGCCGTTTGTTAATTCCAATGCCTGAATAAGATTCGCCTGTGAACTTCGGCTAGTTGTAACCGTTTCTCTTGCCGGACGTCCCAGGGCTATCAGAAAAGGATCGTTTTTGACCAGTGATGCCCGGGCAAATGGCATATTCCAGCGTACAGAGTCGGGTAATAAGTGAGCCACTATTACAGAATCGGGGTAAATAGGCTCAAATACCTGTGCAATAGCATCCGCAAATTGTTCCGCTGTCATGCGTTTACGGATCATTCCTGTAAACCGGAAATCCTTTGCCATTAATAATTCCGGTTCTTTTACCGTAACGGTAGGAAGCTGATAAGCCTGCGAACTCAACAGGGTAAACAGCAGTTTTTTAATATCGTATCCGGATTGTACAAAATCATAAGCAAGCCAATCCAGCAGATCCTGGTTCCAGGGTTCATTGTCCATAGCATCAACAGGTTCTACCAGCCCCCTGCCAAATAACTGGGCCCATATCCGGTTAACCAATGTCCTGTACAGCCTTCCATCGGCCGGTTGAACTAATTTATCTGCCAATTGCTCCAACCGTTTTTCTTTTGGCAGGTTTTTGTCAATAGCGCCCAATTGTGGATACAGTATCCGGCTATCGGCCCATTTGCCGGTAGGCTGATCACAGCGGGCAATCTGGAGTATACTGTCTGAAAACAGGTTGGCAAAGGCATAGGAATCTTCCAGTTTCCAATCGCTGATAAAACTATCGTGGCAGCTTGCACATTTAAGATTTAAACCAAGGAATACCTGCGAAACATTTTGCGCGGCCTGCATTTCTGTACTCTGGCTGGAATTTATGGTTCCTCTCCATTGAATTCCTTTTATAAATCCTTTGGACGTATTGTCCGGACTAATTAATTCCTTTACAAATTCGTTATAAGGTTTATTGGTGTATAAAGCACTATACAACCATTTGGTGATATCGTACCTGCCACCGGTTATATACCCCGTGCCGGTATAGTCGTTACGCAAAAGATCGTTCCAAAAACTTAACCAATGTTGGCTATAGGCATGTTTGTTTTCCAGCAGGGAATGAACCAGTTGCTGCCTTTTGTCCGGCTGCTTATTTTGAACAAATGCTTCAATAGAGTCTGGCTGGGGCAGCAAGCCCACCAGGTCCATGTATACTCTTTTTATATACAATCGGTCCTCTACCGGGCTCGGCCAGGAGAATTTGTTTTTCTTAAAGTAAGCAGTCAGAATTCGGTCCACAGGATTTGTATAAATCCCTTCTGCGGGAGGTAAGACAGGTAACCTGGGCGCCAGATCAGCCACGCGGTACAGACTTTTAACAGGTCCGTCGGGCCAGGGAGCGCCTTTATCAATCCAGAACTCGAGCAGTTTAATTTCATCGTCCGAAAGTCCTTTTCCTTTGCCGGGCATTGCTTCCTTGTGCGATCTGGGTAATTTTATACGGCGTATAAGTTCAGAGCCGGCTGCGTTTCCGGCAATCAGTACAGGACCATTTTCACCACCTTCGAAAACATATTCTTTTTTGTCAAGCCGTAAAGCGCCTTTTACTTTGGCGGCTCCATGACAGCTGTAACAATGATGCGCAAGAATACTCCTAACCTGGAAGTTTAAGTCCTGTATGGTCGATTCGTTCAGGGGCTCTTTCAGTGCAGCAAAATTTACCATACCGCCGGAACCTGCTGTTTCTTCTATTGTATTTCCGGGTAATACACTGGTCAGATAGTCTTCTCCGTGAGTAAGCGCTGCACCGAAATGACCCGCCACTAGTACACTGATCAGGGAACTGATCAGAAAAACCCTACCCATGCCTGTCCGGGAGGAATAATAAAACCAGGTAGCTGCAAAAGCCAATAACAGGGTAGCTATTCCTACCCATTGATGAACTGGCAGTATAGAGCTACCATACGATTCTGAATTGATCAGCAAAAAACCAGCGATTACAGAAAAGATTGAACTGATAGAAGCTGCCAACAATACCAGCCGAACGGCTTTTAGCAAAGAGCGGTCTCTTTTTTTCCAACTGATGAGGTCCAGCAAAAAGGCCATTGCTATTAACCCGATCGGGAAATGAACAAACATCGGATGTAACCTGCCTAAAAAGGACCATAACCAAAAGACTGTTTCCTCTTTCATTTCAAAGCAATCAATTAATTAGGAAACTTAATAAGGGAAAACCAATCAACTGTCCTGCTCTGTCCTAGTGATTGATTTTCCCTTAAAGATAAAATTTCCTCCTGATTGCCCCGAAAGTAATGTACCGCTGAAGGCCGGTTTATTTCCAGAGATTATCAGGGTATTCCCCTGCTGCAACAAGTGCATCTAAACTGGCTTGTACACTTGGGGCGTCTTCTTTATAAGTTACTCCAAACCAGTTGGAGCTTGTTTGAATGACAGGTATAACCCCTTTACCAGTTTTAATAAAATCATCGGCCACAATGGGGATAAAAAATTCAGCCTTGGGTTCAGTATAATGTTGCTTTACAAAATCATCAAACATTTGCTGGCTGATGTCAAAAACAGATGGATGAAAACACCAAAAATTCATTGAAACGCTGGAATCCAAGGGAAGTTCAACCGGTTCTTGCATATCGTCGCAGACAATTTTGCCATCTTTCCTGGAAATATTCAGTCGTTCGGCGATGGATTCCAGGTTACCGGCCTTATCGACCCGACATACCCCCCGGTTTACGGTTCCATGTTCACTAAGGGTTTTTAAGAGTTCATAACCGATGATGGCATGTTTGGAAGGACTGCAATCCGTGGTCAGAAAATCGTATGCTTTAACAAATGCATCCTGTCCGTAAAAATCATCCGCATTGATAACTGCAAAGGGTTCTTTCACCGCTGTTTTTGCGCAAAGCACCGCATGCGCTGTACCCCAGGGCTTGGTTCTGCCTTCCGGAACCGCCACGCCGGGAAGAAATGCATCCAGGCTCTGGAACACATAATCTACCTCTACCTTTCCATCCAGTTTAGATCCAAACACTTCTTTAAAATCAGCTTCAAATTCTTTACGGATAATGAAAACAACTTTTCCAAAGCCGGCGCGGATTGCATCAAAAATGGAATATTCCATAATTGTTTCTCCGCTAGGTCCAAATGACTGAATCTGCTTTAAACTTCCGTAGCGGGAGGCCATTCCTGCTGCCAGGATTACTAAGGTTGGTTTCATTCTTCTATTTTTGTTTCGGGCACGAATATAAAACATCAGAATGACTTTATCCATTGATACCGACCTCATTACAATTGACAAAATCCGCTTGTTTCCAGAGCAATCGATTGATACCGATATGCTTCGGCTTGATAAAATCCATTCCCAAATCAGTGGAAATAAGTGGTTTAAGCTTCGCTATTACCTCGAAATGGCAGTGCAGACAAAAAAAACCGGGCTGGTAACACTGGGTGGCCCCTGGTCCAATCATTTATTAGCTGTTGCCGCTGCTGCGAAGATAAGCGGACTGCAAAGCATTGGTATTATACGGGGAGAAGAGCCGGCTCATCACAGTGATACCCTGCGGGAACTCGGAAAGCTCGGAATGAACCTGCAGTTTATCAGCAGAACGGCCTATAAAGACCGTCAATTGCTCCTGGAAAGGCTGGAACAGGAATACCCCGGTTTCCTGGTGGTAGATGAGGGCGGACGGGGAGAGCCAGGTATAAAGGGCGCAGCAGATATATTGCAATTTGTTCCTGCACTGGAGCAATACACGCATATACTTTGCGCAGTTGGTACCGGAACCATGTTAAGCGGCCTCGGATTGGCTTCGCTCCCCCACCAGCAGCTTATCGGCATCAGCAGTCTGAAAGGGGAAGAGCAGACCGCGCCGGGTATTCTACATAAATTTCCTTCATTAAAGGGGCGCATACAGGTCCTTAACAACTTTCATTTTGGTGGGTATGGACGACATACACCAGCTTTGCTATATTTTATGAATCGGTTTTTTGAGGCCACCCATGTGCCGACCGATTTCGTGTATACCGGCAAGTTGTGTTATGCCTGGATGGACTTATGTGCAAACCGTTATTTTGCGGCCGATTCAAGGATATTACTCATACATAGTGGTGGCCTCCAGGGAAACCGTTCTATTTCTCCGGATAAATTGGTGTTTTAATTATTATGGAAAGCTTTTTTACTGCCTTATATTTGTTGCGATGATGAATCAAAACCGCTTTATTTTCCGGCTTTGCCCGATCCTGGTTTATTTATTCCTTTCTTTTGCCGGAAAAGCGCAGGACACCCTGCCTTCTTTTTCGGCAGAGATAAAAGGAAAAAATAAAATCCTGATCAGTTGGACAAATCCTTATGGAACCAAAATCAGGCAGTTAAGTATTCAACGTTCGAAAGACAGTGCGCGCTTATTCAAAACCATCATCAGCATCCCCGACCCTACTGTTCTTAAAAATGGTTTTGTAGATCAGAACCTGCCCGATACTAATTTTTATTACAGGATCTATATCATGCTGGACGGTGGAGAATACAGTTTCAGTGAAGCAAAAAAACCTAAAACTGTGCCGCCAGCACCCAAAGTTCAGCCAGTCGTTGACCCACCTAAAGCACCCGTTGAAAAAGCACCGATTAAAAAGCCCGTACCCCGACCGGTAGAAAAACCAATCATCCCTCAACCAGAACCGGAAAAATACCTGGTTATAAAAAAAGATGAAATGGTCGTGGGAGAAATCAATGAGCGTTTTATTCAACGATTCAGAGACTCTATCAGCATGCAGACAAAAGATACCATTACTATGTCTCACCGTGATACCATTGTAATCAAACCCTTTCGTCCCAAAGAAGTATATGGTACGTCAAAATATGTTTTCATTGACAAAGCAGGACTGATACATGTGGAACTGCCCTGGTATGCAAGAAGAAAATACCTGGTTAAATTTTTTGAGCAGGACCTGACCCCACTTTTTGAAATAAAGGAAGTGAAAGATGCCAGTTTATTACTAGATAAAGCCAATTTTATGCAGGCCGGCTGGTATTATTTTGAGATCTACGAGGATGGAAAATTACTGGAAAAGAACCGCGTTTTCATTAACCGCGATTTTTAAATTCTTCCAGCTCAAATACATCCAGGAACTCTTTCAACAGGAGTTGTTTTACCTCCTGCATATCAACTTTTCGCTGCAGCTCCGATTCTAGTGAAGTAACAGATTTCTGGCGGATTCCGCAGGGAATTATATGGTCAAAATAATGCAGGTCTGTATTTACATTAAAGGCAAATCCATGCATGGTTATCCACCTGCTGCACCGAACCCCCATTGCACATATTTTCCGCTCCTTTCCGGGCAGGGTCGGATCCAGCCACACTCCGGTTTCGCCGGGTGATCGTTCACCTTTCAAGCCGTAAAAGGCCATGGTACGTATAATTACTTCTTCAAGATTCCGCAGGTATTTACCGATATCGGTATAAATTTTCTCCAGGTCCAGCACCGGGTAACCTACCACCTGGCCGGGTCCATGAAAGGTAATATCGCCCCCACGGTTGGTTTTAAAAAATTCAATACCCATTTTTTCCCTGGTTTCATCATCCACCAGCACATGTTCCAGTAACCCGCTTTTACCCAGGGTATAAACAGGTGCATGTTCTACCAGTAACAAATGATGCCTGGTTTCCTCGGCCCTGCCGCCTGCTTTTTTCGCCAGGTTCCACTGCAACAGGTTTTCCTGTAATTCCCAGGCCGGTTGATAATTCATTTGTCCCAAATCTTGCACGTGCACGGTTTGCATGGGGCAAATTTACGAACGACTGCCCGGGGAATTGTATTTTTGCAAAAATTTGATAGAAATGGCATTGGATCAGCTGGATGGCGAACTGGAAGACCAGGAAGAGAGTTCGGAAGAACTCTATGAACAGCACAGTTTCAAGATTGATGGAGGGCAGGAACCTTTGCGGATCGATAAGTTCCTGGTTGCCCGGATAGAATATGCCACCCGCAATAAAGTTCAGAAGGCAATTGATGCAGGCAGGGTATTGGTTAATGGAAAAACAACACAGTCGAATTATAAAATCAAACCTGCGGATGAGATTATCGTGTATTCGCATTATGAAAAAAGAGGAGAACGAATTGAGCCACAGCCGCTGCCACTTCAGATCGAGTATGAAGATGCTGATCTGTTAATTATAAATAAACCAGCCGGCCTGGTGGTTCATCCGGGTTCCGGCAACCCCGATGGCACCCTGGTAAATGGCGTAGCCTGGTATCTTCAACAACAAAACCCGGAAATATCGGAAGAAACCCTTCCCAGATTCGGCCTGGTACACCGGATCGATAAAAACACCAGTGGGCTGATGGTTATGGCTAAAACCGACCAGGCCGTAACATCATTGGCTAAGCAGTTTTTTAACCATACGGTTTACCGCAGATATATTGCCCTGGTATGGGGAGACCCCGCCGAAGATGAAGGAACCATTATTGCCCATATTGGCCGTCATAAACGGTTCAGGAAATTATACGATGCCTATCCCGAAGGAGAGTACGGCAAGGATGCTATTACCCATTATACGGTATTGGAAAGATTCGGTTATGTAGCACTGATAGAATGCCGGCTCGAAACCGGGCGTACCCACCAGATCAGGGTACATATGCAACATATAGGGCACCCCCTTTTTAACGATGACTTTTATGGTGGCGACCGGATTGTAAAAGGAACGGTTTACACCAAATACAAACAATTTATAGAGAATTGTTTCGCTATTTGTCCAAGGCATGCATTGCATGCAAAAAGCCTTGGTTTTTTGCATCCTACCAGTGGACAACAAATGCGTTTTGATTCGGAACTGCCGGCGGATATGGACCAGTTAATTGAAAAGTGGAGAAGGTATGTGAAAGCGAAGGGAGATCTAATTGTGGAATCCAAATAAAGAGGCAGTAAATATACCCCGTTCTCTTTTTTTAAAAGCTACTTTCCAATTACCAGTGTAGCGAATTAAAGAGGGCACCAGTAATGCTCCAAAATTGCTCATTTCTACCTGCATCTGTACATCAAAATCGTATACCCCTGCCCTGTAGCTAAGGTCGTATCGCCGGGCCATAATGCGCATATCCGCAGGATTAAACCAGGTTTCCACTTTGTTAATTACAATATCATTTTGTTGGGAGGAAGAAAGATCGGGCAACGCAGCTATCCGGAAAACATAACAGTTCTCGCCTTTATAAGTTTCCATATCCAGTACAAATTCGTACAAGGCCGACATGGGTGCTTCATAAATATTGATTTTGTCACCAATAAAAGGGATGCCGGGAATCTTTCTGCCGGGATTAAAAAACAACATTTTCAGTTGTTCTTTGTGCTTTTCGAGTCCCCTTTTATTTTTCAGATTTAACTCCGCCTGCGAAACGGAATTATTTTCTCCGCAGACCCTACCGGTCGTAAAGAAAAGTCCCGCATACATTTCCATGGTAGTATAATTCCAATCGCCTTTTTTGTCTTTCAGATCACCGCTTATTTTTTCCTCCCGGGTAATCATTTCACGGCAGCCGTTTATATACTGCTGTTCAGTTTTGCTTTCCAGGGAGGCGCTGACATTCCCTTTTTTATCTAACATTCGCACATCGTTCAGCGAGGAATAACCAAGCTCATGCAGGTTTTTAAAAGCCCGGTAAAAGCTAGTGTCCAGTTGAATTCGTTTAATGAAAGACGGCACATCCATATTGGAAAGCACCACCACTTCTTTCAGGGTAATAATTTTGTCTTCTACCCGGATGGTGGAATCCTGGGCATGTACCGCCGAAACCGGAACTATTGCCATCCAAAAAAGGTATATAAAAACCGATCGCATGAATACAGGAACCACTTTATTTAGGAAATAGCATGCGGTAGTCCACCCTGATCTTACCTTTGGATATATCGTCCAATTTTCGCTTCAACAGGGTTCGTTTCAGGGGTTTGATATGGTCAATAAACAATTTACCTTCTATATGATCATATTCGTGCAAGATAACCCGGGCTGTAATGCCGGTAAAGGTTTTTTCCTGCGGCTCAAAGGCATCGTTTAGGTAGGTTAATGTAACCGTTTGTTTTCTGGAAACATCTTCTCTTACTTTCGGAATACTCAGGCAACCTTCATTATACAACCATTCCTGCCCATCCAGCTGCTTAATTTTTGCATTGATAAAAACTTCCCGGATTCCTTCATCACCCGGATAGTCTTCCTTCTCCTCGTCTTCCAGGTTGTTAATGATCTGCAGGCTATCCACAACAAATAACCGGATAGAACGATTGATTTGAGGTGCGGCAAGGCCTACTCCATTACTATTGTACATGGTTTCCCACATATCAGCAAGCAGTTGTTCCAACCCGGGGTAGGAACTATCTATTTCTTTAGCAGGTTCTCTCAAAACCGGATGACCGTAGGCCACAATTGGTAAAATCATGATTCTTAGAAGCTTAGCAGGCAAAGTTACATAATCCGGCCCAACCATTCCTGTAATATGATGGTGGCAGCAATTTCATCCACAAGGGCTTTGTTTTGCCGGGCTTTTTTCTTCAGACCGGATTGCAGCAGGGTTTGTTTGGCCATGACGGAGGTATAGCGCTCATCTACTTTTTCGATCGGAAGCTGTGGGAAGTTTTTTTGTATTTCTTTAACAGCTGCTGCTACTAAGGGAGTGGCATGAGTATCTGAATCGTCCCAGTTTTTAGGTTCCCCGATAATAATACGCTCTACTTCTTCCTGCGCCAGGTATTTTTTCAGAAAAGGGATCAGTTCGGCCGATGGAATGGTTGTGAGCCCGGTTGCAATTATCTGAAAGGGGTCGGTAACGGCAATTCCGGTTCTTTTCCCACCATAATCGATGGCCATGATTCTAGGCATGTAATGGATTTAATTCTATTATCGAACCAATAGATCTGTTATAACAAAAAGAGCAAAAACCACGCTGGCAATTCCATTGGTTGTCATGAACGCCAGGTTTACCCGGGTTAAATCATTGGGTTTTACGATCGAATGCTGGTATACAAGCATACTGGCAAATACCAAAACACCCGCCCAATACCACCAACCAAAATGCCCCTGGATGCCAGCCAACACTACGCTGGTAGCACTCAAAAGATGCAATAATTCAGAAATCCACAGGGCTTTTTGCTTACCCACTGCTGCAGGAATGGAATGCAATTGTTGGGAGCGATCAAACTCTTCATCCTGCAGGGCATAAATAATATCAAAACCACTTACCCAAAAAATTACAGCCAATGAAAACAGCACAGGCAGCCAGTCGAACCTACCGGTTACTGCCAGGTATGCACCGATGGGTGCAAGTGATAAACCAAGTCCCAATACCAGGTGACAAAGCGCTGTAAAGCGTTTGGTAAAACTATATCCTAGTACCACTAAGAGGGCAACAGGCGAAAGATAAAAACAAAGCGGATTTATAAAATATGCAGCAAGAATAAAAAGAAGGGCATTGGCAATGGTAAACCAGAGCGCTTTATCGGCGCTGATGATTCCGGCAGGTATTTCACGGATAGCTGTCCTCGGGTTCCTGGCATCAAACTGACGATCGAGGTAACGGTTAAATGCCATAGCAGCTGACCGGGCAAATACCATACAAAGTATAACCAGTAAAAATTTCAATAAAACAGCACGATAATCCTGGGTAAGCAGTCCAAAATAACCGGTAGACCCGGTAGCTGCCAGGAAAAAGCCAATCATGGCAAAGGGCATGGCGAAAATAGTGTGACTGAATTTAATGAGGCTCAGGTAGTTTTTTATCGTAGACATGCTTGATCAGATTTTTTGACGGACAAGTTCCCATAATACAATGCCCGCTGCTATAGATATGTTTAAGGAATGTTTCATACCAAACTGTGGAATTTCAATGCAGCCTGCACAAAGCGGCAAAACGGCAGCATCCACCCCACTTACCTCATTCCCAAAAACCAGCGCCATCTTTTCGTCGGGGTCTGTACTTAATTGGTTTAGCGGGTAACTACCGGTAACCTGTTCCACGGCATACACTCCATACCCTGCTTCCCGGAGCGTTTCCACGGCTTCCAGTGTGGTTGAAAAATAGGTCCATTTTACCGACTCCGTGGCACCCAGCGCCGTTTTATGAATATCGCGATGAGGGGGCTGAGGGGTGTACCCGCAGAGGTAAATGGCTTCGATCAGGAAGGCATCAGCGGTGCGAAATACGCTTCCCACATTATGCATACTTCTAATATTATCCAATACTACAACAATGGGTATTTTATCAGATTGCCTGAATTCGTCCACTGATTTCCTGCCTAGCTCCTCCATGCTCAGTTTTCGCATGGTGCAAATATACAACTATTGATACCCAACTTTTCCCCACCCTACCGGCAGCCGGGTGGGTTTGCTGATGAAGACATTATATTTGCTGGCTATGTCGAAATCCAGTGCAGATACTCCGCTGATGCAACAGCATAAAGCGATTAAACAACGTTATCCGGACGCCGTATTGTTGTTCCGCGTGGGTGATTTTTATGAAACCTTTGGCCAGGATGCCATCATTGCCTCCCAGGTATTAGGAATAACCCTGACCAAACGAAATAATGGGGCAGCGTCCTCTTCTGAATTGGCAGGATTTCCGCACCATGCATTGGACACCTACCTGCACAAGCTGGTAAAAGCCGGTTACCGGGTAGCTATTTGCGATCAGCTGGAAGACCCCAAGCAGGCCAAGGGCATCGTTAAAAGAGGGGTAACAGAAATGGTAACCCCGGGAACAACTACCAACGAAAAATTGCTGGAACATCATTCCAATAACTTTTTAGGGGCAGTTTTTTTTGCTGAGGAGGAGCGGTACGGCATAGCTTTTTTGGATATTTCTACCGGGGAGTTCTTTCTTGCCCAGGGAGACCGGGAATATGCCGATAAATTACTACAGAGTTTCCAACCTGCCGAAGTACTTTTTCAGCGTAACCAGCAAAAAAACTTCAAAGAATATTTCGGGTCAAAGTTTTATACCTATACACTGGATGAATGGATATTCCAGGATGTATACGCCCAGGAAACCCTATTAAAACATTTCCAAACCCATTCTCTCAAAGGATTTGGCGTGGAAGAATTATCGCTGGGCCTGGTAGCGGCCGGCGCCATCCTGCATTATCTCCGAGACACAGAACACCCCAACCTCCAGCACATTGCTTCCATGCAGCGCATAGACCGGGAAGATTTTCTGTGGATGGATCGCTTTACCATACGCAACCTGGAACTACTGGGCGGACCAAACAGCGATGCACATTCGTTATTGAAAGTACTGGATCAGACGGTATCTCCTATGGGAGCCCGGTTATTGAAACGATGGATGGTTTTTCCACTGAAGGATTTAACCAAAATCAATGAGCGACTCGACCTGGTAGAATATTTTATAACACAGGTAGAAGAAAGGAATAAAATCAGCCATCATATTCGGCTATGCGGAGACGTTGAACGACTGGTGAGTAAAATACCCTTAAAAAAGATCGGTCCCCGTGAATTAATCCACCTTGCAAAAGGCTTGCAGCAGGTAAAGGAAATTCAGGCTAGTACAGCTACCTCTCCCAATGAATATCTTCGTCGTTTATCCAATGCCCTGAATCCCTGTACCTATATAGCGGAAAAAATATTGAACGAGATCATGGAAAACCCTGCTCCTACCACTGCCAAAGGCAACTATATTGCGGCAGGAGTAAGTGCCGAACTGGACGATCTTCGGGCGATAGCCAGTAAGGGTAAGGAATACCTGGTTCAGTTGCAACAGGAAGAAGCCGGTAAAACGGGCATCCCATCCCTTAAAATCGGGTTCAACAATGTGTTTGGCTATTATTTGGAGGTAACCAATACGCATAAAAACAAAGTACCAGAAACCTGGACCCGCAAACAAACCCTCACCAATGCAGAACGATACATTACACCGGAATTAAAGGAATATGAAGAAAAGATTACCGGGGCAGAAGACCGGATCCTATCCCTGGAACTGAGTTTGTTTGAATCGATCTTAAATGAATTGCAGGACTTTCTTTCTCCCATTCAAACCAATGGAAATATTCTTGCCATTATTGATTGCCTGCTTTGTTTTTCAGCCAATGCTGTACAGTTCGGCTACAAGAAACCGGTAGTTACAGAACAGGAAGACCTGCTCATTGAAGCAGGCAGGCACCCGGTAATTGAACGCTACCTGAATCCTGGTGATCAATATGTAGCCAATGATCTTATTCTTAATAAAACAGACCAGCAGATTATTATACTAACCGGACCGAACATGTCGGGTAAAAGTGCCCTGTTAAGGCAGGTGGCTATTATAACTCTGATGGCGCATATGGGAAGTTTTGTACCGGCCAACCTGGCGAAACTTCCGCTAACGGATAAAATTTTTACGCGGGTAGGCGCTTCCGATAACCTGAGCGGGGGCGAATCTACTTTTATGGTGGAAATGAATGAAACGGCCAGTATTCTGAATAACGTTACGCACCGCAGCCTTATCCTGCTGGATGAAATTGGCCGGGGTACGTCTACTTATGACGGCATATCTATTGCCTGGAGTATGGTAGAGCACCTGCACCAGATTGCGCAACAGCCGCTAACCCTTTTTGCTACGCATTACCATGAATTGAATGAGTTGGAGAACAACCTGGGCCGGGTGCGGAATTTCCATATCACTAACAAAGAAGTGGGCAATAAAATTATTTTTCTTCGAAAACTGGCACCCGGAGGCAGTACCCATAGTTTTGGTATTCATGTAGCAAGAATGGCCGGCATGCCCGCCTCCTTAATAAACCGGGCCAATGAAATTCTTGAACAACTGGAAACACAATCCATTCAAACCATCGACAGCGGTGAGCCTGCTGTACCTGCGCTCACAGAAAAAGTGAAAGAGATCGGTGGCCCCAAAATGCAACTATCTATTTTTGACGTACACACACAAACCTTTGACAGCATCCGCAAAACGCTGGATGGATTGGATATAAACCGGTTAACGCCCGTGGAAGCGCTGTTAAAACTCCAGGAAATCAAAAATATGATTCGCTGATTGATTAACTTGGCAGCATGAAAATCAGATTGGTATTATTGGCTGCTATATTATGCTCTATGTTTGCCACTGCTCAAACCGGGTTATCCGGGTTATCGAATTATATTTATAACGGTAAGGCCGTAATCGGTGAGTTAGTGAATGGCTCGTACGAAAAAGTACAGGTACACACTGCCCGCGATTTATTCAGCTGGAAAAACAACCTGTTGCAGCTAACCACCAAAGGCCAGCAGGAAATCCAACGCAGGAAGGAATTAAGCGTAACGCTGAAATTTGTACGAAACGGGAAAAATGAACAAAAGCAATTCCGTATTCTTAACGACGCTTTTCACAGGAACCCGGTAATTGCGCATAGGGGTGCCTGGAAACGGCTTGCTACCGCTGAAAATTCACTGGCTTCTTTGGCTGAAGCCATACGGCTGAATTGTGCAGGAACTGAATTCGATGTTCATTTCACAAAAGACGATAGCCTTGTGATTAATCATGATGCCGATTTCAAGGGTAAAGCAATTGAGGAACACACATTTGCGGCCTTGGCGAACGAACGGTTGGCCAATGGGGAAAGCTTACCCACATTACGCGCTTATTTAGAAGCCGGTATGCAGCAATATGGAACAAGGCTGATTGTAGAAATCAAACCAACCGACAAAGGCCCGGAAAGAGCTGCGTTGCGTGCCCGTAAAACAGTAGAACTGATCCATAACCTGGGTGCCCAGGCCTGGGTAAACTATATCAGCTTTGATTATGAAATCCTGTTAGAGGTAAAAAAAATGGACCCTGCAGCCAAGGTCCAATATTTATCCGGAACCAAATCGCCGGATGAACTTATCCGGGATGGTATTACCGGGCTGGATTATCATTATTCGGTATTCGAAAACCATGAAGACTGGATAGCCATGGCAAAAAAAAACCAACAGGTATTAAACGTATGGACGGTGAATGATGAAAAAAAAATCAGGTATTTTTTATTGCATCAATTTCCAATGATAACGACGAATGAACCTGAACTACTGTTTGAACTGTTTAAAGCATCCCCTTCAGTTTCCCAATAACCAAATCGATCTCCTCTCGGGTATTATGTTTACAAAATGAAAAACGCACCGCTACCTTATTAGGATCCTGTTTAAACGCCCTGATTACATGAGACCCGAGATCAGCCCCGCTGGTACAGGCACTTCCACCTGAAGCGCAGATGCCGTTGATATCGAGGTTAAAGAGCAACATTTCTGATTTTTCCGTCTTAGGAAATGCAATATTCAGAACAGTATACAGGCTTTTACCAAAACAGTCGCCATTTATGGAAGTACCTGGAATGGATGAGATCAGTTTTTCCGCCATGTATTTTTTTAACTCATGAATATAGGCGCTGTCTTTTTCATAGTTGTCCATGGCCAGTTGCAGCGCTTTAGCAAATCCTACAATACCATATAGGTTTTCGGTACCTGCGCGCATATTTCGCTCCTGGGAGCCACCATGGAGGAATGGCTGGATCTGTACATTTTCATTCACATATAAAATCCCCACTCCTTTAGGACCATGAAATTTATGGCCGGCACCCGTTATAAAATGTACCGGTGTATTCCGGAGATCAAAAGGATAATGACCAACCGTTTGAACAGTATCGGAATGAAAAATAGCGTTGTATTCTTTGCAGAGTTCTCCTACCCGGTGAATGTCTGTAAGATTGCCGATTTCATTATTAGCATGCATCAGGCTTACCAGCGATTTACCGCTATGCCCGGCCAAAAGTCTTTTAAGGTCTTCGTAATTAACATGACCAGAGGAGTCAACAGTTACCCAGCTAACCGGAATACCGCGTGATTTCTGCAAAAACTCCACCGTGTGCAAGGTAGCATGATGTTCCAACGGTGAACTGATAATATGGGTACAGCCAAGATCCTGGACGGCAGCCAGGATAGCTGTATTGCTGCTTTCAGTTCCTCCGGAAGTAAAGAATATCTCGGCCGGGTGGGCCCCCAGCAGGCGGGCTACCTGTTTACGGGCAGTTTCAATCGCTAACCTGCTTTCCCTGCCGTACGAATAAATCGAAGAAGGATTTCCAAATTTATCGGTGAGATAAGGCATCATCGCTTCCAGCACCAGCGGATCCAGCGCAGTGGTGGCAGCATTGTCTAAATAAATTCGTTGCACGTGTATGTTTTAGCTAAAAAAAGCTCGCCTGTTAGGGCGAGCCGCAAATTTCGAAAATTATTCTGATATAGCCTTCCTAAAGCTTACTGGATAAATTCCTTAATATCCTGCATAAGCCGTAGTGCAATATTATTAGCGGTTGTTTCAAAATTGCTTTCTGCATAAATGCGGATAATGGGCTCGGTGTTTGATGTGCGTAAATGAACCCAATCTGATTCAAATTCAATTTTCAATCCATCTTCCGTATTAATGGGCTGTTTCTTGTATTTCTTTTCGATCTTTTCGAAAATATTTTTAACATTTACCCCTTTTTCCAATTCAATTTTATTCTTGGAAATAAAATAATCGGGGTATTTCGTACGGAAGGATTTAATGCCGTTTTTATGTTGTGCAAGCGCACTTAAAAACAATCCCACACCAATAAGGGCGTCTCTGCCGTAATGAAAATCAGGCACAATAATTCCACCGTTGCCTTCACCCCCGATAACCGCACCCACTTCCTTCATTTTTTTAACCACATTTACTTCTCCTACTGCAGAGGGATAATAGATACCCCCGTGCTGCAGGGTGATTTCTTTCAATGCCTTGGTAGAAGACATATTTGAAACCGTATTTCCTTTACGATGCGATAATACATAGTCGGCAACGGCAACTAGCGTAAATTCCTCGCCGAACATACTGCCGTCTTCACAAACAAAACAAAGCCTGTCCACATCCGGATCTACCGCAATACCCAGGGAAGCGCCTTGTTTTTTTACTTCGGCGCTTAACCCTACCAGGTTTTCCGGTAAAGGTTCGGGATTGTGTGCGAAACGTCCATTCACTTCTTCATTCAGTACGATTACCTCTTCAACGCCTAACGCTTTTAACAGCTGAGGAATAGCAAAAGCACCGCTGGAATTAACGGCATCCACCACAACTTTAAATTGTTTTTTGGCAATAGCTTCCTTATTAACCAGTGGGTAATCTACCACTGCCTGTACATGTTGCTGAAGATAACTGGTGTTGGCCGTTATACTGCCTAATTTATCTACGGAAGCAAACTGAAAACTTTCCTTAGCGGCAAGTTCCAGTACCAATGCCCCTGTTTCTGCAGAAATAAATTCGCCTGCAGCGTTTAACAACTTCAAAGCATTCCATTCTTTGGGATTGTGACTGGCTGTTAAAATAATACCACCATCCGCTTTTTCCCAAACAACGGCCATTTCAACGGTTGGAGTTGTACTCAAACCCAGGTCCACTACCTGAATTCCTAATCCCACCAGTGTTTGTGAAACAAGCTGACTTACCATTTCACCGGAAATCCGGCCATCGCGTCCGATAACTACTTTGGGTGATTTTTGTTTTTCCAGTAGAACACTGCCATAAGCTGCAGCAAATCGAACAATATCAATGGGTGTCAGATTTTCAACAGGGTGCCCGCCGATTGTTCCCCTAATGCCGGATATACTTTTTATCAATGCCACAGTTCAAAGGTTTAAGGCCTCAAAAATAAGCGATTCTGCCTAGTCGTGAGCAGCCTGATTATTGAAGATTTTTCAAAATTTATGCTCTTGCTCTAAGATTTTATAAAAAAAATCAAATGTTTGATGGAGCTGGTTTAATAAACCAGTTTTCTATTTTTTGTTATTCAACAGCAGGTAGCGGGCAGTTTCAAAATAGGCTTTGGACCACCATTCATACCATTCCGCGGAAGGTTTTTCCGTGGTGGTCGGCTGGCTTGCAAAATCGGCCCATTCCAGTGAACTGATGGTGCCCTGTAAGGACCGGGAATAATAATATTGCTGGTAAAGAATGCCCCTGTTTTTATTATTTACGTCCAGGATAAATGCCCGGCTGGCAGCCGTATCGCCCGTAAAATGCATTTTTACCAGGTCTCTCCCCAAACTGGTATTCCGATAGGGAATATTGGCAATGCCGGCAATGGTCGGCAACACATCCAACTGGGAAGCAATGTCATGAATTCTTTTTACGGGTATTTTACCGGGTGCATAAAAGAGCAGGGGTACATGATTGGAGGATAGGGAGTTTTTCGTCCAGGATGCCGGGAACAGCGGACCTGCATTACCAGCAATTCCATGATCCCCTACAAAAACAAAAAGGGTATTCGGGAAATAATCCGAGGTTTTTGCTTTTTCGATAAATGTTTTAAAACAGTAGTCGGTATAGCGGAAAGCGTTTAGCTCCTCGTTCGACTCAAACCCGTACTTTCTCAATGTATCTAAGGGAAACTCCATTATTCCCAGGGCTTCGCGGTCTTCCAGCGGAATGGTATAGGGGCGATGATTATCGGCGGTTTGTATAATTGCAAAAAAAGGATGCTTTTTCTTTTGCAATACCTTATCTGCTTCCAGAAAAAGGTGTTTATCGCTGATTCCCCAAACATCTATTCGCGGAACAGTGTAATCATCTTCTTCATAAATCGACAGGCCGGTTATGTTGTTGTTGAGGATACCCCGAATATTTGCCCAACTTGTACTTCCCCCAATAAAATAATATTTTTTATGGGCGTTAAAATCATTTATGATCGTATGCTGATCCACCATTAAGGGGTTTCTGCTGGCAGTTTTTACCAGTTCTACATCCGGGATGCCAGTAATGGTTGCCCATACTCCCCGGGCGGTGGCAATGGTAGGGGTAAAACAATTGTCAAAGAACAGGCCTTCCCTGGTAAGCTGGTTAAAATAAGGCGTTGTATTTAACGGACTGCCCCACATGGAACTTTTATACCCGCTAAAACTTTCACAGATCACCAGTACAATATTGGGCGTAGCAGCCCCGGACCAATTAGCGATTGAATCGGGCTGAACTTGCCGCCGAAAATTCAATTTTACACTATCCTTGTCGGAAACGCCCAGCCAGTCGGCCATTTTGCTGTAGCTGGCTCGTACGGTTTTCAGATCATACGAAGAGGTCCTGAAGCTGAACGAACTAAAAAAGGACTGAACGGGATTTAATGCAATATTGGCTTTAAAATCGGAGCCCAGGTTAAATGCATCGCTCCAGCGGAGCGGATATTGACCGATCCTGCCAAAAATTCCAATACCGGCAAGCAGTACAAATACAATAGGAAATAGCCAGGAGCCTGGTTTAACCGGTCGGTAATTTTCAACCCGGCTCCATTTAAAGATCCTTTTGAGGCTTAGCACCATCAGCCAGGTAAGCAGCACAACAGCCAGTAGTAACCGGATCACCGGATAAGTTTGCCAAACCATGCTGGCCGAAATTCCGGCATCCTGCAGAAAAGCCAGGGCACTTGCATTTAAACGCTGATTCAGGTACCTGAAATGCAGAAAATCAATTATATAAAAAACTATCAATGCCAGGAATACCAGGCCTAGAAACCAGGTCCATATTTTTTGAGCCCGGATGCTTTTAAATGGGTTTAGCACCGGTATACTACCCAATGCAAACAGCAATAGACCCAGTAGTGCAACAATTCTGAAATCGTATCGGAAGCCCAGCCAAAAAGTTGGTAAGGCAGGGCTGTTTTCTGCGCCGGGTACGGCAAATACCATCCAGGCTAAGCCCCTGGCCAACCCCATGGTAAGCAGCAGAAATACACTTAACAAAATGATCCAACGAAGTATCGGGGAAATCCGCAACATGCGCGCGAATTTCGTAATAATTTAAACATCCCGGCTTTATTATTGCTAACTACTTATTTTTGTGTAAGTTGTAAACAAATATGGAACTTTTAAACCGGCTTATTGAATTGGACAAAAAGTTGTTTGTTCAGATTAATGGCCATTGGCATCATCCTTTCCTGGATTTTATATTCCAGCATATCCGTGAAACCTATTTCTGGATACCTCTCTATCTTTTTTTCATGGTACTGACGATTCAGAACCTCGGAAAAAAAGGCTGGTGGTGGATACTTTTTGCCATCTGTACCATAGCAATTACGGACCAGGTAAGCAGTAATCTGATTAAAAACAATATACTCCGGTTACGTCCCTGCCGTGATCCGGAAATGATCGACCAGGTTCGTTTTTTTGTGCGTTATTGCCCGGGCAGCAGCAGCTTTACCTCCTCTCATGCCACCAATCACTTTGGCTTTGCCAGTTTTGTAGCCGGCTCCCTGCGCCCCCTGCTTGGCTCCTGGGTAAACCTGCTTTTTGTATTTGCCGCCTTCGTTGCTTTTGCACAGGTATATGTAGGTGTTCATTATCCCCTGGATGTACTTGCGGGTGCCCTCATAGGTTCCCTGCTTGGATTTGGAATGAGTAGTATCTTCAATAAAAATATTGGTTTGCCGAAACCGGCAGCATACTGAACTTCAACACATGATTGAGATCTTTATAATACTTGGATTAATCTTATTAAACGGTATTTTTTCGATGGCGGAAATTGCCCTGGTTTCGGCCAGGAAAGCAAGGCTTGAGTCTCAGGCCCAAAAAGGCGATTTAAGGGCCAAGGAAGCATTGGCACTTGCCAACCACCCCGATACTTTTTTATCTACTGTTCAAATAGGCATTACACTTATCGGCATTTTAACGGGTATATTTTCCGGCGAAACCTTAACCTCGGATACGGCAACGTTTTTACGGCAGTTTCCACCAATCAGCCAGTATGCCAACGGAATTGCTACCGCTATCGTAGTTATTATCCTTACCTATTTCAGCATGGTACTGGGCGAATTATTACCCAAACGGATTGGCCTATCGAACCCGGAAAAAATTGCAAAACTGGTAGCGGGGCCGATGCGGTTAATCAGTATGATCACCCATCCCTTTATCTGGTTGCTCAGCAAATCCACCAATTTATTAAGCAGGCTGCTTGGCGTAAAACCCAATGATTCACAGGTAACAGAAGAAGAAATCAAGGCCATAATCAGTGAGGGAACAGAACAAGGCACCATTGATGAAGCAGAACAGGAAATAATTGAGCGGGTTTTTCACCTCGGTGACCGTACCATCACTTCTCTTATGACCCACCGAAGTGACATTATCTGGTTTGATATCAACGATAACGAACAATCTATCAAAGAAAAAATCATCAAAGAACCACATTCTATTTACCCGATATGTGACGAAGATATTGACAATATAAAGGGAGTAGTATCAATAAAGGATCTCTATATC
>NZ_LUKG01000056.1:0-2707 GCF_001601815.1 Flavihumibacter sp. CACIAM 22H1
GGTTATCCAGTGCATCGGAGGCCGGTAAAAGTATAGGTATTGTAACGTTCAGCTCCGCACAACAAATCCTTATCAATGATTTGCTGGATAAGTTGCTGGCAGGCCGACCCGACCTGGAACGGTTAGCAATGGAAAAAGAGGAGCCGCTGTTTATCAAAAACCTGGAAAATGTACAGGGCGATGAACGTGATATCATTTTATTTTCCACTTGTTATGGCCCCGATGCAGAAGGAAAAATAAGTTTAAATTTTGGTCCAATTAACCGCGAAGGAGGGTGGAGGCGATTAAATGTGGCCGTTTCAAGAGCAAGGGAAGAAATGATGGTTTTTTCATCCATGCGGTCTGAACAGATTGATCTACGGCGTACCGCATCAGTAGGAGTGGCTAATTTAAAAGCGTTCCTGTCATACGCGGAAAAAGGTAAAATGTCACTGACAAGAAAATCTATAGCAAAGGATAGTAAGAATAGTTTTGAGGAACTGGTGGCAGCGGCACTAAGGGAACAGGGTTATGAAGTTCATACGCATATTGGTAGTTCCGGCTTTAAAATCGATATAGCGGTTGTTGATCCCCGTAACCAACATCATTATTTGCTGGGGATCTGTACAGATGGCTGGAATTATTACAAGGCGGAAACAAATCGCGACCGGGAGATCATCCAACCCGATGTCTTAAAGGGGTTGGGCTGGAATTTATTTAAACTGTGGGCTGCAGAGTGGTGGGAAAAGCCGGAATCCACGTTAAACCGACTGCTTGCCGTTTTGGAGGAGTTGAAACAAAATGAATCGGTGACAAAGTTTTCGGAAGAAGTATCCGAATTGCCGGCTTTGCCGGTTGTAGCTGATAATGAGCAGGCTCCTAAGGCGGTTTCCTTGCAACGTATGTACCGGCCTGCCCTGCTTCGAAGAAAACCCGATTCCTTTGCGGAAGAATTTACGGCGCCTTCTAATGAGGCGTACATATTGGAGCAGTTGCGGGATTTACTGGAAGCGGAATCGCCGATCAGCAGGCCCCTGGCCTATAAACGAATTTTAACAGCTTGGGGAATAGCGCGTTTGGGTATGAAAATAAATGGGCAGTTAGATAAGCTGATTCTTTTAACCGGGTGCCGGGAGGTAGACGAAGGTTATAACCGTTTTTTGTGGGCGGCCGGTCATACGGAACTGGCTGGATATCGCAGGTCTACGCTCAATGAATTCAAGCGTGCTGCCGAGGATATTGCACCGGAAGAAATTGCACTGGCTGTAAAGGAGGTTCTATTGAATCAGATAAGTTTAACCCGGGCAGATCTGTTGAAGGAAACGGCTCGTTTACTGGGATTTGCGCGGCTGGGTACATCGGTGGAAACAGTTATTGAAAAGGGGATCCGGCGTGCGATTGAACTTGGATATGCGGCGGAAAACGGGGATCGGATTCAGTGAAGACGTCAGACAGGTGTTAGGACACCGTCCTAACACCTGTCTGACGTCTTCACGTAGGCAGAGGGCGTCATGCCAAACTGCTTGTTAAAATCGCGGGAAAAATTACTGACCAGGCTGTACCCCACCATATCGGAAACCTCATTCACCTTATACTTTCCGGATGCCAGCAATTCGGCCGCCTTCTTCAAACGGGTAATATTAATCAGCTCATTTGGCGTTAGATCCGAAATAGCTTTGATCTTACGATACAAGGTCGTACGGCTCATATTCATCAACCGGCATAACTGGTCCACATCCATGGTATGGTCCTCTATTCGCTCGTCAATAGCCGCACCCAGCTTTTCCAGAAAATCAATATCAGCCTTTGAACTGGCCATGCCCCTCAAATGCGTAATAGGAGACCGCGCAAAATACTCGCGGATAATTTTGCGGTTATTCAATAAATTGCTGATCTGCGCCTGCAAATGATCGAAATCAAACGGTTTTTCGATATACGCATCTGCCCCTACTTCCAACCCCTCTATTTTCGCATGCAGCGTATTTTTAGCCGTTAGTAAAATAATCGGGATATGGCTGTATTCGATATTGGTTTTAATCCGCTTACACAACTCAATTCCATCCATTACCGGCATCATAATATCACTTATCACCAATTGTACATTCTCACCCGCTAATATATCCAGCGCTTCTTCGCCGTTTTTAGCCCGGGATATCAGGTAATTCGCCATCAGTTCCCGCTGCAAAAAAACCGCAATTTCCTTATTGTCTTCCACCAGTAGAATATGCAATTTTACATTATTGTCAGCCGGTAAATTGCCTGCTGAACTAAGAACAACTGGCTCCTCTGCCCCATACTCCTCCAAAAAATTAATTTCATTTTCCTGATGAATCGGAATCGTTAACTGAAACAGGTTCAACAGGCCATTTGGTTCCTTTAATTCCAGTACTCCCTTGTGTAATTCTGTCAACGATCTTGATAAAAGACAAGCCTATTCCCGTTCCCGGCTGCTTTTCTGTTTCCTTTAACCGGTAAAAAGGGGCAAAGATCTTTTCTTTCTGATCGCTCGGAATAAGATAACCATCATTACTCACTTCAATCGTAAAAACCGTGTCTTCGCTACTAAAGGGTAATAACTTTACCAATATGCTGGATTTGGCGTATTTAACCGCATTGTTAATCAGGTTCAGCAGAATTTTTCGAAACGCCTCCGTATCTACATATGCCTGCAAATTAATCCTGGGTGTTTCCAACTGAAGAGCAATTTCCTTCTCTTCCGCCATAGCTC
>NZ_LUKG01000056.1:3142-11434 GCF_001601815.1 Flavihumibacter sp. CACIAM 22H1
TGAAGCCACTCACCACCTCTTTCAGCAAACCGGTAATATCTGTTGAAATAAAATTCAGGCTGAAATGATTGGCCTCAGCTTTTCTGAAATCCAGTAACTGGTCTGTCAGATCAATTAATCGGTTGGTGTTTTTTTTCATCGTCAGTAAACTTTCCGTGATAGAAGAATGGTTGGATGTTGCCTGCAATAATTTGTCTAGCGGCAGTTTTATCATCGTAAGCGGAGTGCGGATTTCATGTGCCACATTGGTGAAAAATTCGATTTTGGCATTATATATTTCCCGTTCCTTGGCCATTTCCATAGCATCCATTTTTCGCCGGTTTTTTTCCGTCCACGCGAGGTAATAATAACGTATAATCAGCCCTGTAATACCCAACGTAACCAATACATACAATAAATAGGCCCAGGTGCTGGCCCAAAAAGGCGGAAGAATGGTAATACGTAATTGGGTTATATTATCATTCCAAACCTCTCCACTATTCGATCCTTTTAATAAAAACCGGTAATTTCCGGGAGAAAGTTTGGTGTAATAAATTCTGCGGTTGGTTTTTATATAAATCCAGTCCTTATCAACGCCCTCCATTTTATAGGCATACTCATTCATTTCGGGCAACCGGTAACTTAAGGCAGCCATATCAATACTGATAGACGAGCTGTCATACGGCAATACCATTGTTCCCTGTTCCGTGGCAGCAAATATTCTTGCCTGGTTATTCACCAGGATACCCGTAATAAAAACC
This sequence comes from Flavihumibacter sp. CACIAM 22H1, assembly GCF_001601815.1. Classification (GTDB taxonomy): domain Bacteria; phylum Bacteroidota; class Bacteroidia; order Chitinophagales; family Chitinophagaceae; genus Flavihumibacter. The sequence continues at coordinate 3,883 of NZ_LUKG01000056.1, forward strand.
GGGGGAATAAAATTATTCTTAGGCAGGGTTTCGGGTTTAAAACGGATCATGCCTTTAACGGTGCCAAAATACATGTCGCCTTCGGGCGAGCGATAAGCCGAATTATAATTGAACTGGTCTGATAATAAACCATTGGCAGTATTGTATTGTTTGGTTTGGCTGCTTACAGGATCAAGCCGAACCAGGCCTTTGGCCGTACTGATCCAGAATTGACCGGAACTATCTTCCAGTATCCGGAAGGTTTGGTTATTCAGATAACCATCTGTATAGCGGGTTATTTTTCCTGTTAGTGGCTGGTACCTGCAAATACCGGTTTCCGTACTGAACCAGATATTTTTCTTACGGTCTTCATACAGGTTATTTACATAATTGTTTGGTATACTTTCCTTATTTAATGAATCGTGCAGCAGTCTTCCGCCTTTATCCGTTTTCGTATTATAATAGTATACTCCATTTCCGTAGGTGCATGCCCAGATAGTTCCTGCATCGTCTTCATAAATTGCCTGAATCTGTGTATTAAAAAAGGGTAATTGGGTGAAATTGTCTGTATCGCGATTGTATCTGAATAATCCATTCCAGGTGCCTACCAGTATTTCACCCGCTGCCGTCCGATGAAGGGCTACAATAAAATTTCCTTTTAGATCATGCTTGCCCGCGCCGTCTTTATAATGGCGGATAACTTTTTCTGTCCGCAGATCCATTACATCCAACCCATGTTCATAGGTCCCAATCCATAATTCATTGCCTGCTGCCACCAGTCCATGAATGTTCTGGTAGGCGATACTTCCGGCCCCCATTCCAGGCATAAACTGTTTGATTTTTCCGGTAAGCGGATCCAGTTTATTAAGACCAGCATCTTCGGTGCCGATCCATATAAAGCCAGCATCATCACGGCAGATTTCATGCACCAGGTTTCCGCTCAGGTTATTTTCGCCGTTGATAGGGGAGTATTTTTGAAAACTGCTGAGCGATTCTGAATAGTAATTGACACCGCCGAAAAATGTACCGATCCAGATCCCATCTTCCCGATCCCGGCAAAATACATTGATCACGTTATCACTTATGGAATAGGGGTTGGTGAAATGTTTTTCAATATGCTGGCGGATGCCTAGTGATACATCCCATATATAAATACCTGTTTCAGTTCCCAGCCAGAAACTTGAACCTCCCTGCCGCAGGATGGAATGCACCTGGATTGTGCCCGTATACCTACTACCCTCAAATATGTTCTGAATGGTGGATTTTTTCCTGTTCAACAGGAGCACCTTATTCATGGTTCCGATCAATAATAAACTGTCATTTACCGGGTGCAGATCCTGTACATAAGTTATAGACTGCCCATAAATTGTGGCAATATCATAGGTCTCAAACTGGTCTTTTTGCGGGTTATAGACTTTAATCAACCCGGTGGTAGTGGCTACATAAACAGTACCTTCTTTGCTTACATGCAAGGCAATCGACTGCATGTTATTGGCCTGGTAAGATCGTAGGTCATCGGTGGCCAGGTTATACCTGTATAATTGAAAATTTGAAATAATCCAGATGGTATTGGCTGAATCGCCTTTAATATGCCGTACCTCGGCTCTCGGAATTTTTGTAAATGCCCGGAATTGTTCCGTGGCGGCATCGTACAAATAAATTCCCTTATAGGTACCTACCCAAATAGTTTCCTGGCGGTCTTCAAATAAACTGAGGATAGAATTACTGCCGATACTGGTAGGATTAGCAGCATCCTCGCTAAAAATCCGGAAATGGGTACCATCAAAACGATTCAGTCCGTTTCTGGTACCGAACCACATAAAACCTTTTCGATCCTGCAAAATACTGGTAATGGTATTTCCCGATAATCCCTGCTGAACCTGGTAGTTCTTAAAATAATAAGACTGTGAAAAAACAAGCTGTGCCTGCAACAAGCTACAGAACACATATGCAACAAAAAAATATGCGTGGGCTCGTTTAGGCATGCAGGTAATAATAACTACTGCTACATAGTTACGGCTTTCTGTCAATTTTCGAAACAGGTTTTTGGAATTTGGCACGTTTTGAAAACTAAATGGAACGGACTGATAGGCGATTCTGAAAAACTTGTAGTTGTTTCGTCCTGTATTATTAAATCAAAACGATTGTTTATGCCAGCTCAATTGAACTGCCGTATCCGAAGCATGTTCTGCCTCCTGGTCTGTGCGGTGTTTTTTATCCCTGTTCATGCACAGAACCGGACCATTACAGGAAAAATTATTGCCAAACCGGATAACAGCCCCTTAGTCGGGGTTACCGTGCAGGTGCTGCCTGATGGACCAGTTACGAGTTCTGCAGCAGCGGGTATTTTTTCTATTACTGCCAACGCTACCGATACCTTATTGTTTTCCTATGTAGGATATGAAGAGCTGCGTATTCCTGTGGGATACAGGAACAGCTTTGAAATCGTCCTCACTGCGCTGGACAAAAGCCTGGATGATGTGGTGGTGGTTGGATATGGCACACAGCGCAAACGCGATCTTACCGGTTCCGTAAGCTCCGTCAGCGGTAAAGAATTTAGATCGCTGCCTGTTACAAATGCGGGAGATGCCTTACAGGGAAGGGCAGCCGGTGTTCAGGTGGTATCCTCGGGTGCACCCGGCAGTAATGCTACAATCCGCGTACGTGGGGTTGGAACCATTAATAACAGCGATCCATTATTGGTGATCGACGGGGTACCTACCGATATTCCGCTGAACACTATCAGTCCCGATGATATTGCTTCCATTGAAATACTGAAAGACGCTTCTGCAGCGGCTATTTATGGATCAAGAGGCGCCAACGGGGTGGTATTGATCAGTACCAAAAGGGGCATATCCGGAAAAAATACGCTGGAATTTAAAACATCTTTCGGAAATCAGCAGGCCAGCTCTATGGTAGCCATGTTATCGGCAGCACAGTTTGCTTCCTTACATAATGAAATGATGGCTAATAATGGCCAGGCACAAAATCCTGCCTTTGCAGATCCAACCACATTGGGAAAAGGAACTGACTGGCTGGGTGCAGTTTTCAACAGTGCCCCCCTGCAAAACTATGCGCTCTCTTACGCAGGCGGAACGGCAAAATCAACCTACTATGTGGCAGGTTCTGTATTAGACCAGAAAGGGATTGTATTAAATACCGATTATCGCCGCTACACGTTGCAATTTAATAGCGATTCAAGGGTGTTTGACTGGCTTCGCGTTGGAAATAACCTGAGTCTTAACCATGATGTCAAAAGAAATGGTTCTTATGATATCCGTGCTACAATGGCAGCATTGCCCACCCAGCCGATTTATAATGAAGATGGATCTTATGCGGGTCCGGTTGGGCAGCCCTCCTGGGTGGGAGATATTCCCAACCAGGTGGGAAAAGCAACACTGAATAAAAATCGCACAAACGGCTACAATATTGTTGGGAATATGTTTGCAGAGATCAGTTTACTTCCATCGCTTAAATTTAAAACTACGGGTGGGGTACAGGCATCTTTCTGGGACAATAGAAGCTGGGCCCCTAAATACAACTGGCAGCCGATTCCGCAGCCCAATTCTTACCTCTTCAGCCAGTATAACAAAAGCCTCACCTGGTTATGGGATAACACCTTAACCTATTCCGGGCAAATAGCGGACGATCATTCCATAACAGTGCTGGCCGGAACCAGTTTGCAAAATAACCGCTATGATTTCATGAATGGCTCCATCCAGCAATTTGCCAGTGATGCTACCCAGCAATTAAACAATGGTACCACCCTGCCCACTGTAGGCGGCAGTGCCAGTGAATGGGCCCTGTTTTCCTATATCGGCCGGGTTAATTATGATTTTCAAAAAAAGTATTTGCTAACTGCAACGGTACGGCGTGATGGTTCTTCAAGGTTCGGAAAATCTAACCGGTTTGGAACCTTCCCGTCTGCTTCTGTTGCCTGGCGCATTTCAGAAGAAGATTTTTTCCGGCAAAACGGCCTGTTGAACGATCTTAAACTCCGGGCAGGTTATGGAATTACCGGCAATCAGAATATCGGTAACTATTCCTTTGCTTCGGTATTGCAAACGGTTCAATACAGTTTCAATGGGCAGCCTGTGACGGCTATCGTTCCACTGGCCATTCCCAACCCGGGGGTACGCTGGGAAAAGGTAGCCCAGGCTAATATGGCAGTAGATGCAAGCCTGTTTAACAACCGCCTTACCGTAACACTAGACGCCTATTTGAAAACAACCCAGGATATGCTGGTGCCGATGGCTGTACCGATTACAACCGGGTATTCCGATATTGTGGTACCTAGCATCAACCTTGGAAAAGTACAAAACCGCGGCGTAGAACTTACCCTCCATACACGCAATACAACCGGTGCACTGGAGTGGACTACCAGTTTTAATATTTCCTATAATCAGAATAAAATTATCAGCCTGAATGATAGTGTGCCTTTGTACACAGGTAGTATTGGCCTGAACCAGAACCTGGCCATCCAGCATGCCGGGGGATATCCTATTAATGAGTTTTACGGCTTTGTTACCAATGGTATTTTCCAGAACCAGAAGGAGGTGGATAATTATGCACTCCAGGTTCCCGGAGCTGATCCTAATAATCGTACTTCACCCGGCGATATAAAATTCAGGGATCTTAACAATGACGGTGTAATAGATGACAATGACCGCACTTTTATAGGCAATCCATCTCCCACTTTCATTTTTGCAATGAATAACAGCTTTTCGTATAAAGGCTTTGATCTTTCGGTTTTTCTACAGGGCATTGCCGGTAATAAAATTTTCAATGCTAACCGGATATACCAGGAAGGGATGGCTGTGGCACAGAACCAGACCACTGCGGTACTGGATCGCTGGAATGGTGAAGGCAGCAGTACTACCATGCCCAGGGCGGTGTTTAATGATCCAAATAAAAATACCCGTATATCGGACCGGTTTATTGAAGATGGATCTTATCTCAGGATTAAAAACATTACACTTGGTTATACTTTTTCTTCTGCGCTTATTCAGCGCTTTAAAATGTCCAGTGCACGTTTATATTTCTCCTGTCAAAACCTGCTCACCTTCACAAAATATACCGGCTTTGATCCTGAAGTGCCCACCAATGGAGTAGATCTCAATGTATATCCCGTTACCAGGATTGTAAGCGGTGGCATCAATATCAGTTTTTAAATCAAAAACAAAGGCAATGTTGTCAAGAAAAAATGCGCTCTTATTTGTAGCCTGCCTTTTAATGGGCAGTTGCTCAAAATACCTCGATAAAACTCCGCTCGATTCTGTTAATACCGAAAATTACTGGAAAACCGAGGAAGATGCTATAGCCGCTATCAATGGCGCCTATCAGCCCCTGCAATGGCCCAAATTGTATAATTTACGTATGTGGACCACCGATATATGGGCCGGCAATAGCCTTGTAGGAGCCGGTGGTGGAACCGATGGAATAGAAACCCAGGATATTTCCAATTTTGTAACATCAACCGATAATGCGGCAGCATTGGATATCTGGCGCGGGCCTGCCCCCGGAATTCTACGGGCAAACTGGTTATAGAACGGGTACCGTCCATGAATATCAGCGAAGCGCTTAAAAACCGGGTGTTAGGAGAAGCTTATTTTCTGCGGGCACATTATCATTTTATCCTTGTTCAGTTATTCGGAGGAGTACCCCTGATTACTGTTGCACAAACGCCGCAGGATGATTTACGTCCGGCCAGAAGTACGCGCGAAGAAGTATACCAGTTGATTCTACTTGATCTTGAAAAAGCAATCAGTTTATTACCGGCAAAAAATGAAATGGCTGCTACTGATCTTGGCCGCGCTACTAAAGGGGCCGCTATCGGAATGCTGGCTAAAGTACAGCTGACACTGGGTAATTACAACGAAACCATTGCGCTTTGTGAAACACTTCAAACCATGGGTTATTCGCTTCATACCCGGTACAGCGATAATTTCAATCCGGCTACTAAAAAACGGCGTTGAATCTTTATTTGAAGTACAGTTTATAGGTAAAACAAATTTCGGATTCTGGAGCAATGAAAACCAGAGCTCCTGGGTAAGTACCTTTACCGGTCCGCGTAACGCCGACTTTGTGGCTGGTGGATATGGCTGGAATCAGCCTACACAGGAATTTGTAAACGCATATGAAGCGGGCGATCTTCGTAAAGACCAAACCATTCTTTACCAGGGAGGCCCTGAATTTGATGGTAAAGTATACCGGAGTTCCTACGCTACAACCGGTTATAATCTTCGGAAATTTCTGGTGGATAAAACGATTTCACCCGACTATGATACCAATCCCGCCAATTGGGTGGTATTACGCTATGCAGATGTATTGCTGATGCATGCAGAAGCACTGAATGAAACGGGAAAAACTGCTGAGGCACAGGCACCTGCCGCTTCCATAAACTCCGGCGGACCGCTGAACAGGGTTCGGTTAAGAGCTGGGCTGCCACCTGTTCAGGGATTAAACCAGGTACAGTTACGTGAAAAAATTCTGCAGGAAAGACGGATGGAACTGGCTTTTGAAGGCCATCGCTGGTTTGATCTGATCCGGGTAAACCAGGGGGCTTATGGAATCGGCTTTTTGCATTCCATCGGGAAGGTGAATGCTGCTGAAAAACATCTTCTATTGCCTATTCCTCAAAAAGAACGGGATGCTAATCCAAATCTTTCCCAAAACCCCGGTTACTGATTCACCCACCTCAAAAAATTTAGTTATGTATCGGATAGTACAATTCATCGCCCTGCTTCTGCTGGTACTCGGTATTTCCTGCTCAAAAGACCTGAGAGAACTGGATAAGGGTTCTCAGCCGCTGGCAGTAACGGTCGACAAAACAGCTATTGTGCTGGAGCAGAAAAATATGCAACAGGATGCGCTGGTGCTGAGCTGGACCGCCGGCTCTAACCAGGGAACCAATGCGGCTATATCCTACAGCATTAAACTCGATAAAAAAGGAAATAATTTTTCTTCGGCACGGATAGAATCTCTTGGAGCAGGACTGCGTTCCAAAAAAATTACAGTAGGTGAACTGAATCAACTGGCCACCGAATTCGGTTTTCAGCCGGGTAGGGCGGGCATACTGGAAGCACAAATTGTAGCTTCCGTAGCAGATGGAATTTTACCAAAAGATTCAAGTGCTGTCATCGAATTTCAGGTAACCACCTACGAGCCCGTTAGTACAACACTTTACCTGATCGGCGATGCTACGCCGAATGGCTGGAGTGCAGACAATGCTACCCCTCTTACCCCGGTTCCTGCACAACCCGGTTTTTTTGCCTGGAAGGGAATATTGTCAGTGGGTGAATTTAAACTGATAACCACCCTCGGTTCATTCCTGCCATCTTACAATAAAGGTGCAACGGAAGCCAGCCTTGTGTACCGGATGTCCGATGCTGATCCCGATGAAAAATTCAGTGTTGCCAGTTCGGGCCTCTATGATGTGGTGGTGAGTTTACTGGATGGCACTATTTCGGTTATTGCTTCCAGTGAGCCTCCCTACAAAAAACTATGGTTGCTGGGAGATGCCCTGCCTACCGGATGGAATATTGATAATCCAACGCCAATGCGGGTAGACTCC
>NZ_LUKG01000056.1:11620-28442 GCF_001601815.1 Flavihumibacter sp. CACIAM 22H1
ACTCCTCTAATCTTTTTGTATTTACCTACGGCGGTTTACTGACAGCGGGTGAATTTAAAATTCCGGTAGCTACCGGAAATTTCGGAACAGATTATTATATGCCCCTTGTCAATCACCAGGCCATTAATGAAACCGGCGTACAGCTGGTACCGGGCGGTAACCCCGATAATAAATGGAAGATACCCGCTGCCGGCCCCTATAAAATAAGGCTTGATCTGCAGGCTATGACCCTGCAGGTTCAGGCATTTACACCCTTCACGGAAATCTGGATGGTAGGCGATGCTACACCTGCCGGCTGGAATATAGATAATCCCGTTGCACTGGTTCCTACAGCCGGTAATCCCTATGAATTCAGCTTTACCGGACCAATGACCGCCGGAGAATTTAAATTTCCACTGGCTACCGGCAACTGGGGCTGCGACTATTTTATGCCGGTGATCAATGGTTCGGAAATGGGTAGCACCCAACTGAAGTTTATAAAGAGCGGCAGCCCGGATAATAAATGGAGAATTACTCAGCCGGGTACCTACAAAATAACCATCAATCAGCTGTATGAAACAATTCTGATTCAAAAACAATAGTAGTAATGGTTCGAGCTAAATTATTTGTACCCTTTGTTTATTGCCTCCTGTTGGCCGCTTGTAGAAAAGATGGGCCGGAAAAAGATCCCATAACCTACGGAAACGCTTTTTCCTTGCAACTGCTGGCAGACAAGGCCGCCTATAAACCAGGTGAAGTAGCCAGTTTTCGCATAAATCGCCAACTGGCCGGAAACTGGAAAATCCGGTTTCGGCACCTGGATGAATTAATTCTTGAACAGCCGGTAAGCGGAAGCACACTAAAGCTGCCCCTGCCCACACCGGATTATAAGGGGTACCTGGTTGAGCTGGTTGAACTAGCGGAGGGCAAAGAACTGGTAAAGGCAGCTATTGGTGTGGATGTGTCTTCCGACTGGAAAAAATTTCCGAGGTATGGCTTTCTTTCCAAATTCGGTTCAATACCAGGCGCCGAAATGGAAAGGGTGATGGAAGAACTTACGCGGTATCATATTAATGGACTGCAGTTTTACGACTGGCAATACAAACACCACCAGCCACTTGCCGGTACAGGTGCGTTGCCTATGCAAAGCTGGACAGATATTGCGAATAAGGAAGTACGGTTGAATACACTGCAACAATATATTGAAATGGCTCATGCAAGAGGAATGAAAGCCATGTTTTATAACCTGGCCTTCGGTGCCCTCAAGGATGCTGCCACAGATGGTGTAAAAGAAGAATGGTACCTGTTTAAGGATGCAGAGCGAAAACAGAAAGATAAACATCCGCTTCCACAACCATTTTTCAAGAGCGATATATTCCTCACAGATGCCGCTAATAGGGAATGGCAGCAATATCTTATAGATCAAAATAAACAGGTATACGAAGCGCTTGCTTTCGATGGCTACCACGTAGACGCACTGGGAAATAGAGGCGCGCTCTATGCCTACGATGGCAGGCAGGTAAACCAGGCAAGGGATTTTGCCCCATTCCTAGAGGCAATGAAAACGGCAGCACCGGAGAAAAGGCTGGTGATGAATGCCGTTAATCAATATGGACAGGGCGAAAGCATTGCTTCGGCCCCGGTTGATTTTTTGTATACCGAAGTATGGCATCCTAATGAAACGTATGCAGACCTGGCCACGATACTTGCCAATAATAATTACCTAGGTAACGGAAAGCCTTCTGTGCTGGCCGCCTATATGAATTATACACTATCCGATAACCCCGGTTACTTTAACACACCCGGCGTGCTGCTCACAGATGCTGTTATTTTTGCCCACGGAGGTACGCATCTTGAATTGGGAGAACATTTATTAAGCAAAGAATATTTTCCGCATAATAACCTGCAACCACGTGATGACCTTCGAACAGCTTTGCTGAATTATTACGATTTTATAGTTGCGTATCAAAACCTGCTGCGCGATGGTGGCGACTGGAACAGCGTTAATCTGTCCTGTACCAATCAAAAAATGACCATCAATCAATGGCCACCTGTAAGCGGAAATGTTAGCCTGCTCAGCAAAAAAATAGGTAATCGGCAGCTTTTGCAACTGCTCAATTTTAACCAGGCAACCGAACTGAATTGGAGAGATGATAGGGGTCAGCAACAAAAACCTGCACTTATAGAAAATGCCACACTTAGATGCACGCTTGGGCAAACAGTGCGTAAAATTTGGGTGGCTTCGCCCGACAGGTTGCAGGGCGCACCGGAAGAAATTAGTTTTGAACAGCAAGGTAATGAACTGGTATTTACACTGCCATCGCTGCTTTACTGGACTATGATTGTAATTGAATAGTATAAGCTATGAAGAAAATATGTAAACTCATTATCGGGCTACTGATTAGTGGTGCCGGCAACGCACAACCGGTAAAAACGCCGGGCAATTGTATAGGTTACGAGGTGAAAGGAAATACCGTCGTGTTTAAAGGAGCGGATAGTTCCGCGGTTTCTTTAAAGCTGCTGGCTGGTGGTGTATTTCGAATCTGGTTTTCTCCGGATGGCCGTTTTGAAAAAAAGAACGAATCCTTTGCAGTTATTACCGATTCTATAGAAGCTACCGGCAACCTGCAGGTACATGAACAGGCGCAGGCCTATGAATTGTTTACAGACCTGTTGAGAATTCGCATTAACCGGTCGCCCTTCCAGTTGCAGGTTTTTGATAAATACCAGCGACTCCTGATGAGCGATTTTAAAGAAAGGGGCCTGGAGAAAGATGCTGCTAAAGTTATTTCCTACAAACAGTTAAGGCCAGATGAACAGTTTATTGGGCTGGGAGAAAAAGCCGGGCCACTCAACCGGAGAGGCCGTACTTATACCATGTGGAACAGTGACCGGCCCTGCTATACCAGCGACGAAGACCCGCTGTATAAAAGCATTCCATTTTTTATGAGCAGTTATCAATATGGGATCTTTTTTGATAATACCCATAAATCCGTTTTCCGGTTTGGCACAGAATCCAGTCAGTATTATTCCTTTGAATCATCCGGTGGAGAGCTCCTCTATTATTTTATTTATGGAAAAGAGTACAAACAGATTCTGCAGCAATACATAACACTAACCGGTAAGCCAATTCTTCCGCCTAAATGGGCATTTGGTTTTTCGCAAAGCCGCGGCTTGCTAACCAATGAAAAACTGACCCGCGAAATAGCAGCAGGTTATCGTTCCCGAAATATTCCCTGTGATATCATCTACCAGGATATCGGCTGGGTGGATGCACTCCAGAGTTTTGACTGGCATCCGGAACGTTACCAGAACCCCGCAGCGATGTTAAGTGCGTTGGATTCCAATGGTTTTAAAGTAATTGTATCACAGGACCCGGTGGTGTCTCAATCCAATCAACGCCAATGGAGGGCCGCCGATTCGCTGGGTTATTTTGCACTGGATCAGCGTACCGGCAAATCCTACGATATGCCCTGGCCCTGGGGGGGTAATTGCGGTGTGGTAGATTTTACCAAACCGGCAGTGGCAAACTGGTGGGGCAAGCTGCAGCAGAAGCCAATTAATGACGGGGTAAAGGGTTTTTGGACAGATATGGGCGAGCCGGCCTGGAGTAATGAGGATGCGCCTGATCGCCTGCATATGAAACACTTCCTGGGTATGCACGATGAAATACACAATGTATACGGATTCACCTGGGATAAGGTGGTAAAGGAACAATTTGAAAAGTATAATCCGGGTAAACGGGTGTTTCAGATGACCCGTGCAGCTTATGCTGGTATACAACGTTATAGCTTTGGATGGTCTGGCGATTCCGGAAATGGAAATGATGTGCTGGATGGCTGGGCAAACCTGGCCAATCAAATCCCTCTTGCTTTATCGGCGGGCATGGGCGGCATTCCCTTCTGGGCCACAGATATCTCCGGCTACTGTGGTGATATAACCGATTATGCGGCGATGTCAGAATTGTATATCCGCTGGCTGCAGTTTGGCGTATTCAACCCGTTGAGCAGGGCGCACCATGAAGGTAATAACGCCGTTGAACCCTGGTTATTCGGAGCGGAAGCTGAACAGATCAGTAAAAAAGCTATTGAGTTAAAATACCGGTTATTTCCATATATCTATTCCTATGCAGCAGAAACACATGAAACCGGCTGGCCCCTTATGCGGGCAATGTTGTTGGAATTTCCCAAAGACACCAATGGATATACGGCGAATGAACAGTTTATGCTCGGACAGGAATTGCTGGTTGCACCCGTGGTAAAAAAAGGTGCCCGCAGTAAAAAAATATATCTTCCGGAAGGTAAATGGATCGACTTTAATAACCCGGGAAAACAGTTTGATGGCGAACAGGTAATCGAGTACCCGGCCCCGTTAGATATTGTACCGGTGCTGGTTAAAAAAGGGGCTATCATTCCCCTGATGCCGGTGATGCAATACATCCATGAAAAAAAGGATTTTCCTTTTACCCTCCTGGTATACCCGCCGGAAAGCGGGCAAAAAACAAGTTTCCGCCTGTATGAAGACGATGGTGAAACCACCGGGTATCTGCATAAAGAGCATAGTATTACCAATATCAGCTGTGCTGTTCGGGCAGGAATTACAGACCTGCTGATACAGGCACCGGTTCATAATAATGGGTTCAAACCGGAAGGAAAACGTTCCTGGCTGATAAAAATTCAGCTGGAGACAAAACCCAAACAAGTGTTGCTTGATAAGAAAAAACAAAAATTCAGCTGGGATCCGGCAACACGCACCTGTAGCCTGCAATTGGAGTATGGGGCAACCGACCAGGCGCTCGAATTCATTAAATGATAAGGATGCGTTGTAAAATTTTTCAACTGGCGGGATGGCTTGCTTTATCTTTCAGTATGGCATGTAAATCCGATTCCGGCGAGCCTTTCTACTCTTCGGCAGCCTACCGGATATTTAAAGATCAGGTAGTTCAGGGAGCGTATAGTTCCAAAGCGCTGTCTGCTACGGAGCTGGTGTCTACCTATCGTAGCCCGGCCAACCCGTATAAAAAATCAATCATTGATTTCAAGTTTGCGATCAATGGAAAGGACAATGAAATGGTATCCGGGATAGACCATCATTTTAATGTGCTGGGCACCGGCCCCGTTATTAAAACCCCGCTGATAAAATTCGGACAGGCTTTAAAGTTGGGAGAGCACGAAGAATCGGGATATATTAAACCGAATACCAAACTACTGGTACAATTGGATCTGCGGGAAATACTGGATGCTTTTTCAAAAGCCGGTTATTTTGAATTTTTTAATGGAGAACGGTTATATAAGCAGGATTTCAGCGCAGTTTATATTGCTGGCAGTACCGCACCTATGACCTGGGATTTCAGCCAGTTAACCCGGCATCCCGAACTGGAATTAAAGGATCCGGATGGAGACGGTATTTACGAGGTATTGTTAGAAATCAATGAAGAATCCATACCCGCAACGCCAACGGAACAGGGCTGGAAATTGTCGAAAGACATCAGTTCCTACCCAGCCCTTCAGTCTGATTTCATCCTGACAGACGCTTTATATAATATGGCCCTGGAGGAAATGGTGAACGCCATCGAACCCGACAGTACCTTCCGCACAGGAAAGGAGTGGGCAGGCGTATGGACAAGGGATATCAGCTATAGCATTCTTTTATCAATGGCCTATATGCAACCGGAAGTTGCCAGGAACAGCTTGCTTAAAAAAGTCAATGCCCGGAAAAAAATTATCCAGGATACCGGTACCGGTGGAGCCTGGCCGGTTTCGAGCGACAGGATGATCTGGGCTATTGCAGCCTGGGAAATTTACCTGGCAGAGGGTGATCTGCACTGGATGGCGCAGGCATTTGAGATCATAACCAATACCCTGCAGGATGATTACCAGACTATATACGATCCGGCTTCGGGCCTGGTGAAAGGGGAATCGTCTTTCCTTGACTGGAGAGAGCAAACCTACCCTGCCTGGATGCAACCGGCAGATATTTTTGAATCAAAAACATTAAGTACAAATGCGGTTCATTACCAGGCTAACCGGGTAGCTGCAAGAATGGCTGATCTGTTAGGCAGCCAAACCAATGCCGCCGCATTTAATAAGCGCGCCGACCAGATACGGGAAGCGGTTAACCGATTGCTGTGGATTCCTGGTAAAAAGTATTACGCGCAGTATTTATATGGCCGGGGTGATCAGTTGAGGTCAGCCCGCACCGATGCGCTGGGAGAAGCATTAGCCGTGTTGTTTGACCTGGCTACCCCCGATCAGCAAAAGGAACTTGTTTCCAATACACCGGTAACCAGTTTTGGTATACCCTGTATTTACCCCGATATTCCGGGTATACCGCCCTACCATAACAATGCCGTTTGGCCCTTTGTACAAGCGTTCTGGTTAATGGCTGCCTCCAAAGCCGGTAATGAAGCGGCCGTACTGGAGAGCATGGCGGCAATTTACCGGCCGGCAGCGCTTTTTCTTACGAATAAAGAAAACCTGGTGGCGGAAAACGGCGATTTTAAGGGTACCCAAATCAATTCAAGTAATATGCTCTGGAGCTTATCAGGGCATATCGGAATGGTACACAAAACCTTGTTTGGTATCCAGTTTACTGAAGAGGGGCTTCGGTTTCAACCCTTTATACCCCAGGCCTTGGCCGGTAACCGGGTATTGAAAAAATTCCGCTATCGCGGCGCTGTTTTGGATATCGAGATCAATGGCTACGGAAATCAAATACGCTCTTTTTCATTGAATGGGGTAAAAACAGACGCCGCTATTATTAATAAAGAACTAACCGGCAGCTATACGGTAAAAATTGAACTGGACGGACCAATTCCGCCTCAACGCATTTATAAGCCAGGCAATTATACGAGTTTGGCCGAACCTAAACTTGGGTTGGATAATGATCAGCTATACTGGCTGCCGCAGTCTTCCGTAAAACAATACAAGCTGTTCCGGAACGGAGAATTATTAAAACTAATCTCCGGCAGCCTTACCAGTGAAACCATTACCGAACCAGGCCGGTATCAATTGATGGCCCTGGACGAAGCAGGGGTGGAATCATTTGCCAGTGAACCGGTGGAATTTTTTCAAGCAGTGGAAATACCGCTTTCTGCCAATAAACTCTCCACGCAGCCGGTTGCTGTTACTATTCAACAGGCCGGTGTATATGATGTTGATGTTGAATATGCTAATGGAAACGGCCCAATTAATACCGATAACAAATGTGCCATAAGAACCCTTCTGCTGAATGAGCAGCCGCGGGGGGTGCTGGTTTTTCCCCAACGAGGAAAAGATAATTGGACCTCCTGGGGATACAGCAACAGCATCCGGCTTCATTTATCGAAGGGAACCCATGTTCTTTTGCTTGCCTATCAACCCTACAATGAAAATATGTCGGGCCATACCAATACCGCATTATTTAAAAAAATACGCCTAAGAAAAATTAAATGAAAGATATATATTCGATAATACTTTCTTTTCATTATGATTAATTTCATTTTTTTGATTTTTCTGCTCTCTGTTAACCCGAAGCAACAATCCTTGGCCCAGCAGTATCCGCAGGATAAGGGCATCGAAACAGACCCCGATGTTTTATTTGTGGAACAATTTGAGGAAGATACCAGTACTATTTTTGCGCGGTATGAAGACATAAAAAATCGAACCGGGATTTTTAATGATCCGGATGTTCCGAAGGGGAGTGCCGGAAAGCATTCAGTGAAACTCACCAATATAGGGGGAAAAAACGATGGCGCTCATCTGTATAAAATGATTCAACCGGGCTGGGACGACAGCCTTTTTATCCGCTATTATGTTAAGTACCCGGCCCTGTCAAAAGGGTATATTCATCATGAAGCAGTTAAAATTGGCGGTAATTACCCGGCTATTCCCTATCACATGGGACAGGCCGGACGTTGTGGGGAAGGCGATAAGCGTTTTTCCATTTCCTATGAGCCCAATGAGGAACCGGAAATGGATGCCTACCTCTATTGGGGCGAAATGCGCAGTTGGAATAAGGGTACCAGCTGTTATGGAAATACCCTGGTTAACAAAAGCAGCCAGGCGCAGGATTTAAAATGGGACGAATGGATCTGTATTGAAATAATGGTCAAACTTAATAAACCCGCAACCGCCCGAAACGGAGCTCTCCGGATCTGGCAGGACGGAAAAGAAGTGGGCTACTGGGGCCAGGGTTTTCCGAATGGCTATTGGGAAAAG
The DNA here is from genome assembly GCF_001601815.1 of Flavihumibacter sp. CACIAM 22H1. Classification (GTDB taxonomy): domain Bacteria; phylum Bacteroidota; class Bacteroidia; order Chitinophagales; family Chitinophagaceae; genus Flavihumibacter. The sequence continues at coordinate 19,798 of NZ_LUKG01000056.1, forward strand.
GATCGATGGATAAATGATCCGGCCGGAAAGCCTTTTGAAGGCTTTCAGTGGCGCTCCAACCCTTTGCTCAATGTAAATTTCCTGCGCATTGAGCATTATGACAGTAAGAGCCCGGCAGGAGAAAATCACTATACCAAATACGATCACCTGGTGGTTGCGAGGCGGTATATTGGTCCTATTGCTACCGGCAATCGCAGGCAATAGGCCGGGTGCTGATAAGGATATTGTCAAAATAGCGTTCCTGTTCTTTTACGGAACCTTTGTTCCAGTAATTCTCAAAAAATACCGCGTTGATTCCATAAGAACCGGGCTGCAGGTTCCAGCGGGCATGCCAGTTCAGGTCATACCTTGCACCTTGTAGTTCTCCGTTTACCCATACTTCGAAAATGCCATCCGATAAACCAGGCGTATTCAGCTTTACATGGGCAACAATACAGTTCCATTTACCGGTCTGGTCGGTGCGGAACAGGGGCGTTGAACCCTGTGTGCCACCCATCCACCGCAGGTTTTCGAAATCATTGTATTTTTTGCTCGCAAGTTGGCTATCGGTATTGATGCCGCTGGCGGGGTCCATCACCAGGTAATCATAGGAATTGGGTTGGCCCCCAGACCAAACATGCGCAATCATTCCCTGTTGCCAGGTTTTACTGGCAATACTGGTTGCGCGGCTTAATTTGTCGCCGCCGCCACCTTCCCAACCAGGTTGGTTCCGAAGCTCAATCCGCCAATAGATGTCGGTAAAATTACTATCGGGCATGCTGCTGTACTTCATACCTGGGTCGGGAGAGCGGCCGATAGCTTTCTGTAATACACCGGCTTCTACTTCACCTGCCTGAAATTTTACACGCATACCATGGCTTCCATTTCTTCCTGCCCCTGCCATCCGGATAAATTCTCCATCATCCGGATCATAGCCAAAATACCGGTTGCCGAGGGGGTCGGTTGATTCAAAGTCGTCACAGAAAATTATTCCGGGTATCTGTCGCAAAGAATCACAGGGCAAGCAGGATTGCGACTGGCCGAAATACGGCGCGTACAGGAAAAAAAGGACAAATAGAACTCTTATCATGATTTTGTAAAATAAGGAAATGAAAGATATAATTTAAAATACAAAATATTTTGAAAGATAATTACCTCTGTTTATATTTATACCTCCTTATAATTATGGTAGCTCATGCAACGATCGACAACCACCTATTTACGCATTCTGATAGTATTGCTCTTAAGCGGATGGATGGAAAAAGGAGGGGCAACTCCTCCGGCCAGCCAGTTACCTGCATTAATACCTTATCCAAAAGAGGTAAATTATGCAGCAGCCAGCCAGCCATTGGCCGGTTTTACACGGCTTATACAGGCGGGTAATCCGGGTAAAGCAGATCGTTTCACGGCAGCATTGCTACAGGAATCACTTCAAAAAAGATGGGGGCACCAGCTTCAGGCCGCCGCCGCTACGCCGGGAAAATACATCCGGTTGGAACGGAAAAAAGACAAAACGCTGGGGGAAGAAGGCTATCGCTTAACCGTTCGGGAAGCAGGTATTACTATTTCCTCGCCTGGGGAAGCCGGACTTTTTTACGGCGTTCAGACCCTTTTGCAACTCATTGAGGGCAAGGAAAAAAATGCTACACTACGCGAAGTTGAGATCCGAGACTGGCCTGATACCAAGGTTCGGGCAGCACATTACGATACCAAACACCACCAGGATACCAAGGAATACGTGCAACAGTTTATTCGCGAGCTGGCTGCCAGTAAAATGAATATGCTGGTTTGGGAATGGGAGGATAAATTTTTATATCCAAGTCATCCTGAAATCGGTGCCCCGGGAGCTTTTACGATGGCGGAAATGCAGGAGCTAACCCGCTATGCACAGCAGTACCATGTTCAGCTTGTGCCACTGGTACAGGGATTAGGACATGTTGGTTTTATTCTTAAATGGCCGCAATTTGCCCATTTGCGCGAGGTGCCTGCCTCTAATTTTGAATTTTGTCCATTGAAAGAAGCCTCGTATCAATTGCTGATGGATCTCTGGAAAGACGCAATGGAAGCCACGCCGGGTTCAAAATTCATACATATCGGCTCCGATGAAACCTACGAATTGGGTAAATGCGAAAATTGTAGTAAAAAGCAGGCTGAAATCGGCCGCAGCGGCTTATACCACCTGTTTCTTGGAAAAAGTGCGGAGTTATTGAAGCCGCATAAAAGAGGGGTTATGGCCTGGGAAGCTCCGATGGGCTGGGCAAAAGGCAGGCTCAATATTTACCATGGTGAAGACAAGGCAACGCAACAGGCGCCTGTAGTACCCCATCCCTCGTTGATAATGACGGAATCCTACAGTTATGAAACGCCCGATTTGGCCTATGCAAAACAAGCAAAAGCGTTGGGTTATTCGGTATATGCCTATGATCCTAATCCAGGTATTGAGCAGTTATTTCTACCCTATTTTTTTGTGAAGAACGGGAAAGGAAAGATCGAAGCGGGGGCTTTAGAAACTTCTGTAAAATTTCTCCAGGAAAATTTAGGCAGCAATGTATTTGATGGAGTTATCCGAACCAATTGGGATGACTCTGGCTTACCTATGCAGGCCTGGAGTTTGTGTTTTGCTACTACAGCAGCTTATTCCTGGAATGTAAAAGGCTATTCATTGGAAGCATTTACCACTGCCTTTATGCGAAACTGGTATGGGGCGGAGCAACAGGATATGACAACCCTCTACCGCCTTCTGAATGAGGCTGCCTATTTTTATATGGAAAGCTTTGAACGCAGGGTTTGGGCCTGGGGAGATATTGGAAAAACACATTTGCCCGATTTGCCCAGGGGCGATGCCCTGGAATACGACCCTTTCTGGGCTCGGGAATACGCCGACCGGCTTGATGCGTCTAAGCTAATCCTTGCTAAAATGGACAGCGCTGTTGCCATTTGCGAAAAAAATATAGCAGCCGGGGCACTGCATTCCTATGATATCGAAGTGCTGAAAACCCTGGCCGAACTGGCTAAACATACGGCCCAAACCTATTTCGACCTGGAATCATTGGAAACAAGTATTAAACAGGCGCATCTGCAGCGTTTTGTAAATATCGACTCGGCCTACTATCACCTGCTTCAGGCAGAAAAAACGGTTGCTGGCCAGTTAGCCAGAAGAAAGGCGGTATTTAAGGCGCTCTGCCAAAAATGGGAAGAAACCCGCTTGCCGAAAGGAATGTCGACCCCAGCGAAAACTTATTTTTTTGAACAGGAACGAACCCGGCATTTTGCCAACAGGGTAGCTGGTATGGAGTACCTGATCTACGACGAACAGTTGCTCGACCTGGAAGGCTACCTCGAAAAATTAAAAGCCTACAACGATTATTTCCGCCAACGTTTCCAACCAACTCTTCAACCCTAATTTTTCCGGCAATGCAACCAAGAAGAAAATTTGTACAACAGATGGCTTTTTCCACAGCGGCCATAACATTGGGTAACCCATTGATAGCAGCAATAAACCGGCAGCCCCAGAAATTACGGCTGGGTTTTATCGGCACAGGTTTACGTGGACAAGCACATCTTGCCATGAGTTTGAACCGGACCGATGTAGAAGTAGCCGCTATTTGCGATATTGATGCACGGATGTTACAGATGGCCGGAGAACTGATAAAAAAATCAGGAAAAACCAGACCGCAGGTTTTTACCGGTGATCCTTATGCGTACCGGAAAATGCTGGAATCTGCTAAGCTGGATGCGGTTGTTATTTCCACCCCCTGGGAATGGCATACCCCAATGATCCTGGACAGCATTGCAGCCGGACAAAAATATATTGCTACTGAAGTGGTTTTGGGAATTACCCTCGAAGATCATTGGGAGGTAGTACGGGCTGCAGAAAAATCAAATGCGCAGGTAATGATGCTGGAAAATGCCTGCTATCGTAGAGATATACTGGCTGTACTGAATATGATCCGCCAGGGTTTGTTTGGTGAAATCATTCATTTGCAAGGCGGGTACCAGCACGATCTGAGAGGCGTAAAGTTCAATGATGGGGTAACTCCTTATAATAGTGGGGTAGAATTTGGCGAAAAAGGTTTTTCAGAAGCAAAATGGAGGACACAGCATTCGATCCATCGCAATGGCGACCTCTACCCAACCCATGATGTAGGACCGTTGGCCATGCTGATTGACATAAACAGGGGCAATCGCTTCGTTTCATTGAATTCGTTCGCCAGCAAAGCAAGGGGGCTACATAATTATATAGTAAAAAAAGGCGGCGCCGACCACCCGAATGCAAAGCAGTTGTTTAAGCTGGGTGATGTGGTAACCACCCAATTATCCTGTGCCAACGGGGAAACCATCTTCCTGCAGCACGATACCAACCTGCCCCGCCCTTACTCATTGGGATTCAGGGTGCAGGGTACCAACGGTATCTGGATGAACCTGAACAATGGAATCTACATAGAAGGAGTTAGCAAGTACGATCATGAACGCTGGGACGATGCAGCGGAATGGTTTAAAAAATACGACCATCCACTCTGGAAAAAATGGGGTGAGGAAGCCACCAAAACAGGCCACGACGGCATCGATTTTTTTGTGCTGCATGCTTTTATTGAAGCGGCAAAAAGAGGAGAGCCCACGCCAATGGATGTCTATGATGCCGCCGCCTGGAGCGCTATTACGCCCTTGAGTGAAAGTTCTATTGCCCTGGGAAATGAAACAGTCGATTTTCCGGATTTTACCAGTGGAAAATGGATGCACCGACCCAACCAGTTTGCAAAAGGAGCCCTTTATTAACCCCGTACCGCACACCGGTACCTGCTTTTTCATAAACCATGCTCACCAGAGGGCTCTCTGGTCATCTGTTGCTGCACCAGGCATGGTAACAACTACAGTTTTTCCCATAAATCCTGTTGTTTTCTTTCTGTTTTATCCGATAAAATAAGGTTTCGCAAATAAAAAAACCGGAAAAAACATTTTTATTTGGGCGAATACTGAATAAAACTTATTTTTAAGGAAAGGAAACGAAAATATAATACCGACAATTTCTTTTGTAACCTTCTTTTTTAATTAATGCCAAATACACTGCAAATGAAACGAAATCAATTGATGAGTAGTCTGCTACTGATCCTTTTGTTGTTTGTAACCGGGGGGCTTGCCTTCTCGCAAACAGGAAAGATCGGTGGAACTATTTTGGATGAGAATCAAAAACCCCTGCCTGGTGTTTCTGTTTTTTTAAAAGGAACTACCCGTGGAGTAGTTACCGATGCAGATGGTAAATTTTCCATCGATGCACCCGGTAATGGTACCCTTATTATTAGTTATACCGGCTATCAGCAGCAGGAGCTTGCTATTAACAGCCGCCAGAATATTGCAGTTACCTTATCTGCAACAAACAGCCAGTTATCGGAAGTGGTAGTAACGGCCCTGGGTGTGGAAAGAAATAAGAAATCACTGGGCTATTCCATGCAAACCATTGATGGAGATCGTTTATCAGAAAATAAAGACCTGAACGTTGCAAATGCATTAAAAGGTAAAGTTGCCGGGGTACATATTAACCCCTCGGCAGGTGGTGCCGGCGGATCTAGCTTTGTGGTAATCAGGGGCGCCTCTTCCCTGCAGGGGAATAACCAGCCCCTTTATGTAATAGACGGGGTTCCGATCGACAATCAGACGCTCGGTACGCCGGGGGCATTTGGCGGCCAGCGCGATTTCGGCGACGGGATTGGCAATATTAACCCCGATGATATCGAATCCATGTCGGTACTGAAGGGCCCGGCAGCAGCTGCCCTGTATGGTGCCCGTGGCGCCAACGGCGTTATTTTGATCACCTCCAAAAAAGGAAAATCAGGGCGCCCGGCACGCGTGGATATCACTTCTAATTCCACCTTCGAATCGCCCAATGTACTCCCCACTTTTCAGAATGTTTGGGGAGGTGGATACGACGACAATTATACCTCCTTCGGAAAAAAAACCATTGATGGGGTAGAATACGATAGCTGGCCCGGCTGGCTGGTAGACAACTGGGGTGGTCGGATGGATGGTCGTATGATTGCCATCGATACCTGGCCGGAACTGGGCGCGGTAAAATTCAGTCCGCAACCCAGCGATAACCTGAAAAGCTTTTTCCGGACGGGTAAAACCTTTACTAACACAGTAGCTGTTTCCGGTGGAAGTGAAAAAGGAACCTACCGTTTATCGGCATCCGATATGCGTAATGAAGGAATAATACCCAATAATTCCCTGAAAAGACAAAGTATTAATTTGCTGGCTTCTTTGAATGTTACCAAAAAACTTACGGTTGAAACAAAAGTGAACTATATCCGCCAGAGTGGAAATAACCGCCCGGAAGTTGGTGGTTTGCTAACCTCGCCTATAGCAAGTTTGATGGCAACCCCCCGCTTTATTGATCTCGATTGGCAGAAAAACTATAAACGCGCCAATGGTACCATGATCAACTGGAAGAGCGGTAGCCCGAATAACCCTTACTGGCTCTTAAATGAGCTGATCAGTAAGGATACCCGCGATCGGATTATTGGTTATGTATTGGCCCGTTACAAGTTTACCGACTGGTTAAGCCTGCAGGCCCGGTCAGGTACAGATTTTTATACAGAAAACCGGATGGTTCGAATCGGTATCGGTACACCTGGTACCCTGGATGGTAGTATCTCCAACGACCAATACCAGGTTAAAGAATCGAACAGTGATGTATTACTTACGGCTGCCGGAGAATTATCTAAAAACTTTACAGGATCTCTTTCTGTAGGAGCGAATCATTTAAAAAGAGAGCAGGAGCAGGTGGGCTTTACCGGTACAGGATTTAATATTCCCGGACTCTACCATATCAATAATGCCAGGAATAAAGCCACCCGCAATAATATCAGTGAAAAAGTAATCAACTCGGCTTATTTTACCGGCCAGGTTGGGTATAAAAATTTTCTATTCCTCGATTTTACGGGTAGGAACGACTGGTCTTCCACCCTGGGTTTAAAAAATCAGTCCTTCTTTTATCCCTCTGTTAGTACCAGCTTTGTGTTCTCTGATGTACTGGGTTCCAATACCGGTGTACTGGATTATGGCAAGCTACGTGTATCGTATGCCGAAGCAGGTAACGATGCTGATCCTTACCGTACTACAGGAGGTTATAGCTTATCCAATTTGAATTTTAATGGACAGCCTTTTGCCGCTATCAATTCAACGGTTCCGCTGGCTGATCTTAAAAATGAGCTTACCCGCAGTATTGAAATCGGTACAGAACTCCGGTTCTTTAAAAACAGGTTGGGACTGGATGTTACTTATTACAGTGCAGCTACTTTTAACCAGATCATCAATATCGGGTTGTCAAGTGCAACAGGGTACGCTTCCCGCATGATCAATGCCGGTGAAATTCAGAATAAAGGCGTGGAAATATTATTGACCGGAAGCCCGGTTAGAAATAAGAATTTCAGCTGGGATATGATTCTTAACCTGTCTAAAAACCGTTCTAAAGTAATTGAGCTTACAGAAGGCATTTCTACCTACAGAATGCTTACGGCTACACGAGCCTCCATACAAGCAACACCTGGTGAAGCCTTTGGAAATATCATCGGGTTCGATTATAAGAGAACAGAAGACGGCCGGATTTTACTTACCGAACAGGGTAAATTCCAAAGCGCCTCCGAAGCTACTATTTTAGGAAACATACAACCCGACTGGCTGGGTGGCTTAACCAATAGTTTTACCTATAAAGGAATAACCCTCAGCGCCTTGATTGATTTCAGAAAAGGCGGACAGATCTTTTCTCAGTCTTATGACGATCAGAGTGCAAAAGGCATGGGTAAGTTTACAGAAAACAGAACTAACCTGATTGCGGAGGGGGTAATTGAAGGTCCGGATGGAAAATATACACCCAGTGATATTGTACTATTGGCGCAGGATTATTATGCCGGAAGAAGTGCCTGGGGCAATATTGCAACCGACGCTATTATTGATGCAGACTATGCAGCACTCCGCGAAGCAAGTATAGGGTATAATATCGGCGCTTCCCGCTGGTTAAGTAAAACCTATTTTAAAGGAACCCGGATTTCACTTATCGGCAGAAATCTTTTTTACATCTATCGCGATGCCAAATTCAAAACAATGGGAATTAGTCCGGAGTCTGCCTTCAATACAACCATTTCTGCCCAGGGGTACGAGGCGAAAGGAATTCCCACAACACGTAGCATTGGCATTAATCTATCCTTTACTTTTTAACCGGTTAACGAGAAAGTATGAAACTCAGAAAATATAAAACCCAGCTATTGGTAGCAGGAATGCTGACGCTTGTTATTGGCGGGTGCACAAAAAATTTCGAACAAATCAATACCAATCCAATACTTATAACAAAGGATGTAATTCGTCCATCGATGTTATTTACCCTGGTATTGAAAAACACCATTTTCGCCAGTCACAATGGTGGCACATTTAATGAATACAGTAATTATTATGCAAATCAGGGCTCCGGAACTATTTTCCAGGCCCGCGACTGGGGCGGCAACTTTACGTATGCCGGTGACCTGATTAATACTGCAGAAGTAATCCGGCTTACAGGTAATGACCCCTCCCTGAAAAACCAGCAAGCGGTTGCAAGGATCTGGAAAGTTTGGCAGTTTCATCAACTGACCGATATTTTTGGTGATCTGCCCTATTCAGAATCGCTGCTGGATGTA
>NZ_LUKG01000056.1:29189-32387 GCF_001601815.1 Flavihumibacter sp. CACIAM 22H1
CTGCTGGATGTAAGCGAAGTGATCAGCCAGCCGGTTTATGATACACAGGAATCGATTTATACCGATATGCTGAAGGAATTAAAAGAGGCAGCAGCACAGCTTACCGCAGAGCCGGGTCTAAGCTCCTTTGGTTCAGCCGATATCCTGTTTAATGGCAATGCAGAACGCTGGGTGCGTTTTGCCAACTCTCTTCGGCTTCGGCTGGCCATCCGCGTTCGGTATGCCAACGAAACATTGGCAAGAGAACATATTACAGATGTAATTGGAAAGCCCCTGATCGAAGCGAATAATCAGGCGGCTACTCTCCGGACCATTGATGGCGCAGATATTAATAATCGGAACCCTTTGTATAATTCTTACCTGAATTCCAATGGCTACCCGCTTTGGGTTGGTTTAACCGTAACCCAGAACCTGCTGCAACGCAACGATCCCCGCCTGGAGAAATTTGCGGATCCTGCAACAGATGGTGTATCCGGTTACAAAGGCCGCCCGATGTGTTTATTTGCTGATGAAAAACTGCCCTATGGCGAATCAACCACCGCTTTCCTTGATTATTCTTTCCGCACTCCTGTATACGATATCCAGGTAATGAATGCTGCTGAAGTAGCTTTTCTGCGAGCAGAAGCTGCACTTGCCGGACTCACCAATGAAGATGCGGAAGCCATGTACCGTAAAGGTATTGAGCTTTCTATGACCCAATACAACGTGGCAGCAGGAGCTATTACAGCTTACCTGGGCGATGAATTTGGCTCTCTTTCAGGCGCTGAAGAAGAACAACTGCGCGAAATCATTATTCAAAAATACCTGGCTAATTTCTGGCTGGGTGCAGAAAGCTGGGCGGAATACCGCAGAACCGGGTACCCCGAAATCTGGACCGGCAGCGACCTGGGAAGTACCAATGGCAGAATTCCCCGCAGAGGAACATATCCTCAGACAGAATATTCACTCAACGAGAAAAATGTACGTGCTGCAGCTGCCCGTTTGCAGGGCGGAGATCTGATGACCAGCAGGATCTGGTGGGATTCAAAACCCGGACTTCCCTATCTACATCCGAAACAAGGACAGTTTCCTCCTGAGATCTACTAAATAACCGCTTTGGTTGTTGTTATGAACAATGCATTCAATACCGGGTAGTACCCGCCCATTGAATGCATTGTTCGTTACTGATCTTTGAGGAAGCGGAGCAGGGTATCCATGTCTTCTTTTCGATGATGGCTGTTCAGAACGATCCGGGTAATAATACCATCTGCCGGTGTAGGATAAGCGAAACTGCTGATAAGTATATTCTGTTCCAGCAGAAAACCAGCCAACTCATTGCGCATGCAATAAATAACCGGATAGTTTTCAATATGCCTGAAGCCGGAAACCTGCTGCAATCCTCCCTGGAAATAGATAATATTTTCCCGCAGTTGTTTGCGTTCCTGTTCGTAAATAGCTTCCCCCTGCAGGCAGGCATACAAGTAGGCGGGAGCAATTGGAGAGGCCGCGGTAAAATACGGGCTTGTCCGGAGTTGATTAATGGTATGCCTGTTGCTAAGGATAATGCCGCCAGGTATGCCCATGGCTTTTCCCAGTGAAGAAACTACTATACTGTCAATAGGCGCCCGGTCTTTTATGCCTGCATATATACCTTCGCCATTTTTTCCGGTAATACCCAGGCCATGCGAATCGTCTACAATTAACAAAATGGACTTATTGCCGGGGAGTTGATCTATCCAGGAAAAATCATGATAAGCAGCTTTCAGGGGGTCTATGGAATTACACACCAGAATGATTCGGTCGTCCGCAACAGCTGCAATTTTTTCCGGCAGTTGTGTTGCCCAGTTTTCAAAGGATCCGGTATAGTAATCCTGTTTTGTTCGCAACAAGGCGGGGTGGCTGTCGGGTGCATACATAAATGTACCCGTGCCTTCATAAAAGCGGATAACCAGTTGGGCGGCCATAAAGCCGGAAGAAATGGTTAGGGTTGCTTCCGCGTGTAATCGTTCGGCCAGGGCCTTTTCTGTTTGTTCATAAACCGGGAGCGTAAAATTTCCCGAACGTGAACTGCCATAATTGGTTCCGTATAACTGCATTCCTTCTTCAAGGAGGCGGGTAAATGCAGCATTATGATTCATGCAGAGATAGGCCGTGCCACTAAAGTACAAATGTGGTACCCCATTAATAACAACTACCCTGTCTGGCATGGCAGCTCCCTGGTGGGAAAAGGTCTGGTTCAATAGTTTATTTTTTCGCTGGTTTCAGCAAATCTAACAATGCCCAGGTTAAACTTTTAATTCCAGTTTCCAATGCCGGATCCAGGGTTGGCAGGTAAAGGGGGGAGTGGGTGGATACAAAAGGACCGGTTCCAACTGTACCTACCGAATAAATAAGGGTTGGAAGGGGTGGTTCGGTTTGGCGGTACATGCCAAAATCCTCTCCATACATTTCAGGCTGCAGCTCTTGTACCCGCTCTTTGCCCAGTTTTTCCTGGAAGACGGCACCTATTCGCCGACTCAGTACCGGATCATTATACACCAGCGGGCTGGATTCATTCCGGAGTTGAATAACAGGAAAATCTTTTTCTTCCAGTCCGGCGGCATGGGCTATGCCATTAGCCATACGTTGAATACTTTTTATCATAGCCGCCTGAACGCTGTCGTTCAGAGATCGGATGGTGAGGCCCAGCGACACTTCTGATGGAATGGTATTGGAATTGGATCCACCGTGGATGGAACCTATGGTAAGTACCGCAGGTTCGGCCGGGTTCACTTCCCTGCTTACAATGGTTTGAAGCGCCATAATAAGCTGCGCGGATAAAACAATGGGGTCTTTGGAAAAATTGGGCATTCCACCATGGCCGCCTTTTCCTTTTACAGTAATATCCAGCAGATCAATTTTTGCCAATGCACTTCCTGCGCAATAACCTACTGTGCCTGCTGGTAATTTCGAATTTACATGCAATGCAAGGGCATAATCGGGCTTGGGAAACCTGGTATATAAACCATCTGCCAGCATTGCTTTGGCCCCGGCTGCTTTTTCTTCAGCCGGTTGTGCAATGAACACCAGGGTGCCTTGCCAATGTTTTCGGTAAGCGTTCATAAAACCTGCAACAGCCAACCAGGTGGTCATGTGAAAATCGTGCCCACAGGCATGCATAACCGGAATTTCTGTGCCCTGCTTATTGGTGACAGTTTTTGTACTGGCATAGGCTACCCC
>NZ_LUKG01000057.1:0-6381 GCF_001601815.1 Flavihumibacter sp. CACIAM 22H1
GCCAATTTACGAATAAATAATTTCCTGTCAGGAAAAATAATTTCCTGAATTAATAATTCCGTAATGATTTGTTAACTAAATTTATCCATAGGAAATATAATTTCGTTTAAGGAAATAATTAGTACAAAATCAACTGCTATGCAAATTTATCAGGCCTTTTTAACCATGTTCTTGCTGGCTTCAGCAAGTGGGGAGGCAAATTTTACCCACCAAACAGGTGCAGGTAACAAAGGTGTTTACCAACTCTCTGTATTAGAGGGGGTTATCAGGAATGCTTCGGGTGAGCCTATTGCCGGAGTAACCCTACAAAACAAATCCCAGAACCAGACCGTAGTAACGGACGCCTTGGGGAAATTCCGGATCCCCGCCAAAAAAGGAGACCAGCTACAGATTTCGGCAATTGGTTACAAAACCCGTAACCTGGTCATAAATCAATTGGATCAGGCTGAATTTTCGTTGGAGACCAGTGCCGCAGAATTAGAAGAAGCAGTGGTGGTAGCGTACGGTACACAGAAAAAAGCCAATTTAACCGGAGCCGTTGACCAGGTTTCGGGCAAAACACTTCAAAATCGCCCGGTTAATAATATTGGTCAGGCACTTCAGGGTGTAATCGGTAACCTGAATGTAACAACCAATACAAGTGGTGGTGCACCCAATGCCCTGCCATCCATTAATATAAGGGGCTATACAGGATTTGGTATTGCTGGTGCACCACTTGTTGTTATAGATGGTGTTCAGGGCGGTGATCTTAATTCAATTAATCCCGCAGACATCGAAAGTGTTTCGGTAATTAAAGACGCTGCAGCAAGTGCAATTTATGGTTCCAGTGCTCCGTATGGCGTATTGCTGATCTCAACAAAAAAAGGATCGAAAGGGAAAGCGCCTGTATTAACCTACAATAACAACCTTAACTGGGCAAGTCCGATTAATCTGCCGAAAATGTTGAATTCGTTGGAGTTTGCCGAAATTTATAACGATGCATTTATTAATGCAGGTAGGGGACCTGTTTATTCAGAAGATGCCATTGCCCGCATCAAAGCTTATCAGGCCGGACAATTAGGTACAGAAACGGTTCAGGTACCCAATACCAATGCCTGGGATTCCTGGGGAAATGCGAATGCCAATCATGATTGGTTTAAAATTTATTTTGCAGACAATGTATTTAGCCAGCAACATAATCTCGGGGTAAACGGAGGCACAGGTGGCACAACCTATTATATGGGACTTGGTTACCTGGAAAAAAATGGGCTCTACAATTTTGGAGATGAAAAATTCCGTCGATTTAACCTCAGGGCCAACCTTAGCACAGCTGTTAATACCTGGCTGACAGTGAATCTCCGCAGCTCACTTTCCAGGGAAAAATTCAATACACCCAATACCTACAGCACCCGTACCGGTGGAAATTATATGCACCAGATTGCCAGGAAATGGCCTTCTGTGGCATTGTATAATCCCGATGGAAATTATTCGCAACAGAGTGATATCATGTTGCATGAGGAGGGGGGAAGAAATATCACCACTACCGATTTTGCCTTATTAACCGGAGAATTGGTTTTTAAACTGGCGAAAGGCTGGAACCTGACCTCAAATTACACACTTGATGGAAATTATACCGATGGCTCTTCGCATTATAAAACACTCTATCATATTTTACCAGATGGTTCCTCCTCGGTATTAAGTGGAACCAATCCAAGTTCTTTTAACCGGTCTTCGGTTCGTTCGGAACATCAGATATTCAACCTGTTTAGTTCCTATGAAAAAAGTTTCGGATTACATGATTTTCGTTTGTTGGGAGGATATGTACGCGAAAGCTGGAATTACCAGTCATTTGGGGCCGGTAACCAGCAACTTTACTCCGATAATATCCCTTCTCTTTCCTTAACCTATTCTACAGCGCCTTCCGTAACTGATCTGATCCGCAAACTTGGGTCGGAGGGAATATTCGGACGATTCAATTATTCTTACGACGATAAATACCTGCTGGAATTAACGGGTCGATATGATGGTTCCTCCCGCTTTTTGTCTGATGTTCGCTGGAAGTTTTATCCGGGTATTTCAGCCGGTTGGGTACTGTCTAAGGAATCTTTCTGGAAACCGATCGACCAATACATCAATAGCTTTAAGCTCCGAGCCAGTTATGGATCACTGGGAGATCAGTCCTTTTTGCAAAACAACTATTATCCATTTTATCCTAATCTGGTTACCATTGCTCCGCGTAGTACAGCATGGCTCTTTGGGGGTAGCCAACAGGCAGCAGTTAGTCAGCCTTCCCTGATTAATCCTAATCTGACCTGGATAACTACTTCAACACTCAATTTTGGGGTAGATGCTAGTTTTCTGAATAACCGGTTATCCGGTTCCTTTGAATGGTTTATTCGTAAATCCGAAGATTTTGCCGGACCATCTCAGGCTGTGCCGGCAGTATTAGGAACAACGCCTCCTACCACCAATAATGCAGCAATGGAAACGCGCGGTTTTGAACTGACCCTGAAATGGGCTGATCAGATAGGCGATTTTGGTTATGGTATCCGAGGGGTTTTAAGTGATTACCGGGGAAAAGTTACCAGATATCCCAATCCCAATAAACTACTAAGTACCTGGTATGAAGGGTTGAGCATGGGAGAGATCTGGGGGTATACATCCGAAGGGTTATTTTCTACTAATGAAGATGCTTCAAAGGCACCTAATCAGAAACGTATTTATGGTGGAAACTGGGGCGCCGGAGATGTGCAATACCGCGATTTAAATGGAGATGAGGTAATTGATTTTGGTAACAATACGGTTGATAGTTCCGGTGATCGCCGGATTATTGGAAATAATACGCCCCGTTATGCCTTTGGCCTGAACCTGGAAGCAAACTGGAAAGGATTTGACGTACAGGTTTTTGTACAGGGAATTGCCAAACGCGATGCCTGGATCGGCTCCAATTATTTCTGGGGCGTAGTTGACAGTGAGTGGCAGGGATCTCCCTTTACAGTTCATAAAGACCGGTGGACACCAGCTAATCCCAATGGCTATTTTCCAAAGTTTTATATGAGTGGAGAGGTAAATAAAAATCAACAAACTCAAACCCGCTATTTGCAAAATGCAGCCTACCTGCGTCTTAAAAACCTGCAACTGGGCTATAGTATTCCTGCTGCTATCACGGACCGTGTCAAAATTTCCAAAGCCCGTCTTTATGTAAGTGTTGATAATCTTTTCACCATTACCAAACTCCAGAAAACCATGGATCCGGAATTGTCTATTTCTGATGGAAAAATCTATCCTTTACAAAGAACCATTTCAACCGGAATTAACCTCACTTTTTGATCTTTTAAACTGAACATTTATGAAACCGATTTATATATTCTGTACCGCTTTGCTGATAATCGGTACAGCCTGTAATAAAGAATTGCTGGAACAAACACCTCAAAGCAATATCAGCGATGCTGATTTCTGGAAAACCAGCAATGATCTGAAATTATATACGAATAACTTCTATGCCCTGCTGCCTGCCTATCGGGGATTTGGTACCATCGGAATATATGGACTGGATGCAGATGAAGGCAGTGATAATATGATTTACAACGGTTACAACACAACAATGAACGGAGAAGGTGTTGTTCCTGCCAGTGGAGGTGGATGGGCTTGGGGAAATCTGCGTACGATCAATTACTTTCTTACAAATTATCAAAAAGTGCAGGATCCCTGGGATAATGTCAAAACCTATGTAGGAGAAGCGTATTTCTTCCGTTCCTGGTTTTATTTTGACATGCTTAAACGGTTTGGCGACCTGCCCTGGATTAATAAACCACTTTTTACGGACTCAGAAGAATTGTACAACGAACGGTTAAAGAGAAACATTGTTGTGGATTCTATTCTTTCCGACCTTGATAAAGCCATTGAATACCTGCCAACGAAATCAAAAGCAGAAGCAAATCGTCTAACTAAGGAAGCTGCAATGATTTTTGCTGCAAGGATAGCACTTTATGAAGGAAGTTGGGAAAAATACCATGCCGGAACTCCCTTTGGAGTAAGCGGGCAAAATGGTGATCCGTTCTTCACAAAAGCGGTGGAGTTAACCAATGCCCTGATGGCATCCAATGTTCATCGACTCGACAATGCCGGATCACCCGATGGGTACTGGCGTTTATTCAACCAGTCTAATTATTCAGGAAGCAATGAAATTATGTTCTGGCGCCGCTTTGATGCTGTATTGGGCATTGCACACAACTGGCATCGATATACCAATACCGGCGCAGCACGTGGTTTAACAAAAGATCTGGTGGATGCCTATCTCAGTAAAGATGGATTACCTATTTCAACAAGCCCGCTTTATAAAGGCGATGCCACGCTGCTGGATGTTGCCACTGACCGCGATCCAAGGCTTGCCCAAACCATATATCTGCCAGACGGTAATCATTTTATTACCAGTAGCCAGCCAGGTGGTTTGCCGAATATTCTTTTTACGGTTCCTTCATTTGGACTTGCCAATGAAAACAAACCTGCAACCGGATACCAGGTTTATAAAGGACATAACCCCGAATACGCCCAGCAGTTTAATGCCGAGCAGGGTATAACGGCGGTTATTTATTTCCGGTATGCAGAGGCATTATTGATCAACGCAGAAGCAAAAGCGGAATTAGGTACCCTGTCACAGGAGGATTTGAATAAAACAGTGAATTTATTACGTCAGCGGGTGGGTATGCCAATACTGAATATGGCGTCGATACCTACTGATCCTAAACAGGAATTTCCTCAGCTAAGCCCTTTGCTTAACGAAATCAGAAGAGAGCGTCGGATTGAGCTGGCCTGTGAGGGTTTCCGGCACGACGACCTGTTTCGCTGGGCCGTAGCCGGTCAAAAAATAAAGGGATGGAAACCTAAAGGTGCAAAAAAAGCACAGTGGGAAGGACAAGTAGCAGCCAGTCTGCTGAATCCTTATCCGGTGGATGAACAGGGATATATTGAATTGTTTAAAAATGTAGGCGCTTTATCAAATGGCTATAACTTTAATCCAAACCGGAATTATCTGTTCCCCATTCCTACAGGAGAAATAGTATTAAATCCGAAATTGGCACAAAACCCCGGTTGGTAATACAATATGAAGCAGGAAAATCAGGAATTACAAGGGCAACTTGCCATTTTTCATGGAGCAGGTAAAGAGCTGGAACTGGCGAGCCAGGTAGTTCCTTCTTTAAAATCCGGTGAATTATTGATCCGGAATCTCTATACCACACTTTGTGGCAGTGATCTGCACACTTTTTGCGGTTTGCGGCAGGAAACCTGTCCCACTGTTTTGGGCCATGAAATTGTAGGTGAAATTTTAGCCATTGATTCTGCACACCTGGGGTATGATCTTAAAGGAAAAAAGATAGCTGTAGGCGATACCATTACCTGGTCAATTTTTTCAAGCAACCCCTTATCTCCCAATTCCATTGCCGGAATACCACAAAAAGGAGATAGCTTGTTTAAATACGGCCATGCATTGGTGAAGGAAGGTGATGCTTTTCATGGCGGATTGGCAGAATACTGCATTCTTAAATCGCATACGGAAATTCTTAAAATTCCGGAAGAAATGCCGCTGCCGATTGCAGCAACGCTTAATTGTTCTGTTTCTACGGTAGCAGGTGCTTTGCGCCTGGCTGGCGACCTCAAGGATAAAACAGTTCTGATAACGGGTATGGGACACCTGGGTATTACCTGTGCCGCCATGTGCCGGGAGGCGGGCGCTGATTGGATTGGGGCGGTGGACATTGCCACGGAACGCCTTGAAGAAGCTCTTCATTTTGGTGCCGATCAATTGTTTCATATGAACGGTAATGCTACTCGTCTTGCAGAGGAATTAAAGGCCTTGTTGCCAAGAAACGGAGTGGATGTTGTTTTTGACATGAGTGGCTCTCCGGAAGCAATGGAGCTGGGAGTGGAGGTTTTAGCAATCGGGGGATCTGCGGTTTGGGTGGGAGCCGTTTTTAATACGAGACCCCTGCAGCTTAACGCGGAAAAAATCATCCGTAGTCTCATTACTATCAAAGGATTACATAATTACAATTACGACGATTTTCGTAATGCCTTTGATTTCATGAAACGAAACTGGCAACGCTATCCATTTGACAAAGTGGTGGAAAAGGAATTTACGCTAAGGCAGGCCGAACAGGCATTTGAATATGCGGTCAAAAACAAACCGTTTCGCGTCGGGATTCGCTTTTACTGATCATGCAAAAGAAAGTCAAGTACCAATGGCGAATGCTGGCCTTAACCATGTTGTGTTACCTGTTTTTTTATACAGGCAGGCATAATTTCGGCTGGGCATCAAAGTTATTGGCAATAGATTTAGGTATTGCCTATGAAAAAATAGGCTGGATAAGTTTCAGCATGTTGATTGGCTATGCAGTTGGCCAA
>NZ_LUKG01000057.1:6840-8949 GCF_001601815.1 Flavihumibacter sp. CACIAM 22H1
TCGCTGGAGTCCCCGGCATATGGTGGTGACAGGTGGCTTGCTATCTGTTGCCGCCAATGTGCTGATTAGTTTTTCCTCCAGCTATTATTTAATTCTGATTCTTTGGGCACTAAACGGATATTTTCAGTCTATGGCCTGGGCGCCCGGAGGAAAAATCCTCGTTAACTGGTGGCCCCGCCAAAAACACGGATTGGTTTTTGGATGGTATACCATGGCAGCCGCTTCCTCCTCTGTACTGACCTATTTTTTGTCCATTTCGCTGGTACATGACAATGACTGGAGATCTCTTTTCCGGTGGCCGGTATTATTTCTTTTTCTTGCATTGATAATATATGCCATTTTTTCTATTAATCATCCGCGTGATAAAGGGTTTGATGAACCGGCAGAGATAGGAGAAAAGCAAGCTGCCCTGGTAACCAGTTGGAAAGCCAGGTATAGGATCGTTTTCAGCAACAGGTCCTTTATGCTGGCCTGTTTATCCATCGGTTTTCAAAGTATGGCCCGATACGGGCTCTTGTTCTGGTTACCCATTTATGTATTGGGCGATTCCTATAAGACGCAACCTGAATTGGTGTGGATGAGCCTGTTATTACCCATTGGCATGGCAATCGGCGCCTTTAGTTTCGGCTTTATTTCAGATCGGTTCTTTCATGGCAACCGAATATGGACCATTAGTCTGGGCATGTTTTGTTCTTCCCTCGTTTGCCTGTTAATTTTTTGTATTCCGGAAGGGCAGAGTTGGTGGATAGCATGCTTATTTTTACTGGCAGGCTTTTTTGTGTACGGTCCACAATCAAATTTCTGGCCGCTTTGTCCTGAATTATTGGGTAATGAAAATGCCGGAACAGGCATCGGAATAATGAATGCATCCGCCTATTTTTTTGCTGCTGCGGGAGAGCCTGTTATCGGACGTTTTCTTGATTATGCCGGATCACCAGCGGTTTTGTTTTTATTAATTGCAGGAATCTCTTTTATCAGTTCAGTATCCATCCTGCTGGTTCGAAATAAACCAGCTTATACAACATAAAATAATAGCAGTATGTTTAGGAAACCGTTTCGACTATTCAGTGTACTATGTCTTCTTTTAATGGGCAGCAGTGTTGTTTTTTCACAGAAAATGAAAAAACGTGTTGTCATAATTGGCCTGGATGGCTACAGTGTGCCCGGTTATCAAAAAGCAAGACATCCTCACCTGGATACTTTGTTTTCAAAGGGGATTTTTTCGCTGACCACAAGACCGGTGATGCCGTCGGTTACCATGCCCAACTGGACCAGTCATTTAACGGGTGCCGGTCCTGAGGAGCATGGTGTAACATCCAATGACTGGAACCTCAATAAACATAGCTTAAAAGCAATAGATGCCGATGCAGATGGTTATTTCCCCTCGATTTTTAAACTGGTGAAAGATCAGGTGCCGGGTATTCAAACGGCATTTTATTATAACTGGGCCAATCTTATTAAGCCGTTCAATCAAAAATACCTGGATGATGTATTTTTTGAACAGAACGACGAATACGACAGCAGTTATCAAAGAGCACTTGATTTTATTAAAATGAATCAGCAGTATCCGCAACTTATTTTTTTATACAGTGTGCATACTGATCATGCGGGACATAACCATAAATGGATGTCGCCCCAGTATATTCAGGCATTAGAAGATGCTGATCTGGCCCTCGGACAATTTGTACAGCAATTAAAGCAAGCCGGCTTATTTGAGGATACTTATTTTCTGTTTATCACTGACCATGGCGGGCACCCGGAAACCGGACATGGCGGCCTTAGTATGGAGGAAATGCTGGTGCCCTGGGCGTTAACCGGACCAAAAATTAAGCAGATGCGTTCAGCTGGCTTTTACAATAGCAATAAAAATACTGCGGTGGTAATAGCAAAATTACTGGGAATAAAAAACTTGCCAAAATCCTGGACCGGAGTGCTACCTTTCGGGTTGTAATTGGATAGGACTATTTTCAGCGCTTATTCAATGGAGGACCATGTACGGCCACCGCGTAAACCATGTGCCATCCAGGTATCAAACAGGTAGCGGTAAAAGCAGTAGTTGATTGAAAGTTAAGTAAATGGTACTGGGGGATAGCTAGTTTGACACAGGGG
>NZ_LUKG01000057.1:9694-31833 GCF_001601815.1 Flavihumibacter sp. CACIAM 22H1
CTAGTTTGACACAGGGGTAATACATGGTTGGCCTGGTAGGCTGCTTTTCAGCGCCACTTGTTACAAAAAACATCCTTTCGTTACCAGTATGAACCATTTGTTTCTTTTGATTGGAAAGCTACCTGCGAAGTTGTATTATTGTTGTAGAACGGACGCAAATCGGGAGTGGAATATAATTCCGCCAAAGAATTTTTAGTAAAAATGAGAAAAGCCGGACTATTTTTTATCCTTAATTCCTTAATTGGGCTTACCTGCAAACCGGGCAGTAAGACGACAGCAGGCTACCCTTTGAGCAATCATTCCAGCGCTGCAAATGAAAAATACCAGGTGTATAGGATTGATTCGGTTAACCATATTTATATTATTTACGCAAAAAAAGGTACTGGTTTGTATAAAATTGTTTCTTTAAAAGACACCGTACAATGTCAGCAACTACAAGTTGGTGGAGAATATAAGTTCATTTTGATGTCTCGTGTTCCAAAGACCTTTAAAGGAGAAAATGTATCTCCTAATCAAGTTCCTCATGTAGCTGGTATAATGTTCCATGGTAACTGGATCAAATTTGAACGAGATTCAATCAATGATATTTTTTCATCGATAAATCTTAGAGGACTATGTCTTCAGTAAAAGGCATTTTAGCTTTTGAATGAAATTAACCAGTTGATTTTTTAAATAGTAGTCTTCGATAAGATCATTTCTATTATTCAATGGTAACATGCACTATCTGGTATCGTTTTTTCTTGGCTTCGGTTTTAGAAGCAGGAATAAAGAGTTCGAACGGTGATTTATAGGTGGCCTTAGTCAGGAGGTAGATATGCATTCTTCCAGCACCCTCACCCAATAATTTTCTTGATTCAACTTCTCTGTTTGTATTAATGACAGCCGCACCCAGTGACAATTCTTTTATGTTTCCAAATCCTTTTTGTTTGATTCTTTCCGGATTAAAAGGAGCCTTAATGTTCTCTTCAAAATCGTTGTATAAAACAATCAGTTTGTCTTTATAAGGAATAAATTTCGAAGTAATGGCGGCGCTTAGTCTGTTATGTCGGGGTATTGTGGTTATAACCGGTTTCCTTTGCTGATCCAGGAAAACCATATTTACGGGTCCGGCAAAGCTGGTTTTATCATACCTTGTGCCGTCATAGGATTCCACCGTACCTACCGGGCTGCCTCCCAGCAAAAACTGGTTATCGGGCAGTTCAATCAACTGGTAGCTGGTTGCATTCATACCGATCAATCCTCTTCGTTTATTGGCAAACTTCATATCTTTCATGAGGTTCAGAAATTGGGCGGGATAGGGGATCCGCTGTGTGTTAGTTTCATCCAGTGTTGCTGTGGCAATTTCTTTCAGCCAGACTCCTTCTCTGAAATGCTTCTCATGGTAATCTCCGGCAAATATTGCCTTTGAACCATCTTTGGTAATGAGCAGGGTGGTTCTGTACAATGCACGTTCCGTATTATCTGCCTCGAAATTTATCTGCAGCTCTTTTTTATCCGGGTTAAGAATATATCCCCTCATTGCTTTGTATTGCTCATTTTCGTTCTGGCTTTTACTAAGATCGTGCTTAAGGAAGGAAGCGGCGATGGTTCCGTTATCAGCAATGGCTACTTCATGCAACTGAATTTTTTCGGTTCCTTTTACATGGGCAATATGTGTTTGGGTAATGTTCAGGTCCTTATCTAATACTGCTGTAAAAAATTGTTCCTCGATTCCGGTGGCAGCTACCAGTAAATGTTTTTTATCCGGACTTTCCTCCACGAAAACAGTTTTGTACATATTTCCACTACGCAGTAGCCGGGTATCAGTAAGGGGAAACTGGTAGAGCGATTTTGTGTTGATCAGGGCAAGTGTAGTACGGTCTATTTCAGATTGGAATAACTCAAGTTTTGAGTTGTTCAGGAACTTCGCATAGATAAGCACTAATTTCTGTTGATATTCAAGGGCAATGGTTCTTAGCGGTCCGAATTTTTTTTCACCATTTTCCAGATTATTGACCACTATTTCTTTTCCGTCAGGACTCACTTTCCTGATCTGCAAGGAATGTTCGGCGTGACCCTGCATTGCATGGAAAGTATAAATATTTGCCTTCATGCCATAGGCATGCACCACTATTGAATTCTCTCCATCAGCAAAACCGGTAAACTCTTCCCCACTTGGGTATTGAATATTTTTTCTGTATTGAGGTTCGTATTTAATTTCTGAGTGGATGGTTTGTGCATAACCGGAAAGACTAAATATGACAAAAAATAAAGTGGGCAGTTTTTTCATGGAGGTTTTTGTCATAAGATAACTCAGGAGATTTTAATCTGCAACTATTGTTTTTTTATGGCCAATTGTGTTCGTACCTACTTTAGACCTATTCGTGTATCCAAACGGCCATTTCGTGTATTTTTTATTTTAATGTTTTTCTAATTTGTGATGCTGGATTACCCTTGTAAATGATAGATTATTAAGGTATTACATAGGATCAGAAGCTTGAAATATTGCATTTATAGGAATATAAATACCGTGTTTTCACCTTTTTTTTTACCAAATCTTTTCTCTTAATTTGATCCAACAAGTATCAATAAGCGCAGTCCAATCCTCCGGAATATCCAGGTTATATCCCTCCGTCTGAAGACGTACAATTATCACCTTAATTTATCAACCAATGTTGTTGCAGCTACAACCATCTCCAGTGTAGTAAAGGCTTTCTCCTGCGAGACTGATTTTACCAATCCACCATTTTAACAGCACTTTTCCCTTGCAAAAGCTTTTCATTCTGAGCTTACTGGGCTTCTTTTTGCCTATAGTTTCGCTTACCCAAACCGTTGGTAAGCGGTCAGGTAATGACCTGGCTGATTCAACCAGTTACGTCAACCTGATTTTGCCGGCAATTTGTAAAGGAAACAAACAGGTACAGCTACCCCTTTATCTACTGGAAAAAACTACGGTGGACAGGTTTAAGCATAACACCTCAAAAGTTCAACAACGTAAAAGCTTATTAAATATAACTGGCAATGTGTTATATGACATGAATTATCGGTCAAGAATTGATACACCCTATGCTGACAGGGAGATTTATCAGCATACTATTCAAACCAGGCTTGATATAACTTATAAAGATAGGGTTCCCCTAAAACTGTACACAACCAAGAGATTTAGTAATTCTCCCCTGTTTAGAAGTTATACAGATTTCAATTTGCAGTTTAATGCAAACGACTTTGTACAACTATTGAAACAATGGGCTATCCAGGCGATAGAAGAAGTAGTGCGGTCTAATTTTTCACAGATTGATTCATTGAAGAAAATACTTGAAACTAAAAAGGAACGAATGAATCGGCACCAGTTGGCCATGGAAAAGGGAAGTTTGGACAATGAAATTCAGCTTGAGAAAGAACGGCTGTATTACAAGAATAAAAAGGCGGCAGACATGCATGTTGATATAACGCCAGTAATCGAATTGCCGGCTGTTGAATTGCCACAGAATAAGAGAAAATTTACAACCCAGCCAAATTTAGCAGTTAGTCATTTTGCCGACAGCACTAGGCTTCAGGGAATGCTTAGTGCTATTAGTAAAAGACGGAACGATTTAGATAGTATGAAGCAGGAGTATCACACGCTTGAAATGAACTACGATAAACTGGTAAGGTCACAACAGACAGCCATCAAATCATTACAGCAGCAGGTTCAGGGAACTGCCAGCACAGATGAGTTGGCACAATTAATCCGGCAACATAAATTATCAGACAGCCTGATGTCAAAGAGAGTTAAAATGCTGGCTGCCCTTCGAAACCTGTCCTTAGGAAGAAGTTTAGCCGATTATTCAGAATTGACAGTAAAGAACATTTCTATAACCGGCTTACAGATTGAATACAATCCCGGTTATTATTATGCCATTGCAGCAGGAAAAGTTGATTACAGATTCAGGGATTATTTAGTTCCAAATCGGTTACGTTCAACGCAATACCTGGGTTTGGTACGTTTTGGAAAAGGTACCCGCACCGGTAACCATATTTTCCTTTCCTATTATACAGGCAGGCGTCAGTTGTTTAATTCTATGGTTTCTGTTGGTCAGGATAGCGCAGTGCCCTCATATATGTTGGCTGGATTATCATTGGAAGGTTTATGGCGGATTAATAAAAATATGGCATTGATTGGTGAAGTAGCTAAATCCACCGTTCCCTTTTATGGAAGGGATAGTATGGCGAAGTCATCCTGGATGAATACCCTTACGGATTTTTCCACCAGGCAGAATGAAGCCTACTCGCTTCGATTGAATGGATTTATTCCGGCTACCCAAACAAAACTGATGGGTTCTGTACGGTATTTCGGAAGCCATTTTCAGTCCTTTAGCAGCTTTACAACAGGTTCTTCCCAATTACGCTGGATGGTTAAACTTGACCAACCTTTTTTTAAACGAAAATTGATCATACATAGCAGTATTCAACAGAATGAATTCAACAATCCATTTGTAGCAGCCAACTATAAAAGTTCAGCGGTTATTGGCAGTATTCAGGCGAATTTGAGGGTAAAAAAATGGCCATTTATTTCTGTGGGATATTACCCGTCTTACCAACTGGTCAAAACGGATGATGATAAATTTGCAGAAAGCAGGTACCATACATTATCCGGAAGTGTAGGTTATCATTATAACTGGAAAGAGATACAGTTGTCAAGTTTTTTGGTGTACAGTCAATTTTATAATAATTCCCTTGATTCAGGTTTTATTTATTTCAATACACGAAATATTCTTCTCACACAAACCATTCAGGTAAATCGATTGCACTATACGTTAAATGCTGCTGCAAATATTGGTACTGATATAAATGTTTATTCTATGGAGCATCTTGGACAGTGGACATTTTCTGAACGGTTTTCAATTGGCGCCGGAATCAAAGCCATTAAACAGGTGGGAGTATCTTCTTTGTTTATTGGTTACAGCGGAAACATGGGATTTCGAATAAACAAAATCGGAGAGTTGCAACTCAGCTTTGACAAAGGCTATTTGCCGGGTATGGCAAGGGACTTAGTAAAGAATAATATTGGACGTATAACCTACTACAAACAATTTTAAAGCAGTTTTTATGCGAAAATTGACGAGTTTTTTTGTGCTGGGATGGATGGGTATTTTTTCCGTTTCAGCACAGGTTTCCCTATCGCTGCAGGAGCCGCCCGCCGGAATTGTTCAAAAAAATCAGTTATGGAACCTGGCGCTGGTAAATGCTGGTGCAGGTACATTGGAGCTCTCTGTTGTAATGACACTTATGGATATTTCAACCAATCAGCCGGTATTGTCAGGGACCACTAAAACATTTTTTCTCCCCAAAGGAGTAAAACAAATCCGGCTTGCGGAAGTTGGTCCAATAAATTACACCTATACCTCTCCCATATTTTCCCGATTGAATGAGTCGCTACTGCCGGTTGGTCTTTACCAGGCCTGTTACTACGTATATGGAGGTAATAAGGATGGGGAAGGTATTTTAGCGGAGGATTGTGTACCGGTAGAAGTGCAGCCATTGAGTCCCCCGCAATTAAATTTTCCAGCTGATTCAGCTATTCTAAGTTCTAAAAACATCCTCTTTGCCTGGTTGCCTCCAACGCCTGCGAATTTATTTGCCGATCTGAACTATGATTTGTTGGTTACAGAAATAAGATCCGATCAAACACCTGCTGCTGCTATTCAGGAAAATCTTCCGATCTATTTTGGAAGGCAATTAAAAAATATCAGTTCCAATTTTCCCGCCTCTGGAAATAAACTGGATACTGCAAAGTGGTATGCCTGGCAAATTATTGCAAAAAATGGTCAAACCCCTGCGGGATTCAGTGAGACATGGATTTTTAAAATTCAGCCCGATAAACCCGAATTACCCGGCAGATCAGGTTTATTGCATGTGGAACTAGGTACAGGTTCAAACATTCCTGCCACAGTTTATATTAAAGGTTCGGTATTGGCAATCAAGCATTATTCCTTCGAAACCGACAGAGTAGGGGAGTTCCGGATTACAGATGAAAAGGGGGGGCTGGTAAAATCGTTCAAAAAGAAAATTGCGTACGGAGATAACTATATCCAGTTTGAGCTGGATCGAAAATTTCAGGCCGATACATATTATACGATAGAATTTATCGATACACATGCTATCCGCTATTCCGCCTCTTTCGTTTTGGAACAAAATTAATTACGCCTTATTGAACTATTATGATTCTTGAAATCGCATCATACCATCGCAAAAAAGTTGCAGGTCTTTTGTTCAGCTTGTTGTATGCTTCTCTGGCGCAGGCCAGCATTGCGAACTGGTTACACAAACCCAGCGAGTGGCGTCCTCTTCAATGGAACCTGCCATTGTCACCAGAACAAATGCCAGAAAGGCCTGATATATCAACTATTGATGACGGCAAGTTAAAACCTGTTGAAAGGTTGGCGCTGAAAGAATTGCCAGATGGTGGTGGGCCCAGCCAACCGGAAATGACATCTTTCAAATCAGTAGGAACAGATAACCTTGTGAATTTATTCACTGGTGATTTCAGTTATAATATTCCCTTACTGGATGTGGGTGGCTATCCGGTTAATATTTACTATGAAGGTGGCATCACTATGGAGCAGGAAGCCAGCTGGGTTGGCCTGGGGTGGAATATTAATCCGGGTAATGTGCATAGAAATATGCGGGGTGTACCGGATGATTTCAATGGACAGGATACCCTAACACAGGTTCAGATTATGAAACCCAATAAAACCTGGGGTTTGAATTTTGGTGCCGACCTTGAATTATTAGGAAGGAAAACGCCCATAAATGTAAACCTGGGTGTTGCTCTAAACAATTACCTGGGCCCTTCTATCAGTCTTGGTTTGCGAGGTAACCTGTCTCAATCAATTTCCAATACTGCTGGTTCAGAAAAGTTTGGCGCGGCTGCCACGGTATCATTGGGGGTTGAAGTTAATTCAAGGACAGGCGCTTCATTTTCAGCCAATGCTTCATTGAGTGCCAGTAAAACCTTTTCTGATTATAAAGTTACTGCTGGATTAGGAGCCAGTACAGGTTATAATTCGAGAAATGGATTGAAATCAATACAACTCAGCGATCAGGCTGGTTTTAATGATGAAACCGAAAAAATAGGGCTTCATAAACGCTCCGATAAATATTACATCTATAAAAACGGTGGCAGTATAAATAATAGTATGCTGTCCACCACCATCAGCTTTGCCAAACCAAGTTATATACCATCCCTGCGTATGCCGGTTACCAATACTGCCTGGTCGGGCCGATTTCAGCTCGGATTAGGAAGTTTTGGGGTGGCTGCTGATCTGGAGGCTGAAGTGTTTGGTCAAAAATCTGAAATCCATCCAAATGATACCTTGCAACAGAAGCCGTTGGTAGGGTATATGTACCTGCAAGAGGCGGTTTCGAACCCGGATTATGTAATGGACTTTACGCGATTTAACGACCGTGAAGTTACTCCCAATACCCCGGTTATTTCAGTTCCTCAATACACGTATGATGTATTCTCTATCCAGGGTGAAGGAACAGGTGGCAGTATACGTGCCTATCGAAACGACTATGGGTATGTGAGAGATAATATTACTAAATCAAAGGATCAGAATTTAAGTTTTGGAGCAGATATCGATCCGCCCGGGCACTATGGTTCAAATTTTGCCCTGGTAAAAACGCCCTCCATTAGTGGTGAATGGGGGAAAGGAAATAAGTTAAGAAATGCCATTCCTTTTAAAGCAAGTTATGGGAAGAATGAACTGGTATATTTTCGGAACCCGGGAGAAAACTCAATTATTGATCCTGAACGTTACAATAAAATAGGTGGAGTTGATTTGGTTCGGTTTGCATTGGCAGGTTCGGGTGTTTCGCCTTCACTGGAGGCACAATTACAGCGCTTTGATAAAACAGGAAAACCGACCGGAACACTTTTGCCATTGAATAAAGCTGATACGGCAAAAAGTAAGCGGACGCAGGTAATTAATTTTTTAACTGCTTCCGAAGCATCTAAAGTGGGGTTGGATACTATTATTAAAAGTTATAATAACACCACGTATTTCGATAATGTTGCAGACACTTTATTGTATGAGAAAATTAATCGGGTTGGCGGTTATAGGAAAGCACATCATATTTCTCAGATCAATGTAACAGAATCCAATGGAAGGAGGTATGTATATGGCGTACCGGTTTATAATGTGGTACAGAAAGATTTTACCTTTTCGGTTCATCCCGGAAATTATACTACCATCCCAGAAACGGTAGGTGTTAATGCTTCAATTATTTCATCTGGTTCGGGCTTATTGAATGATAGTTCCAGCAGGGACGGATATGTTCAGATCTCAACCACTCCTGCTTATGTCAGTTCCTTTCTTCTTTCCGGCCTATTGTCGCCTGATTATATTGATGTTACCGGAAATGGAATTACAGAAGACGATATTGGTGAAGCGGTTAAGTTCAATTATTCGCGTATTATCAATGGAACAAAGCAAACCCATCGTTGGCGATCTCCGAACTCAACGAGCCAGGTAGCTAATTTTAATGCAGGTTCCCTTACCGAGACCCGGGATGATAAAGCTATGATAACCTATGGGGAGCGGGAATCCTGGTATCTGCAATCTGTTGAGTCAAAATCGATGATTGCATTGTTTTATGTGTCAAAAAGAGCCGATGGTAACAGTGCAAAAAGTATACTCGGAGAAATTGATCAAACTGTTGATCTGCTAAAAAAACTCGATAGTATTGCCCTTTATAACAAATCTGATCTTAAAAGCAATGGCTTAACACTGGCTAAGCCCATTAAAACCGTTCATTTTAAGTACAGCTATAAGTTATGCCAGGGAACACCTGATAATGATACTGCTGCAATAGGTTCAAAAGGAAAACTTACGCTGGATAGCATTTATTTTACCTATAATGGAAAAAATCGGGCAAAAAAGAATAAGTATAGTTTTTCTTATACAGTAGCTGCAGCAGATAGTGCTCAATTCAATCCCATCTATTCGATGGGTAATACCGATCGGTGGGGTTCGTATAAAGACTTTTCAGCTAATCCGGCCGGTATGCGGAATGCTGATTTTCCTTACACCCTTCAAACAGCCACCGCAAAAACTAATCTGGATAAAAATGCCAGCGCCTGGATGTTGAGAAAAATAACCCTTCCATCAGGTGGACAAATGGAGATCGATTATGAATCGGACGATTATGGGTATGTTCAGAATAAAAAAGCCGCCGCCATGATGAAAGTAGTTGGTTTTGGAAGTACTAATAATTATGCCAATGCTACGAACCTGCTTTATCCTTTCTCCTTTCCTACGCCTGCGGAAAATGATTATGTGTTTATTGAAGTACCTGAATCCTGCGCCAACGCAACAGATGTTTATAACAAATACCTGGTCGGATTAAAACAAATTTCCTTTAAGCTTTCGGTTAGAATGCCTAAGGGATATGAGTTTATTCCCTGTTACGCCAGCATTGATAACAACCAGTACGGGGTAAGCAGTACCTCAACAGTTATTTGGATTAAAATGAAACGTCTTGGAGGTAAAAGTCCGGTTTCTTTAACGGCACTGGAGTTTTTGCGGCAGCAGTTACCGGGGCAGGCATTCAAGGGATATGATGTATCTGATGAAAAAAATCTCAAACAAATCGGTTCTATGCTAAGTGGACTCCTGGTTAGTTTGCGTGATGCTTTTACCGATCCGGTGAATGCACTTCGTAAAGACGGAAAAGCCATGCAGGTTGATCTGGCCCGCTCCTTTGCCCGACTGAATGATCCGGACGGTATTAAGTATGGTGGCGGGTATAGAGTGAAAGAAGTTCGCCTAAAAGATAACTGGCAGGCTATGACCGGGCAGTATACATCCAGTTATGGGCAACGCTACCAGTATACTACTACTGAAAAAATTGGTACCCAGGTCAAAACTATCAGTAGTGGGGTTGCGTCCTATGAACCCAGTATTGGTGGTGAAGAAAATCCATTTCAATCAATTATTGAAGTGGCCGATAACCTGCCGCTTGGCCCTACGTCCTATGGTGCCGTTGAAATGCCGGTATTGGATGCTTTTTTCCCGTCTCCTGTTGTTGGGTATAGTAAAGTCACAGTCAGTTCACTGAATACAGATACTGCTTCAAGGTCTAGAATAGGAAGACAGGTAACTGAGTTTTACACCGCTAAAGAGTTTCCCGTTTATTACAGTTACACTCCATTGGATGGTGCAAGTACCAAAGAATTTCATAAACCAGCCGGCCTGGCATTTTTAAAGAAATCCTCTTTTGATTACAAAGCACACAGCCAGGGTTTTTTAATTATAAATAATGATATGCATGGAAAAATGAAGTCTCAATCCTTCTATGGTGCATTGGATACCCTTACGAGAATAAGTTATACGGAGAATTTTTACCGAAATACCGGTAAAAACGGATTGGATGATAAGTTCCAGTTTGTTGGAAAAGAAACGGGTGGTACAGTATACTTCGGTAATATGGGAGTAGATGTGGAACTTATGACCGATGCCCGCGAATTCTCTGTGAAGGCTTCCAGTATGGAGGTTCAAACTCAGATTGATTTATTTTTCCTTGCCATGGTTACCATTCCTGTTCCTACCATGTGGGGGATAGTAGGGAATTCAGAAAATATTTACAGGTCCGTAACCACAACGAAGGTGGTGAACTACCATAGTGTATTAGACAGTATTGTAGTAATCGATAAAGGCAGCCAGGTTTCGACCAAAAATCTCGTTTATGATGGTCATACAGGCGAAGTTCTGATTACCCGAACCAATAATGAATTTGATAAGCCGGTCTATTCAACCAGCCTGCCGGCTTATTGGGCATATTCCGGAATGGGACTGGCTTACCAGAACATTGACGTCAACTATTCTAATGTTCAATTCAGCAGAGGGAAAATAGTTTCTACTGTGGTTGATACTACGCTGTTTCAAAGTGGAGATGAAATTCTGGTTCAGAATGCTGCTGCTGCTGGCAGCGGCTGCGAAAAAGAACTGGCATCAGGGGCCAGGAAATTGATATGGGCGGTAAACAAAAATAAAAACAATACAGCTCTATACGCAGCTTCTGATTTAATATTTGTTGATAGCAGTGGTGCGCCTTTTACCATGAATGATGTTTCCTTTCGGGTAATTCGAAGCGGGCACAGGAACCTGCTCACTGAAAAAGTGGCAAGCATTACGTCTATGGTAAATCCGGTTCAAACCGGTCTGTTGAAATTTGATACAGCCAGCAAGGTTATTACAGCAACAGCCATTGAGTTTAAAGAAAAGTGGAAAGTAGATAATGATATCATAAAGCGGGCAAGGTACCAGCGAAATATGTCTACTTGTAAAATAGAAGAAATTATTGATAGCCTGGCTCCTTTAGAGTTAAGTATCAACCCTTACATCAAAGGTTTGTTGGGCAATTTCAGGCCCTATAGAAATATGGTGTTTTATGATGCCAGGAGAGAAGCTGATACTTCTTCCAGTACCAATATCAGTGAGTATGGATTTTTGAAAAATTTTAAATCCTATTGGTCAATTAATGGTCAGAATAACCTTATACCCGACTCATTAAGTACGCAGTGGGTTTGGAATACACTGGTTGAGAAAGTGAATTCAAAAGGCCAGGATATTGAGTCAAGGGATGCATTGGGAATCTACTCTGCTGTACAATATGGGTATAAAAAGCTATTACCTGTTGCGATGTCGAGCAACGCCAGATCAACAGAATCTTTCTACGAAGGATTTGAAGATCATGGCTACCAGGAAGCTATAAATACCACCGTGTTTAATAAATACCAACATCATATTGATTTTACAACTTTGTCAGGAGGACAAACGGTATTACTGGATACTGCCAAAATAGCTGCGCATACGGGGGCCTACGCGTTCAGGGTTAATCCGGGTTCAACCGCTACCAAGCAGATACCCGTCACAACCCTTATGGAAACACCTATAAACCTTGCTTTTGGAAGAGATACAACAAGAAGGCTTGATTCTCTTGGCGGAAACGTTCAGCTTACGCAGGTTACGCCCTATTTCGCCAATAGTTCCACTTCGGTAGATTATTTAAAAGCCGGCACCACCTTCACGAATGGTGGGTTCACTTCTTCCGTATCCATGGGTAATACAATAACCGATGTTGGATCGCAACGGACCTTCTATCACAGACTGAATTATTTTGTTGATTACTATGTGAAGGTTACGCAAAGCGGCACTTATTCATTCAGTTTGTCTATGAATGGCAATGGGTATTCACTTCCCAATTATGATTATAACAATATGTTTTTGCAGATTTATGATACTTCCGGAAAGCTGGTTAAATCACAGAACTATAACACCTATGGTGGATTAAGTGGTAATACCACGGCATTATTATGTACCGGTGAATATCGGGTTAAAGTGAGCATGGTCAATGAATTCAGCTACACCACCACAACTTCCGTTCCGGTTGTGTCAACCAGTTATATTTTTTCCATGACCACAAACCTGGTTACCTCTAACTATAAAAACCTGACTAAGTCGGCTAGTTGCTGGTATCCAACAGGAATAAAAGCTTCGGAAAACATGCTCAATGAAACGTTTTCCTTAACGCCGGGTAAAAAGATGGTGCTTTCTGCCTGGGTTAGGGAGGATTGTGGAAACGAGGCAACCGGTATTCCCTGCAGGGAGTTCACCTATACAAAAAATCAGGTTCGCTTAACATATTCGGGTGGTGAAGACACCGCTTATTCGGCTGGCGGGCCAATAATTGATGGCTGGCAGCGATACGAATTTGAGTTTACACCCCCCATTGGTGCTACGGCCATGGATTTGAAATTTATTAATTCAGGTACAGGTAATTTATACGTTGATGATATCAGAATCCATCCTTTCAACGCCAATATGAAGAGTTATGCATATGATCCGGTTAACCTTCGCTTACGAGCTGAACTGGATGCTAATAACTACGCGGTATTTTATGAATACGACGAAGAAGGCATATTAATCCGAAAAAAAGTGGAAACCAGGGAAGGTATTAAAACCATCAACGAAACAAGAAGTTGGCTGCAAACCAAAATTCAATAAGTAAAAAAGAACTGCAATGAATCTACTTTATAAATTTCTTCTTTTTACGCTGTGTCTTGGAGCAACGGAACATCTTTCTGCTCAGGTATCCATTAAAGGACCAGTATGCGTAAGTCCAGGCACTTTGTACCATTATAGTGTACAGGGTAAATGGGATTCTTTATCCAGGGTTATGATTTGTATAACAGGTGGTAAATTGGAAGATGGGGAAATCTGTACGCCGAATTATACTGCGCTATCAGATATATATGTAATCTGGTCAGATGAGCCCATTAAAAAGCTGCATGTTCAATCTTCCCTGATGGACACCATTATTCAAATTCAGTCTACCGCTGCTCTTTCAGGTGGCTTAATTGACAGCCTTTCAAGAATTCAAACGGTGGATACGATTATCAATTCCTACTCCATTAGCTGCAGTGCGGCAAGTGGTGGAGATTGTGAAACAACGTATGAATACCAGTGGCAGATATCTACGAATACGCTCGACTGGATAAATATTATCGATGCCAATAATGCAACATTACTGTTTAAGGAAAAAGTGATGGTAAACACTTTTTTACGCAGGCAGGTGCTTGAAAAGCGTTCCAATACCATCGCCTACTCTGATATGGCAATTCTGACGGTTCCATTTAACAATGGTTCTTCAAACTAGTCTGCTAAAAAGAAACTTTATGAACTGGAGCAATAATTTTTGGGGAAGAATGGCTTTTAAGAACTTACTGAGCTTGCTTTTTACTGTTTCGGTAAGTATGACTGTTTTCGGACAGACCGGTATTTCCGGTGCTACCTCCGTAACACAGGGAAATTCTTATACCTATTATCCCACTTACAATGGATCGAGCACCTATGCATACAATGGGTCCTATTCTTATTATATTACGGGTGGGGTAGTATCCGGAACCAGCAATACTTCCGCTTCGGGGTATTGTTCAAGTGTATTGTATTCGATAGGACTAAATGTTACCTGGACTTCCAGCAGTGGGTCGTTGTATTTTACCTTCGGCCTGGGTTCCACAACCATTTATATTACGGCGGCATCCTCTCTTCAGCCTGGAACCATTACCCCTGCCAGTCAAACAATCAATTATAATACAAGTCCGACAACCCTTTCAGGAACAGCCGCCTCCGGCGGCGGAACAAGTCCCACTTACTTGTATCAATGGATGAGTTCTCCCAATAATTCTACCTGGACAGATATTTCCGGAGCAACAAGTCAGAATTATAGTCCGGGTAGTTTAACTGCTACCACCTATTATAGAAGAAAAGTGACCGTTTCCGGGGCAGGAACAACCGCCTACACAACCAGTGTGCTGGTGGCTGTGCACCCTCAGTTAACTGCATCTATTTCACCATCTACGCAAAATTTATCTGCTGGAGCTACCGGTACTACTATAACTTCCTCTGTTTCCGGTGGAAATGGCACATATACTTACCAATGGCAAACTTCGCCAAATAATTCTACCTGGACGAATGCTGGTACCAGCTCCAGTTATTCACCCGGTGTTGTAACAGCTACCCGATACGTTCGGTTGCTGGCTACCAGCAATGGTGTGCAGGTAACCAGTAATACCGCTACCATTTCCGTGTGTACTCCTGCGCCAAATCAGATCACAGGCTCTTCGTCTGTAGCAATAGGTTCAACCATTCAACTGGCTGGGAGTCTTCCTTCCGGAACATGGAGTTCTTCCAATACGGCGGTGGCAACGATCAATACAGCTGGATTGGTGACCGGAAAAACGGTTGGAAACACAACCATCAGTTATAGTGCTAATGATGGTTGTGGCACAAGCGTCAGTAACCTGGTGGTTTTGGTTGATTCCGTTAGTTCCATTCTTAGGGGACTTGGCACCGATCGAAACACCAATCAAATAGATACGATTGTTTTAACGCAGGGTAATAATAAGGAAACGCTGTTTACGCTGGATACGGTGTCTTACACAGCGCACCAGCTCAGGAATGTAATTGCCTTACGTATTGTTGAGGAATCGAAAAAATTTATACCGGGTGATTTTGCAGCTACTGTAGTGTTGAAAGTTGAATACGGACATTCGTTGGCAGATAAAGCAACAATTGATTCTATAAAACTTCAGGTGAATTTCACCAAAGATGCAGGTAATAACTACAATGCATTGCATTATTATACCCTGGAAAATGCGGAATATATAAAGGTGACCGTATTACGGATAGAAGCGCCAACGACGGTAAATGGACAGGCATTTGATACGAAAGAAGTATTGCTGTTGACGAATTCCATTATGACAAGCAGGTATTTTCAGTTGGCGGACAATAAGAAACCAACCATCACCATTCATACACCCATTGTTTCCGGAATACCGGATGATGTGATGGTGTCCTGGTTACATGCTCCAAAGGCACTGAACAATTCTACCCAGGTTGAATGGAGTTGGCTGGAAAATGAATTTCAATCAAGTTATGTTCGTAGTGGATCCTTTGATACCAGTTTATTGTTCAAATTAAATGCTACCAGAATCGAAATTCCGGGTAGCCAGCGGAAAGATAGTATTTCTGTGCCTCTTTTATATGGAGGAAATGGAAAACTATATGTACGGGTAAGGGCGGTTAATATTACCAGTTCTGGCAGCCGAAATGACGGACCCTGGTCAGGAGTGGGAGTTTATTCTTTTACTGGGCATAATGATACTACCAACTGGCAGGTTACAACCAGTTTTGCCGAAGATGGAAAACGAAAAACTGTAATTCAGTATGCCGATGGGTCACTGCGCTACCGGCAAACCGTCACTAAGGATAATTCCAGTGAAAAAATTGTAGTGGCAGAATCTTTATATGATACGGAGGGTAGACCGGTGGTGCAAATTTTACCAGCTCCTCTAATGGATACTGTTATTCGCTATAAAAAGAACCTGAATTTGTTTGTGGGGCAGGGTGTAAATACCAATCCGGCTGCCTATTTTGATTTTACCTCACCCACTTTAGGTCGGTATGGAACAAGCCCGATGGTTACCACAACCGGTGCAGCCAGCTATTATAGCAGTTCCAATACAGATACGATTAATAAATTCAATAAACACATTCCGGCCGCCAATGGATTTGCTTACGCCGTTACGAGATATACCCCAGATGGAACCGGTAGGGTTATGCGGCAGGGTGGAGTAGGTGATTCTTTGGCAATAGGTGGAAACCATGCTACCCGTTATTATTATGGTTCACCCGGCCAGGAGGAGTTGCATGCCCTCTTTGGTACAGAAGTGGGTAATGCAACCCATTACTTCAAAAACATGGTGCAGGATGCCAATGGTCAGATGAGTGTGAGTTATGTAGATATGCAGGGTCGAACCATTGCCACAGCCCTGGCCGGTGATGCGCCGGTAACACAACAGGCACTTAATATTTCAGACAATGTGGCCTATCCAAATCAGGCTCCGAAAACGATTGTTCGAAACCTGCTGGATAAAAATTCCAATTTGTTAAAAGAGACCAGCATTGAATCTATCAGTTCTGTTCTGGTACCTTATCCAACCAGCCATAAATTTGTTTACCAGGTGGATAAGAAAACGCTTACACTCCCCAAATGTACTGGCGGAACAGTTTCCTATGATATTCAGTATAACTTGCAAATATCCATTGTAAATGAAGCAGGAGAAACGCCAGCTGCTACCTACACGTATACTGGCATAACCAATTATTTGTTTAATCAGACACTTACGCTTCAGCCGGGTTCCTATTCTGTACGAAAAACCTTATCCATCAATTTGGATTCACTGGATAAATTTCTGCAACAATATAATACCGTGGGTATTGGTATTTGCCAGGCTAAGCAGGTTATTATAGATTCGATTGTAGCGCAGGATTCCATTGCTTCGGGATGTGCTGTAGCAACAACCCTTACAACTGCTGCCTGCCAGACCTCATTGGGTACTTATTCGAATTATCTGACTGGGTATGCAACATCCATTGGGTTGGCAAACAGTGGTCAATTAAGTGCTGCGCAGCTTACTGAATTGCGCGCTCAATATGTAAGTGATTCTGTTTTTTGTGCTTCCTTAAATGAAAACAGGTCTGCAACGCTCGATAATATAAGGGCGCAGATGCTGGAAGATATGGTTCCTTATAGCGGACAATACGCTCAAGAAACGTTAAGCGGATCAATGGCAAACAAATACAATATTTTTTCTCCATCGGGAAACTCAGGTGTTACACAGCCCTATTATAAAAATCCACGATTGGTATTAACAGGCGGAGTTGACAGATATTACAATGACCTGGGTGCGGTAGACAGCAGTATATTGCCGGCGCGTTTAAGTTCCCTAACCAAAGAAGTATTTGAACAGGAGTTTAAACCATCCTGGACAAAATCACTGCTGGTCTATCATCCTGAATACAAAAAATTAAAGTATGCAGAAGATACCCTGCGAGCCAGTTTTAATTTTATTGACAGTCTGCAGCTTTCTGTAAACACCGCGTTTAATCTTCTGAACACAGATCCGTTCTTCAATGGCATTTCAAGCACGGCAGATAAGAATCTTATGCGTAAGTACAGCGATACCAGTTGGCAGGGAACTTATTCAATGTGGCAATTGGCTTATGCAGAAGCATTAGGCTGTAAAAGTATTGCAGACGCAACCACAAGAACAACCTGTTTTACCAATATGCCCAAAGCACTGGCTACCACAGGCGCTTCTATCAACACAGGCGCAGGTTCAGTAACGCTAACTGCTACCCATCAAACTACGGCCTGGGCATGGTATAAATCAACCTATTCGTTGGTTAGAAATGAATTGGTAAACAAGTATATAAACATTCGGCCGGGTGGTGCAGATACGGCTGATAACAGCTTTCTGGTAGATCAAAAGTATAAACTACATTTCCCTTATAACAATGTTCAACGGGCAAAAAATAACGGATGGGATAGTTTTTACCCCAATAACGCCGGCGTATATCCGGCAGTAAACCTGAATGATTCTGTTGCCAATTACCAGAATAAATGTGATGATTATATTGACGGTTGGAAACAGGCATTGCTGGAGTGCCCAAGCCTGAATGCATTGGCACCGGCAACCAGACAGGCTATTCTGGATACGATCATTAACAGAATGCGGGTTATTTGTAAAACCGGAACAGATGCAGCGCATCCATTTGGTAGTTCTACGGTTCCTCCTGCCTTTTCCGGTGCAACCTATACTAGTTTTGATCAGGTGGTAAATACGGTATTTCAAAATGCTGGAATTAGTTTATCGCTTTTATGTAATCCTTATTCCATTGAATTTCCCAAACCCTATGCTAATAGCCCGTTGCTTAGTAAACAATATACCAGTGGACTGGAAGATTGCAATTGCACCCAGTACAATACCATTTTGGATGAAATAATTAACAATGAAGGAAGTACTTCGAGTCTTACCCAGATAAATAATTATTTGCGGGTTAAGTACAAGGATACCATTTCATTGGTGCTGTACCAGGGATTGCAAAACTGTTATCAATATAGCCTGTACAATTGCCGGCAGGTAGACACAATTTGTAATGTTGGACATGGCTTAACACAACCCTGTACCATCACAAAATGTGATACGTTAAGACAACGTCCGCTTCCATCCGCGCAACCACTGCCAGATTTTCTTACCTGTGGTTTTGATTATAACAGTTACAGCTGTCTGGATTGTAATACATTCAAGACACATGCTACTAATTTTTACAGTTTATTTGGTCGAAATCCTGTATTTACAGGCAATATTACCAATGATACTACCATCGCCTATAACAGTCTGTTTGCGAAATATGTTAATTTCAAAACCGGGCTAAGGCATACCTGGCAATATTATGCAGAACGGTTTGCGGCGACCAGTTGTGGAATAGGCGGACTTAGCGGCGCTGGGGCGGCTTTGTCCATTTGTCCGGATCGTACCCCGGTAAATGATACGACCGGTCTTGTGAAACTACTCACCCCCTGTGAGCAATCGAAAATTCAGGCAACCCTCAAAGCAGATACTTATTACGATGCCATCGTGGAGCAAAAACTGGCAGATTTCCGGAAAGCGTATTGGGACCTGGCCCTGGCTGTTACAGAGCAGTTCAGGGACACAAGTGCGGTTAAAGAATATCATTATACACTTTACTATTATGACCAGTCTGGTAATCTGGTTAAAACTGTACCGCCTGCAGGAGTACAGCCGATTTACCGCAGTACCTGGCTGGATAGTGTACGGGTGGCAAAAATCAACGGAACTCAATTGCCGGCACAGCACCGATTGGTTACCCGCTATAGTTTCAACAGCCTTAACCAGGTGGTGGTTCAAAAAACACCGGATGCCGGCATGAGTAAATTCTGGTACGATCGATTGGGCCGTTTGGTAATTAGTCAGAATGCCAAACAGCAGCTGGCGGGAAATGTGTATAGTTATACGCTGTATGATGCACTGGGCAGAATCAGTCAG
The DNA here is from genome assembly GCF_001601815.1 of Flavihumibacter sp. CACIAM 22H1. Taxonomy (GTDB): domain Bacteria; phylum Bacteroidota; class Bacteroidia; order Chitinophagales; family Chitinophagaceae; genus Flavihumibacter. The sequence continues at coordinate 29,133 of NZ_LUKG01000057.1, forward strand.
GTAGGACAAATTACCGGGGGAACAGCCATGACCGACGCCACTGCTAAAAACGCCACCAGTTTGCAAAACTGGATAAATGCAGCGGCCAACAGCCGGAACCAGATTACGCAAACAGTTTATGACCTGCCGCTTTCTCTTGTTCAAAATACCCTCCGACAGAAAAACCTGCGTAACCGGGTCAGTTACACCCAGGTCATTAATCTGGCAACCCAAACCAATCCGGCTTCCGCAACGTATTATACCTATGATATACAGGGTAATGTAGATACCATTGTGCAGGATTTTGGTTCTTCAGCTGGCATCAAAAACGCCATGAATAATTTTCCGGCCAATCCGGATAACCGCTACAAAAAAATAGCGTATAACTATGACCTGATCAGTGGTAAAGTAAATCAGGTCAGTTACCAGCCGGGTAAACCCGACGCCTATTATCACCGCTACGAATACGATGCAGAGAATCGTCTCACCCAGGTGTATAGCGGAAGGGATAGTATCATGTTACTACTCTTCCCAGAGCGGGAAGCACAGTATGAGTATTATGCCCATGGGCCGCTTGCCCGCACTATCCTGGGCAAGCTCAACGTACAGGGATTGGATCATGCCTATACCTTACAGGGTTGGTTAAAGGGTATTAACCCGGCCATGGGAGGTAGTTTAACCAACGGTACCGATACCACCGAAGCCAAACCGGTAGCACAGGATGTTTTTGGGTTCAGTCTTCATTATTTCCGGAACGATTACAAAGCCATTTGGTACAATCCGCAGGCCAGCTCGGTGATAGGAGGGCTCACTACCAATGCATCGCCGCTGTATAACGGAAATATTGCAGCCATGGCGGTGAATGTTCCAAAGCTGAGTACAACCAAACTATATAACTACAAGTACGACCAGTTAAACCGCCTGGTGGCGATGGATGTTTTCAATGGCCTCAATCCGGTAGCGGGTACATTTACGGCTTCTATCAGTACGGAATACAGAGAGCGGGTGGGTTATGATCCCAATGGAAACATCCTTACTTACCAGCGTAATGGTGATGCGGCGCGGTTAACCATGGACAACCTGACCTATTCCTACAAGCCGAGTACCAACCAATTGCATAAAGTAGTAGATGCTGCGGCCGATGCCAGTGCAGGTGCATATCCGGATTACCAGGATCTGCGGACAGGGCAGGGGGATAATAACTATGTATACGATGCTATTGGTAACCTGGTGCAGGATGTGAAGGATACCATTACCAATATTACCTGGAATGTGTATGGTAAAATCGAAAGTATTACCCAGAACGCTAAGGTGATCCGTTATACCTATGACGCAGCGGGCAATCGGATCAGTAAATCAACCACCACTGATACCACATTTTATGTTCGGGATGCCACTGGAAATGTGTTGAGTGTGTATCGGAAACCTTCCGGTGGCCAGATCAGCCAGGAGGAGGTACATTTGTACGGCAGCAGTCGGTTGGGTATTGCAACAAGGCACCTGGCAGCTGATTCCAGTTTTAGCTTATTAAATTCGTTTGGTAAAATTTATAGTTATAAATTTACGAGGGGAGAAAAGCTCTTTGAATTAAGCAACCATTTGGGCAATGTACTGGTAACCCTTGCCGACAGGGTTCAGCAGGTTAAAGTAACCAGCGATACCGTTCGACATTACCTGGCCGATATCCGCAGTGCCAATGACTATTATCCCTTCGGCATGTTGATGCCGGGGCGTAAGTTTAATGCAGGTGGATTTAGGTATGGATTTAATGGAAAGGAAAATGACAATGAGGTAAAAGGTACGGGGAATCAGCAGGATTATGGTATGAGAATCTATGATCCGAGGTTGGGAAGGTTCTTAAGTTTAGATCCTTTGCAAAAGAAATTTCCGACATTAGCACCCTGTCACTTCTCGGGTAATAATCCGATAGCGACAATAGATCTGGATGGACTTGAGCCTGCTCCAGTAAATAAAGGCACCGATGCTCTGATTTTAATTTTACAAGGCTATGGAGGAGATCCGCCTGATAATAATACACAAGCAACAAATGCATTTTCTACAACTGGAAGTCGAGCTTTCGCTCCAGATGGAATATTGAATGGTGGTATTTTAGAAGGGGACTTTAATTGGATAAGTATTAGAGGGCAGCAGACGCAACCTAAACTACAAGTTGTAGTATATGCTTCTTCTGCAACGAGTAACACTAAAAATGATGTATTGTCAACAATTAAAAACTTTAAATCAATTAATCCAGATGGAAAGGTAATTGTGGTAGGACATAGTGGAGGTGGTGATAATCTTATTGAGCTGGCAAAAGAAAATCGCAATGTGATTTTTGACTTACTGATAACTTTAGATACACAAGACCCGAAGATCTATGGAATTGATGATAACAATGTGTATGAAAATGTAAAAAATGCTATCAACTATTATCAGATAAGTGAGCCGGTTGGTGGAGAAACATTGGATTTTAAACGAAAAGTAACTAATGGTATAAATGTGCTTTCGCCTGGCTCAAATCATAGGTCAATTGATAATGATAATTTAAACAATATAAAGGATGATATCGGTAATTTTTTAATGGGGGTAAATGCAGTTGAAGCTGCTAGGACAAGATTTTACCAAACGAAAGATCCTGCAAGTAGCAATAGTCAAGATGTTTTTGCTCCAAATGATACTAAAGGAAAGACAAAAGGTCTAGTGAATCCTATCAGTACTAGAG
>NZ_LUKG01000058.1:0-1512 GCF_001601815.1 Flavihumibacter sp. CACIAM 22H1
ATCCGGTACCCCTGCCGATCGGTTTTGTAAGGATCCAGGCTTGCCGACGCTGTTATGTTGATCTTTTCAAAAAGGGTCCTTCTGACGTATAAACTGATCGGCGATAACTGGAAGCTGTCGGCCAGAAAATTATAACTACCCGTTAAACCGAAACCATCGAGCAGGCGCACTTTTTTAATGCCGTCCTCTGAGGTAGTATCCTTTTTGGAACGCACTTTCATTTCCAGGTTATTATCCAGGGTAAAACTTAATCCCCCGAATTCCCCCTCGCCAAAAGCGCCGTAGAGGCTTCCGGCATATTTACTGAACCGTACCTGGCGGCCGGTGGTATCTACCTGGGTGGAATAATAGTCTTTGCCGTTCATATCTGGTTTGTAACTGGCAGAAACAGATGGACGGATCACATGCCGGATCGCCCGCACACTGCTGTTTTTTCCAAACTTATTAAAGGTTCCAAAAATAGCCGTGTTAAGGCTCATGCTGAACGACATATCGCGGGCGGTATAAAAGCCGCGGTTGATCGTGGTGTCAATACGCCTGGTGGCGGGGTTCCAGGCACGATTGAATTGTTGAGCATACCAACGCTCGGAATAACTGATGCCCGGGGCAATTTGTATGGGTCCGAGTGAAGGAAGCGATAAGGTTATGGGAATATTGTGTTGTGCGCCCCATTGCATGGTATCGATCAATTGCTTGAATGAAAAGGCACTGTCGTAAAATGAAACCTGGTTCCGGAACTGGGAGTTTAGACCAATACCCAGTTTTTCGTACCATTTTGGCGTACCCACAAACTCTTTTTTCTGGAAAGGATAAAAGTTATTGACCGTAAAAGACCCATCCGGCAACCGAATATTAATCCGGCGTTGGTTACTATTCTGATCATGGCCCGCTGTAAGACTCAGGTTATATTTGTTATTCCAGTTTTTGGTATAAGAAATGGAAGAATATAACTGGTTCTGAAAATTTATGGAGGGATTGGCTCCTACGAATTTATTATACTGCGTAGAGCCGGCATTTACACTGGCCTGGAAATTGGTACCCGGGCGTGCTTTTGCGTCAGCCACATGGCTCCATTGAATATTAAAACTGCGGTTAACGTCAAATTCTTTGTTTACATCCCGACTGAGGATCCTTGTATTCTGTACCGAAAGGTTCATTCTTCCGGAGTAGCGGTACCGGCGTTTATAGGTAGGAGTTAGCACGCCCCGCCAGCCTCCATAGGAATAGATATCGCCCCTGAGCATGATGTCAAACTTTTCGCCCAGCACTTTATAATACCCTACACCTTCCAAACCAAGACCAAACTGTTCATTTGCAACAAACTGCGGGGGCAGGATCCCTGATTTTCGTCCTTGCGATAAGGGGAAGAAGCCAAATGGAATATAAATCGGCACCGGCACCCCTTCAAACTCCGGATGAATAGGTCCGCTTACCGCCAGTTTTTTATTAACCAGCTTCATTTTTTTGGTCCGAAAGGCAAAATGCGGCGTATCGAGGTTACAGGTGGTAAAT
>NZ_LUKG01000058.1:1700-18266 GCF_001601815.1 Flavihumibacter sp. CACIAM 22H1
GGTTACAGGTGGTAAATCGTCCATCCAGGGCAAAAAAATCATTCACATTCACTTTTTTGATCCGGCTGCCATAGACATACATTTCACCCTGCTGGGTAAAAGTACTTTTGGTAATGCCTTTCTGGGATTTGAAATTATAAATGATAGAATCCGCATCCATATTGCTTTCGCCCTGGATAAAATGCGGTTTACCCTGTTTTTCTCCCAGTGAATCCAGTTTATAGGTGGCCACCACAATTTGGGTGGGCTGATCCAGTTCAATGCTAAAAGCGGTTAGATCCAGGTCCTTGTATTTGGTACTGGCCTGGTTATAGAGGGTAATTTTTTTGGTGGGTACATCCAGCACCATGGAATCTGCGGCTGCATACTTTACGGGCGCATCCAGCGAATCACTGGAAATTTTAACATTTAACGTATCTACCTGTTGCTTTAAAAGGCCGGACGTATCAACGCCTGCCTTACCCAGGCTATCCTTTTTTAATGCCAGAGAGTCTTTAACTATTGGCGTAGCTGGTGGTTTAATAGGTACGGTATCGCGTTGAAGAAGCGTTAAAGGGGCATTAAAATTTGTGGAATTATAATAATTAGCGGTTGACGACTGCGTTATTATTAAGAGTAGCAGCGTAAAAAGCCCGATAAAAATGTATTTTAAACTAAATTTGCCGCCGTCCTTCATACTATTGAATGGGGGCAAAAATAGGGATTCGGTACCCATTAATCAAAGGTTATTGTATGATCAAACAGTTCAAGACCAAACTCTACATAGTATTCGCTGCCGGTGCCATGCTAATTTTATCACAAAGCGGCTTTGCGCAGGGTGCTAAAAATGCCTTAAAGACAGTGATCATTGATGCAGGACATGGGGGCCGCGACCCGGGTGCAAGGGGATTGGTTTCCACTGAAGCCGAGGTAGCGCTCTCCATTGCATTGAAACTGGGTAAAGAATTGGAACAGGCCTACCCGGAAATTAATTTTATCTATACAAGGAAAGATGCCAACCTGCCCAAAGGCGTTACCGATCCTAACCTGGCCAACCGCATAAGGGCAGAAATGGCCAATGAAGCAAAGGGCGACCTCTTTATTTCTATTCACCTGAATGCTACCGGGCAAAAGGCGGGCGGCTGGTACCAGAAGAAAATAGTGGGCTATAAAAACAAGGTGGTATATGTGGGTAAAGGAAAAAACCGGAAGAAAAAACTGACCAAACAGCCGATTTATGAGTCGTATTATGTAAAAAATACGCGGATTGGTACAGAAACCTATATCTGGGCTGCCGACCGCTCCAGTGCCAAAAGTGAAAACATTGTACTGGATGAGGAAGACAGCGGGGAAGACGAACCCGTAGACGACCCCAACAACGTGTTGGACCTGAATTCGCCCGAAGCTAAAATCAGGGCACAGTTGTATACCAAGTATTTTTTCCGCAATTCAGCCCTGCTGGCCCAGTTCGTGGAAGAGGAATTTGCTACTGCCGGCCGCAAAAGCTTTGGCGTAAAACAGCGGAACCACAAAGGGATCTGGGTACTACAGGCAACAGGCATGCCCAGTATTTTAATTGAAACCGGCTTTATTACCAATAAAGAGGAGGAAGAATACCTGGTAAGCGATGCCGGTCAAAAAGAAGTGGTACAAAATATTGTTTCGGCGTTCAAACGGTATAAAGAGGAGTTGGAAAATCCCAGACATGCACCGCGAACGGCTACTGGGAATTAATTTATTACATTTGACTCCAATTCTTTACGCATGAAAATACCGAATGAAACCAGGATTGGTATCCTTGCAATTGTAAGTATCGTTTTACTGATTCTTGGCTTCAACTTCCTGAAAGGGAAAAGCTTCTTTGATAAGAACGATCATATTTATGCAGTTTTTCCGAAAGTAACGGGGCTGGCTAATTCCAGCCCGGTATCCTTAAACGGGCTGCAAATTGGTATGGTTTCTGAAATCAAAGAAAAAAGTCCGAATATCGAGGACGGTATTGTAGTTACCATTAACCTGGCCCGCCACATAAATATTCCCAAAAATTCTATTACTTATATCAGTGCCGATTTACTGGGCAGCTCCAGCCTGGTTATTGAGCCGGGTAATTCCGGTGAATTTTTAGCCGATGGAGATACTATCCTAAGTAAAACCAAGGCGGGTTTACTGGATGAGGTAAAAGGAAGCCTGAACCCTGCCTTGAACTCATTGGATGCCACCCTGGTTTCACTAGATTCACTGATCCAGGTGGTAGGCACCTATTTTGATCCGGCTACCAAAGACAATTTTCATGTTATAATTGCCAATTTATCAAAAGCTTCAGCCAGCTTAAATAACCTGATTGCTTCACAAAACAGTGCATTGAACAAATCCATGCAGCACCTGGAATCAGTAACCGGAAACCTGGCGGCCAATAATGAAACCATTACCCATACACTGGGAAACCTGGAAAAAACCACCGAACAGCTGGCAGCAGCTGATATTAAAGGTACGGTGGCTTCCCTGCAAAATGCGGTCTCCAACCTCAACGGGGTGGTGGCAAAAGCAAACAGCAAGGAAGGTTCCATCGGGCTTTTGTTAAATGACAAAAAATTATACCAGAACCTGGAGAACACTTCGCGTAGTTTGAATATTTTGCTCGATGATTTCAGAACCCATCCGAAGCGTTACATCAATGTATCGGTATTCGGACGTAAAGACAAGAGCAAGCCGCTTCAGGCACCTTTAAATGATTCTACACAAACTACGCCCCAATCTCAATAATATGCGACTAGTCGGATTCTTCCTGTGCTGGTTGCTCTGGCTGGCGCCCTTGCTGGCAGAAGCCCAGGAACCGGTGCCCGGAAATACAGATACGACCGATATAGTGCTGGTGCGAAAAGCAGACCGGTTCCGTTATCTTAAAAAAGATTCGGTAACGGAACTGCAGATGCTGGCCGGAAATGTTTTTTTGGAACAGGGCACAACTAAATTTTATTGCGATAGCGCGGTTATTAACCCGGCAACCGGCATAGTGGAAGCATTTGGTAATGTACATATCAATGATGCAGACAGCATTCATACCTATGCCCAATACCTGATCTATTATTCCAATGAAAAGAAAGCCTATCTCAAAAAAAACGTGCGGCTTACGGATGGTAAAGGCGTGCTGACCACCAATGACCTGGAATATGATACCAACCTGAAGATCGGCACCTATACCAATGGCGGTAAAGTGGTTAGTGATAAAACCGTTCTTACCAGTAAGGAAGCCACCTATTACGGCGATATGAAAGACGTCTACTTTAAAAAAGACGTAAAAATGAAAGATCCCGAATATGACCTTAGCACAGATTCGCTGCTCTTTAATACCGATAGCCGGATAGCCACTTTTATTACTAAAACCAGGATAATTTCGGATAGTGGCCGCCGTGATATTACCACTTCTGAAGGATATTACGACATGCAGAATAAAGTGGCCAAATTCGGACGTCGGCCCCAGATCAAAGACGGAACTACCTTTATTACGGGAGACGATGTGGGATTTGATGACAAAACGGGCGACAGCTATGCCCGGGGTAATGCAGTTTTTAAGGATACGGCACAGGGAATTTCCATTCTGGCCAATGACCTTAAAGCCAATAAAAAAACCAATACCCTCCTGGCCACACAGCGCCCGCTGATGATCATCAAACAAAAAGAAGATTCCATTTTTGTAACAGCCGACACCCTGTTCTCCGCGCGCTTAACCGATAAAAAAGACTACCAAAAAACCTTTATTCGCCCGGCAAAACCGGTAACAGACAGTACATTAAAAGACAGCACCGGTGTTTTACCTGCAACAGATAGTACAGGACTGTTAACCGAAAAAGAACTAAGTGACAGTGCCTGGCAGCTGACTGTATTGGATGCATCGGACACCACTAACCGAAACCGCTATTTCCAGGCCTGGAACCGGGTTCGGATGTTTAGTGATTCCTTACAAGCCGTATGCGACAGCCTCTTTTATTCCGGGGTAGATTCTATTTTCAGAATGTTCCGCGATCCGGTTGCCTGGGCAAATGGTACTCAGATCACCGGTGATACCATTTTCATGTATACCAAAAACAAGGATCCTGAACGTTTGCATGTGTTCGATAACGGCCTGGTAATTAACCGTACAAAGGATGATTTTTATAACCAGATAAAGGGTAATACCATTAATGGATACTTTACCGACGGGGTAATCCAGTATATGCGGGCAAAAGGTTCGGCCGAAAGTATCTATTATGCCCAGGACCAGGACAGCGCCTATTCAGGTGTAAACCGTTCCACAGCGGATATCATCGATTTTTACTTCGCCAAAAAAGAACTTAACCGGGTTGTTTTCAGAAGTTCAGTGGAAGGAACGCTTTATCCCTTCCGCCAGGTAAATCATGGCGAAATGCGGCTACGTGGATTTAAATGGTTGGAAAAGCGCCGTCCAAAAACTAAATTTGAACTCTTTGAAGACCCGGTAATAACAGAATAGCTATGGCAAAAATCCCCAGTATAAGGCAAATAATAAAGAAACAACTAATCAGTCCGATTCAGGAGTTTATAAAGGATAGCCGGGCCGTGGGGATCACATTACTGGTTTGTACAATTGTTTCCTTGTTACTGGCAAACAGCCAGTGGAAAGATACCTATGTTCATTTAATGGAACGGGAAGTACATCTCTTCCCGTTTCTGCACCTCCCCCACTCCATGTTGCATTGGATCAATGATGGGTTAATGACCCTATTCTTCTTTCTGGTGGGTATGGAAATAAAACGGGAATTATTGATCGGAGAACTGTCCTCTATTAAAAAAGCCTCCCTGCCTATTGCAGCAGCAATTGGTGGTATGCTGGTTCCTGCCGCAATTTATGCGGCGCTCAACTCTTCCACTCCATACCACAGCGGATGGGGTATTCCAATGGCTACTGATATTGCATTTTCATTGGGAGTAGCATCATTACTTGGAAATCGGGTACCGGTACAATTGAAAATTTTCCTGATGGCGTTGGCTATTATTGACGACCTGGGCGCCATCCTGGTAATTGCTGTATTTTATGGCGGGGATATTTCCTGGTATTATCTATTAGGAGCAGGTGTGCTCCTTGGCATACTCCACTTGCTCAACCGGCTGCGAGGCAATAAATGGTGGGTAACACTGGGCATTGGCTTGCTGGTTTGGTACTGCATCTTCAACTCCGGTATTCATGCTACTATTGCAGGGGTGCTGATTGCCTTCCTGGTTCCCCTGGACCGGCTCTCTAATTATGAACATACCCTGCATGACCCCGTCAACTTTATTATTTTACCCCTGTTTGCTTTAGCAAATACGGCTATAGAGGTACCGGGTAATTTTTCCGAAGCAATTACCACCAGCCTCAGTTGGGGGGTATTAGCCGGGTTGGTACTGGGCAAACCTATTGGAATTACACTGGCTTCCTGGCTTACAGTAGCTACCAAACTGGGAGAACGCCCAACAGGTACCAGTTGGATACAATTGATCGGAATGGGTGCGCTGGCTGGCATTGGCTTTACCATGTCTATTTTTATAACCATGCTGGCTTTTACCGACCCGGCTTCGCAGAATATTGCCAAACTTGCTATTCTTATCGGGGCGGTCATCTCTGTTTTAGCTGGGCTGCTGCTACTGTACATGGGAAGTAAAAAAAGGTCCCTTAATTAGCGGATTAATGCCATTTTCATGCAGCTTTAAAAGATAATTTGCTTGTTTTTGCGGTTTTCTCGTATATTGTTCTACCAACCAACGTACTATGCTTAAACGGGAGCGACAAGCTTATATTCTGCATCAGGTTAATTTACACAACAAAATTTTATCGTCGCAGCTTTGCCAGGAGATCAATGTTTCCGAGGATACCATCCGACGTGATTTACAGGAGCTAGCCGATCAGAACAAGCTGATAAAAGTGCATGGAGGGGCTTTATCACACTCCTTCAGCCAGGTAAATTTTACACCGGTTGAAATTTATTCGCAGGAAAATAAGCGGGAGGTTGCCCGGAAAGCAGCCAGCCTTATTGAAGACGGCATGTTTATACTAACCACCGGAGGTACTACAATCCTTGAAATGGCGCGCGCGCTTCCGCCCGGTTTAAGAGCCACCTTTATTTCGGGCAGTATACCGGTAATTATGGAATACAGCAATCATCCCAGTATTGATGTTATTGTTATTGGGGATAAGCTGGCCAAAAATTCCAAGATCACGGTGGGGGCCGATGCCATTCAGCAGATTAAAAGTATCCGGGCCGATATCTGCTTTTTAGGTATCAATGCAATAGATATTCAACACGGAGTTACAGATAATGATTGGGAAGTAGTGATGCTGAAAAGAGCCATGATTGAATCTGCCAAACGGGTTGTTTGCCTTACCATTTCCGAGAAAATAAATTCTACGCAACCTTTACATGTATGTGATATTGCAAAAGTTACCACTCTGATTACGGAGTTGGATCCAGTGCATGCTTCCCTGCTACCCTACCAGCAGGCCGGCGTACAGGTCTTGTAATACTTATGCAAAAAAGATATAGGCGATAATAATTGCGGCAATTACACCAATAAAATCAGCTATCATACCAGCCCAGATGGAATAGCGTACATTTTTGATGCCTACGCTTCCGAAATAAAGTGCAATGATATAAAAAGTGGTGTCTGCAGAACCCTGAAAAATACTGGCGGTTAAACCGGCAAATGAATCCGGACCCAGGTCGGGATTTTTAAAAATATCCAGCATCATACCCCTGGCTCCGCTACCGCTGAATGGCTTCATAATAGCTACGGGTAATGCATCTACAAATTTGGTGTCAAATCCCATGGAACCAATGATCCAGGCAAAAAAACGGACTACATAATCCAGCGCACCTGAATCTCGGAATACCCGGATACCTACCAGCATGCCTACCAGGTAGGGAATAATTTTAAGTACCACCTCCCAGCCTCCTTTGGCGCCTTCAATAAATGCGTCGAATACATTTACTTTTTTCCATACGCCGCCCAGGATAAACCCCAGGATAATTACCATCAGTAATACATTCCCTACAATTTTACCGAAGGTTTCTTTTCCGGCGGCATCCAATCCGCCTACATAAAACAGCAGCAAGCCCACAAATGCAATAGCTGATAAGACCCAGGCAAACAATACCCAATCCCATTTAATTTTCTGCCAGATACTTACCACTATAACGCTGGCCAGCGTGGTCATGAGGGTACCGATTACACAGGGTATAAAAATAGCGGCCGGTTGAACAGAGCCCACAGATACGCGATAGGCAATAATCGTTAAGGGAATCAGGGTAAGGCCGGAGGTATGCAGTACCAGGAACATGATCTGCGCATTGGTAGCCCGCTCTTTGGCAGGATTTAATGCCTGCAGGCTTTCCATCGCTTTTAAACCAAATGGAGTAGCTGCATTGTCCAGGCCCAGGAGGTTGGCCGAAAAATTCATAACCATTTGTCCCTGTGCCGGGTGCCCGCTGGGCACTTCCGGAAAAATTCGTTTCATCAGCGGGTTTAGAAAACGAGCCAGGAAACGAACAGCACCTGCTTTTTCTGCAATATTGAGTAGCCCGAGGAAAAAAACCATGGTACCAGCCAGTGGAAAGGCTACATCCAGCACCGAGGATTTGGCCGAATCAAATACCCCATCTGCCAGTCGCTTAAATATTTCAATATCTCCCAGGAAAACCAGCTTCAACAAGGCAACGACAAATGCTATTACAAAAAAAGCAACCCAAACAATATTTAACGCCATCTGTGGTAGTTAGAAGTTTGAAGCGGGAAGATAGGAATTTTCACCTTTGGATTTCCCTATCTTTGCGGCGCGAAAAAAAGTAAATACAAGCAAGCATGGGATTACAAGCAGGAATCGTCGGATTACCGAATGTGGGCAAATCAACCCTTTTTAATGCAGTGAGTATCAGCGCTAAAGCTCAGGCCAGCAATTATCGGTTCTGTACCATTGAGCCAAATACCGGGCTGGTAAATGTGCCGGACGAACGCATTGATAAACTGGCAGAACTGGTAAAACCCAACCGCACGGTTCCCACACAAATAGAAATTGTGGATATTGCCGGGCTTGTAAAAGGTGCCAGCAAGGGAGAAGGGCTCGGTAATAAATTCCTGGCCAATATCCGGGAAGTGGATGCCATTGTACACGTGATCCGCTGTTTCGAAGATGAGAACATTTTGCGCGACGAGGGCCCTATTAACCCGGTGTCTGATAAAGATATTATTGATACTGAACTTCAATTAAAGGACCTGGAGAGCGTGGAGAAAAAACTACAACGTTCCGAAAAGCTGGCCAAAACCGGCGATGCTAAAATAAAAGCAGAATTCGAGGTATTAAAACGTTGTTATGCGCACCTGGAGCAGGGTAAAAACATTCGGGAGCTGGGACTAAGTAAGGAAGAACGCAGCGCCATTGCTGATCTTTTCCTGCTCACCGAAAAGCCTGTTTTATATGTAGCAAATGTTGACGAGCCTTCCATGCATACCGGTAATAAATATTCCGAAGCCCTGAAAGCAGCCGTTGCCGGCGAAGGGGCGCAGGTGATCGTGATGAATAATTCCATTGAACAGCAGATTGCGGAAATGGAAGATCCTGATGACCGGGCGCTTTTCATGGAAGAATATAAAATGACAGAACCCGCCTTAAACAAACTGATCCGCGCCGCTTATAAATTATTGCAACTCCAAACCTATTTTACGGCAGGTGTACAGGAAGTGCGTGCCTGGACCATCCAGGAAGGATGGAAAGCCCCACAGGCTGCCAGCGTAATTCATACCGATTTTGAAAAAGGCTTTATCAAAGCAGAAGTAATTGCTTACGACGATTTTATTCATTATGGCTCAGAATCAGCCTGTAGAGATGCCGGCAGGTTAAGAATCGAGGGCAAAGAATACCTCGTGAAAGATGGGGATGTAATGCATTTCCGTTTTAATGTATAGGAAGCTGAGACAAAAAAACTTAGCTTTAGCTACTAATAGACTACTTTCAACGCTGTTGAAATCGACCCGATAGAAAATAACGTTCCCCATGACAAAGGCCCTCCGAAAGGAGGGCCTTCTTATTTTTTTGCCGGAATTGAACATTTATAACTGTGGTATCAATACCTGATCAATCTTATGCAATACACCGTTTACCGCATTCAGATCGGCTGTAACAATAGCTGCAGGCGTAGCATTGATACGGCCTTTAACCGTAGGAGCCATCGGGTTGGTGGCATCAATGGTTAACTGCGGCATCGGCGATGGTCCGATCAATGTTTCCACCGGCCCGCTTACCAGGTTGGGACTAAATACCCGGAAAGCCGGCGTACCATTAGTAGCCAGTACATGATAGGCAAGTAACCCCCTTACGGTTTGTTGCGGAATAGCAGCAAATGCTTCCACTACCGGGGGAGCTCCCAGCAGCACAAGCGCAGCTTTAAACGCATCATCATTGGGAGCAAATAATGTAATATTCGGGAAGGGATAGTTCAGGAGAGAATCAATCCGGTTCAAACCGGTCTGGCCTTCATCAGCACGTGCAATAGCAGCACGGAGAAAAGAGAGATCCGGCTGCGCGGCAATCAATCCCTTCATAGTGGTTTGCGGAGGCGCTACCAATGCATACACATCGTGTATAAATCCATTGGCAGCACGGGTATCCACAGCAGTTATAGGAATATTATTGACAAAGGCACCCGTTGCCCGCTTGGAAGGGAAAAGGCTCAGTTTAAACAAAGGCTGAGAAGCCAGTGGCTGCAGCAAGCTCGGCAATTGGAAATTCGGCAGGGGTAAGCCGGGTATCGCGGAGGAAGGTACAGCCTGTGGAATTACATGATAACTCAGGATGGCCGCCAACTGCTGGGCAGGCAATACACCAATGGCTGCTTCAGAAATACCGGAACGGGCCATGGCGGCATTATCAGGGGCAAACAGCGTAAGCTTATTATCACGCTTACCCAGCAAAGGCCCCACCCCTGCTTTGGCAACTGCCGCTTTCAAAATAGAATATTTTGCATCAGTATTGATGATTTCCAGAATGGTTTGACCGCTTGTTTCCTGCGGACCAATTTCTTCCACTTCCGGAATTTTGTTACAGGCGGTTATCTGGCCCAGCAAAGCAAGACCAACCAGCCCAAACCCTGTATATTTTTTAAGTAAGGATAGCATAGAATCGTTTTTCCGTTAATAAATGTTGTAGCCGAAAGAAACATAGTACAAACCTCCTACAAAACTGTTGCCCACAGCGTTGAAATAATATTGATTAAGAATATTATTACCGCCAATCTTAACCACACTTTTTACTTTGGGTAACTTATAGGAAACCTGTGCATCTACCGTATGTATGGCCGCTATGTCGCCATTCGCAAAATCACCCTCATAAAAGAAAGCATCCTGCCAGCGATAACTCAGATTAAAGCCAATCAGTTTATCCTTACCGAAACCGGTATTGGAAAGAGTGGCATTGTACCGGTATTTAGGCGCATTAAAGAAGGCAATATAACCGGGTGGCACATCCTGCAAACGATCGGAAGAAAGGTTCATACTGAGGGTCCAGGCACGTACAAAACGGTAATCAATTCCCAGACCAAACCCGTAGGTGGTTACATTATCCTCGATATTTACCGGAACAGAAAACTTACGATCGGTAACCGGGTTGGGCGTTCCGCCCTGCGTAGCAGTTTGACCAATAAGCGTACGGGCAATGAAATTGGTGTACTGACCATAGTAACCGTATGCATCAATCAGCACTTTCCCATTCCCCAGCAAACCTTTATATCCCAGTTCATAGGATTGCACAGACTCGGGTTTAAAGGTCTTAAATGTGTGCTGCTGAGAAGGATTGGATAAGGTATAGGGGCGATTTCTGTCGAACTGGAAAAAGTTCTGAAAACTTTTATCGCCTCCGATCAATTGTACCCCACCTCCCACATTCAGGTTAATGAACTGTTGTTGTGTGGAAGGAAAACGATACGCCGACTGGTAAGAAAGACGGATATTATTGTTTTTCGCAACGGTAACCACAGCGGTTGCCCTTGGCGTAAAGCGGCCTTCGAAATTTTCGTTCTTATCATACCGGCCGGAGAAGGTAAGTTTCAATACATCGTTGAACAGCCGGCGGGTAGCCTGGATATATGCCCCAACTTCATTGATCTTAATGGGTGCCACCGAATCAGCAAACAGGGTTCCTTCAGAATTTAAAACATATTGGCGCCAGTTACCCCCAATCAGGATATCGGCAAATTTGCCGGTCCAGTCGGAGAGATTATACTGTGCTTCTGTAAAATACAGGTCTGATTTTTCGATAAACAGGCCACCACCATTAGAGATCGGAATAGAGCGAACCCGATCATACAACTGCTTGAACTGTCTTGAACCTGCTGCGGGCCGATCACGGTCCGCAAAAGCGCGGGCATTGTTATGAGCTGTCTGGTTATCCTGTCCGGCTAATAAATTGGCCAGGTAGGTTTGTGAATATTCCGGGTACCAGGTAGTGGAAGGCTTCCAGGCTTCGTTCAGCAACCGGGCTGTAACCGTGGCGTTAAAGGACTGCCCTGCATTTTCCTGGGTGGTATAGGTACGTACAAACCAGTTTTTGGCATTCAGTTCCAATTTATATTGTCCCATTTTGAAATCGCGGAACGAATACCGGTCTGATCCGGTGTAAACAGAGTTACCGGTTCCCCAGCTACCAGCCAGCACGGCTTCCAGTTTCGGAGTAATCTTGTAATGCAATGCACCACCCAGTTTAAAGTTGAGGGTATTAGGATCAATAATTTCCGACTCGTTATAACCTGTGCGAGAAACATTGATGGGGTCGGTACCAAGGGTGGAAATAAAAGGCGCCAGGAAGGGCGCAGCCTGTGCAATGGCGGGGAAAACAGCAGAACGGATATCGATCGTTGTTTCGTCGCCATATACATTTATTCCATCGTAGTTGGGATCGGTGATCCGGGTACCTGGTCCGGGTAAGCCCCTACCGCCCTGCCGGCCGATATAGTTCCGCTGATCGGCCGCCAGCCAGTCTTTTGCATGAATAAACTCTGCATTGATCTTATAGGCAAATTTATCCTTGATATTTTCGGCCCAGCGAACCGCCCAATTGGTATAACCGGAAGTTCCCCTGTACCGGCTATCTGTATTCATCATTCCCGCTTTCGCCTGGAACGAGAGGCCCGTGTACTTAAACGGATTTTTACTGCTTACCAGCAGGGTTCCGTTCATTCCACCCGGGCCATAGAGCGCAGAGGACGCACCCGGTAAAAGCTCCATATTATCTACATCCAATTCTGATAAGCCGATAATGGCGCCTACAGAAAAGTTCAGCCCGGGGGCCTGGTTATCCATTCCATCTACCAATTGGTTGAAACGGGTATTACCACTTCCGGCAAAGCCGCGGGTGGTAGGTGTTTTAAAGGTTAGCGAAGAGGTTACCATATCCACTCCTTTAAGACTACCCACAATATCGTAATAGCTGGCAGCCGGAGAAACGCGGATAGCTGCAGCACTTACCCGTTCAATAGAGACCGGCGATTCCAGAATTTTTTCCGGCACCCGGCTGGCAGAAACCACCACTTCTGTTCCCAATGAACTGGAAGGAGTTAAATTGACTGCTACCGGCTCGGTGGCATTGTTGACCACTGTTTCAACCGGATCAAATCCAATCGAAGAAAAAACTAAGGTAAATGGTGGTTTTTGTGAAGTGGATAAACTAAAGTTTCCCTTGTCATCTGTGAAGGTACCGATGGAGGTTCCTTTGATGGTTACTGATACGGCTGGCACAACATCAGCATTCGAGCTGTTTTTTACGTTTCCTGTAATGGTAACGGTTTGGGCAAATGCAGCAATCGATGTGAAGAGCGCCAACAGCAGCATGGCAAAATAGCTGTTGGATTTTCTCATACCTGGTGGTTTTATGTGTTATTCTGGAGCAAAATAAGGATTTATTAATTCCATTCCGTTTTTTTCCAACCGGGACTTTAACTTCGCAAAATGGCACCATTTCAATTCCCCTTTCAAACCGCATTTTATAAAGGAAAAGTGCGGGATGTATATACCATTCAGGACCGGTTGTTAGTGATGATTGCATCCGACAGAATTTCAGCATTTGATGTAATCTTACCTGCTCCTATTCCTTATAAAGGACAAGTATTAAATCAGATAGCTGCATACATGCTGAAAGCCACTGCGGATATTTGTCCGAACTGGTTACTTGAATCACCCGCACCCCATGTTTCTATAGGGAAAAAATGTGAACCATTCAAAATAGAAATGGTGGTAAGAGGAAACTTAACCGGCCATGCCTGGCGAACTTATAAAAGCGGCAAACGCCAATTATGCGGGGTTGCTTTACCAGAGGGACTACGGGAAAACGATTACTTTCCTACACCCATTATTACCCCTTCCACCAAAGCATCGGAAGGCCATGATGAAGATATCAGTAAAGACGAAATAATTGCCCATGGACTGGCTTCTGCGGAAGACTGGGCAGTACTCGAAAAATACACACTTGCCTTATTCGAAAGAGGCAAACAGATTGCCGCAAAACGGGGCCTGATACTGGTAGATACTAAGTATGAATTCGGTAAAATCGGCGACACCATTTACCTGATGGACGAAATACATACACCCGATTCTTCCCGGTATTTTTATGCCGACGGCTTTGAGGAACGGCAGGCAAGCGGCGAAAAGCAACAACAGCTCAGCAAAGAGTTTGTACGGGAATGGCTGATTGCCAATGATTTTATGGGTAAAGAAGGACAAACCGTTCCTGAAATGACCCCGGAATGGATTGAAACTATCAGCCGGCGTTATATCGAACTCTATGAAAAAGTAATCGGTCAGCCTTTTGAACCACAGGCATGGACAACCGAAGAAACCAAAGCAGCCGTGGAAGCGGCTCTCAAGCGCCTGCAATAAACCTGCATGGATAGGAATCCGGCTTGTTTACAAAGGGTAAAAAACTTTTAATATGGGAGCAGATCAACTATTCCAGATCAGCAGTACCCTTGCTATGATTGCCTGGTTATTATTGGTGATCTTTCATAAAACGCTGTGGATTTCCAAACTTTTAATCGGAACTATCCTAACCGCTTTATCGCTTCTTTATTTTTACCTGATAGTTAAAAACTTCGGTGGCCTACAACCCGATAGTTTCAGCACACTCGACGGAGTGGCTACCCTTTTTACGAACCGGGAAGCTTTGTTAGCCGGCTGGGTACATTACCTGGCTTTTGATTTGCTTACCGGAATCTTTATTGTTACTAACGGGCGCAAAAACGGGATGGGCATTGGCTGGCTCCTCCCCTGTTTACTGTGCTGTTTTATGTTGGGTCCGGTCGGACTGCTTCTTTACCTCCTGCTTCGCTGGATCTATACCAAAAATTATTGGGTTGATGTGGAATAAACTATTTATCCAGTTAAAAAGCAGGAATAAGATACTGTTCTATGTGGGTAGTATCAGTTTGCTGGGAGCTTTAATCTGCGGCCTGTTGTCTGTATGGAGCCCGCTTGAAGTGGGCGGTATTCCGGCATTTATAAAACCCATGAAATTTTACCTGGCGTTGACAGCAGCCGTTTATACCATGGGCTGGCTGATGGTTTATCTCCAGAACCAGCAGGCGGTTAAACGATACAGCTGGGTGGTAGTGGTTACGATGACCGTAGAACTAGGAATTATTACTCTGCAGGCAGCCCTGGGGCAGGCCTCCCATTTCAATATCAGCTCCTGGCCCAATGCCCTGCTTTACCAGCTAATGGGCGTAGCTATCTTAATTTATACATTCTGGACAGCCTATATCGGTTATTTATTCTTCAAACAAAAGAACTTTCCTTTATGGATGACGCCGGGGTATATATGGGGCATCCGCTTAGGTATTTTGTTTTTTGTAACAGCGGCCCTGCAGGGCGGACATATGGCAATGCTCATGCAACATAGCATCGGTGGCGCAGATGGCGGAGAAGGTTACCCGCTGCTGAACTGGAGCAGCCTGCACGGCGATTTGCGGGTAGTTCATTTTTTTGGTATTCATTCCCTGCAATTATTTCCCCTTTTGGGATATTACCTGGTACCAACCAAAAGATCGATGGTGGCAATAGCCCTTAGCTGGCTGTTTTTCCTGGTGCTACTGTATGCCCAGGCCATGAAAGGTTATCCGCTGATCGGATAAAATGCTCATTTTTACAGTATGAAAAACAGTTTCATAGCGGCAATTTTCCTCTGCTGCGGTTTATTTCAGCCCTATTTTTCCAGGGCTCAGAAAATTGACAGCCTGCCAGGAAAACCAGGTATCAGCTTTCGCGGCTTAAGTGTGGTAAATGACCGGTTGCTTTGGGTAAGTGGTAATAAGGGAACGGTAGGACGAAGTACTGATGGCGGCAAAAGCTTCCAGTGGATGACAGTAACCGGCCATGAAACCCGCGATTTCCGTGATATAGAAGCCTTTGATGCCGTTACCGCCGTGATACTGGCTGTGGACTCGCCTGGCTTGCTATTACGCACATTTGACGGGGGCGCAAGCTGGCAGGAAGTATACCGCGATAACCGCTCCGGCATATTCCTCGACGCCCTTCATTTCCGGAATAAATCAGCGGGAATGGCTATTGGCGATCCTATTGATGGCAAATTCCTGCTGCTTGAAACAGCGGATGGGGGACGAAGCTGGCAACCCTATCCGGTAACCTACCCGGCTCCCATAGCGGGAGAAGCTTTTTTTGCCGCCAGCGGTAGTAATATTTATTGCCTGAAAAAATCGGAAACCATTTTCGTCAGCGGGGGGCAGCAATCGAGGGTCTTTTATGCGGGCCAAGGCTTTGAATTACCCTTAAAACAAGGAGAAACCAGCACCGGGGCCAATGCTATTGCGGTAAAACATCCCGGCAGAAAGCGGGGCGGCAGAAACTGGGCAATTGCCGGTGGTGATTTTGCAAAGGATAAAGAAAGACAGGGCAATTTTTGTTTTACCAGTAATGGGGGAAGAAGCTGGCAGCAACCAGTACAAGGGCCTTTCGGTTACAGATCAGGGTTAGCATATATACGGGGAAATAAAATGATCAGTTGCGGCACATCCGGCGTTGATATTTCAAGAGATGGCGGCCGCAACTGGAATACTATTTCAGTAACCGGGTATCATGTGGTACAAAAAGCTAAATCAGGAAAAGCGGTTTACCTGGCGGGGGGTAATGGGCGCATCGGAAAACTGGTCTGGTAGACCATCGGCACTTGTTCCGCTCAGAGCTGTTCCGCCAATTCCCGCACACTGGGCCGTTTGGTATAATCCTCGTTAAAAAAACGATAGCTGATGACGCCGTTTTTGATAATATATACTGCAGGCACCGGCAGTTTTGCACCATTGCTGCCATTAACTGCATTAAAGTCTATCTTGAATTTTTTGTAGCGTTCAATGGTTTCAGGATCCACGTCGTAGGCTACATCATAGGCCTTCATAATTTTTAGCTGAGCATCGTGCAACACAGGAAAACTGGCCTTTGTTTTAGCGATTGTTTTGGCGATGTTTTCCTGAATTTCGGGGCTTACCGCCAAAATGGTAGCGCCTTTTGCCGTTAGCAACTGGAGCGAATCTTCCAGTTGTTTGA
>NZ_LUKG01000058.1:18665-31116 GCF_001601815.1 Flavihumibacter sp. CACIAM 22H1
CTGTTTATTACAGTACGGGCACCATTGTCCGCGGTAGAAAAAAAGCACCACCGGGCCTTTCTCAGCCAGTGTTTTAAGGTGTTGTTTTTTTCCCCGTTGATCAGTTGCGGTAAAATCGGGTGCCGGGGTTCCTGTTTGCAGGCCTTTGGGCTGGGCATAAGTGGCGGTGAAAAACAGCAAAGCTACCAGCAGTTGTACAATTCGCATAGGTCTAAATTTTCGATAAAACTACTGGCTGCTGCCGGCAAAAACTGTCGGCCAGCCGACAAATGGTTAGATTTGCGCATGTTGTTAAAAAAGATAGGAAAATTCCTGCTCCGGCTCATTGTGCCAAAAAAATCCTGCTGTAAATAAAATTTTGGCTATAACTCTTTGCTACCGTAATATTGCAACCCGGTTAATGCACCGCTCCGGTGCCACTATACCGGTAAAAGCCCAGATGGCGGAATTGGTAGACGCGCTAGACTCAAAATCTGGTTCTCGCAAGGGAGTGCAGGTTCGATTCCTGTTCTGGGCACAAGATTTCATTTTTTTATAAAGGCCACTTTATTGTGGCCTTTATAATTTTCAACAATTTGCCATCCGATTTCATACTAGCAATTTTTGACATTTGGGGGCCACTGATTTGAAAGAAAGAAACGAACTTATTTTTATACTACTACTGCTTTTTTACCAAATAGATATATTAAAAAAACTCCTCTCTCGTTCGTTGTAAATACAGGTAAGAAAACTACCCATACTTAACTTTCCTCTTTCAGAAAACCTTTTGCTGATTTTATACGCTCCTATTTTTGACAGAATTTCACCATACCGCCTATTTTCTTTTCCCACCCCAATAATCTGGCAAGGCAGGAAAAATATGAAATACTTCATATACCTTCCTGGTACTTTAAGAAACGGCTTACATTAATTAGCCGGCATTAATAATTTTGCGATATCCTCGAACCTTAGAATTTATTCCACCCGCAGAATTCTGTATTGTACCAAAAAAGTAAACGGAAAATTTCAACTGGAATTGGAAGATCCTTTTACCGCTCATTTGAAATCCCGCGATGCAAACAAATTGCCCTGGATCATTTTTTTGGCCGCATCGCGGTTGCCACCCGGTGCATGCAACGCCCCGTCCTGTTCATCACTCCGGCATAAAGGAAATGCCGGCGGCTCTTTGCTAGCCGGACCGACCAGTTGCCGCAGCAAGGAAGACGCATTCACACAGCGCTGCACCACCACATGAATAACGGTGCCTTCTCGTTGCAGTTTGCCCGTTACCTGTAGCAGCCTTGCCTGTAAAATTTCTTTTCGATACTGGTCAAAGAGCTGGCGGAACACCACCAGGTTGGCACTGCCGGTTTCGTCTTCGATCGTAATAAAACAAATACCCGAGGCTGTACCCGGGCGTTGCCGCATAAGTACCAGGCCAGCTACCTGTACAAAGCTCCCATCCGGCAGGTTGATCAGGTCTTTTGCAGGCGTAATGCCCTGCTGGGTCAACGCCTCCCGTAGAAAACTCAACGGATGCGCTTTTACTGAAAGAGAAAGACTGCCATAATCCAGGATAACCTGCTCGGCTGTAGTCATGGCAGGAAGGGCTTCCATTTCTTCCAGGCTACTCTCCGAAGGCTGCCCGGTAAAAACACCTTTCGGATGATCGGCAAGTGCACTGATTTCCCAGATAGCGGTTCGCCGATCAAGCCCCATCGAACGGAAAGCATCGGCCTCAGCAAGCTTCTCCAGGGCAGGAAGAGGAATACCTGCGTCTAATAATTGATTGAGGGTAGTAAACGCCTTTTTCCTGGCAGCTACAAGTACATGCATATCTTCTTCTCTTAGCCCTTTTACCTGCCTGAACCCTAATCGAAGTGCGAAATAGCGGCCCTGCTTTTCTTCCAGTGAATGGTCCCACAGGGAATGATTGATGTCTACCGGCCGCACGGTTACCCCGTGGTCTTGTGCGTCGCGGACAAGTTGAGCGGGCGCATAAAAGCCCATTGGCTGGCTATTGAGCAGTCCACAAGCAAATAGATCGGGATAATGACATTTCAGCCAACTGGATATATAAACCAGCAGCGCAAAACTTACCGCATGGCTTTCGGGAAAGCCATAGGAACCAAAGCCTTCCAGTTGCTTAAAAACCCTTTCTGCATATTCCTGGCTGTAGCCGTTTTTCAACATACCACGGGTCAGCTTATCATGAAATTGTTTGACCATGCCTTGTGCTTTGAAGGTTGCCATGCTTCGGCGCAATGCGTCTGCTTCTGCCGGAGTAAATCCTGCTGCCACAATGGCAATTTCCATGGCCTGTTCCTGGAAAAGCGGTATCCCCAGCGTTCTTCCCAATATGTCTTTTAATGCTTCGGAGGGATAATCTACCGGTTCCTTTCCGTCACGGCGTCGTAAATAGGGATGCACCATGTCTCCCTGGATTGGACCCGGCCGCACGATGGCCACTTCAATGACTAAATCATAAAAACACCGGGGCTTCAACCGGGGCAGCATAGACATCTGTGCCCGGCTTTCGATCTGGAACACCCCAATGGTGTCGGCTCGGCAAATCATATCATATACCGCGGGATCATCCTGCGGAACATTGGCCAGCGTAAGGTCAAGATTATACTGCTGCTTCGCCAGATCAAAACATTTACGGATACAGGTTAGCATACCCAGCGCCAATACGTCAATTTTTAATAGTCCAAGTGCATCAATATCGTCTTTGTTCCATTCGATGTTGGTCCTATCTTTCATTCTTGCATTTAAGATCGGGCACAAATAGGATAGCTTGTTTTGAGAAATGACAAAACCGCCGGTGTGCTGGCCCAGTTGGCGGGGAAAGCCAATGTATTGCCGGGTCAATTCCAATACTTTTCGCAAATGCGGATCATCCGGGTTCAACCCAGCTTCGCGGATGCGCTGCAACTGTACCCCTTCGTCGTGGGTGCCACTGCAACCTGCCAGCAAATCGATCATATCTACGGAAAGGCCCATTGCCTTTGCCACATCGCGCACTGCGCCTTTGTAATGCACCTGGGTAACCGTAGCAACTATGCCGGCACGGTCGCGGCCGAACTTTCCATATATGTATTGCATAACTTCCTCCCGTCGCTCGTGTTCAAAATCTACATCCACATCCGGGGGTTCATCGCGGGCATCTGACATAAAGCGAGCAAACAACAACTTAAATTTTGAAGGATCCACCGACGTAATGCCCAGGCAATAGCAGATCACCGAATTGGCAGCCGATCCACGCCCCTGGCAGAGAATTTTATTAGCCTTGGCAAACTGTACAAAATCGTAGATCGTTAAAAAATAAGCAGCATAGTTTTTCCGCTCCATAAAATCCAGTTCGAATTCAATAGAGGCGCTGATTTTTTTGGGAATATTATCGCCAAACTTTTCTTTCGCGCCCTGCCAAACATAGTAGGCTAATTGCTCCTGCGGCGAGCGCCCTTCGGTAGTAATCTCTTGCGGGTATACATATTTCAGTTCATCGAGCGAAAACTGGCAAGCCTGCATAATTTCCTGTGTGCGGCTGATGGCATCCGGGTATTGCCGGAACAGGCGCAACATCTCTTTTTCCGGCTTTAAAAAGCGTTCCGCATTCTGGCAAAGCAGGTAACCCGCCGTATAAATGGTGCGTTTTTCCCGGATGCAGGTAAGCATATCCTGTAACTGTCTGCGATCACCATCATGATAATACACATCATTGGTAGCAAGTAAAGGTATTTGGTAACACTCCGATAATTCCGCAAGCCGATAGAGCTTTTTAATATCATCTCCCTGGTACGATCGGGTGGCGGTTAAATACAATTGCCCTACTAAATTTTGTTGGTATGCTTCTAAAGATCGCTTGAACAAATCATCATAATCGAAGCTGGCATTCAACTTTGCCGGCGGCACCACCGCAAATAATATTCCTTCTTTGTGCGCATATACATCTTGTTTATATAATTCACACTGCCCTTTCTCCGTACGCAGGTTACCGATGGTCAGTAAATGTGACAACCGCGAATACCCATCTATGTTAGTGGGATATGCCAGCAGTGAAGGACCATCTTGCAGGTCAAGACAGCAACCAACAATTAGGCGGATTCCGCTGGCTTTGGCGGCAGTATGGGCCCGTACTACACCGGCAAGCGTATTGTGATCGGTGATCGCAATTGCCGAATACCCCAAAGCAGCTGCCTGTGCCACAAGTTCTTCCGGATGCGAACCGCCGCGTAAAAAACTAAAATTCGTTGTCACCTGTAATTCCGTGTACGGCATATTGTATTCTTTTCTGTTACGCAAAAAAACCGTGCAGGTACCACTGATGTGCCTGGTCGCCGCTGTAATGTCCGAGCCGGAACAACCAGAACCGGGCACCGGTTTCATCTTCCACCACATAATAATCACGGTGTTCGCCCTCCTGTATCCACCATTCTGCTTCGATGCGCTCAGGTCCATCTGCTTTTTTGATGGTATGCAACTGGCCTTTGTGCCGGAAATGCATCGGCGGGTAATCCGGGATAGGCGCCGCCACTTCTACGGGTTCGGGGTGGCGTAGCAGCCGCACCGGCCGGGGACGGTCCTTTTGCCAGTGGGTGGCAGGCTGCTCGGCTAAGTCTTTTGCCGTGGTAAAGGATCGCTCTGGCCAGTAATGTTCTGCCGGCAGGTACCGCCGCACCACCCCCTGGCCCAATTTACCGGCAAGTTGATCAAGTAATTCAGCCAACCGGGCATCTTGCAAGCTGGTAGGATGCCACAGCGCTTCCTGCGAAAACCGGGCCTTCTCTACCTGGGTCGCTTCCAGAATAAACAGTTCAATGCCCAGCGCTGGTTCTATCCTATCAATTTTCAGTTCGAACAGTTTAAACAAATGGCGCAACTGGCAGGAAGCCAGGTGCGTGCCGATCTCAATGGACTGTACTTCACCGTCCACGCGGTAGGCGTTCAGCACCGCCTTCCTTAATCCTTTGCCTTCTTTTGCCAGGCGTTGACAAAGCATATCGAGCAGTTGCTCAAGGGCGATCTCAATTCCGCTCCGGGTAACAATGGGCTCCAGGCAGGGCAACCGCAGTTGGAATGGTTCTACTGGTTGTAGGGGTTGCAGCGGTTCGGCTTTCCAGCCCAGCGCTTCGTCTAACCGGTCCAATAACCCCACCCCAAAGCGGCGGCGCAGGATAGACCGCCCTCTATCCATAAAATGCCCGATGGTGGTTAAGCCTAATTTTTGCAGGCGTTCAATCGTAGCAGGTTCCAATCGCAATGCTGCGGGTGGTAATGAACATAAAGCTGCTCTTTCTTCACCAGACGGAGCAAGCACAACAGGTTGTTTAGCATACCGGGCAAGTGCCCATGCCGCCCCCACTGTACCTGCTATGGCAAAGCGGGTGGTATAGCCAAATGCTTTCAGCCGGTTTTGTATCGTGGACGCATATGGAACTTCTCCACCCCAAAGATGGGCGCAACCGCTGATGTTCAGCAGTAGTCCGTCTGACCCGTCAACCGCCACAGTTGGAGTATAGCGAATGCACCAATATCCCAGAGCAGTGAGTAATTGCTGGCTTTGGCCTGGTTCGGCATTCATGACCGTCAACCCGGCTACAAGTGCTCTGCCATCGGCCACCGCCATACCTGGGTAAATGCCTTTCGATAGTGCAGGAATGCTGGCAGCAGTAACCCGCATTCGACCACGATCCGGGGCAGCCAGCACAAAAGGCAGGGCTTTTAAATGCGGCCGGCGGCGAATCATGCCTTCCGCCAGCAAGTGCGGAAACCATATGGCCAGGATGCGCTGCATACTACCCGATTTTCCGCCAACGCGTTTGTGAAGGAAGAACCGAAGCAGCAGGCCGTTCCTGGAACCGGCCATCCATCCACAAGAGTTGCCAGGTACCCGGTTTGCCACCGCGGATTTTTTGCAGCTCCACGTTCCAGCAGGGAAATCCTACCCCCGGCATTCCGTTTGGATGATAGCTTGCAAGGGGCGTAATCTGCCAGCGACCGGTACAAGCCGTTGCCTGCGGAGAACCTACCCCGGGACGAAGGATAAAACCGGTGACCCCGGTTTTTTCTACCGCCAGTTGCAACCTACGTGAAGAGGTAAAGCTAAGGTCGGGCAGTTCACTCACCACGGCAGATAGGCCTTCCATTTGCAGGCAGGTTTCCATGGCCCAGCAGCGCTCCTTTTCATTGGTTACCTGTACAAAAAGCAGGCGATCCGGCTCCACTCCAAAAGAGCAGAACCCAGGCGGAAACAAAAGGGGCGCAGGGCTGATCCAGACACAGGGACCGCTGTTATACATTAACCCACTTAGGATACCCGCCACAAAGCCCGTTGTAGCAGCAGTGGACGCAGCTGACTTGGTAATGCACTCGTGCACCGCCCCGGTAGGAAATACCTTATGGGGAAAAGCCTCCAATATCGGCCCCAACGCCACTTTACCGGCCAACAGATCCTTGGCGGGTCGCTGCCCCTGCATACGCCAAATATCCTGCTGCAGGCGGGTTCTGATATCGTCGGTTACCTGGTTCACACAACAAATATAATACTAAATTATTTAGCAAATAACTGCCAAAATAATAGTATTTCCACCCCTGCTCTTTTTTTGATTCTCCAGATGCATTCGTATTCGATGGATGCAAAAAAGACCGCATTACCTAAGCGGTTCGGTCTATTGCTTACGGGAAACCATCAATTTTCTTTTACATGCAGTACTAAATTCGGCACAATAAAATAATGCTATTATGCGCAGTATTATTTACATTCTCCTATTACTACAGCTTTCATGCGGTAAAACAGCACCACTGGAAACGGATCCTACCCCCTCCGGATCAGCTACAGACACCCCGGGCAACTCCATAACGGCTGGTTGTGGACTATACAATGGAAAGCAATTATACAAAGGTCCTTCCGGCGGTTGTTATTATATAAACAGTTCGGGTAAAAAGACCTATGTTGCCAAAAATAAATGCAGTTGCTGAGTATATACGAAGAGCCTTATCCTGATTCCATTTGTATATATAGTAACTTACAACACTGAACCCCAAATGCATTAATTTTTCAACAAAAGCCCAGATGGAACAACCTCCCCTGGAACAGTTGTTCCATCATTTCGAGCAATATATCCGGCTATCAGATGAATTAAGGACCGCATTAGCGCTGAAACTAGTATTTAAATCCTTTCCAAAAGGAACACTGATACAGGATGCCAATAAAGTAGGTTCCTATTCGTATTTCATAGTATCCGGACTGGCAAGGGGCTATTACCTGAAAGACGGGAAAGAAATCAGTGAATTTTTTCCGGCAGAGAATGAATGGTGTAATTCGCCCAAAAGTTTTATAACCCGAAGAAAAGATATTTATTACCTCGATGCAATTGAAAATACAGAAACTTTCTGCCTGCAGGTAGATGACCTGGTTGAGTTATTTGACCAATTCCCCGAAATGGAACGCTATGCCAGGTTATCAATGGGTACGGTTTTTGGCCACCTATTAGAACGGATAGCTTCGCTCCGTTTCAGTTCTGCAAAAGAAAAATACGATCACTTCATGGTCACCTACCAGAACATTCACCATCGTATTCCATTGGGCATGATTGCTTCCTATTTAGGCATTACCCAGGAAACACTGAGCAGAATCCGGGCGCAAAAATGATTATTTGATCCAGGTCAATTACTTGTAGCGAAATAAACTCCAGCTTTGTAAAAAACAGCCAGTTGAAAAAAGCCGCATTAATTATAAGCGTTCTATTATCCATTTTTCATAGTAGTAGTTATTCCCAGGCAATTCGCCCGGATACACTGAAAACACCCAATGTACAGGCAATTCTTTATAAAGGAACGGGTAATAAGCAACCTCTATTGGTAGGATTCGGTGGTTCTGAAGGAAGAAATGCCTGGGCTAGTAAGTATTG
The DNA here is from genome assembly GCF_001601815.1 of Flavihumibacter sp. CACIAM 22H1. Classification (GTDB taxonomy): domain Bacteria; phylum Bacteroidota; class Bacteroidia; order Chitinophagales; family Chitinophagaceae; genus Flavihumibacter. The sequence goes on from NZ_LUKG01000058.1 coordinate 26,558, forward strand.
GCAAAAAACCAGGGAAGAATTTATTGCCAAAGGATACGCAGTATTGGCCATCGGTTATTTTGGATTAAACGGAACACCTGCTATACTTGATAGAATTGCACTGGAAGAAGTGTATGCTGCTATATACCTTGCCAAACAGCAAAAGGGGATCAACGCCGATAAAATAATTTTGATGGGAGGATCACGCGGTGCCGATCTAGCCCTGTTAATAGCCAGTTATTATCCGGATATTTCAGGCGTAATAGCCCTGTCTGCCAGCCATGCCGTATTTCCGGGCCATACCCATCATTTCACCAGTTCCAGCTGGACCTATAAAGGAAAGGAATTAGCTTTTATTCCCATGAATGAAGCAGCCACTCCTTTCCTCTTAAAACGAGATCTGCGGGGTACTTTTGAAGCCATGTTGCAGGATAGTTTAGCAGAACAAAAAGCCCTGATACCAGTAGAAAAAATCAATGGTCCAATTTTATTGATGGCTGCAGATAAGGATGAAATCATACCGGCGGTTGATATGGGTAAAAAAATGATCAACCGATTAAAAGCACATCAATTTAACTATTCGTATGAACTGGTCATTTATGAAGGGGGCCATGCAGAACCCACCCGTCATTTTGATCGAATATTCAGCTTTTTATTGGAAACCCTGCCACCTGCTCCCTAAGCCTTTATCCTTTTCGCATATAAATATTTCCGGATACGGTTTCCAGCCGTAACAGGTCTTTTCCATCGTTCACTTGTCCGCGTATATGTGACCCCACTCCCCGCTTCTCTTTTTCGGGGATAGCAATATCCAGGTTGGAGTAGATAACCCCCGTAACTGTTTTGGCATCCACCTCTGCCTTGGAAACAACAATATCGAGGTTACCTGAAACGGTTTTAAGTTCTAAGGTTCCCTGGTAACTTTTTATTTCCACATTGCCGGACACCAGTTCTGTTTTTAGTTGACCAATGAATCGGGGTGCTTCCAGGTTTCCGGAAATGCTTTTTAAAAATACTGCTGCATTTTGCGGCACATAAATAACATAACTGATTTCAATATTTGTATGGGTATTTTTTCGTTGTTCGAGATAGTTCCCATAGTCATCCTTTACAATAAAACTGTTACCGCTGCTGGTAGCTTTCAGCTTAAACGCATCATTACCCGCGCCCCGGTCAATATCAACCGTGGCGCTGATACCCAGTTCATTTTTATCCCATTGTTGTAACTGTATTTTTTCTGCAAATCGGAGGTCGAGCTGAATAGATTGATTGAGCGCTAACTTATAGTTTTCTGTAACTTTTTTTTGTGCAAAAACTGCAATTGTGCATACACTAAAAAAGGCAATGAGTATACTCTTTTTCATATGAAGGAGTTGATACAGTTAATTTATTTTTTTCTGAGATAAATATTTCCGGTAGAAGCGCGCAAACTGATTTTAACGCCGCCATTGTTGATTTTTCCTTCAATGGATTTGTGTCCACTGATTGGTTTGAGGCCATCCTGCCTTGCAGGAACCAGGTCAAAGGCGGAAAAAACACCTCCAATAACTGATTTTAATTCAACAGAAGCATTCGCTGATTCGGGAAGGGTTACATCAATATCGCCCGTTGAGGATGCAATGGAAATGGGAGCGGTCTGGTTTACCTGGCTGAAATTTACTTTAATGGTACCGGTTGAGCTATGGGCAGTAATCGGCCCGGTTACATTTACCAGGTTAATTTCTCCCACATTTGTTTTTATTTCCAGCTCTGCTGTCCAGCCATTAATTACTGCATTACCCAAACTACCACAATCCAGCATAAGAGAAACTGTGGAGGGCAATTGAATAACCAGTCCACTCCTGTTAAAATGTGCTTGAAGGTCGGTTAAGATAAGTGTTGCTCCTTTTTGCTCCATTTTAAATCCTATGCCAGTATTGTCGGTTCCGCCCGGGTATATAGGCTTTAAACCACTTGCTTTTTCGTCTTCTTTATCAGACAGCCCGTTTGGTGCCAATACCAATTCATTACCAGACGATTTGGATAGTTCAATAGAGGTTTCTGAGTGGATTTCTACCCGGGTAATTCCGCTAAGTGATTTTTTAAATGACTTCTGAGCGGTGGCGAAGTTATAGGCAGCCAATAACGGCAGGGCCAGTAATAGTACCTGTTTGATCATGTTTAGATTTCTTAAATAGTTAAATAATTCTTTTCAGACCATTGCTAAGCTGGTCTTTCACATAGGGTTCCAGATCGGGTTGTACCAGTAGTTTTTTCATGGGTTGAACGGCGCGTTTTTCCTGCGCTTCCGTTAAGAACTGAATTACGAGAATCTGGACATCCGGATTTTTTTCAATTTCAAGCGAGCGGATAAGTGCCTGTTTTACCAGTTCTTCCTGTTTGAATTTCCAGAGGGCTTCTGCAGCTGCCATCCGAACATTCACATTTTCATCGCTGTGCAAGCGGGTAATAATGGCCTGCAGTATTTTTTTATCGGGGGTTTGCAATTCTTCTGAATAGTTAACTGCCTGTATCCGTTTACTGGCCGATGGATTGTTCAGCAGGGCCAGGGTCATTTCTGCTTTCAGCTCCTGCAATTGGTTCTCCATCTGGCTGATGCGGGTATCGGAAAACTTACCGGATCTATAGGTACCGACCCAATAACTGCCAGCTATGAGTAGTAAAACCGCTGCTACACGAAGCACTGTTTTCCAGGAAAAACCGATGCGTACAGGTTCTTTTGCTAACTGTTGTTGTTTTTCATCGGCCAGCATCCTTTCAAAGGATTCGCGGAGCGCAGGGGAAGGCGATTCCCAATGCAGGTTGTCTGTCCGTTCCAGGAAACCACGGGTTTGCCCCAGAACGGTGCGGCAAGCAGGGCATTGCCGCAGGTGCGCTGCAATAGCTAGTTTTTCTGCATCAGGTAAACCCCCTTCCAGGTAATCGATTATTTTCTCTTCCGTTTTTATACAATTCATACCTCTGCTGTTTGAAAATAAAGCGTTCGTAATTTTTTTATTGCGCGATGGGCTTTGATACGTACCGCAGCTTCAGACAGGCCCGTTATAGCTGCAATCTGCGCATATTTCATTCCTTTAAACCGGCTCAGGATTAATAATTCCCGGTCCGCCTCTCCCAGTTGCTGCATTGCCAGTTGCAGAATAGCCACCTGTTCCCCCGTATCCGGTATGTCGGCCAGCTCTTCCACCTCCTCAAGGGCCGTTGTAGCCTGCAGGTTTTTGGCCTGCCGGAAATGATCATTTCCCAGATTCCTGGCTATTTGAAAAATCCAGGAAACAAACCTGCCACCATTATAGGAACTACGGTTTTTGAGTACTTTGTAAAAAGTATTTTGGGTAAGATCTTCGCTCAATTCCCGGTTACGCAGTTTCTGGAGAAAAAAATTGAAAATCCAGGCATGGTAGCGGTCGAATAGCAGGCGCATGCTGTCCAGCTCACCTCCGGCAACCCGGCTCATCAATTCCTCATCCGTTAAATGTTTCAAGCTCTTGTAATCGGTTTATTGTAAATACTCCATTGGTGGTAAAAAGTTACAGCGGGTAGCTTATTTTTTTTATTTTGCTTTAATATTTAAATAGATTGATGATTATCAGCCATTAATTAATTAATAAAAATATTTAATTCTTAGGCCTCCTATCTACCAACTACCAGGCCTATCCGAACTTTATTGCGGGCATCGCTATTCGTGTACTGCCAGGCAGCAACCGAACAATCGGGTCATATATCCTGCATTGACACCATCAGCCGAATTTGTCAGGAAAAGCAGAAAAAGGAGCGAGAAAAACAGCAGCGGTAAGAAAAACCAGCGGCAGAACAAGAGAGCTGCAGGAAAAGCAGCGGGCAGCCGAAAAGACAAAAAGCCCGCGAAAATGAACTGGTATCAGTAGCCCCCTCGCCCNACCGTTAAAGCAACTGGTGTACTGCGAGCACTACCCGGCAGGTGAATGTAAAAAACGTGGAAATAATCGAACGCTCCAAAACAGATAAAATCCAAGGCAGGAACTGAGCAATTCAACCGGCCTCTGCCGGCCTGCGCTTTACTATATATAGGGTGTCGCAGGGTGAGCAAAGCCCTGGTCGATTATCAAATTTTAGGAAATAAACACCGCTATTCAGCACCGTCCAGAACCATACTTTTTCCGTAATTTTTTATTCCTTTTTCGTAAGAATCGATTAATTCTTGTCAGTTTAAACGTTTAAGCATAATTTCAGGTTGCTAAATAAACGAGTACTTATGAGATTGCTGCTATCCCTATTTTGTCTTCAGTGCCTGGTTATAACCTCCAATGCCCAACAACTGGATCCCAGTCACAAAGTTCCGTACAACAAAAACCTACCAGAAACCTGGAAAGAAGCGCTTTGGAGCAAAGAGAGAAAACCGTACAAAGGAAAAGAATTGGAAACAATTGGTATGCCGGTCGGTGGAATTGCAGCCGGGCAGTTATACGTTCGGGGAGACGGAACACTGGCCAACTGGTGGATCGCCAATAACGCCTACAATACGGGTTATGGAATAGACTGGTTGCTCAATTTTGAAACACCTCTCGGGCCCTGGAAGGTCTGCTATCAAACCTTTGAAC
>NZ_LUKG01000059.1:0-924 GCF_001601815.1 Flavihumibacter sp. CACIAM 22H1
TATAAGTCCTCTGAGCTGATAATCGAAAGCTTGAGGTCAATAATTCCGTCATTAAATACTATTCATGAAATAATTATTGTAGATAATGATTCTCAGGATAATTCTGAAACAACCCTAAAGTCACACTTCCCTTCTATACGATTTTTTCAGATGGGATATAATGCAGGTTTCGCCAGAGCAAATAATTACGGGATTGAACAATCAAAAGGAGAGGTCTTGTTACTCCTAAACCCTGATACTCTTTCCTTAAATAATTCGATCGAAGAATGTTTCAACAGGCTGGTTGCTTCATCTTATAACGCAGCAGGCGTTCAACTTATTAATGTAGATGGAAGCCCTCAAATTACTGGAAACTATTTTATCCTGGGAGGCTTAAACAATCTTTTACCTCTGCCAACAATCGGAACAGTAATTAAATTTCTTGCAAAGAAGATAAATGTGAAAAGTACAAGTTTGCCAGATTCATCAAATATAGTTGATGTTGACTGGTTAAATGGTGCCTTTATTATGGTTAAAAAATCAATCATACAGTATGCCGGAATGTTGGATACTGATTTTTTTCTTTACAGTGAAGAAATAGAATGGTGTGCAAGAATTAGAAAAAGCGGACCATTAGTATTGTATGGCGATTTAAAATTTGTTCATCTTCAGGGAGCTACTGCAAATGAGGTTTTTAATTCAAGCGGGAAAGGCTATTATAATCTCTATGACAAAAAGGGTTGTCAAATACTTGTTTCAAATTTTCTACGCATTCGAAAACAGTACGGTGCTATTTGGTTCGTTATTCACCTTTTCATTTATATACTTGAAGTTCCTATTTTGATGTTTCGGTATTTTTTTGGAAGACTATCTTCTACAAATGAAATAACAAAATCAATGGCATTTGGTTTTCCTAAAAATCTGTTGAAATTAATTTGCCTCGCA
>NZ_LUKG01000059.1:1761-18279 GCF_001601815.1 Flavihumibacter sp. CACIAM 22H1
TTCATTTATATACTTGAAGTTCCTATTTTGATGTTTCGGTATTTTTTTGGAAGACTATCTTCTACAAATGAAATAACAAAATCAATGGCATTTGGTTTTCCTAAAAATCTGTTGAAATTAATTTGCCTCGCACCCAAAATGCTTCTAAAGCAGCCTTATTTCTATAAAATTTTATAAATTATATAGCTTTCTTGCTTTTTATTTCTGTATACATACCTGCCAGCAATAACATAGCCAGCAAAATGGTACTTACAGTAGTAATTGTCTTACTCAACGCAACCGCCTTGGGTTCAAAACGAAATTCAATGGAGTGCTGACCCGCCGGAATGGCTAATCCCCGCAGCAAATAATTTGTTTTTACATGCGGTACCAGTTTGCCATCTATGTATGCATTCCAGCCTTTATCGTAAAAAATTTCACTGAAGACCGCAAATTGTGGCGTTGATGCACTGGATTTATAGCTAACCAGGTCATTTTTATTCTCCAGCCAGGTAATACTTGCCGCTGAATCAGCTACCGGCGCACCACCCGCCGCTGCACGAAACTTCTCCTGCACCACTGCAACCTTTAACAGGTCGGTACTGTCTAAGGCCTTCATTTCCGCATCCCCATCCGGCACATACATGATTTCCTTAACCAGCCAAACCGGGCCAAAAGCAGCGGGATTCTGTTGTGCCACCGGTTTGCCGTCTGCCGGATTCTGCATGATAAAATAACGCGTGTTCAGCATATTATACACCTGCATATTACCCTTGCTTAACTGGTGCTCTATCAGATCCTGGTACAATCCAAGTTTAGCCGGACTGTAACCGCCTATTGAATTGTGGAAATAGGAAGCCCGCGCTGATTCAAATGGATTGCCCCCTGTGGAACGGTCAAAAACACGGTAAGGATAACGGGTATCCTGCTTAATCTGCAAGTCTGCCGGGGTAGCCTGTAACCCGTTTTCAAATTCCTCCGGTTCTACAAAATTCCGGCTACTTAAGTAACGCCGGCCTACTGATAAGATATCAAAGGATGACAAACATAAAATACCTATTAATACCAATTGCGTGCTTAACTTATCTTTTGCGTAGTAATACAATAACCCAATACTTAAGCCTATTAATACCAGTGCACGAATCAGATCTTTGCCGTATAAAGATTGGCGGTCGTCCTCCAAAGCACGGATAACCGTTTGTGCAAAACTTTGGGCCTGTTGCTGCATTTCTGGCCCTTGCTGTTGTCCACCTGCCATCATGCCGGCCAGCTGCTCTTTCAAATACGCATCCGATCCGGAAGAATAGTCGGCCATAAAATAAAAACCAATAAATAATACCAGTACCAACGCCAGTGCCATACCGGCAGATTTGAATTTCTTCCAGTTTATCTGACCCGCCTCTTTTTCTTCCAGGAACTGCTGTAATCCTAATGCCGCCAGCAACGGAAAACATAGCTGTGGAATAACCATTGCAATAGTGGGCGCCCTGAATTTGTTATATAAAGGCAGGTAATCAAATAGAAAATAGTTAATGCTGGAAAAGTTTTTTCCCCATGCCAATACCGTTCCAATGATGATTGCTGCAACCAACCATCCCTTATGCCATGACTGCACATAAAACAATCCCAGTATAAACAAAGCACAGATAATGGCACCGAAATAAACCGGGCCAGAGGTACTTGGCTGTTCTCCCCAATAGGTATTTCCAATTTGCTGAGACAGCTCATTGGCCTGCTCTTCCGACATGCCGGTTTTCTCTTGCAAAACTTCGGCAACTTTTGAGTTTTCACCAATTTCAGAAGCTGCTTCACCGGCAATAACCGTTCTAGAACTTCCTCCATAGATGGATGGCACCATAAAGGTTAGCGTTTCCCCAATGCCATAACTCCAGCCGAATGCATAATCCTTATCCAAGCCGCCCTTGGTTCGGTTAGAAGCATCTTTACCCATTGTAATTTCTGATCTGCCACCCCGCATGGTTTCTTTGGAATAGTCTTGCAGCGGGTACCAACTGATTGCATAACTGGCAATACCCAGCGCAGCGGATACAATAGCCACTCCAAACCCGGTAAATACAGGCTTTAATTCCTTTTTTCGAATTGAACTTACCAGGTAAGCAATACTGATACAAGCCATTATGATGGCTGTATAATAAACCATTTGAATATGCTGCGTACTGGTCTGCAAACCAAAAAACAGGGCAAGCAAACCCGCTCCAAGCAAATATTTCCTTTGAAAAATGAGTAAAATTGAGGCAATAACTGCTGGCATATATGCAATGGCCCACATTTTAGTATTATGTCCAACTGCAATAATTACCGGGTCATAGGTTGACCAGGCGAATGCAATAGCGGCCATAGCAGCAATCAACGGCTTTAAGCGGAAAACAATACCGAGAAAATAAAAACTGATGCAGGCCAGAAAAAAGAAGCCAATGGGTACCGGCATCCAAAGTGTAAGGATATTCTGGAGGTAAATTGTTTGGATAACTGTACCCTCAAAGGCAATTGCAAAAGCCGGCATACCGCCAAACATGCTGTTTGTCCAGAGGGGGAAATAACCGAATTTTTCCTTGAATTCAAAAGATTGCTGCGCCATCCCGAGCCAGCCCAGGGTATCATGTTGATCTAATACCTTTCCTGTAAGAGCAGGCTGACAATAAATAATAGATACTAACAGGAACGCCAGTATTGCGTAAATATGCGGAGCGGCTTTTTTGAACCAGGCTGAATTCATATGAAGAAATCAATTTTGAGCCGGCAAAATAAGACATATTTTCAGAACCATTTACGTGCTCCCACAGCTTTCAGGTAGTTCATAACGTCGGCGCCAACCGGTGTTCGTTTAATACTTAGCGGAATGCGCATAATTTTTCGCAGACTGGAAAAGAAAAACCGAAGGTTAAAGCCAGATTTTTTCAGGTAAAACCCAGCCCATAAACAGGCTGTTGTTACAAAATAAAAGGAGGGAAGATATTTCCAGGCCACTTTTGACTTATTAACCCACATCATAGATAGCTGAACCGGGCGGGGTGTTCTGCCCAGGGGCGATTCTTTGTGAAAAAGCTCTGCACTTCCATCGTAGCCAATACAATACCCCCTGGCAAGTAGGCGATAGCTCAGATCATATTCTTCCATGCCATAAAAGAAATCAGTGGGGTATTCGCCAGCTGCATTCCAGGCTTCCCGGAGCAATACATGGGCACATCCTACATAATACGAGGTTAAAAACCGGGGCATATGCTGGTAGTGCTCAAAATCCTTATGAGGAAATGCAGTAACCTGCAATTCCCGGTTATCAAAATAGCGGACTTTCACGCCTAATGCTCCCAAAGGCCGATGCTCCATAAAGGAATGCTTAGTAGCAATGCTCAACTTGGATAAAAACTCCGGGTCTTCGATGACCACATCATCGTCCAGAAACAACATCCACTTACCCGAACTATGCGGTACCGCATAGTTCCGCCCGCCCGCTACCCCCAGATTGCCGGGCGCCAGCAAATATTCAACCGGCAAATCTGACCTCGATGCCAGGTAGGACTCCACCACCGTATAAGGTTCCGTAGAAGCATTATTAACTAATATTATTTCCTTTAAGTAAAGAGCCCGATGATTTAATCGTGCAATACTATCCAACAAATCCAGGGTATCGCCCGGACGGTTATAGCTAATAATTATAATACTGAATTCTGCCATCTGTTGGCAAATTAAACTGATTTTTGTCGTATGGCTTTTACCCAACTGAATAAATTAACCTTGCTCACTAACCTGGCTTTTCTGCTTTCACTGATCATGCGGTATTACCCCGTCTTACAGGGCACTATAACCGAATCTACCATCCTGATAACCGGCTTATTGCTTTCCGTACTATTGAACCTGGTATGGTTGTGCAGCCTGCTGTACCGGCTATTGGTCAAAAAAATACCACCCGGTAAACAGATCATCACGATCCTGAACGGATTGATTATTTTAGTTCAAGTATACCTTTTGCTCTCCGGCATAACCCACCTAACCGAATTCGACTATGATCCATCAGATTATTAAGGATAAATCAACCCGCTTATTTATAATTTTAGCCGGATTTTTTATTGCCAATGCCGTAATAGCAGAAATAATTGGCGTCAAAATCTTTTCGCTCGAAGGTACCCTGGGACTGGAACCGGCTAATTTTACGCTGCTGGGAGAATCGGGTCTTGCTTTTGACCTCTCCGTCGGCGTACTGCCCTGGCCGGTTGTTTTCATTATGACAGATATTATTAATGAATATTACGGCGTCCGTGGGGTACGTTTTCTTTCGGTGCTAACAGCCGGACTGATTGCCTTTGCTTTTTTTGTTTTTTATTTCGCTATTGCAATGGCCCCTGCCGGGTGGTGGCAGTCCTCTCAAACCGCAAATGGCGTACCCGATATGCAGGCGGCTTACCGTCAAATACTTGGACAGGGAATGAATATTATCATTGCTTCCCTTACCGCCTTTCTGATTGGACAGCTGACCGATGCCACTGTATTTCGGCAAATCAAAAAAATTACGGGCGAAAAACAAATATGGATGCGTGCTACGGTTTCGACACTTTTTTCACAACTAGTTGATACAGTTGTAGTTTCATATATTTATCTCTATTTTTCGCTGGGCTTTAGTTTTCCGCGGGTTACGGCTATTGCCATGGTCGGCTATACCTATAAATTTGTAATTGCCCTATTATGTACACCGCTTATTTACCTGATTCATTACCTGATAGAGCGTTACCTGGGCACCGAAAAAGCAGCTGCCATGAAGCAATCGGCGCTTGGAATGCAAAATCTACGTTAAAGCAATCCTTTCCTTTAAACGGTCAATAAAATTGATGGTCTATTGAAGTACATTGGTTAACCTAAAGCTTCAATTATGCGCCAGCTTTACTCTATTGCCAGTCTTCTGTTTGCCCTGGTTCTTTTTACCACTCAGGCAACAGCACAATCCTGGCCCGCCAGCTTTTCTTTATCAGGCGGCGATCGCCTGAAAATGTATGAGCCCCAGCCTTCGTCCTATACCCCTGGAGAACTGGTTTTTCAGTCTGCCATCGCCTATTATAAGAACGGGGCAGAGGAGCCGGTTTTTGGAACAATTTGGGCCAAGGCCTACACGCAGGAGCAGAGCTCTTATGAGCGCATCATGCGGATGAATATTACCGGCATTAAATTTCCGGCTGAAATTGATGCATCCAGTTCCGGCGTCATCTCCCGTTCATTGGAACTGGCTGTAGAAGAACAACAGGTGCTTATTGGCAGGGACCAGTTAAAGAAAAACCTCGACCTGCAACAACAAAAAGAAAAATTAGCGGGCGGTTTAAATAATCAACCACCCAAAATCATTTATCGCAGCAAGCCAAGCCTGATGGTGGTGGTAGACGGAAATCCGATCTGGCAAAAAAATGAAAACTGGGGCGTTGAAGCCGTTGTGAATACACCCAATACTATTGTCCGTTACACCGATGGAAAAATTTATGTGTATGGGGGCGATCATTGGTACGTAAGTAATAGCCTGGATCAGCCGTTTAGTTATACCGCTAATCCTCCTGCAGGGCTTAACCGCATTGCTACCGACATAAAATCAGCCACAGCAAAGAACGAACAGGAAGATTCCAATAAAGAGTTTGACAATGGTTTTGATGATGATTTCGCAGGCCCGGTATCGGAAGTAATAGTAAGTCGTGAGCCGGCCGAATTAATCCAAAGCAGGGGAGAGGCCAGCTTCACTCCAATTGCTTCCACCAACCTGCTGTATGTGGAGAACTCCCCCAACGACCTGTTTATGGATGTACGTTCTCAGCAATATTTCGTGCTGCTTTCCGGTAGGTGGTATCGGTCCTCTTCGCTGAAAGGAAGCTGGATGTATATTCCTTCGGAGCAATTGCCGGCTGATTTTGCCAGTATTCCGGCAGGGTCTACGAAGGACAATGTACTAGCCAGCGTGGCCGGAACGCCCGCTGCCAACAATGCCCTGATGGATGCCCAATTACCCCAAACTGCCCGTGTAGACCGCAATACAGCTACGGCATCAGTAGAATACGACGGCGATCCTGAATTCCAGTCGATCGACGGTACTAAAATGGATTATGCCGTTAACACCTCTTCTACAGTTATCCGGTATAAAAGGAAGTATTACCTGGTGGATAACGGGGTTTGGTTTCAGTCTGGTTCTCCATTAGGCCCCTGGAAAGCAAGTACTGACCGGCCGGATGAGGTTGATCTGATTCCTGCAACAAATCCCGTATACCCGGTAAAATATGTCTATATCTATGACGTGAGTCCCGACTATATTTACATGGGTTATACCCCCGGATATCTTAATACATATGTATATGGTCCAACCGTAGTATACGGAACAGGTTATTATTATCGCCCCTGGCACCGGCATTATTACTACCCCCGCCCATATACCTGGGGTTTTAACATGCATTATACTCCCTGGTACGGTTGGTCGGTTGGGTTCCGGTATAGCCCGGGTTGGTTCAATATAGGCGTTGGTTATCGTCCCTGGAATTATTGGTACGGCGGCTGGTGGGGCCCATCTGTGTACCGCCCTGCCTATTGCGCTCCCAGGTACCGGCACTACGGGTATTATGGATATAGGAACAATACATTTATTGTAAACAACAATTATTACGGAAACAATTATCGCAATTACCGCTATAACAATGTTTACCATTCAAGACCGGCAATTACCAGCAGAGATACCCGCCGCTACTACAATAATGGATATACGAATAATTATAATAACAGGAATAATAATAACCGTCCCTCTAACCCCGGCACCAGACCCAACAGAGATTATTATGGCTCTAACCGTGACCGGCAATACAATAATTCACAAAGAGGACCTGCTTACAACCGCGAAAACAGAACAGACCGCAGTTACCGCCCGGGTACTTCCAGGCCCAGTACTGAGCAACGCTACGAACGCCGGGAACGCCCGCAGATTTCGAGGGAACAGCAGCCTAACCGCCGCCCGGAAATCAGACGGGAAGCGCCTCCATCCAGGCCATCGGGCAATGCAGGAGGGCAACGAAACGGCGGACAAAGAGGGGGAGGAGGTCTTTCACGACCTGAAAGAAGAGGCAACTAAACGTCCTTACCCATAATATAATCATCCATGACAAACCCATTGCCAATATCAAGTTTTACTTCCGTTTCGATCTCAAATCCCATGGAAGTATAAAACCGTACAGCATTGTTTTGTTTGTTCACATTCAGAACCAGGTGCGCGCCCTCATGGGTGCGCACTTCTTCTTCCACCATATCCAGCAAGGCTCTGCCAATTCCTTTACCATGCATTTCAGGGAGAACATATAATTTATGTAGTTTCCAGGTGGCTGCTTCCTGCTTACCATAGGAAGCAAAGCCAACCTCCTGCTGGTCAATTTCTGCCATTATAAAACGGATGCCTTCTTTTTTCATTTGACGCTCCAGTACATCCGGACTATACATCAGCGTCAGCATATATGCTATCTGCTCGTCGGTTATAATACTGCTGTATACCCTGGGCCAGATCTGGTGTGCCAGGTATCCGATGGTTGGAATATCATGCTCGTCTGCACTTCTGATTACTAATGCTTCACTCATACACGATCGGGAAATGGGGTGGTTTGTTTAGTATGGACGCCCTCGCGGGAAATTTGTTGATGCAATTTAATGGCTTGCCAGGAAAGTTTTACAGCTACCAGGTAAGATAATACAGCAGACCCGAATAATAAGCCCGTTGAAATATGGCTGGTGATGCTGCTATCTTGTTGTACCAGCAGAAACAGGTCGTATAATCCATGAAAAAACGTGGCCAGCAATAGTCCACGGATTTTAAGTCCCCATTCTTTGGTTTTACCCACAAATCTTGCCAGTCCGAAATAATACCCCATCAATACGCCAAAAGTTGCATGGGCTGGTACAGACAATACCATGCGAAGCAGGCCCGTTTGCCATCCGTACTGGAAAACATAAAATATGTTTTCAATAGTGGCGAAACCCATGGCTACCATAACGCCATATACGATTCCATCAAATGGTTCATTGAAAAAAGGCCGGCGGTAGGCATACCAGCGCACCATACTCCATTTTGCCAGTTCTTCTGTGAAAGCAACCACTATAAAAGAGAGTAGTCCATAATATACCCAGCCTTCTTTCGGCAGCAATTCTCCTAAAACCGCCGTGCCTCCAAGTTCCAGAACAATTACGGGCACAATGGCCAGTATGCCTAGTAAAAAGGAAAACAAGAGGGCTCTGAGTGGTTCTTTCTCAAACTTATCGGCCGAATAAATAAACCACATGATTGCGATACCCGGTGCCAGGGCTAATGCCAACAATTCCATATATGGGGTTTGCTGCGCTGAAATTAGTGAATTAATATTGAGAAAGATTTTCGCTCCATGCGCATCATTTTTATTTTTTTATCGCTTTTCTGCTTTACTGACCTCCTGTCTCAACAATTTGGGGGGCATCCTCCTGCACAACGATGGAAGCTGCTAAAAACGCCGGAGGCCTTTGTACTATTTCCCAAAGGATGGGATTCCACAGCCAGAAGAGTTGCAGGGCTGATGCGAGAAATTCGATGGGCAACGGATTCTTCAGCTACAAAATTAACCAAACCAGTTCCCATTCTTTTACAACACCAAACAACCATTTCCAATGGATATGTAGCCCTGGCACCCTTGCGGAGTGAATGGTATATGACGGCACCGCTTAACAGTTTTGATTTGGGCAGCTTACCCTGGCCCGATCAATTGGGGCTTCATGAACAACGCCATATGCAGCAATACCAACGGTTTAACAGGGGAGGAGCGCGGTTTTTCAGATGGATATTAGGAGAACAGGGACAAGCATTGGCAAACGCGCTGACAATTCCGGACTGGTTTTTTGAAGGGGATGCAGTTTACCAGGAAACCCTGCTGAGCAGGCAGGGCAGGGGGCGGATGCCGTCTTTTTATAACGGTTACCGGTCTGTGTGGGAAGCAGGGAAAAATTATTCCTACCAGAAATTAAGAAATGGTTCCTATCGAGATTATGTTCCCAATCATTACCAACTCGGCTATTTGCTGGTTAAACAGGGCGAAGAACGCTATGGCCCTCTTTTTTGGAAAAAAGTCAGCGCCGATGCAGCAGCCATGAAAGGACTGTTTTACCCCTTTCAAAAAGCTGTCAAAAAGCATAGTGGGGCGTCTTTTTCGACGTTTCGGAACGCAGCCATTGCCAGCAGCAGGGAGCTGCTGATTGATTCCATTGTTTTTGCAGGCAAAGAACCTACTGTTACCGATGAGGAAAACCCTGTGTATACAGAAAACGGCAGCTTGCTCTTCGTACGTTCAGGATACCGCCAAATACCCGCATTCTACGAAAAAAATACAGCTGGGCATGAGCGGTTAGTAAGAGTAAAAGACCGGTCACTCGATAATTATTTTTCCTATGCAAAGGGCAAATTGGTGTATGCCGCTTTTCAGCCGGCGCCACGCTGGAGCTGGAAAGATTATTCCACCCTGCAGCTGTTGGATCTAAAAACAGGAAAACAGCAAACCATTACCCGAAAAACAAAATATTTCCATCCAACGCTCTCACCCTCGGGAGACACTATATTGACAGTGGAATTGGATGCTTCCGGGCAATCGAGGCTGCATCTTTTGAAGCCTGATGGCAAACTGCTGCAGGAAATAAAAAATGATTCGAATTATATCTATTCTTTCCCCGCTTTTTACGGTAAACAGGTATTAACTGCCAGTAGAAATAAGCGGGGTGACATGTGTATTCATCGCATAGACCCGGTAACCGGTGAACATGTTGCGCTAGTACCCTGGACCAATCACCTGATTGGCTATCCTAAAGCGCTGGGTGATAGCATAATTTTTACCCTATCCTGGAACGGATTGGACAAGACCATGGTTTTGTACAATGGGCTGCTAGCTTCGCAGGCCGATACACTAGCCCGAAAAACCGGCCAGTATCAACCCGTTGTTTTTAAGAACGAAATTACTACTATGGTATTTACTGCCATGGGTTATAAACTCCATACAGCCCCCCTTCAATTTGTACATTGGGCACCCGCAGAACAGGTTTTGCAAACCCCGTTATTTCCGCAAAAAAATGAACTCAATCCCGCTCCGCTGGATAATCTGCTGGCAACCATACCGCCCGTTGCAGATTCGGTTAAACCATGGGCACAAACCAGGCAGTTGTTCAAATTTCACAGCTGGACGCCCTGGTTCCAAGAGCCTGAACTAAGCATAACAGCGTATTCCCAAAACCTCTTAAACAGTTTTCAGAGCCAGCTAACCTTTACCTATAACCGAAACGAACGCTTTAAAAAAATTGGTTTTAGTACTGTTTACGGAGGCCTTTTCCCCTATCTACGAGCCGGGGCAGAATACAGCTTCGACCGATCCGGTCTTTTTCGAAATAAGCTTATTCGCTGGAATGAACTGGAACTACAGGGGGGGCTCCAGCTTCCGCTTAACTTAAGTAAAGGAAGGCAAATTAGTTTTTTAAACACTTCGGCAGACTGGGTATTTAATCAACCCTATTTTCGGCAGCCGGAAAAGGATACGCTGGGCAACCTCGCATTTAGTTACCTCAACTACCAGTTGCAATACAGCATTCAATCTCAACAGGCAAAGCAACATATTAATCCAAGGTGGGCCACTGCAATGCGGTTTCAGTGGAGGTCGGCCATCAATCGGTATTCCTCCCGGCAATGGTTAGGGGCCGTAAATCAGTATCTGCCGGGTGTTTCCATCAATCACAGCCTGGTACTCGGGGCAGCATTTGGAGGCCGGGACAGTTTACCCGGTTTTCGATTCAGTAACAACTTTCCGTTTGCCAGAGGATTTGAAACCGTTAACACGTATCGAATGCAACGAATAGGGCTAACCTATCATTTACCCCTTGCTTATCCGGATATAGGACTTGGAAATATCATCTACCTGCTACGAATCAGGGCAGCAGGTTTTTTTGACTGGGGACAAGCAAAAGAACAGCGGATCTTTAAAACCACCCGTTGGGTGGATTTCAGGTCGACCGGGCTGGAATTAAACTTCGACACCCGTTGGTGGAACCAGTTGCCGGTAAGTTTTGGTATTCGCTATGCCTATTTACTTGATCCGGACAGGATGGGGGGAATCGGCTCCCATCGCTGGCAGTTTATTTTGCCGGTCAACCTCATCCCTTCCGGTGCTGCCCGCCTGCAGGCTCCCAGACAGCTTCATTTTTAAGTATATTAGCCAGGTTATTCTTTCTCCTGAACAGAATAGATGCGACTATGAAAAAAATACTGCCGATTGTCTTTCTCGCTCTCGTATTCATAACCTGGAAAGCAGCCGACAACAGCACCCAAACTGCCTGGATCCGTATCAACCAGATGGGCTATCTTCCCAAGGGAAGCAAGGTGGCCGTTTGGGCAGCTACAACCGATAAAAAATTGTACAGCTTCCAGGTGGTAAGCGCTGTAAGCGGAAAAAAGAAATTACAATTAAAAGCGGGCAAGGCATTTGGGGAATACGGACCGTTTAAACAGAGTTACCGGCTTGATTTTAGTGCGCTGCAGGAACCAGGCAGATATTACCTGGAAGCGGATGGAATACGGTCTCCTGAATTTTCAATAGCTGATACTGTTTACCGGGGAGCCGCTGATTTCTGTTTACGGTATATGCGACAGCAACGATCTGGCTTCAACCCCTTCCTCCAGGATAGTTGCCATACAAGAGACGGTTATACCCTCTATGGCCCAATGCCCGACAGCACTTATGTAGATGTGGTAGGGGGCTGGCACGATGCCAGTGATTACCTGCAATATTCCACTACCTCAGCCAACGCTACCTATCATTTATTGATGGCTTACCGCGATTTTCCAAAGGTATTTAAAGATGAAAAGTTAGCAAACGGAGAGGATGGCAATAATAACCTGCCAGATGTACTAGATGAAGCAAAATGGGCCTCGATTGGCTATTGGAAAATGCACCCGAAAGCCGACTGGATGTTTAACCAGATCGCCGATGATAGAGATCATATCTCGATGCGACTTCCACGGCTGGATAGCCAATATGGGAGAGGGCATGAACGGCCTGTTTATTTTATTACCGGACAACCCCAGCAAAGAGGAAAGTTTTTAAATAATACAACAGGTACCTCTTCTACCGCAGCGAAATTTTCCAGTGCTTTTTCCCTTGGTGCGCGGTTGTTTACCCAAGCGGATGCCAGCTATAGTAAACAGCTTCAAAAGAAAGCAATAAGCGCCTATGCGTTTGCAGAAATCAAACCAGGCGTAACACAGACGGCCTCGGTAAAAGCACCCTATATCTACGCAGAAGACAATTGGGTTGATGATATGGAGCTGGCTGCCGCAGAACTGGGCAACACCGACATTGCTTATTCCTTTGCCCTCCGTGAAAAAATCACACCCTGGCTCGGAAAAGATACCGCTAATCATTACCAGTGGTATCCTTTTATTAATCTGGGACATTTTGAATTGGCTAAACGAGTAACCGGGTCACCCAAAGACAGCATTCTGGCCTTTTATAAGCAGGGTATTGAAGCAGTTTGGCAAAAGGCCCGTACCAATGCTTTTTACAGAGGAGTTCCCTTTATCTGGTGTAGTAATAACCTTACTACCTCTTTTGCCATCCAGTGTATCTGGTACCAGGAACTTACGGGTGATAAACATTATGAGCAGCTAGCCCAGGCCAATATCGACTGGCTCTTTGGACTTAATCCCTGGGGAACATCCATGGTATACGGCCTTCCATCCTGGGGCGATACACCGGTTGATCCACATTCCTCATTTACCCATTTGAATCAATACCCGATAGATGGTGGACTGGTAGATGGCCCGGTATATGGATCTATCTATGGCAACCTGATCGGTATTCAACTCTTCAACCCCGATGAATATGCAGGTTTTCAGAGCGGACTGGTAGTGTACCATGATGATTATGGCGATTATTCTACCAATGAACCAACCATGGACGGAACTGCTTCTCTAATTTACCTGTTGGCAGCACTGGAAAGCCAATTCCGGTTTGATAAAAAATAGACCGGCGGTTCCGTTAAAAGCTCGCCGTATGTACAACATGCTGATGCGGTTTATGCACCCAATGGTTTAACTGCCGGTTTAATAACGCCGACCCGCTGCCCACCAGGGCACCTGCCAGTACATCACTGGGATAGTGAACCCCCAGGTACATCCTTGAATAAGCTACTGTAGACGCCCATCCAAAAGCAGGAACGGCAACATACCATTTCGGGTACTCCAGGTACAAAGCGGTTGCTGTAGCAAATGCCTGTGAAGTATGGCCCGATGGAAAGGAAGGACTTCCGCCTGCACCCGCCTTGGGAATGTCGGAAGGATAATCCTGGAAAGGCCGGCTTCGGTTAACGGAAAATTTAACGGCGGCCGTAATGCCTGTAGAAATAATGATGGATTTGCTAATATTCCAGGCAGCCCGTTTCATGTTTTTATCGTTGCCAATTTGTCCGCCAATAAACAATCCGGCTGGTATGCCCAGGCTTACCCAATTCGTAGAATTAGAGATAAACTGGTTAAACTCTAGCGGTTCATGTTTCCGGTGTTCGGCCATTTCGACCAGGGTGCTTTTATCAAAAGCAGGTGCCTGTGCATATCCTCCCAGTTGCCAGAGCAGACTGAGTGAAAACAGGCTTAGGGTGCGCAAGGGTAGTTTCATATGTACAAACTACCAACTAAAAACTAAATATTAGTCTAAATTCGATAAACTGGCATTTATGATCGTTATTTTGGCAATAGCGTCCTCTCTTTTTTTCTTTTCCATTTCTACTACCTCGGGTTTTGCATGCTGAACAAAGCGTTCGTTGCTTAGTTTTTTATCACAACTGGCAACAAATCCGGTGAGGTATAACAGCTCCTTTTGCAGTTCGTCTTTCTGCATTCCTTTATCCACCGCTTTGTCGGAGCCGATATAAAACCGATCTTTCCCGATTACGGCTGCAATGGTGCCAGGCACCGCATCTGCCACATAACTAAGCGATGCGGCATTGACTTGTTTCAGTAAGATTGATTGGATGGTCGTATACAATTCGCTGTCAGCTGTTGTAAGCGCAAGTTGAATAATATCCTTTGGTTTAAGCTGGGCTTTATTACGCTGATCGCGAATGCCGGTAATAACCTGTTTTAGCAGTTCCCCTTGGGCCAGATAAGCAGCATCGGGTTGCCCTGATCCGGCCGGTTGCAGGCGATCAACCGGAATAAACTGGCGGATGCACAAATCGTCGCTTTCCGCCCGATCTGCCAGCAGGTGGTAAATTTCTTCGGTAAGAAAAGGCATGTAAGGATGCAGTAATTGTACCAACTCCTCGTAAAATGAAACCGCGTTTTGCAGGTTCCAGGCATTTACCGGTTCATCCTGCCCGGGTTTGATCCATTCCAGGTACCAACTACAATAATCGTCCCAGATCAGTGAATAAATAGTTTTGAGCGCTTCACTTAACCGGAACTGTTGCATCAACTGATCCACTTCCACCCGAACCTGGTTTAAACGGCTTCTGAACCAGGCATTCGGCCAGTTTAAGCTGGCAAAACCGGCCGCTTGTTTATCCGGATTAAACTGCTCCCTGCTTTTCCACATGGTAATAAGCTTGAGCGCATTCCACATCTTATTGGTGAAATTCCGACCCTGCTCAAGGGCGGCTTCATCAAAAAGCAGGTCGTTGCCCGCAGGTGAAGAAATCATTATTCCAAAGCGAACAGCATCTGCACCATATTTATCAATTAACTCGAGCAGGTCGGGAGAATTACCCAGGCTTTTGCTCATTTTTCTGCCCTGTTTATCCCGAACCATCCCGGTAAAATATACGTCGCGGAAAGGGATTTGCTTTTCATACTCCATGCCGGCCATTACCATCCTGGCTACCCAGAAAAAGATAATATCCTGCCCGGTTACCAGCACGGAAGTAGGATAATAATACCGGATTTCTTCATTACCCGGTTTTGTGATACCGTTGAAAACTTCCATCGGCCATAACCAGGAAGAAAACCAGGTGTCGAGTACATCCTCATCCTGCTTAAGCATATCAGCCGTAAAACTCAACGCCGAATTATTGGCAGATGCCTCGAAGGCAGCCATCGCATCTTTCCTGGTAGCAGCAACCTGGAAACTGCCATCCGGTGCGTACCAGGCCGGAATTTGTTGCCCCCACCATAACTGGCGACTGATACACCAATCCTTTACATTTTCTAGCCAGTATTTATAGGTGGCCAGAAATTTATCACCAGGATGGATCCGGATTTCTCCGCTAACCACAGCCGCTAATGCAGGTTCAGCCAATTCCTTCATGCGCACAAACCATTGTGTGGAAATTCTTGGTTCAACTACTGCACCCGAACGTTGGCTATACCCCAGGCGGGTGCTGTATTCTTCTTCTTTGATCAACTGCCCGTTTTCTTTCAAGGCGTCCACTACCAGCTTTCTTGCTTTGAACCGGTCTACGCCAACATGAATCTGTGCAGCCGCACTGAGTGTGCCGTCTTCATTCAGCGTATCCACAACGTCTAGCTGGTGCTTCAGACCCAGGTTATAATCGTTTATATCATGTGCAGGGGTAACTTTTAATGCACCTGTTCCAAAAGAAGGATCTACATATTCATCTTCGATGATAGGAATTCTCCGGTTAATAAGGGGTACATAGGCGAAAGCTCCTTTTAAATGCGTGTAGCGGGGGTCATTGGGGTTAACACAAATAGCCGTATCGCCCATAATAGTTTCCGGACGTTGTGTAGCAATGACGATTCCTTTTCCCGCGGCTGTTTCCAATGGTTGCCCATCTGCAGATTCCAGCCTGTAACAAACATGATAGAGCTTGCCCTGGATATCCTTGTATTCCACTTCCTCATCGCTCAGGGCGGTTTTAGCGGCAGGGTCCCAGTTGATCATCCGGGCTCCCCTGTAAATCAATCCTTTTTTATAGAGGTCAACAAAAACCTGGATCACCGCTTTATAATAGTGGTCGTCCATGGTAAAACTAACCCGGTTCCAGTCTACACTACAGCCAAGACGTTCAATCTGATTATAGATAATACCACCATATTTTTCTTTCCATTCGAAAGCATAGCCTAAAAATTCATCCCGGCTGAGGTCGGCCTTTTTAATTCCTTTTTCCTTTTCAAGCATCTGTACTACTTTGGCTTCCGTAGCAATGGAAGCATGGTCGCTGCCGGGAACCCAACAGGCATTAAAACCACTCATTCTTGCTTTTCGAACCAGGATATCCTGAACCGTTTCATTCAGCGTATGGCCCATATGCAAAACCCCGGTAACATTGGGGGGAGGAATAACCACGGTATAAGCCGGACGATGGTCGGGCCGACTGGTGAAATAGTTTTTTTTCTTCCATTCGCTTGTCCATTTTACTTCCGCTTCGGCGGGCTGAAAATTCTTCGTCAGTTCCATATAAATACCTGTGCTTTCGGTCAGGCCGGCAAAAATAAGAAAAGCTGGGCTAGCATCCTACTTCACATCCCGCGTCTGCTAATATTTTTAGTATCTTATTTTTCTT
>NZ_LUKG01000059.1:18304-29275 GCF_001601815.1 Flavihumibacter sp. CACIAM 22H1
TATTTTTAGTATTTTATTTTTCTTTTTGAGCAGAGCAGCCTACATTTGAATTACCGTAAATGCGGAATAACTTTTTACGTTCAATTGTTTAGTTTGCAATTTGCCATTGTTGATATTGAAACCACCGGAGGCTTTGCTTCGTCCAATGCGATTACGGAAATCGCTATCATCCTGCACAATGGGCGGGAAGAGGAAGGTCGTTATAGCAGCCTTGTTAATCCGGGTATAACAATACCCCGGCATATTACTGCCCTTACCGGAATTTCCAATGAAATGGTGGTGAACGCACCTGGCTTTCAGGAACTGGCTCCAATGGTTTATCAACTGTTGCAGAACCGCATTTTTGTTGCGCATAATGTAAATTTTGATTTTTCTTTTGTGCAGCACCAGTTGAGTGCCTGTGGTTTTCCACTACGGGTAAAAAAAATCTGTACGGTACGAATGGCCCGGCAAATATTTCCAGGTTTACCCAGTTACAGTTTAGGCAATTTGTGTCGCAGCCTATCCATTCCACTTACGAACCGCCACCGCGCGGAAGGGGATGCCAGTGCTACCAGTTTGTTATTGGAAAAAATGATAACGGCCGATCCGGATAACAAATTTATCTCAATTGCCAAGTCTAAACATGCTGAGCAGTTTTTACCTCCGCATTTATCCTTGGAAGAATTGGAGCAGTTACCCAATGGTCCGGGTGTTTATTATTTTGAGTCGGCTAAAAAAGAAGTCCTTTATGTGGGTAAGGCAGTGAATTTGCAGAAAAGGGTTCGGACGCATTTCTCCAACAATGATAAAGGCAAAAGAAAGCAGGAATTATTGCGGCAGGTATACCATATAAGGTACACGCCCTGTGCCAGTGAATTAATGGCGCTTATTTTAGAAAGCCAGGAAATAAGGAAATTATGGCCACCGTTTAACCGGAGTCAGAAAAAATACCATCACCGATATGGTTTATATTGTTTTGAGAACAGAAATGGCAAACTGCAACTCATCATCGAAAAAAAGAAAAACAACCTACCGGCAATATATACATTTAATCTGCTGCAGGAAGGTCATCAGTTTATACGTCGGGTAAAGGAAAGTATGGAGGTACAGGACCTGCAGGTGGAACAGGGATCTGACGACCTGGTAAAATTGTACAATTACCAGTTGAACCAGACCATAGAAAGCTTGCGCAGGAAATATCCGAGTACAGCTATTGTTGAAAAAGACTATTACCAGCCGAACCGGTACGCTGTTTACCTGATGGAAAAAGGACAGTTTTATGGAATGGGATATATGGAAAATCCCTATGAAATTGACAGCCAGGTAGATAAATGGAAGGAAAAGCTTTCCCCGTCTCCTGATAATGATTTTATCAGGGGGCTACTTTATCAGTCGGTAACTTCCGGCGCAAAAATCAATATTCCGCTGGAAGATGCTTAATTTTTAGCTCCATACCACGAAGGTAACGATGGCAATGGCAGCGTAAAGCGCAAGTACAATAACTACTAATTTGGTCGTACTTGCCTGAGACAAATCGAACAATCGTTTCATAAAAAACCATTTAGTTCTTCAAAATGATTAGATGCCAACGATGGTTTCAAAGGGGTAAGCGATTTACCTGTTAAGGTAACACACATTTTAAATTTAAGGAATTAAACAGATTTTGCCAATTTTTGTTGCTTTTGGCTACTTAAGCTAGTGATTTTGAATTATTTTCAGTTAAATAACCCTTTTTATGAGGAGAGAACTCAGTTCCTGGTACAGTCCCGCACTTCAGAAAGAAATGCCGATAGCCGTTTATGGTCATTATGGATTTGCACTTTTACTAATACCAACTGCTGCGGCAGACTACCTGGAATATGAGCGTTTTCAACTATTGGATGCCATTGCACCATTTATTGAAAGCGGTAAGGTGAAAGTTTTTTCAATAGATAGCATTAACCGCGAAAGCTGGATGAACGATTATATGGATCCCCGGCATAAATCTATACGGCATCAGCAATGGAATGACTATGTATTTAATGAAGTGATTCCTTTTATCCGGATGAATACGTCTGTTGATACGGCGATCATTGCAAGCGGTGCTTCTTTTGGCGCATTACATTCGGCCAACCTGTTTTTTAAGCGCCCTGATCTTCTTAATGGTTGCATTGCCATGAGCGGGGTATATGATCTAACAGAATATACCAAGGGTTATTTTGATGAGGATGTATATTATAATAGTCCGGCTCATTACCTGCCCAACCTAACCGATCATGGGGTATTGGAACAGATCCGTTCCAGTCATCATATCCACCTGCTTAGCGGAAGCGGGGCACATGAAGACCCGGATGCAGCCCGTCGAATGGCAGATGTGCTATACAATAAAGGAATTTGGTATGAACTTGATATCTGGGGTGCCGACATGACACATGACTGGCCTACCTGGCGAAAAATGTTGCCTCATTACCTGGGCACCAGGTTCTGATTAAACGGCAAATTCTTTTTGTAACAGTTCTATGAACCTGGCACGCGGAATCATCCGGGCGCCAAGCGATTCGAGGTGGGGGGTATATACCTGGCAATCGACCAGTTCAACGCCTTCTTCCTGGAGGTGCCTGACCAGTTTAATAAATGAAAATTTGCTGGCATTGGGCTTCTGGGAAAACATGCTTTCACCAAAAAAGAAGGGGCCCATCCGTATTCCATACAAACCGCCTACTAATTGATCCTGTTCCCAGGCTTCGGCACTGATTGCATAACCGGCTTCATGGAGTTGGCAATAAGCGTCAATGATTTCCGGCTGAATCCAGGTACCGCCTGCTTGGCCTTTCCTGGCTACCTGACTGCAGGATTCCATTACTTTTCGGAAAGACGAATTGATCCTGAATTCAAATTTTCCCTGGTTCAGGTAAGGGCGCATGCTTTTACTGATGCGTAATTCAGAGGGAAATAAAACAAAACGCGGATCGGGGCTCCACCAGAGTTTAGGTTCTTCATCGTACCAGGGAAAAATACCCGACCGGTAGGCAAGTAATAATCGTTCTGGAGATAAATCTCCTCCAACAGCCAGTAAACCATCTTCCAGGGCCATTTCTACCGGGGGAAATGCCAGGGTTTCGTCCAGGAGATAAAGGGGCATATCAGGCAGTAATTTCAACCGTAGCGCCTATTCCCCGATCGGTAATGGCATCACACATGGTTTTAAGGTCGTCATACTCACCGTTTTTTACCGCATATTTTCCTTTTGTATGGATAAATAAAGCACATTGTTCGGCTTGTTCGGGAGTATGCCCGCATACGGAAATCAGTGTTTCAATAACCCAGTCGAATGTGTTGACTTCATCATTCCAAACAATAAGCTGGTATGGGGTACCTGTGTCGGTAAGCACATCCACTTCCACTTTGAATTCATGTTCCGCACCTTCCTTGTAATTGAACATAACAAAAAAACTTTGCTACAAAAGTAAAAAAAAAGCCCCGCGAATGCGAGGCTTGAAATTTTGTGGGAGCACACGGATTCGAACCGCGGACCCTCTGCTTGTAAGGCAGATGCTCTGAACCAGCTGAGCTATGCTTCCAATTTTTATCTAAAGAACAACCGTTTTGTTAAACGGGATTGCAAAGATAAGGGCTGAATGTTTTCTGCAAAATTTTTTTCTAACTATTTCAACCTCAAATGGTCCAATCGACTACCTGATTAACGAGTTCCTTCTGAAAAGGAGCGGTAATCCGGATATAATTGTCCGTATATCCTTCCATCATTCCATTTTTTTCATGGCCTTCAAACAAAACAGCTCTTTTTTGCCCCTCGTGCTGTTGTTGAAAATACTGTTGCTTCATATAACTGAGGTTGCGCAACTGTTTGTTTCGTTCATTTCGTACTGCAACAGAAACTACCGGCTTTATACCAAGCGCCACCGTATTATCGCGTTCAGAATAGGTAAATACATGCAGGTAGCTGATTTCGAGCGCGTGAAGAAAATCAAAGGTCTCCCGGAATTCAGCCTGCTCTTCGCCAGGGAAACCAACGATTACATCCACGCCAATAGAAGCATGGGGTAGTAAGGACTTAATAAGCTGCACCCGGTCGGCATATAGTTCCCGCTTATACCGCCGACGCATCAACGACAAAATGCTGTTGCTGCCGCTTTGCAGGGGTATATGAAAATGTGGCATAAAGCGTTTGCTGCGGGCTACAAAGCGGATAATATCATTCGTTAATAAATTGGGCTCGATCGATGAAATCCTGTACCGTTCAATGCCTTCCACCTCGTCAAGCGCCTGGATTAAAGAATAAAAGTCTTCTTCGTGCTTTTTATTTCCATCGGGTCCCTTACCGAAATCACCCAGGTTTACCCCAGTCAGCACTATTTCTTTTACGCCGTCAGCGGCAAGCTGGGTGGCGTTTTGCACCACATTGGCAATACTATCGCTCCGGCTTTTGCCCCTGGCCATAGGAATGGTACAGAACGAGCAACTATAATCGCAACCATCCTGAACTTTTAGAAAAGTTCGGGTACGGTCATTCACCGACCAGGAAGCGGTAAAGCCTGTTAGATCCGCAATATCGCAACTGTTGATTTTTTTGGCATCTCCCCTGGTTAACGCATCCAGGTGACGGGCGATATTAAATTTCTCTGCAGCGCCTAACACAAGATCTACCCCGGGTATCTGGGCAATTTCAGCAGGCTTTAACTGCGCATAACAACCGGTTATTACAACCATGCTTTCCGGCGCCCGACGCTGAATACGCCTTACCAACTGACGGCATTCCTTATCTGCATTGTCTGTTACAGAGCAGGTATTAATCACGTATACATCTGCTGTTTCGTCAAAAGATTTTTTGACAAAGCCTTCTTTTTCCATCATCCGGCCAATAGCCGAGGTTTCTGAAAAATTAAGTTTACAGCCGAGGGTGTGAAAAGCAACTGATCTTTTTTCCGCCATAGGGCCGCAAAGATACGTAGATTTGATGCCATGCGGAAAAGCCCGGTTTTCTATTTATTGTTGATGTTGGTACTGGTTGCAGCCTGGTATTTAAAAAATAATAATTCTACTGAACCCGCTGGTAATAAACCATTTATAGATAGAATTGATGAAATAGTATATACTAAACATGCTAAATGTCGCATGGAATGCCGTCATATTTCGGAACAGGAAGTGAAAGAAATTATCCGCAATGGTCAGGTGAACCTCCAAAAATCTGCGCCGGATGACCGGCCCTGTCCAACTGTAGCTATTGAAGGCTATTCCAACACAGACCGGCAACATATCCGGTTAATTTTAGCGGATTGCGAAACAGCCCTGAAGCTGGTAACCTGCATCGACCTGGAAAAAGACTATTCCTGTACCTGTAACTAATTCCTTTACATGATCAAGAAAATTGTTCAAACCATTTACAGCATTTATGGATTTGTCCTGTTTATCCTGCTGCTATTGCTTCTTCTTCCTTTTTTTTTCATCGCTTCTTTATTTGGAAAAATCCGTGGTGGTACAATGATTTACAGGATCTGTAGCTGGTGGGCCGATGCCTGGTTATTGCTGATAGGTATTCGTACAGAAATCATTCACGAAGAAAAAAACCGGGAGAGCCGGCCCTGCATTTTTGTAGCCAACCATATTTCTTATATGGATATTCCCATGATAGTAAAAATTATCCGCGAACCGGTGCGGGTATTGGGAAAACAGGAAATGGCCAGTATTCCCATTTTTGGCTTTGTTTACCGAAACGCGGTAGTACTGGTGAACAGGAAGGATCCCGAACAACGGCAGCGATCCGTTTTTACCCTCAAAAAAATACTGGGAAAAGGCATTTCTATCTTTATTTTCCCCGAAGGCACTTTTAATGAAACGGGTGCTCCTCTAAAATCATTTTACGATGGAGCTTTTAGGATTGCGCTGGAAACACAAACACCGATTCAACCTCTTATTTTCCCGGATACAGTTAAAAGGCTGCATTATAAATCCGTGTTTTCACTGAGCCCGGGTAAATGCCGCGCTGTATATTTACCGCTGGTTTCTGTGAATGAATATGCTAAGGACGGCCTCAGCGAACTTAAAGAAAAAGTATACCAGGAAATGGAAAAAGGCATAAACACCTA
The DNA here is from genome assembly GCF_001601815.1 of Flavihumibacter sp. CACIAM 22H1. GTDB lineage: Bacteria > Bacteroidota > Bacteroidia > Chitinophagales > Chitinophagaceae > Flavihumibacter. The sequence goes on from NZ_LUKG01000059.1 coordinate 24,370, forward strand.
CAAATAGTACAGTTGGAATCTCTGTTTCCATACGATCCTACAGTTTCTGAAACAGTACCTGCTCATTTTGTGGAGGTATTGATTCCGCTTGCCTTGCCCAAGAACTTTACCTGGAAACTACCGCCAGAATGGGTAACTGCCGTGCAACCGGGCATTCGGGTAGAAGTGGTATTGGGGAGAAATAAAAAATATGCAGGAATAGTAAAACGAATACATACAGAAGCCCCTACGGCTTTTGATCCCAAACCCATCCTGAATGTACTGGATGAACAGCCGATAGTTTACCCGCAGCAATTATCCTGCTGGGAATGGATGGCCAACTATTATATGTGCTCGGAAGGGGAGGTAATGCAAGCCGCGCTGCCTACCCATTTCAAGCTAAGTAGTGAAACTGTTTTGTTGTTTAATGATGCAGTAGGCGAGGATTTTGCGCATCTGGACGAAGAGGAGTTTCTGGTAGCAGAAGCCTTGCTGATCAGAAAAGAGCTAAAACTGGTAGAAGTGCAGCAAATCCTGGACGCCACGCATGTTTACCCGGTAATTAAACGCTTGCTGGAAAAGCAGGTTTGTTTTGTTTGGGAGGAATTAAAACAAACCTATAAGGAAAAAAAAGAAAGTTTTGTACACCTTGACCCTCAGTACCAACAGGAAGAAAAGCTGGAAGAACTGATGAATACCTGGGGAAGGGCACCCAAACAACTGGAATTGTTGCTGGCCTACCTGCACCTGCTTAAAACCCAGGGAGAAGTGAAGCAAGCCGATTTATTGAAAAAATCGGGTGCCAGCAGTGCCCAGTTAAAGGGATTGATCGAAAAAGGCATACTTCACACAGAATCCAGATCGGTTGACAGGCTTCATTTTCTGCCCAGGGAAATCACTATTCCATTTACCCTAACCAGCCAGCAAGCTGCCGCCTTATCCGCAATCCGGGAGATTTTTCTACAGAAGCAGGTTTGCCTGCTGAGAGGAGTTACTTCAAGCGGAAAAACCCTGGTGTATACCAAACTCATGGAAGAGGTTTTGCTACAGGGCAAACAGGTCCTCTATATGCTTCCTGAAATAGCGCTAACGGCACAGGTTATACGCCGTTTACAAACCTATTTCGGAGGTTATATTGTTATTTACCATTCAAAATTTAATTCCAACGAACGGCTCGAGCTCTGGAACAAAGTAAAATCAGGAGAAGCCCGGATAGTTTTGGGAGCCCGATCCGCCTTATTTCTTCCTTTTAAAGAACTGGGATTGGTGGTATGTGATGAAGAACATGATCCTTCCTATAAACAACAGGATCCGGCGCCTCGTTATAATGCACGTGACGCGGCAATTTACCTGGCTTCCCTTTTTGGCGCTAATGTGCTTTTAGGATCGGCTACGCCTTCCCTGGAATCCTATTACAATGCACAACAGGGAAAATACGGATTGGTGGAGTTGACACAACGTTATGGAGAACTGCTGCTCCCCGAAATGAGATTGGTTGATACCAAGAAAATATTCACCCCCGACCGTTCCAAACCTATTATTTCAAAGCCTTTGCAGGACGCAATTGAAGAGGTTTTATTGCAAAACAAACAGGTCATCCTGTTTCAAAACAGAAGGGGATATTCTCCTTACCAGGTTTGCCAGACCTGTGGATGGATACCCCACTGTAAAAACTGTGATGTATCCCTTACTTTCCATAAAATTCAAAACAAACTGGTTTGTCATTATTGTGGTACTTCTTATCCCCCGGTATCGGTATGCGAAGCCTGCGGTAATCATCATTTTACCCAGCAGAATTTTGGAACCGAACGAATAGAAGAAACCCTGCAGGAAACTTTTCCCAAAGCCAGAATTGCCCGAATGGACGTAGACGCAGTAAAGGGAAAACACGCCCACGATGCACTGATCCAGTTATTCGAACAACACCGCATAGATATTATGGTGGGTACGCAGATGGTGGTAAAAGGACTCGATTTTGACCAGGTGGCCCTGGTAGGCATCCTGGATGCAGACGCCATACTTGGCTTTGCGGATTTTCGAGTCAATGAACGGGGGTTTCAGTTAATGGAACAGGTGAGTGGAAGAGCAGGCAGGAAGGGAGCACAGGGCCTGGTATTAATACAGGTGCGGAACCTGCAACACCCGGTATTGGAATTTGTGCGGGAGCATAATTTCAACGATTTTGTTGCATTTGAATTGAATAACCGGCAACAATTTGGTTACCCCCCATTCAGCCGTATGATTCAATTGAGTTTTCGTCATAAAAACCAGGAAACCGTACGCCAGGCTGCCCAGCAAATGGCCAATTGGTTAAAACCTGGTTTTGGTCAATACCTGATTGGGCCAGCTGCACCGGTTGTGAACCGGGTAAGGAATCAGTACCGGATGGAACTGGTTATAAAACTTCCGAAAGAAGCGGGTTTATTACAGCATTGTAAAGATCAGATAGACTTATTAACCGCACATCTGCACCAGCAACCACTCTTTAAATCGGTATTGGTGATTCCTGATGTGGATCCTTTATGAATTGCATAATTCCGGTATAGTCGTGGATAAAAATTCCTTTCGCAGAGGATTTTGCGGCCTTCAACATAGCCCTGGCTACCAGATCTGCCTGAATGGGGTGGTATTTTTTCCAGCTACCTTTTAAAAACAGGGAATAAACCGGCGCCAATGCCTGTGCAATTCTTTCTCCTGTTCTTTTTTCTGATCGATTGCCCAAAAGTAAGGACGGCCTGAATATATGCACCTGCGGCAACTGTTGTTTGGAAACCGCTTCTTCCACTACACCTTTGAGCTTGAGGTAAAAATTATTATTATTGGCGGCATCGGCACCAATAGAGGAAACCAATACAAAGCCAAATACACCCGCTTCTGCTGCTGTAACCGCAGCTGCAACCGGTATATCATAATCAATTTTCCGGTAAGCTTCCCGGTCGCCCTTTACCTTTTTAAGGGTGGTGCCAATGGCACAAAATACGGTTTCTGCTCCCTGAATGGCAGGTTTATAGGCCGCTGGCTGGCTGAAATCAATACTATGAACAACCAATTTCGGATCTGAATAATCCAGCGCTTTTCTTACCAGCACATGTACTTCCTCATAATAAGCATCTTTCAGCAGTACTTGTAAAAGATGCTGGCCTATTAAACCGGTGGCGCCTAATAAACAAGCTTTTCTGCTCATAGCTTTGGTGTATTATTGTGTATGGAAATTCTGGAAAACTGTTCACTCAAAACTTTCACCAGTTTTGGGATTTCTGCTACAGCCAGGTACCTCGCTTCCTTTGAAGATACCGAAAGCCTGGAAGAAATACTGTATGCCGTTCAACAAAGTTCTCTAAAGGAGCAATCAACCCTGGTGCTGGGAGGAGGAAGCAATATTTTGTTTACCCAAAACTGGAATGGCTGGGTTCTAAAAAACGAAATTGCCGGTATAACCCTGCAACACGAAGACCCTGAGTACATCTATGTAAAGGCGGGCGCAGGAGAAAACTGGCATCAATTCACCCAGTATTGTATTGAACAGGGATGGGCAGGATTGGAAAACCTTTCCCTGATTCCGGGCAATGTGGGTGCTTCTCCCATGCAAAACATCGGTGCTTATGGCGTAGAACTCCGGGATGTTTTCTGGGACCTGGAAGCCTACCATAAACAGGATAAACAGGTACAAACCTTTACCAGCACAGATTGCGCCTTTGGTTATAGAGAAAGTGTTTTTAAGAATCGTTACCGCGATCAGTTCATCATTCTTTCGGTTACATTCCGTCTCAGGAAACAACCAATTTTTCACATTCAATACGGAGCTATCCGGGAAGAACTGGAAAAGATGGGGGTACAGGATCTTTCCATCCGGCAGGTTGCTCAGGCCGTCATGAATATCAGGCGTTCTAAATTGCCCGACCCCGCACAGATCGGCAATGCTGGTTCTTTTTTCAAAAACCCGGTGGTGCCGCGCGAAAAATTCCAGGTGTTAAAGCAGCATTTTCCGGAAATCGTGGGGCATGCTGTGGATGAAAATTCGGTTAAACTAGCGGCTGGCTGGTTGATTGAAAGTTGCGGCTGGAAAGGCTACCGGAAAGGCGATGCCGGTTGCCATGAAAAACAGGCCCTGGTATTAGTGAATTATGGAAATGCCAGCGGTAAAGAAATCTATGACCTGAGCCAGGAAATTCTGGAAAGTGTTCTGTTTAAATTTGGTGTTCAGCTGGAAAGAGAGGTGAATATTATTTAAGCACTATGCAGCAGTTGACCGGTTTTCGAGGTCAAGCAGAAAAAAAACATGCGCATCTTCCTGTTTTTTGCCTGCTTTCTCTGCTCCATAGTTGCCCTTGCCCAGGATAAAATCCATAAAAAAGACGGTCAGATCATTGCTGCAAAAGTTACCGAAGTTGGCGTGGACGAAATTAAATACCTCTTAGAAGGTGAAATGAACGGCCCCGTTTATGTAATTGAAAAGATCCGGTTAATTAAAATTGTGTTTGCGAACGGAAGGGTAGAAACCTATCACCAGAAACTCAAAGACCCTGCTCTTTACCAGGATCAACGAAAAAATGCCCTGAAGCTTAATTTTCTTTCGCCGTTATTCGGCCATACCTGGCTGAGTTATGAACGAAGCCTGGCTCCGGGCCGTTCCATTGATCTTAGCCTTTCGCTAATCGGATTAGGAAAAAGTATATCGTTCGACGACTACTATTACGATCCTGTTTCCGGCAATTCCCAGAGGTACCGCAGAGGGGCCGTTGGTGCAGCTATTGGAGTAGGATATAAGTTCATTAAAACGCCGGATTTTCTTAACCGCGATATCCGCTATGCACATATACTTCAAGGGTCCTATTTCAAACCGGTATTTTATTTGGGCGCTTATGGCGAAAATATCATTGTCTACAAAAACAACCTCGTGGCTAAAGATCGGCGTACCGTCCTATAC
>NZ_LUKG01000059.1:29761-31760 GCF_001601815.1 Flavihumibacter sp. CACIAM 22H1
GTCCTATACGGTTCACTGATGATGGAATTCGGAAAACAATGGGTGGTGGCAGACAGGATGCTGTTGGATATGTTTTTTGGCGTCGGTTACAGTGTCGATAATATCAGGGACGTAAATTATTACAATTCCTATTCCGACGAATACAGTGCTTTTCATTACACCAACCTGAAGATAGGCGATGTGCCGGCATTAGCGTTAAATACCGGCTTTCGCCTTGGCTTATTAACGGGTCAGGTAAAATCCTCTCCGTCAAAATCTTCTTCCCGGTAAGCCCCTGATCCGAGGTTTACCATGGAACCGATCAGGTCCTTGAATTCTATCTTGTTTTCAATGATTTTTTTGCTGATCAGTGAATAGGCTGATAATCCGTGTAATACAAATTCCATCAACAGCCCGGCTTCTTTTTCATTTATTTTAGGGAAATGTTTTTTGACCATGGCATGTAACCCATCCACGGCATAAAGCTTCTGTATTTTGTCGTTGTCTCTGGACTGAAAAAACAGGTCCAGTTGATTACCGGCATCAAACCAGCGAATAATTGATTTGTATGGATTTTCCACCTCTTTCATCGACTCCTTGCCGGTAGAACGTCTTTTTTTAAGTGTTTCCGGGTTGGGAAAATATTGAATAAAAACACTGCGGATCGATTTGTCGAGTAAATTCATGGCTACCTGGAAAGGACCTTCCTGTTCTCCCTCATAGACCAATTCAATTTTCCCGGTAAGAGAGGGTATAATACCCAACAGATCACTTACCCAAACCTGGGTTTGTTTTTCTTTATTTACCAATGCCCTCAATTCAGCCGCACTTATCGCATTTTCAAAGGCACTGATGGTAAGGCGTGCAGAAACACCGCTTTTTTTATCGACGTATTCATTGTTTCTGGCTTCAAAAGCCACCTGTTCAATGATCCGTTTTACCAGGTCGCTGATTGATACCCTGTCCAGTTGTTCCTGTTTAACAGAAGCTTCCTGCTCGGTAATAGCCAGGGAGGTTTCAATAGATTTGGGATAATGTGTCAGAATCTGGCTTTCTATACGGTCTTTCAGGGGGGTAACGATAGAACCCCGGTTGGTGTAATCTTCCGGGTTAGCAGTGAAAACAAACAAGATATCCAGTGGCATACGAAGCTTAAAACCCCGGATCTGGATATCCCCTTCCTCTAATATATTAAATAATGCAACCTGTATCCTGGCCTGCAAATCAGGAATTTCATTAATTACAAAAATGCCCCGGTTGCTCCTGGGTATAATGCCGTAGTGAATCACCTGCTCGTCGGCAAAATTCAGCCGTAAATTGGCCGCTTTGATGGGATCGATATCACCAATCAGATCCGCCACACTTACATCGGGTGTGGCAAGTTTTTCACCATAACGTTCCGCCCGGTGTACCCAGTGAATGGGGGTTTCATCGCCGTGTTGGGCAATAAGGTCTCGGGCATACCGCGAAATAGGTTGAAAAGGATCATCATTGATCTCTGACCCGGCTATCACAGGAATGTATTCATCCAGGAGATTGGTCATTTGCCTGGCCATCCTGGTTTTTGCCTGCCCGCGCAGTCCGAGAAAAAGAATATTATGGCGACTCAAAAGTGCCCGTTCCGTATCCGGAATGACGGTATCCTCATAGCCAATAATTCCATCAAAAGGTTGAGTGCCGGCCTCAATGTGCCGGATCAGGTTTGCTCTTATTTCTTCTTTAACGGACCTGGATTGGTAGCCCGATTTCTTTAATTCGCCCAGCGTTGTGATACTATTAGTGGTTTGTTTCATCGTTTCATTTTATACGTTCGTAATTCCCGTTCTTAATACACCGTTTTCCGTTTACCGCTTTCAAAATCCTTGAATAGAAAGGCACCCAGGTGGTCTAAGGAAGCGAAAAATGCCTTACCCTGATTCGTTTCTGTGAATTCCGTTACAAAACGCTGCAGATATGGATCTGATGCAATCATGAAGGTAGTAATGGGGATCTTGAGTTTTTTACATTGTGCCGCCAGGTT
>NZ_LUKG01000060.1:0-14479 GCF_001601815.1 Flavihumibacter sp. CACIAM 22H1
ATTGAACTCATTCAGAACTCGACTTATACCTGAAAAATCAGTGCCTTAACCAAATTTTTAACAAATTAGGAATACTTATTTAAATATTAACAAAAGGGTATCAGAAATTTATTATTGTTTATCATGATCCAGCATTTTCTCTACTTAATACCATAATAAATAAAAAATTCACCCGTAAAATTTAAGAAGATTCAGGCCTTGTAAGTGCTTTTACTGATCAGTTAGGCTCCCTTCAAGGGGAAGATCAGCGGCGGCGGCGAGATTCGATTATGCCGGCGAAAAAGATGAATAACCCGGCAAAAATGGTTAAAGCAGCCAGCTTTTTCCAGATGGTTAAAAAACTGCCGTTACGCAGAAAGAGATCATTCACGGCATCCAGTGCCCAATATAAAGGGGAAAGTTTGGCTAATTGCTGTAAACCGGCAGGAAGAATTTCAACAGGTACCCAAATCCCGCCAATGGCTGATAATATTACAATAGAGATCGCTCCAAAAGGCAGGGCCTGGTTGGGCGTTTGAAAAACGGTGCCTACCAACAACCCGTAGGCCGTTGCCGTACCCGCTACTACCCACACCGTCAGCAACAAGCTGCCATACGCGTTGCCTATCTGCAGGGAAGGCAGGCCTAATAGGGGCATCAATAAAGCCCCGGCAGCCAGCATTACAAAAAACTGGGCCACCCCAAGCATTACATAAAACCCGATTTTTCCCAGCAGGATATGAAAATAAGAGCCCGGAATCATTTTAATCCGCATCAAACTGCCATCTTCCCGTTCCCGGATCGCATTGCCAGCTATGGGGATAATAATGAAAAACAACCCAAATAAGGCCCAGGCGGGTACATTATGCTGTACCGAGTTGGTATTTAGATTAATTACCGGAGTTTCGCCGGCCGCTTCTTCCTTAATGCTTACAGCGTTTAATTTTTCCTGCAAATTCAATGCAGTACCTCCAGTACTATCTGTGGCCTGCTCTTCTACCCGGTCTTCCAGCTTGTTTAAGATGATTTCGGCCTGCACCCTTGTCAGTTGTTTTTCCAAAGCATTCAGAATTGAAAGCTTCATCGCCTGTTTGGTTACCGGATCAAATAAAATCTGCAGCTCAATTTTCCTGGAAGCACGTTGCGGCAGCTTTCCTGGGGCCCCCATCTTGCTGCCCAGTTCATTGGCTACCTGGTTAGCACTATTGGCCACTTCGGCCGAAACACCTTCTGGTAGAACCACGGCCATTTTATACGTTCCCTTTTGAACCAGGCTTCTTGCTTTTTGCTGGTTCAGGGGACTGCCGTCTATTTCCCGGATCAGTTCAAACTGTGGAATGGAATCAAAGCCTTGGGCCAGTTGCCTCGCCATCTTACCGCCATCTTCATCAACCCAAAGAATTTTAAAGCGTATGTCCTGGTATTCGCGAAACGGCGCATCCTGGATCAATGCCATCAGAACGGTTAGTGCAAGGGGCATAAGGAATAAAAGTGCCATGCCGGCCAGGTCCTTGCTGAACAACCTGCTTTCATTTATAAAGGTGGCAATGATTTTTCTCATATCAATCCCGCAAACTGCTTCCTGTTAATTGTAAAAATACCTGTTCCAGGCTGCTTGCCTGCAGGTTTTGCATCAGCTCTTTAGGACGCCCCTGTACCACCAGTTGCCCATGATCTATTATCGCAATTTCATCACATAATTGCTGTGCCTCTTCCAATAAATGCGATGTGTAGACGATACCATGTCCGGCCCGGTGATAGTCCTGTAAAAATTGCAGGATCATATTCCTGGATTGTACATCTACACCGGCAGTAGGCTCATCAAGTATCAGTAATTCGGGCTCATGCAGCAAGGAGGCGATGATATTTGCCCTTCTTTTCATGCCGCCCGAATAATGACGAATGGCTTTATGGGCACTTTTTTCAAGTCCGAATAGTTGCAGGTATTGGTTAATTCGGGTATTCAATAGCCGGGAAGACAGTCCGTATAACTTTCCGATGTATTGCAGGTTTTCCACGGCGGTAAGTGTTGGATACAGGGCAATAGACTGCGGAACCACACCGATCCGTTTTTTTATTTGCTCTGCATCCTGCAGCACATCGAGGCCTAGTAAACGGGCGGATCCCCCATCTGCCTTTACCAGGCCACAAAGAATGGAGATCGTAGTTGTTTTACCCGCGCCATTGGGCCCTAACAAACCAGCAATACAGGTACTGGAAAAAGAAAGTGAAAGTCCTCGCAGCGAGGGCTCCACAGCATTTTTATAGGTTTTTTCGAGTTGCTGAAGCTGGAGCATGGAAATATTTAGACCAGGGTTTTCAGGTGTGTAAAAAAAGCTTTTTCCCGTTCTCCGAGCACCAGCAACATTTCTCCCAGTTCATCGTAGGAGGCAATGTTTCCTGTTCTTTCTTTCATCACTCTTGCTGCTGCGAACGCAAAATTTCTCCAGGCATCTCCGATATTGGTCATTTCTTTGGAAGCCTCCAGTAATGCCGGGCTGTTGAGGTGCTGGGCTGCTTCCTGTAGAAAGGCTGCGTAAAGAAACCGAAAGCCACCACCGCCTGTTCCGATCTCTTCCTGCATCCGTATAATATTTCCGATAAAAAGGGTGGCTTTCCTTGGCTCCAGTTTTACCGGGTATTTTTTTATTTTTCTGCCCAGGAATTTTATGCCGTGTACGCCAAAAAAGGGAGGCGGAGAACTGAGCATAAACCAGCAGGTCTTTTTTATTCCTCTCCGGATTGCTGCAGGCAAATCAAAGCTGCTTTTTGTTTGAACCGGGTAATACATTCTGCCATTCGGAGCCGGAAACCCTTTTGCAAACCGGGCTTTTTCCAGGTCTGAAGCGGATAACCGGGTAGCGGTTTCCATAACAGGATCGCTTATCAGGTAATCGGTCCCTTCCTTACCATAGGCAATAAGATTATGCCCGTTGAAATGGAAACGATAGGCCGGTGGAAAATAACTAAGGTAAAAAACACTGGTTTGCAATCCTACCGGTAGCCCTGCAGCCAGTGCCCGATCAAGTGCCTGCATCCCTTTTCCACTGTTGGAAAAAGAAGTAACCTGCATTTTAACCCCCAGTTCTCGGCAAACGCGTTTAAATATATAACCCGGCCAGATACGGAAGGTAGTACCCGGTACTCCACTTACTTTCACAAAGGGGAGGTGGCCGAAAAAATAGCCCGCACCAATCCCGAAAATGAGTGGCTCACTCAGCTCAATACCGTAATAACGTAATAGACCGAGTGTAACCCCACTTTCGCAATGGGCCGATTGCTGATGTTGAAAATTGTCTATGATCATGCACTAATGGACTGTATTTTTCACCCGTTAAAATGAACCAGCTCTTCTACTGAAATATTAAATACAGCAGCGTATTTCTCCAGCTTTTTGGGAGATAATTTTTTGAACCCTTGTGGTGTAAGGTGTTTTTTGACGAAGAATTTCCAACTGCCGACATAACTGGATAAGGTAGGAAGATCCATCAGGTTTTTCTCCATATAATAGGCAATCGGACTCAATTCACCTTTTTTTACCAATTCCAGCGTCCTGGCAATTTTTTCATCAATATCCTCCCATGCCTGGCTCATCGCCAAATTTTCTGCTTCCCATCCTTCGTATCGGGTCGTTTCATAAGCGCCTTCCTGATTGGTTACGTACAACACTTTAACCAGCGAATTATCTTCGCCATGTATTATTTTTTTATCGTGTGGTACTTCTTCCTTTTTCATATTATACAACTGTAAAATGCGCGTAGATATAGGTAAAGCGGGCACTTTCCGGAATCATGACCAGCAATTTCTGCCCTTTTTTTAACCGGCCCGAGTGAAAGAGTTCTTCCAGGATCAGGTAGGGGGAAACGCTGCCAACATTTCCTACTCTGGTAAGATTGGTAAACCATTTTTCAGGGGGAAACAACAGGCCTATATTCTCTTGTTCATCCCGGATCTTTTCGCGGAAATAGTCAGAAGACAAATGTGGTAAGTACCAGTCAATTCCCTCAACAGTAAGGTTATACTTTTCAAATATTTCCTTCATAAACAACCCTCCCATCGGAACAATTTTAACGCCCAGCAGACGGGTATCCTGTTTGAAGGAGAAAATACTCTGGTTGCCCCATTCTTCCGGACGGAATTCCGGCCAGCCGGTTAAACTGCCATCTGGTTTCCGAATGGCGCCTGAATACATACAGGTGGGTAATTCGTTGGCATAGGATTTAATATCAATAAAATCGACCCGAAGCGATATACCCGTATCATTCGGTTTATCTTCCAGCAGGGCGGCCGCTGCCCCATCACTCAGCATCCATCGCATGAAATCCTTTTCAAATGCAATCATCGGATTTGCTTCTAATTCCTTCAGGCGATCGGTTTCCATATCAAACTTCTCCCCTTTTAACCAGGTCGATACTTTTTCGGAAGCCCCCGATACCGCTCTTTTAACCTGCCCGGCTTTTACCGACATATAGGCATATTTCATTGCCTGGAAACCCGATGCACAGGAACTGCTTACGGAAACAATTTCTGTTGGCGGACAACCAAGTTCTCCATGAATCATAGCGGTATGGCTCGGAAGCAACTGCTCGGGCGACATGGTGCCGAAAGTGAGCAGTTCAATATCTTCTTTTTTAAACTGATCATCCAGCAAACCCTCTACAGCTTTGGCCCCCAATTCAGCATTGGAATGGGTGCTGTTGCCATTTTTATCAATAGCATAGTAGCGCGACTGGATTTTATTGTTACTGAGAATCTTATGTTTCGCTCTTGAAGGTTTATCATCCACCAATCCCAGGTACAGTTCTATATCATCGTTGCTAACAGGGTCGTTCGGTAAAAATTTCGCAAGCCTTGTAACAAACACATCTCCCATAAAAAATTCTGATTAGTATTATTCTGCAATATTACTTATTAATTATTCCACTTAAATCATATCCTTCTCATAGTCAATTCCTTTAAATAATTAACCTGTTTGCGAAAAGATTTTTGCCGGAAAAGACTGGCCATTTTTGCCGTAAAACCCGATATCGGAGACAGCACAAAAATTCCAGTCAGCAATAAACGCTTGAATAATAGCACCCTGGGCAGGCGATCGGGGTTTCCCCTTTCGCCTTTTTCACGGATATACCGGGCAAATTTGCGAAATTGTTTAATGCCTCTTTTTTCTAATATGATGAGGGTGGGTTTTAATTCTACAGCCCCCGCTGCCAATAAAGCGGGTTGAAGCCCTTCCCAATTGCCCGATTCCACCGCATTTCGGATAATAGAACCAAAACGGGCCGCATTCTTAATATCCGCCGTTTGTACACCGGCCTCGGGCAGCCACTTGCTGGCTTCTTTTCTACCGGTAAAATTCCAACGTATTATAGTTAGTAATGATATAAGATTGTGGTTGGTATCGGCCAAAACGATGGATCCAACCAACCTTGCATTCAGCGCTAATAACCGCGCTTTAACTTTTTCCTGGGCATTGAGCCACATATTTCTCGTTCCTAATACGGTAAGAACCGGTTTACCATCCAATACTTTTGCAAAGTCCGATTGCAAAAAACTGCTGGTAGGAATGGAAGGCGATAAAAACCAGGGTTGATAGCCAAGTATTACCAGATCATATGGTTTCTGAGGAACTTCAATCGGTTGAAGTGGTACCGGTATTTCCAGCACCGATTCAGGCATCGCATCGAAAAAAGTCTGACTGGTCCAGGGAAAGGAAAACTCCTCCACCGGCTTATACTCAATAGTGGTAATTTCAAGCTTATCGCCCAGCGTACTTGTCAGGTTATCCAGTATCTGACCCAGCTGACCACTCTGCGAATAATAAAGCACTAAAATACTGATTGCCATAAGTTGCAATATAAATCCTAACCGTTATTAATTCCTAATTATGCTATTTTTGACACCTCAAAATACCCTTGCATGGAAGATTTTAAGCGTTTATTAAAATTACAAATTATTGAAGCCCTCAATTTGCAGGGGATGCAGCCGGAAGAAATTGATGACAATGCCCCTCTTTTCGGAGAAGGTCTGGGGTTAGACAGCATTGATTCCCTGGAAATGATTGTATTGATGGAGAGAAATTATGGTATCAAAATTGAAGATCCGCGCGAGGGGAGAAAAATATTTGAATCCGTGAGCACAATGGCTGAATACATCCAGGCCAACCGTAAAAAATAAGTTATGTCTTCCGTTTTCATTACCGGAATCGGCATTGTTTCCGCTTTGGGAATTGGTGTAGAAGCGCAAAGAGAAAAGCTGGTAGCAGGCAAATCCGGATTGAAATCTGCTGTTTTTTTAAATAGTATCCATAGCAACACTTTTCCCTTCGGAGAAGTACCCTATTCTACGGAGCAACTCTTTTCCCTAATTCCTGTTAATACTAAGCTGCAGCAAAGTCGGTTGCAGGCCCTGGCAGCCCTGGCCCTGGCAGAATGTTTTACCTATTGTTCACCAGTGGGTACATCTATTCGGCAGGGTTTGGTCAACGCCACTACCGTAGGTGGAATGACAGATATTGAGGATCGTTATTTCGAGCTTATTCTGCCAGAAAACCAGGAGGCAAACACAGACTGGGCTTCGGGGCTTGATTGTGCTACCGGAACAGAACATCTTGCCCGCCAGTTTGGGTTAACAGATTTTATGACAACGGTCAGTACCGCCTGTTCTTCCTCCGCCAATGCCATCCAGTACGGGGCCAGGTTATTACAACAAGGCATTCTTGACAGGGTTGTGTGCGGAGGTGTAGACAGCCTTACCAGGTTTACGGTTAACGGGTTCAACAGCCTTAAAAACCTCGATAAAGAAGCCTGCAAGCCTTTTGATGCCAACCGAAATGGATTAAATCTTGGAGAAGGTGCCGCTTATTTGTTGCTGGAAACGGAAGCCAGCCTGCAGCAATCGGGAAACAGGCCCTTAGCCGTACTTAGCGGCTATGCCAATTTCAACGAGGCCTTTCATCCAACCGCCCCTTCACCGGAAGGGCTTGGCGCATTCGAGGCCATGAAACGCGCCATCGAGAAAGCCGGGCTTCTGCCAGCGGATATCTCCTATATCAATGCCCATGGCACCGCCACGTTAAATAACGATGAGTCAGAAGGCCAGGCTATCCGGAGATTATTTGGAGAACATGTGCCCCCCTTTAGTTCCACCAAGGTATATACCGGGCATACACTTGCTGCAGCAGGCGCTATAGAAGCTGTTTTTTCGATATTAAGTTTGCAGCACCAGGAGATTTACCCCGGCTTACCGTTTCATACCCCCATGCCCACCATCAACCTGGTTCCTGTAAAAGACTTCCGTCAATTACAGCTCAAACATATCCTGAGTAATTCTTTTGGGTTTGGTGGAAACAACGCAAGTTTAGTATTCAGCAATTATGATTAATCCGCTTTATATAAAATCAGCCCGGGCTATTACCGCGCAGGATTGTTTCAATTCGAATGATCTTTCGCAGGCAAGCAGGCCATGCACCGGTAATCGGTTTGTATATGTAGAACCGGATTATTCCAGGTATTTTACGATCATGCAATTAAGAAGGATGAGCCGACTGACCCGGATTGGCCTGGTTGCCGCCATTGAATGCCTTAAAGATGCGGGCATAGCAAAACCTGAGGCCATCTTAACTGGTACGGGTAAAGGCAGTTTAAATGATACGGAGAAATTCATGCATGCAATCCGCTCCTTCCAGGAAGGCACCCTCAACCCTTCTCCTTTCATACAGTCTACGTATAACGCTCTAAATGGACTAATTGGCTTGCATCACCAGGTTAATTCCTATAATACCACGTATGTACACAGTGGCTTTTCGCTGGAACATGCGCTCCTGGATGCTGCTTTACTAATGGGAGACAATACCATTCGCAATGCACTAATAGGCTCTTTTGAAGAAATGACAGATGAGCATTATATCATTAAGGAAAAACTGGGATTCTGGAAATCCGGAGCAGTATCAGGTGAAGGAAGTTTTTTCTTTTTTGCACAACAAGATAAAACGGGCGCTGTACTAGCAATAGAAGATCTACAACTTTTATTTGAACCCGATCAGCAGAAAATCAGGAATGCTGTGCATGCTTTATTAGCTGCACACCAACTGCAATGGCAAGACATAGACGTCTATATTTCAGGAAGAAATAAGGATACCCGGTATGATTCTTATTATGACCTGGTAAGTGAGCAGTTAACGCCGGCTACGACAGAACTGCAATTCAAACAGCTAACCGGGGAATTTGATACAGCATCGGGCTTTGGCTTATGGGCCGCCACCAGGATGGTGGAAACCGGCCAGCTATTTCCAGCCCTGGTGTTAAAAAAAGGTACAAGTACACGGATAAAACACCTGCTATTCTACAATCAATATTATAGCAAGCAGCATGTGCTCTACTTGCTGAAAGCCGTTGAATAAAAAAGCTGCTCAGTTTTGCTGAGCAGCTTTTTTTATTAATGAGCCAGGTTAATTAGTTGATTTCAACTTCAGCACCAGCTTCTTTCAGTTTGTTAGCGATATCGTCAGCTTCTGCTTTAGATACACCTTCTTTAACTGCTTTAGGAGCGCCGTCAACCAGTTCTTTTGCTTCTTTCAGACCAAGACCAGTCAGGTCTTTTACGATTTTAACTACGTTCAGTTTAGAAGCACCACCGCTTTTCAGGATTACATTGAAAGCAGTTTTCTCTTCAGCAGCGGCTGCAGCGCCACCACCATCAGCAGCTACTACTACTGCAGCAGCAGCAGGTTCGATACCATATTCAGATTTCAGAAAATCAGCCAGTTCCTGTACTTCTTTTACAGTAAGGCCAACCAGTTGTTCGGCTAAAGATTTAATGTCTGCCATTTGTTTAGATTTTTACCGTCTTCACAGCCTGTATGCTCCGACGGCGGTTTTAAAAAAATTCTAATGCACCCCTCAGGCAGGGGAATATGATTGCGATTACTCAGCCGGAGCAGCTTCTACCGGAGCTGCAGCTGCATCACCACCTTCTTTGTTTGCTTTTTCCAGCAAAGCTGCAATAACGCGCTTAGCAGGAGATTGCAGAAGACCAATAACTTCACCAATAAGTTCGTTTTTGGTTTTGATTTTGGTCAGTGCTTTCAATTGTTCATCACCAATGTATACATCGCCATTAATGAATGCTGCTTTCAGGATCGGGCGATCTCCTTTTGCTTCCGTACGGAAAGCAGAAATGATCAGCGCAGGCTCTTTCGGATTTTCTGAAAACATCAGGGCTGTTACATTATTCAGGGCTTCATATACACCGCTGTACTTTTCAGCATCCAGAGATTCCAGTGCCTTTTTTATAAGGGTGTTTTTAGCCACTTTCATTTCTACCTGCTTATTATAGCATACGCTACGCAGCTTGGTAACCTGTGCAACAGTCAGGCTTTCCGTATCAGTGATATAGAAGTTATTATATTGAGCGAACTTGCCTTTCAGCAGGTCAATCACTTCTTGTTTTTGTTCTTTAGTCATACCGCAAATATTTATTTCAACCCTTTACAGGTGAACGGTTTTTGAATTAGTGAATAAAAGTTTTGGTATCGATGCTAATACCAGGACTCATGGTGCTTGCCATGCTCACGCCTTTCAGGTAGGTACCTTTAGCGGTAGCTGGTTTCAGTTTAATGATTGCATTGATCAGTTCCTGACTGTTTTCAGCAATTTTTTCCGGACCAAAGCTCACCCGGCCAATAGAAGCATGAACGATACCGGCTTTATCCACTTTAAAGGCGATTTTACCACCTTTCACTTCGTTTACCGCTGAAGCAACATCATTGGTAACAGTACCGGTTTTGGGGTTTGGCATCAGGTTACGCGGACCGAGGATTTTACCCAGTTTACCAATTTTAGGCATTACAGAAGGAGTAGCGATGATAACATCGATCTCTGTCCAGCCACTTTCAATTTTCTGAATAAACTCATCCAGGCCTACGTGATCTGCACCTGCAGCTCTTGCATCATTTTCTTTATCAGGTGTACAAAGAACCAATACACGTTTGGTTCTACCGGTTCCGTGTGGAAGGGTAACTGTACCACGAACTGCCTGATCAGCTTTCTTTGGATCTACACCCAAACGGATATGCAGGTCAACTGAAGCATCAAACTTCGCGATATTCACTTCTTTCACCAGGGAAGAAGCTTCTTTCAGTGAATAAATTTTATTGGAATCAACCTTAGGGTTAACTGCTTTTCTTTTTTTAGTGATAGCCATTGCTCAAAAGTTTTTGTGTTTCACAATTAATTTTCCCATGGAGCAACACCATCAACAGTGATACCCATGCTACGTGCTGTACCGGCTACCATTTTCATGGCACTTTCCAGTGTGAAGCAGTTCAGGTCAGGCATTTTATCCTTAGCGATTGCTTCTACCTGGGCCCAGGTAACTTTTCCAACTTTTGAACGATTGGGTTCTTTTGAACCACTTTGCAGCTTAGCAGCTTCCAGCAGTTGAACCGATGCGGGAGGAGTTTTAATAACAAAGTCGAACGACTTGTCAGAGTACACTGTGATCAGCACAGGAAGTACTTTACCCATTTTATCCTGGGTTCTTGCATTAAACTGCTTACAGAACTCCATGATGTTCAGACCTTTAGAACCAAGGGCCGGACCAATGGGGGGCGCAGGATTGGCTTGTCCGCCTTTACACTGCAACTTTACGAAACCGGTGATTTCTTTTGCCATGATAAACTATTTTTTGGTGTTAGCGTCCGCCCTGGCTTTAGCTGGGGCAGACTCCCAAATCCAATTCGAAAAAGAACTATTCTTGGGGCTGCAAAGCTATGAATAAATTAGCTCATAAACAAAAAAGTGCGCCATTGAGCGCACTTTCCTTTCAATTTTATACCAATCAGGCAAGTTTT
The DNA here is from genome assembly GCF_001601815.1 of Flavihumibacter sp. CACIAM 22H1. Taxonomy (GTDB): domain Bacteria; phylum Bacteroidota; class Bacteroidia; order Chitinophagales; family Chitinophagaceae; genus Flavihumibacter. The sequence goes on from NZ_LUKG01000060.1 coordinate 10,829, forward strand.
TCCACCTGCATATAATTGAGTTCCACGGGCGTAGAACGTCCAAAGATTTTCACGGTTACTTTCAGTTTCTTTTTTTCGTCGTTCACTTCTTCAATAATACCGTTGAAATCATTGAATGGCCCTTCAATTATCTTGATCGTTTCTCCAACAATAAATGGCTCACTCATGCTCATACCCCCTGCCTCGCTCATCTCATCCATCTTCCCGAGCATTTTATTCACTTCCGCTTTACGCAAAGCAATCGGGTTGTCTTTTCCCAGGAAATGAATCACATTACTGGTGTTTTTGATCGTATCTCTAAGATCGTCTCCCAGTTTCCCTTCAACAATTTCAATCATCACATAACCCGGGTAATAGTTACGCTCACGCATAACTTTTTTTCCGTTCTGAACTTTATATACTTTTTCTACAGGCAGGAAAACCTGTTTAACCACTTCACTCCATCCACCCCGGCTTATTTCTTTATCCAGGTACTCCTTCACCTTACGCTCCTTGCCACTTACGACACGCAGCACATACCACTTGGTCTCCTGTTGGTTTACAATAGTTTCTTCCATTATCTAAAGAATGAATAGATCATTTTCAATAAAGAATTAGAGGCAAAATCCATTACCCAGATTACCAGGGTAATCAGGATCGTAGCTACTAATACGATCAGGGTGGATTGCTGCAGCTGTCCCCAGGTAGGCCAGGTCACTTTTTCCATCAGCTCTTTATAGGACTCGCTGAAATAGGTGGTTACTTTATTCATGCTACAAGATTACATTTTTTACAATCAATCACAGAAACAAAAGAACTCAACGGGTTAATGGCCCATTGAGCTTTTTTTGCAAGTTACTGATTTTTCATCAAGTGGCACGGGCAACAGGATTCGAACCCGTATCAAAGGTTTTGGAGACCTCTATTCTACCATTGAACTATGCCCGTAAAAAAGACAGCGCTCTGTTCTTAAATCAATTGTTTGAACGAATAAATTGTTACTAGCTGCAACAAGCTTTTACTATTCTCACAATATACTTTAAAACAAAGACCTGCTTGGTAAATTTACTTATTAATAAGTAAAAAATGGTCCCTTAGTTCGGGTAAACCTCCCAAAGGGACCATTTAAATTATTCAACCAGTATGGTTTATTTAAGGATCTCAGTCACCTGACCAGCACCTACGGTACGGCCACCTTCGCGGATCGCGAATTTCAGACCTTTTTCCATAGCGATGGGTTGGATCAGGGTAACTTTCAGGTTGGTATTATCACCAGGCATAACCATCTCAGTTCCTTCAGCCAAGGTACACTCTCCAGTTACGTCCGTAGTACGGAAGTAGAACTGAGGACGGTATTTGTTGAAGAATGGAGTGTGACGACCACCTTCTTCTTTGCTCAGTACGTATACTTCACCACGGAATTCAGTGTGAGGAGTGATAGAACCTGGCTTACAAATTACCATACCACGACGGATATCTTTCTTTTCAATACCGCGGAGCAGCAGACCTGCGTTATCACCAGCTTCACCTTCGTCAAGCAGTTTTTTGAACATCTCAACACCAGTAACGGTAGAAGTCATTGGTTTTTCCATCAGACCTACGATCTCAACACCTTCACCAACTTTGATACGACCACGCTCGATACGACCGGTAGCAACAGTACCACGACCGGTGATAGAGAATACGTCTTCTACAGACATCAGGAAGGGCAGATCAACCGGGCGGGGAGGCAGCGGAATATAGCTATCAACCGCTTCCATCAGTTCGTCGATTTTTGCAACCCATTTGTCTTCTCCAGCCAGCGCACCAGTTGCAGAACCCTGGATAATCGGAGTATTGTCACCATCAAAGCCATAAGAGCTTAACAGGTCACGAATTTCCATTTCAACCAGTTCCAACAACTCAGCGTCGTCAACCAGGTCAACTTTATTCATGAACACCACAATCTTAGGAACGCCTACCTGGCGGGCAAGAAGGATGTGTTCTTTTGTTTGAGGCATAGGACCATCGGTAGCAGCCACAACCAGGATAGCACCGTCCATCTGAGCAGCACCAGTAATCATGTTCTTCACATAGTCAGCGTGACCAGGACAGTCAACGTGAGCATAGTGACGGTTTGCTGTCTGATATTCAACGTGTGCAGTATTGATGGTAATACCACGCTCTTTTTCTTCAGGAGCTCCATCAATTTCATCGTACTTCTTCGCTGTCGCCAAACCTTTAGTAGCAAGAATGCTGGTAATAGCGGCAGTCAAAGTGGTTTTACCGTGGTCAACGTGGCCAATAGTACCTACGTTAACGTGGGGCTTTTCCCTCTTAAAGGTCTCTTTTGCCATTTTATTTGTTTTTAAGTTGTGGTTTTAAAATTATCCACCCTCCTTTCGGAGGTTTCTATTAATATGGTGCTTAGCACCTGTTTTCAAGAACTACCAGCTCTGTTCACATTTTCCTGCGTTCCATACCGGTTGGCCCTGTGGAGCCGTTAGTGAGAATCGAACTCACGACCTCTTCCCTACCAAGGAAGTGCTCTACCCCTGAGCTACAACGGCGGAAAGAAAGAGCGGAAGACGAGTCTCGAACTCGCAACCTATAGCTTGGAAGGCTATCGCTCTACCAATTGAGCTACTTCCGCTTATTGATTTTCAGACACCGCCTGAAAATAACTTCATTCCAATGAAAAGAACTACCCTTATTTATCTAAAAATAAGTTGGTGGGCAGGAGAGGATTCGAACCTCTGAAGTCGAAAGACAGCGGATTTACAGTCCGCCCCATTTGGCCGCTCTGGAACCTGCCCAATTTATAAAACAAGAGCCACTTGTCGGAATCGAACCAACGACCTACTGATTACAAATCAGTTGCTCTACCAGCTGAGCTAAAGTGGCGTTTTAATTCCTGAAAGAACTTCCCCTTTTTGTTTACGGGATGGCAAAGGTAAAAGAATTTAAGAAATACAAAAATTTTGAAATCATTTTTTTTAAAAAAACCGCCAGGCCCCGTAAATACTGGCATCCGGGCAAAAAAAAAGACCTCCGAAGAGGTCTTTACTGCAATTTAGCTTGCATAATGCTTTTCTTTTTTTCTTTTTATTTGGTTAACCAGGGAATCCAAAGCACTGTCAAACGACTCTTCAAATGATTTGGAACTGGCTTTTACAAAAAAATCGTGTTTTGGTACGTGAACTCTGATTTCTGCTACTTTGTCTTTGATCTGATGTACAACATTGTCTAATTTCAAAAAAACATCCACTTTGATGATTCGATCGTGGAAAGTGGAAAGCTTTTCGAGCTTATTGGTTACATACTCCACTAACTTAATGTCTGCATCAAAATGTACAGTCTGAATGTTAACGTTCATAACATATCACGTTTAAAGTGAACAATAAATAAAGAACTTCCGGTGTATGAAATATTCATAGGCTTGGAACCGTCTGTCATTATGAAGATAACATAAAGAGGTCCATTTTCCAAGAATGACCGGCACTATTTTTTATTTTCGCAAATCATTCACATACAACAGTTTAGACTAATATTTTACCCCTTGGGGTGCGCCTTCTTATGTACTTCTTTTAACTTGCCAATCGTATTGTGGGTATATACCTGAGTGGCAGCCAAACTGGCATGCCCCAGCAGTTCCTTTACCGCATTTAACTCAGCCCCTTCATTCAGCAAATG
>NZ_LUKG01000060.1:14979-17967 GCF_001601815.1 Flavihumibacter sp. CACIAM 22H1
TGCCAAAACTGTGTCGAAGCACATGCGGGCTCTTTTTCTGCAGAGTGGTTAAACCAGCCAGGTATTCCCTCACCAGCCGGTAGATGTATTTGGCATAAACAGGTTTCCCTTTTTCCGTAACCAGCAAAAAATCCTTCGGGCCAAAATTTCCCCAATCCTGTTTTTTGCGGTTCTCATAATCGGTAATCATTTCCAGCAATACCGGTTGAAGGGGAACAATCCTTTCCTTACCCCCCTTACCCCAAACCCTTAACTGCTGTTGGTAAAAATTCACCTGCTGGTGCTGAATTTGCACTAACTCACTCAACCTTATGCCCGTTTGATAAAAGATAGCCAGCACCAGGCGGGTGGTAAGCCCCTTCCAGCCATCGCCGGCAGGAGGCTGGGTCAACAATGCCCCGGCCTGCTTTTCTTCCAGGTATACCGGTAGCCGTTTGGCCGTTTTAGGTGCTGAAAGCTGCACCACCGGCGAAACGGAAATCAACTTCTTACGAAGACAATACTTATAAAACGACCGGAGCGTAGACAATTTACGGGCAATGGTAGCGCCGGCTAAGGGCATTTTACCATCTTTTAGCGAAGAAAGCCAGGAACGCACCATAATAGTGCTGGCCTGTAATAGATTACTCTCCTCAAATTCCGTCACCAAAAAATCACGAAAAACGATCAAATCATCCTCATAGGCCCGCAACGTATGACCAGAATAGCGTTTTTCCAACGCTATATAAGAGAGAAAATCAGCTATGAATGGATCGACACTAACAGACATACAAAAGAGATCGCAACAAATCTACAAGATTGCTGCGATCTCTTCGCACTTATATTGAACAGTAAGATCGATTAAACTTCGAACTTGCCGGCTGCTACCTGCTGCTTGTAAACCGCTTTCAAAACTTCTGCACGGCGTCTAACAGATGGCTTGGTAAAAGACTGGCGATCTCTTAATTGAACCAGGATTTTAGCTTTCTCAAATTTCTTTTTATACTTTTTGAGCGCTTTGTCAATGTTTTCGCAGTCTTTTGAATCGATAATCAGCATAGAATATACCTCCTTTGGTAAATTTTTGGACGGCAAAGATAGGAAATAGCCTGTAAAGTCCAAATCCTTTTTCAGGAAAACTGGAATTGCCCCTAATTTGCAGCTATGTTCACAGGAATAATTGAAGCTACCGGTACCGTTTGCCAGGTCCAAACGGAGGGTTCAAATCGTATTTTCTGGCTCGAATCCAGCATTTCTCAGGAATTAAAGATCGACCAGAGCGTATCTCATAATGGCGTCTGCCTTACTGTCGACGCCCTTGCCACCAACCGGCACCGTATTACCGCAATTGCTGAAACACTGGAAAAAACAACCCTTGGCAACTGGAAACCAGGCAGCTTGGTGAACCTGGAGCGTTGTATGCGCCTGGATGACCGCCTGGATGGGCATATTGTACAGGGGCATGTTGATTGCACCGCCACTTGTATTTCAAAAACAGACAAATCAGGCAGTTGGGAGTTCCGGTTTAAAATACCCGGCCAGTTTTCATCCCTGATAATTGAAAAAGGGTCCATCTCCCTCAATGGCACCAGCCTTACCATCTTTGACCTCTCTGCTGATGAATTTACGGTAGCCATTATTCCCTATACCTACGAGCACACCAATATTAACCAGGTAGAACCCGGGAATACCGTAAATATAGAATTTGATCTTATCGGGAAATATGTAAACAGAATGAACCTGCTGAATCGATAAATACAATTTCCGGCAAATGAAAACAACTCTGGGAAACAAGTATCCATCTCTCCTTAAAGACTACCGCTGGATACTGACTTTTTGTGGGCTGTTTTTGCTAGTTCACCACCAACTGGCGCAACTTGGTTTCTATGGAATGGATGATATTAACTATGCCAGGTATGCCGCAACATTGAAATATGGAAACTTTAACTGGTTCTCCAGTACAGATCATTTCGCACATCGATGGATCCCGATAGTGGTTACCGGTATTGCGTATTATTTTTTGGGCATAAACGATTTTACATCGGCATTCTTTGGACTGCTTAGCACCCTGGGGTCCTGCTGGGCGCTGCTTCGTATAATGCGGCATTCCGAAATATCCGTACAACTGCTAAGCCTGGCGCTGTTTCTTTTTACCTATTCTACCGTATTTGCCGCTCATAGATTATGGCCCGACTCCGGTATCGTATTCTTTTTATTAGCTGCTCTTAATAGTTATCTGCACCATTCCCCTGCAACTATCCGGAAACATGCCTTCATTTTTAGCGCCTGCTTTTTTGCTACTCTTCTCTGTAAAGAAACCGCCTTGCTCTTTTTACCCTTAATAACCTTTCTTTTATTCAGAGACCTTACCAGGGCACGGAACACCTATTGGTGGAAACTGTGCATCGGCATAGGAGCCGTTTTCCTATTGCTGTACTTCGGAGCATATTGGTATGTGACCGGAAACCCGCTTTATCGGTACCATGTCCTGCAAACCAATAACTATCATAACTCCTGTTCCTTTGATCAGCTTCCGATTTCTTTCACCCTGAAAAGAATCAGCTATGAACTAGGGCTTGCATTTTTAAAAAACGGGGACGGGCTTTTGCTTCTACCTGCCATTTGCAGGCTTATTTACAGAAAAAAAATAACTTCCGTATTTCCACAAGATCCAATTCCGCTGTACTTTTTTATACTGTTGATGTCTTCCAACTTCATGAGCTTCTCTCTCACCAGTTACCTGCCCCTTTGCCAGGACACAAGACATTTTTTGTTTCTCCTTCCACTTGCTGCCATAACTGCCAGCCCCTTGCTACTTCAGTATATAAAAACACCCGGCGCTTTTCCGTTACTCCCCTGGTTGTTCCTGTCGGCCTTTTTGCTATTGTACTTTTTGAAAGCCGGTGAAATTCAATATGTGTATCTTTTGCTTGCCTTGTTTTTCTTATTGCTGCTGTTTTTTCAAAAAATCAATTCCAATTTTTAAACAATTTCAATTATTTATATTCC
>NZ_LUKG01000060.1:18086-30149 GCF_001601815.1 Flavihumibacter sp. CACIAM 22H1
ATATCCTGTAATACTGGCAGGGATCTTCCTGGTACGTCCTGTTTATGACTTTATAAAACCTACTTATCCGCAGTTTACCGAACACAAGCAATTGATCCTGCACCTTCAGTCCTACATGAAAAATATAGGTCTTAAACACGCTACCCTATACACCAATGATTCGTTTACCAGCGAAATGACAGAATACTTTTTGAAATTTGACCAACAGGTTATCCGTACCGAAACAATGAATGACAGCACCAGGTTCTTGCATACCCCCACTAAAAATTTCCTGTTGATAAACCAGGATCCGCCTGCCCTATCCGCGCCGGCACCTCTTTTACAAAAAGCTATACCGGCCGATACGCTGCAAACAAGCCCACATTTCATTTTACTTATGCTCAAGGATTGATACCGGTGTTTTTACCGGTTTAAAAACCAGCACCAGGTAGGGCGCCATAAATTTTCCGGCAAATGGGAAATGTTTAATGAAATAGTTCGCTGTTCTTTTTATCCAGGAAAGAACAACATTTCCATTTTGATTGTAGAAGCCGCAGCTTGCATAAAAAGAATAACCCGCTTTATCCGCCAATTCTTTATAAGCATTCATGGGGAGTATCCGCTCTGTCCAGTTACCCGTATCCGGATCACAGGTATTGTGCTTCGCTACCGCTTGCAGCGGCAGGTTTCCTCCCTGTAAATAGTGGGCCGTTAGTTTGAACATATCGTCTTTTCGCAACCCCCTGCTGCGGGTAGCCAACAACTCGATCTCCTCTTCAGATAATACGGCATAATTTTCTGCCAACAATTGGGCGCGCCGTTTAAAATAAGGCATTTTGTAAGCGTTCTTTCCCTCTTCCAGCGGATCGGCCGAATTGATAAACTCATCCCGGTGCTGCAGTTGCCTGAGCTGCCGGACCTTTAGTTTATTAAACGGGTTAGAGGCTGTGGTAAAAATAGCCAGCATACCGGGCTGCAGACGCCTCATTTCCTGCATACAGGTATCCAGGTCATATATGTGCTCAATTACATCGGTTGATAACAATACATCCATCGGCTGGTTAATTTTTTCCAGGGCGGAGACATCTCCCTGCAAGTAACCATCAAGTTCAAGGTTCAGTGCTGTTGCCAACGCTTTACAACTTGTAATACAGGATTCGTTTAAATCGTTTACTACTACCTGCCCCACTCCTACATATTTGAGAAAAACGGCCTGCATTCCATTTCCCGCACCATAGTCGATGATTCGCAAATCAGCTAAAGGCTTAGGAGTCAGATACAGCGCCTCTCCTAAAATCGAAGAATAGATCGCTGTATAGTATTCCAAATGAGCCTGTAGGTGTAGAAAATAAGCCTGTTCGTAGCTTGTTGACGCCATCTCCGCTGGCTTACATTGCCTTACCTGCCGGATGAATGCCTGCAATAGGCCAGGCTCGATTTTGAAAGAATTTCCCAATAAAGAATTATTTATTACCTATTAAATCCGAAGTTATAAATTTAAAGAAATTTCCATTGGGTTAGTCTACCTGGTATACGCAGTTATGATAAAGTCTTTGATCAGTAAATACAGGGCAATTAAACGGGCTGGTTTTCTCAAACGGAGCTCAACAACCAACTATAAATATGCAATCATAGGTGCAGGAGAACATGCCACCACGCAGTTATATCCCTGTATCTGGCATCTCGGTATTCCGGTTACACGTATTTGCACCAAAACGCTGTCAAATGCTGAAAATGCAGCCAGCCGTTTTGCTGGTTGCAGAGGAACGGATAAACTTACTGATATTTTAAACGATGCTTCCATCCGGGGTGTATTCGTTGCCACTCCGCCTGCTACCCAGGCAACCATTGTTCAACAACTTTTACAGGCAGGTAAATCTGTCTATGCCGAAAAACCACTGGGTTATGCTACAACCGAGTTAAATGCCGTGCTTGGCGCAGCCATGACCAGTGTGCTTCGGGTAGGATTTCAACGCCGGTATGCACCCATAGCCCGGCTTACCAAAAAAATCATGCAGCAACCGTTTAGTTACCAGTATCGATACCGGATTGGTGCCTACCCCGAAGGAAATGCTTTATATGAACTGTTTATCCATCCGATTGATTATTGTCTGTTCCTTTTCGGGGCTGCAACAATTGAGCATGTTTCGAAAATTAAACAGGCTGCCGGCGAAACTTTTTTTATTCAGCTGAATCATGCAGGCATAAAAGGGTTATTGGAATTATCAACTATGTACAGCTGGAACAATAGTGAAGAAGTGCTGGAAATAAATCAGCCCGATGCTACCATAGTTTCCAACTATCCTTCAGAATTGATTAAATACAAAAAACCCGCACAACTTTTTGGCGTTCCTATGGAAAAAGTAATGGAGCAGGCTATCGAAAAAAAGAGCTATCTGCAACCGAATAGTTCCATCCCGTCCTTTCAGCAGCACAGTGCCAACCAGTTGGGCTTTTACCCGGCAATCGAATCTTTTTTTAATGCAACAGAACAGCAGGAAACCAGTGAAGCAGAATACAGGCATTTATCAGCCCTGTATTTACTACTTGATCAACTACAGCAAGCCTGAGTTATTTAGCCGAAGGATTCATTAATTCAGCATAGGTTTTAGTAGCAGATTCTTCCCATTGGTAATAACCAAATACTTTTTTAGTAACCGACCTGCCAAAATACTTTTCAAAACTGCGGTATAAAATAACATCGTACTTTCTATGGAAGTTAAGCCAGCACTGGTTACAGTTATGAACATATTCTTTGTGTAAAGCGCGTGTTTCCGGACCATTAAATATTTCATCCAGACTGGCCTGGAAAATATTTCCGATTTTAAGATCCAGGTTCTGGCAAATCGGAACATCCCCATTTGGCAGAATTACCAGGCTGTCAAGAATACTGTAACATTTCATTTTCAATCCCCCCTTCTTCCATTCATTGTACAATACCATGAAATCGTAGTTTTCAGCGAAATCTTTCACAGATTCCGGAATTTGCTGTATGAAATCATGCCCGCTAAGCCCAAGTGGAGAGGGCGCAGGCTGTTTTTGCCCGGAATGATCCCGGTTCCTGACATCTTTGAAAACCAAGGGTGGGGTTCCTTTCTGAGCACCAATGGCCGTATCATGCGCTTTATCAATGGTATCAAAAAAAGCAATGTCATTGTATATACCTACGCGCATATCAATTCCGTATCGCTTACAAACACCTGCCACATGTGCAAGATCAGTGAAATCATTATACGGCGACAGGGTAAACATAACAGAAACAGGAAGCCGGTCATGCAACTCTTCTATTACCTTGATTACGCTGTCGTAACCAGGTTTACCCCGCATGTGCAGATAGGTTTCTGCATCGCCATCCAATGATATATAAAGGTGCCGGGGCGGATAACGCTTAACGGCATCGATCAACTGATCGGGTTGCAGGCAATTGGATAAGAGGTCAAATCGTTGATGGTGTTCTGCAAACCATTGCAGAATATCCAGTGCATGCGGGTGCAACAAAAACTCGCCCCCTTCCAGCCCAATACTTGTGGATTTAGTAATACAGGAACTCTGCATTACCTCTATGATTTTTTCTTTCGGAAGAAAATTAACAGGTCGTTTTGCCCAGATCAGGCAATGTTTACAGGCCGAATCGCATAAATCGGTAGCATAAATCATCAGGGTGGACAGCTTTTTATTGCCTGGCCGGACCTGGTTATTCAGAAACCGCATTCCTCTTGAGATATAATCACCCGCTTTATACATACACTATCCCTCAAACGTCGTGTAAACTATCTAAAAATAACCATATTACGATTATTCCAGTAAATAACAGGCATTTCGGGGGTACTGACCCATCCCGGCCTGTTTTCTTCAGGCAGAAAAACCTGGTCCTGCTGGTGAATATCCATTGGATCCATAAAGGTCGCTATTTGAATTCCGGTGGTATCAATTCCGTTCAGCAGAAGGGCTTCCATAAACCCGTTCCTAAATACATGTGCGCCCTTGTATTCCTCGGGTAAACGGTGAACTAAAAGCTTTTTGTATTGTGGACGTAAGGCCGCCATATCAGCCAGAATTGTTTTGGTTATCCGGTCCGCTTTTCGCCAGGTAAAATTATTGATCTGCAAAAAAACCAGGAAATAACTAGCTATTGCAATGTTTATCCACCGGTAGCCGGGCTTGCCCATCCACGTTATCAACACAAAACTGATCCAGCAACATAAAAAGTAAGAAGGAAAATACAATAAGCGATCCCCTTCAATAGTTCGGGTGCTTACGCCAAAAAGAAAAGGAATAGCCGCGGAAAAAAGCACCGCCAGACTTATTCCCAATAGTTGAAGTCGGTTTACCGAAGTCTTCTTCCATAAACGGATACTTATTCCACCAAGCACGGCAAAAACGAAAACAGCCAGTACGGTCATTGCAGACGCCGATGCCATGGGCGGCAGGAAAAGACGGCCGGCCGTTTTTAAATACTTTACCAGGTTATTAAGCACGGAGGGATCAAACATCCTGGCCCCATATTCGCCAACAATTTCCTTTACGAGCAAACTACGAACCAGTAAATTCAAAACGGCTACTCCCCCAAACAGGCATAGTCCTTTTATCCATCTTTTGTCTGTGGGATATAACTGCCATAAAAATACCGCGGCTATAAATGGCAGGGTAATGGTGGTTTCATACGTACTCAGGGAGGCAAAATACAGGAGGCCGATAAGCAACATTCGCGGCACGCTCAGCCTGTAGGCAAGCGCTGAATAGAGCGCACTAAACCCCAAAAAGCAAGAGAGGTTCGAGGCCCTGCCCACCACCCAAACAATTGATTCGTTATGAAATGGGTATAAAACGAAAAATACAGCGGCCGTCCGGGAGATCACAGCAGCTTGCTCGTTTTCTTTAAACAGCAACAGGCAGGTTCTGTACAACAAATAAGCCGATGCGCCATGTAAAACAATGTTGAACAGGTTATAGATCCAGCCATCAAAGCCAGCTATCAGATAACAGACGTACAGGCTAATATCTGATAAGGGTCGGAAAAACCCATCCAGGTAGAAAATATTTCCGAATACAATCCGATGCATGACCCCAAAATCGTCTGAAGCCAATCCTTTAGTAATAATCGGTAGATAAACGACTATAGAAAGACCCAGTAAAACCACCAATACATTCGTTTTTTTACTCATCGAATCAGATACATTTTGCCATATCCCCTGGTAAAATATTTATCCGTGTTATCGCCATCGGTTTTAAACTTATCCATCTTCATACCGTTCAACGTAGAGACTACCCTGTACAGGTACACGCCGTTTGCCAGTCGCTGACCGAATTGATCGGTTCCATCCCATTTGTACTCGGTAATATTTCTACCGATCCTCAATGGACCCAGTTCTTCGCCGGTAATTTCACGTACAACCTTACCCGTAACGGTCAGGATCTGTATTTTAAAATTAGTCGGCACCTCGCTTCCGGTTAATGTAAACACAAAGGCTGTGGACGTACTGAACGGATTCGGGTAGTTCAATAAATTAGAGATCATTGGCTTATTGACCACCTTAAACTCAATTGAGTAACCAGCACGGCCAGCTGAATTATTGCTGGCATCCTTTCCTACAACAGTGAGTTCATAGCTATCCATACCGGTTTCCTGGTCGAAGGTTTGCAGGAAAGCAGGCGTAAACTCAATAGTAGCGGTATTATCTGTTCCAGCAACAGCGGGTGTAAAACGAACCGTATCGCTGTCAAAACGATAGGTTTTTATCGTTCCGTCCGGGAATTTTACCTGTATCCGCATCAGGGACGTATCCTCCAACAACATGTATTTGGATTCATCCTTAAGTTTTATCTGTATCCTCGGTTTAGCAGAAACGATATCGCCATTTAAGATATGCACCCCGTCAAAAGTAACATCCAGCAACGGATGGGTAGCATCACCTTTCACGTACAGGTTCCGGAAGAGGAAATTGTTAAAGCGGTATTGTTCCGGTTGATCAAAATCCGGGTTGAAATCAACATACAGCGTATTTAAACCTGGGTATTTCTTAGTGTCGATGGTATAATTAAACCGAAGTGTGTCTTGTCCGGGTAACGGTTTTTGTTTTACCACCGGTAGTTCTGTGGTTATATTGTTGGCATCTGAAATAGACACTTTAACCTTAAGACTATCAAAGGCAATATTGGTTATATTTTTAAACGCAATACCAAACTGAACCGGTTCACCGATCTCCACGGTATCTTTTACTGAAAGGTAGAGTTTGGGAACAATGGCTCCTTCCGGAACAGGATCATAAATCAGTTTCCAGTAGCTGAGCTGGAAAGGAGTGAAATTAACCGCATCCTTATTCTGCATCAATAACTGCAGATAAGGGTACCTGGCTGCGTCGATATCAGAAATATCAACAATTTTATCCTCCAGGTTGATTTCTTTCAATACAACCGGAGAACCACCCGTTGCATTTACTCCCATTAGTTGAATAGTAACCTGATCTGGAGTACCCGCTTCTACAAAAGCTCCATTCCAGCGAAGCTCTTTCCAGGCTTTAGCCGGTCCAAAGGAGGGAGATTTGATCGTACCTGTGGAATCGGGTGAAGGTGTGTTGGACGAAATAAAGAAGCGGTCGTACAATCCGGCAGACACTCTTGTCTGTGGTGCAAAAGAAGGATCATTCTTTTTATAAAGCAGCCCCCATGTTTTCGGTGCGTTCAGCTCATCGATATTAGAAAAACCGGCTGCCAGCAACTTATGATACAACGATTTGTTAGAACCATACAACGTGGTATCAGCTCTCCAGGTAGCGCTAAAGGAAGCGGGATTGCTGTAATCAAAGGAACGAACGATTACGTAGTATCCATCAGGGATAGAATCCATCATATCCATCATCAGTTTTCTGGATGCCGCAGTCATATAGGAAAACTCAAAGTTCCAGTTTCTGCTGGGCGCACAATTCGCAGACGCACTGCCAAAGCGGTTGAGGTTTTGTCCGTTCTCATCCACGTTTTTCCAGGGCACCATAGTCCTGGGATCAATTACTGTAAAAATTAGAGATCGGCCGAGGCAGGCACTTCTGATATAATCCGCGTCATTTATAAGTATAGAGAAATCACTGTCCTCTGTTCCGGAAGTTGGATACATGGCATGCCTTACCTGTATGGTATTTACTTTCGTACCAAAACTCCATTTATTGCCCTCTGACAGGTTCAACTGGAACAGGTCAGATTCTTTGTGCTGATAATAGTGCGACTGATTAAAACCGCTCTGCCCGTTATTCCTGAACTGAAAGCTGGACAGGTTCCAGATATATTCGCCGCCTTCGCCAGGAACTAATGCGGTTCTCCAATAATAAACAACACTATCCAAAAATGTAGTTTGCGGATTAAACTCCAGCAAACCACCTTCAGAACTAATGGTAACTGATTTTTTAAGGGTAGAATTAAAATTGGTAGTGGTATCCAGTTCCATAATATATTGCTTCATGGAACTAAATGGATTGGCGGTAGAAGCATAAAATTTCTGCGCCGGGTCTGACACAATGGAATAATTATACGGATAGGCCGGGGAGGCTTCATCCTCATAAATAAAGAAGGTTTTAGAAGCCGTATTATTTTCTTCGGTCATTTCTGCAATTGCATCCAAGCCGTCGAGGCTTACCACAATTCTACCCTGTCCTTTATGGATCGTAGCAACGATAGGCAGGTTGAATTCCAGGGAATCAACCATTTTAGGAGCAAGTCTTTTTTGATTGTAGAGCAATTGTTCAGAACCATCGGGATTAACCCGCTTTACTTCAACATGAACAGAATCATTGATTGCTTTACCTATATTATAATATTTTACTTTAGCTGTGAAAGACTGGTCAGAAACAGAAATAAAAGAAGGGCTTATTTCAATGGTAGATTCCTCTACTGCATAATCAGGTTTTTCCTGAAAATTCATTACAAGTGCAGGGTCTCCGTGTAAACTCACCTGCTCGGCATGAACTCTTGCAAGAAAATCTATGGGAGAATAGCGTTGTTTCATAGCCGCCAACGCATCTTTTACCACCACCCCTACTGTTTGGCCGTAATCTGTTTTACCGATCTGACCATAAAATGAGTTCAGGTAAGCAGCCAGGTAATTCACTACACCAAAATGCGTGCTGGCAATAAACGCAATGGATCCCTTCTGTTTAGCGAGTGTAAATTTTTCGGTCAGGGTCTCGAATACCTGAAACCTGCCAATTGAATATTGAAAGAAATCACCTGCGTAACATCCGTTCACTGAAAACACCGGGTATTTTCCTTTGTTGTTGTAATCTTCAGGATCTTCAATACTAAACTCCAGTGTATTGGCAGACGAGTGCCCGAAATAGGTAAGCAGGCTGATGCCTTCTTCAAATTTTCTACGGATGATCAGCGAACCGGATTCGTCCTGCTGACCGCTGGCCGTTTTACACAAAACAATGGCGCTGGCACCGGTTAAGGTGTCATCAATCATGGTTTTGTAGGAAGACATATAATTACACAACTGCACACCCAGCAACGCATCTGTGGCACCCGTTACGTGTAATACGTTTTTCATCCAGAGCTTGTCTTCAATTTTTCCTGAAATCGTGCGTTGTTCCTGCTCATATTCCTTCACCTTTTCAAGGTAATCGGCAATTTCCACAGGTTTTATTACAGACAAGCGGCCGATAGGTGTTTGAATGATCGGATCACTGGAGGAGGCAGCACTTAGCAGGTTATCAGAGCCGGGGAATCCGAATGTGGGTACCAGGTTCAATTCCGTTAACTGGGGACGAAGCGCCGTTGTGGAAGACCTGTAATAATTATAGGTAACCCCTTTCCCAACAATAAAAATATGCTGCAAGGGACTGGAAAAATTTGCTCTCGCAAATCGTATAAAATTTTTTACGGAAAGCGGATGCCCGTACTGTCCGAATGCAAACTGGTCGGTTAACTCAGCAATATCATAAATTTTAGCAGTAAATCCGCCCCCGGTAGCGCTGCTTCTGTATTGGCGGTAGTCTTCCAGGGGATTGGATCCACCGGAGGTGTTCATCAATTGCTGATGACTGATGATCAGGTAATTCCCTTGTAAACCAGGGTTTGAAAAATCTGTAAATGTTTTAGAACTAAGCGTGGATATGGTAATGGGATACCCGGTGGCGGCAGCCTGGCTTACCAGCACCATTTTACGTGCAACAGCCGAACCCGGTAAGGCAAATCTCAACACACCATTCACTTGTGTATTAGCAACATATCTTTCCTGGTTTTCCAGGTCATAGAGTACCGGAGCAATACCGCCCGCATTAAAATTTCTGATTTCCAGGAAATACCCATTGGTACGTGCTTCCAGCTCAAAAGGAAAAGTACGCTGGTTATTGAAGTTAAACTCTCTTGCGTAGGTTAGTTCATAAAAAGAGAGCACCATTCGATCCAGGTACGGATCAGGGCCGGTAGGCGGTGCAGGTGGCTGAACATTGGTGAAAGCAAGTGAAGCAGAACCACCAGCCAATAAGCTAGCGGGAACGGTAACCGATGCCAGTAGATCAGAGAAGAAATTCATTGAATTCTCATAGAGTTGCGTGCTGTTAAGTTCAACCCGCAGTCTTCTGGTTTTGGTAGTATTTCCAAATGCCCCGAAAGAAAGCCGCGCATCGGGGCCTCCGGGTGCAGCCCGGAGATTCGTTTGGTTATCGGTACGAGTAATCCGTTGGCGTATTTCACTGCTGGAAAAAAACTCGCCTTTGTCGTAAGAAGAAGAGAAAACATATTGTTCCAGGTCAGCTGCAAAACCGGAATTAAGGCGCTCCTTGAAATCACGCGCCAGTTTATACATGAAGTAGGGTTCAGCTGGTAGGGTATTGGAAGCTACATCATTATTCATTGCTACAAAGCGTTTGTTCTGAACGCCTGGTGCAACCGTCAAAAAATACATAGCTGTGTCGGCATGTAAATTATACTTTGTACGGTGCTGAAATTGCTCTTCCCTGTATAAGACCCGATCGGTTTCCCCGTCATTCGCAAGTCCCCAGAATTCAATATACCCATCCGCCGGCATCAGGCCAGTTGGTACGGATGTAAAAAGGGGAACTTCTTTTCCATTGCGGAATAAACGAAACTGTTCTGCAGGAATATTGTTTAACCCGTTGGCCTGAAGGGTGGCTGCAGGAATACGGTATAATCCGTCGGCACCAACTTTAAACTTATAATAGGTTTTACTAAAATCGATCCATTCGTTGTTGTATGGTTGTGCTGCAGCCGAAAATGCGGTGGCCAATACTACCAGCAGCATAATCAACCTGCGATTCAACTGAAGTCCTCCTTTCATACGCATATGCTAAGCTGTTACTTGTTCTTGTTTTTCTTGACCAGGTCAAGCTTTAAGGAAAATACGTGGGTATACAAAGGATTGGATTGGTTGGCCAAATTCGTAAATGCATAATCTATCATTACATTCTGAATGCGGAACCCTGCTCCAATAGCGGGCTGATAAATCCATACTTTCTTGCGGTAAGTGCTGTCGTTATCGTCCAGTGCTTTTTGGAAATTATTGATCCCTGCTCGAATGAAGAATACATTCTTCATAGAAGCTTCCAGTCCGATTTTTGGATCAATACTTACTGCTGAGGAACTGACAACGGTATTCCTGCGGCCGTCAAAGGTAAAATCGAGGTTTCCCTCCGCCAGCAGGTTAATGGATTTACTAAGCTTAAAATTATACGATGCCCCGGCTATCAGTTTCGGAGCCGTTAGTTCGTTGGATTTTACCGGCACATCATTCTGCGTAACGTAAAAAACCTCGCGCATCTTGTCATTGATATTGTAGGTCCAGGCATTGAACGTAGTCGTCACATCGCGCGCAACCAAACCAGCCTGAAAACGCTTATTTATATATTGTACGCCGGCATCAAACCCAAAGCCCCAGGCAGTGGCAAAATCACCTGCTTTACGGTGAATTACTTTGGCGTTAAAACCCAGGTTCAGCTTTTTGTCGGCAGACCCGTTTACCTTCAATTCCTGGGCATACGAGAACAGAAAAGCATAGTCGGCCGAAGAGAAGGTAGTAATATTGTCAAAATTGATGGTTCCATCGGGTTCTACCAGGAAAACCGTATTGGGGATATCGTCCACTGCAAAGCGCAGTACCGATAAACCAATGGTTCTTTTTCCGTCTTTTAAGGGAATTGCCACATTCGCATAATCGTATTTGCCAATTCCGGCAAAATATTCCGCGTGCATAATATTCACCTGTGCCTGTCCTTTTACGTGTACCAGGGCGGCAGGGTTCCAGTAGCCGGCTGTTCCGTCGGAAACGGATGCCACCTGTGCAGAGCCCATAGCAAGCCCCCTGGCTCCGGCACCTATATTCAGGAATTCATTGGAATATTTTCGAAACTGCGCTGACAATGCCATCGGCATCATCAAAAGACAACATAAGACTCCTCGGTTTATTCGGTTCATCTGTCAACTTTCAGGATAAGCAAAGATTTCGCTAATGGACTATAACGCCGCCACCCGGGCAATATTGCCTTTCGCCGGCTAATCCGATTGCGTTAGTTTTGCTGCAAATTGCAGCATTTTTTATGAATTTAATAGAAGAATTACGTTGGAGAGGCATGTTGCAGGATATCATGCCCGGAACTGAAGAACAATTGAATAAGGAAATGACGGCCGCTTATATTGGATTTGATCCAACAGCTGATAGCCTGCATATCGGCAGCCTGGTACCTATTCTTCTGTTAATTCACTTACAAAAAGCTGGGCATAAGCCTTTTGCACTGGTTGGTGGAGCCACCGGAATGGTAGGCGACCCCTCCTTTAAAGCAGAAGAACGTAAAATGCTGGATGAACAAACCCTGGCCAAAAACCTGGCAGGAATCCGCGCCCAGCTGCAACAATTCCTGGATTTTAACCCCGAATTACCCAATTCAGCAGAAATCGTCAACAACTACGATTGGTTCAAAGAAATCAGCTTCCTGGACTTTATACGGGATGTCGGCAAACATATTACAGTTAATTACATGATGTCGAAGGACAGTGTGAAAAAAAGAATCGAAGGCGAAACAGGCATCAGCTTTACCGAATTTACCTACCAGCTCATCCAGGGATATGATTATTACTGGC
>NZ_LUKG01000061.1:0-16221 GCF_001601815.1 Flavihumibacter sp. CACIAM 22H1
TACCGCTACCTGGGAGCAGGAACCACCGCAGGAACATCCAGGTATGAAATTACCTTAAAACTTTATGTCGATTGTAATGCAAGGGGCGATGGCCAGTTGGATCCTGAAGTAGATTTTACCGTATTCAAAAAAACCGGCGGTACCAGTATTTTACAAACACTGAGTGCTTCCCTGGCAAGAGAAGAATGGATCCGGTATGATCCCAATTCGAACCCCTGTATTCTAAACCCGCCTACAGATGTTTGTTACAGGCTTCGGTACTACTCTACAGTAGTTACCCTGGCAGACTCGGAAGATGGGTATGCCATTGCTTTTCAGCGCTGCTGCCGTATTGATAATATCCGAAATGTAGCGGGTAACAGCGGTGATATCGGAGCCACTTATTCCTGCGAAATTCCGGGCACCCGCGTATTGGCCAATGCAATAGATAATTCAAGCCCAACCTTTAACCCCAATGATGCCATTGCTATTTGCATTGGCACCAATTTTACCTTTGATTTTTCAGCAGATGATATTGACGGCGATTCCCTGGTATATGATTTATGTAATGCCTATGTTGGAGGCGGCAGGGAGCCCGGATCCTGTTTAACCTGTACATCCCCCAACCCAACTTCTTCGCCCCCCCATTCACAGGTTAACTACCGGGGCGGCTTTAGTGGATCCAGTCCACTGGGTGGCAGTGTAACCATTAACGCTCAAACCGGTCTGATAGCAGGGGTTGCTCCCAATGCAGTTGGACAATATGTAGTAACCGTTTGTGCCCGTGAGTACAGGGAGGGGAGGCTCATCAATACGCATCGAAAAGACATTCATATTGCTGTTTCCAACTGTCAGCCGCTCCGGGCATTTCTTTCACCGGATTATAGCTTTTGCGATGATTTTAATGTAACCTTTCAGAACGGCCAGGTAAATCCTGCAGGAACCGTTTATATCTGGAATTTTGGAGATGGTTCTGCCAATGATACGGTTAGTACTGCACTTGGGCAGATCCAACACCAATACGCCGATTCAGGCACGTATACCGTTAAACTGAAAGTTTTACTGGCAGGCGGACAATGCGTGGATTCAACCACTACCCTTGCCAGAGTATACCCGGGCTTTTTTCCTGGTTTTGTTTTCACCGGGTCCTGTTTGTTGACGCCCTTTAATTTTGTTGATACCAGTTATAGCCGCTATGGAACCGTCAACAAATGGTCCTGGAATTTTGGCGACGAAACAACAGACACCGATATTGCCCTTACAAGAACCCCCTCCTATAAATACAATTCCCTTGGTTTTAAAACCGTGACTTTACAGGTAGAAAGTGACAAAGGGTGCCGGGGTTCTGCAACAGCCCAGGTGGAGGTACGAGACCGGCCGGTACTGCTGCTTCCCTTTAAAGACACACTGATCTGCAGCATTGACGAACTGCCTCTGATAGCCACTGCGCCAGGAACACTCAACCCTGTTTTTACCTGGACCCCTGGTACCAATATCCGGTTCGCTAATACCCCCAACCCCATCGTATTTCCAAAAACCACCACCACTTACAAAGTAAATCTTAATGACAATGGCTGTACGGCCAATGACTCGGTGCGGGTACGCGTGGTAGACCAGGTAACCCTCAGCACCACACCCGACACTACCATTTGTTTAACAGATGCTGCAAGGGTTTCCGCCCTCGGCGATGGACTTCGTTTTGAATGGACACCCGCTGCCGATTTCGATGACCCAACTGCCAAATCTCCCTTTGTAACACCAGCCGGCACCACCACTTATACGGTGCTAGCAAGGATTGGAGGTTGTTCTGCCACCGATCAGTTAACAGTTCGTACAGTTCCCTACCCCGCCGTAAATGCAGGTGAGGACCGGGTGATCTGTTACGGTGATTCTTCCCTGCTGATCGGAACCATACAAGCCGCATTTTTCAACTGGAGCCCACAAAGCACCCTGTTAGATGCCAATACACTTACCCCTCTTGCAGTACCACGTTTTTCAACGGCCTATACCCTAACTGCCACGGATACCATTGGTTGCCCGAAACCAGGAAGAGATACCGTTTTGGTTCTGGTACGCCCACCTGTACCGGCTTTTGCCGGAAATGATACGGCTATTGTGTTGGGGCAACCCCTTCAGCTCAGGGCAAGGGGTGGCGACATCTATCGGTGGGAGCCTTCTACCGGGCTAACCGATCCGAATATTGCCAATCCTATTGCCAGTTTAACCCAAAGCCAAACCTATTCGGTAAGAGTATCAACCCCGGAAGACTGTTTTGCCTACGATACCATCCACATTGCCGTATATACAACGGCCCCCGATATTTTTGTACCCAATGCCTTTACACCAGGAAGAAATAATAATGCCCTTTTCCGGCCAATTCCGGTAGGCATTGCCCAAATTGAGTATTTCAGGGTTTTCAATCGCTGGGGCCAGCTGGTATACAGCAGTGGAAATGCCAGTCAGGGCTGGGATGGTAAAATTGCCGGAAAGGAACAGGGAACCGATACCTACGTATGGATGGTGCAGGGACGGGATTATACCGGTAAAACAATATTCAAAAAAGGTACCGTAGTTTTAATACGGTAACCGCTTATGAAAGCAGGTAAATTATGACGCATATTGCATTAATCACCGGCGCCACTGCCGGCTTTGGCCTGGCCACCGCAAGAAAACTGGCCGATAAAGGATACCAACTGATAATTACCGGAAGAAGAGCCGATCGGTTGAAGGAACTGGAAACTGAGCTTTATAATAAATTTGGTACCAAATGCCTGTCGCTGGTATTTGATGTTAGAGACAAATCTGCTGTAAATCAACAAATTGGAGGATTAGATCCTGCCTGGAAAAAAATTGATTTACTGGTAAACAATGCAGGCCTTGCTCTCGGCCGCGATTATTTTGAAGAGGCCGATATGGACGATTGGGAAACCATGATCGACACCAATCTGAAAGGCGTTATTTATGTAACCCGTGCCGTTCTTCCCGGTATGATTGCACATAAAAAAGGGCATATCATCAATATGGGCTCCATAGCCGGCAAAGAAATTTATGAAAAAGGAAATGTGTATTGTAGCTCCAAACACGCCCTGGATGCACTTTCCAGGTCAATGCGGGTGGATTTGTTACGCCATGGAATCAAAGTAACCGCCATTCATCCCGGGGCTGCCGAAACAGAATTTTCTAAAGTTCGCTTTAAGGGCGACGATGAAAAAGCAACGGCAGTTTACCAGGGATTTCAACCCCTACAGCCGGAAGATGTTGCTGAAACGATTTGGTTTTGCGCCAGCCAGCCATCTCATGTATGCATTAACGACCTGGAAATTACCTGCACCGCACAGGCAAATGCCTATTTGTTCAATAAGGCTAATGGTTAATCCTTAGAAATCGTCTACTCAGCGAATACCGTCGTAAAAATCGGGTATGGCTTACAATAGCTGCCCCATCCTGTCGTTTAATTCTGGAATTCCGAACCCTTTCAAAAACTGTATGGTTTTTGATAAATGAAAACTGATAGGATGAAAAACCTTATTATCACCGCCACCCTGGTTGTGGGTAGTTTATGTACATCATCGGTCCGGGCACAGGACCATATCCGGCAGCAATCCTGCCAGACCAGCACCGTTCAACACCAGATAGACAGCCTTAAACGATATTATTCCAGCCATGGTTTTTCCCTGATGAGAGAAGCCAGTATGCAAATGGAAAGCCAATATGAAATGCCAATCATCGTTCCCCTAACCCAGGGCGAATGGTACAGCTTTGTTTATGTGGGCAATCCTGAATCTAAATTGCACGAAGTACGGATGTACGATTACATGGAAAAAATGGTGATCTACCGTAAAAACCTGAAAAAAGATGTTTCCGCCAACGTAATCAATTTCACTTACGAACCTGCGTCCAGTGAATACCATATCATTAAACCCGTTCAGGTGCATAATAAACAAAAGGATTTATGCGGGTACGTAATGCTCTTTAAGCGAACCGATAAACGAACTGCTACAACCGGAAAATAACTGATCAATAAAAAAACTAAAGAGGCCTGGATTAATTCCGGGCCTCTTCAGTATAACCAACCGTCCTGTAATATTTTTTAGCAATGCTGTATGTCAAAAGTACTATGCTCTAAGGTTTTTACAATACCCTAATGTGGTAGTTTTCAACTGTATAACATTGAAAAAAAGGCCGGTATACCAAGTGCAACTATTAAATAGAATGGTAAATATTAAAGCCTGCTTATTGCTGGGCCAGGGAAATACGGATCTGTAATCCGGCCCTGGTAGTAGTGATCGGCGCAGAGGTTGAAATCTTCGGTATTGTTCTGCGCTGATCAAAAAAGAGCCGTAGATTAATGCGGTTATTCAGCACATAATCGATCGAGGGCGATATAGTAACTACTTTTTGTCCGGCTGTTGGCAAGGCGGCTTCCTGGTCGAGCCGGCTATTGGCCGTAGCATCGTCCCGCAGGCCAAGGTCGAGCCGCATATTCAGATCGTTGGATAATTCTTTAGCCGCCTGTTTACTTCCCGGTAATTTGATTTTAAACGGCAGGTTCAAGCCTCTTTTCCGCCAGCCCACTCCAACAGTAAATTCTTCTGAACGTGATTCACTTAACTGGAAATCGATGAGGCTGAGACTTAACTGACGACTTTTCTTGTATTCGAAACGCAGGGTTAACTGGTTCGTGAATTGCATATCAACGTCAATAAAAGGAGCAAATGCCTCCGAAATAGAAATATTCGGCACCAGAAAATACGGGTAGAAATTACCTGTAGCCGTATCAATAAATCCAGGTGCATTTAATGCAAGCGGATCCGCATACATCAGGTTATTATTAAAGCTATTCATGCTCAGGTTACTATTGTAAGCATGTGTTAGCGTTACATTCGTAAAGGTCTTTTCCAACCCTGGTATCCTGGTAAGACCGGTATAGGTTACCCGCCAGTTGGGTTTTGGAAGAATATTACGGAATGGATTAGAGCGCACACTACTGTTCTCCTGTTCAATAAGCGCCACTGATTTAGGATCCTTATTGGTGTAAGCGGCAATAAAGGAAGGAATGAGTACATCCTGTGCGTACCGGCTATACCCGGTATAGTATCCATCCGACAATTTCTGATCAGTCGGATCCAGTGCATTCCAGTAAGGGTTCTTTAAGGCATTCCTTTCACTCAGAATAATCCGGTTTTCCTGAAAACGCTGGAAGGTTTCCGTTACCTTGTTGGGTTCGAATTTAGAAAACAGGGTTTGGAAGGAAATATAACTAACATTGAAGGAGCCTGCCACATAGGGGCTGAGCCGTGCAAAACTTCCATTTCCAACCGTATCCTTGAATAATTCCGAATAGTTCTTACCAAAGGATTTGTCAAGGTTCAGGTCAATCATCAGGTCTCGTACCGGCATTAATTGCGCGGTTATGCTTAACCGTTGGTTGAAATCCTGTCGGTTCAGGTTATTGAGAAGCGGGTTATTGGTAATTAATCCCCGCCTTGCAAAATCATTGATAAAAGAAGTATCCGGTTGCTTACCGAACACAAATCCCCAACCCGGTGCAGTTGTTCGGGTATTCATGCCCATAAACTTACTACTGTCTGTGTAGCCGGCTAGTGCAGTGGAACCGGTTTCTGAATACTGTACACTTACTCTTTTAACAGATGTAATGATTCGGCCCACAATTTTTACCACCGTTCCTACCTGTGGCAGGTCATTGGGATCGCGTTTTACCTTGATTTTACCTTTTTTGTTTCGTGTGGTATCAGCGCCTGGTTTTGTTTGGTCCGATGGGGCAGCCTGCGGAGCATCCCAGTCTATAGCCCTCAACCAGCGCGATTTTGCGTAGAGGCGGGTAAAGTCTAATTCAGCTGCCATGTTTTTTTCCTGGCCATTGGTGATAAAATTTCCCAGGCTCTTGGCAAATTGATCCTGTGAGGCCGTTAGCCAGTTGTAACGGGCAGTATATCCCACCCGAACGGTTGTCCAGTCGAGCAATGGAATACGATTGGTGGGTAAGGTATACGTTATGTTAGCCGACTGGTCATAGGTAACATTTCTTCCACCTCGCCAGAACAACTGCCACATTCTTCTTCTTTCCCGTTGATCCAGCCTGCCGGAGTCTTCATCTACCCGGGCCCGGTTAACAGCTGTAAAGTCAATATTTAACGACCGGGTCAGGTCCCAGCGCAGGTTGTAATAACGGTCAAACGTAAAATACTTATCATAGGTTTCCGGAATAATTCCTTTGGGCCCGCCCACATTCCTGGGCCGTATGGCACCAAACTGACGATTCACATCCGCCCTGAAACTCATTAAGGAGGGGGCGTAGTTAAAGTTAAATTCCTTCACCAGGTCATACCATTTTGACGGCCCTTTGAATTTCTTCTTAAATGGTTCCCAGTATTTAGGCGTACCGGTATAATTATATCCTAAACCGGCCCGGTGCCTGGCCATTTCCTCGGCTTCAATAAGCGGACTAAATCGCTCCACTTTTGTATAGGAATAACTAACATCAAAATTCTCGATGCTGTATACTTTTTGCTTTTTCCCGGAAGTATTCAGTTTTCGTACATTGGTAAAATTGACCGTTTTGGTAGTAGTAACATCCGCTGCATCATTCCGGATGGAATCACGATCACTACCGCTTGCAGCATTCAGCTTGTCTTTTAGTTTTACGTCCAGATCATACGGATCGTATTCGGGTGTTAATATCGTTTGTGAATACCCGGCATACACAGGAATAGACATACCTGCTTTTTCGGGTAATAGTTTTCCAAGTTCCAGGTTGGCCGCCGCATCAATTTGAGTGAAATTTTCCCTGCTACGTTCGTTTACCCGTTGTTCCAGGTTACCAAACCCAACACTGCGTGCTGCCCCCGAAAGGGAAACAGTTCCCAGATCGGCCAGTTTAATATCCACTCTTCCGGTGGCAGCCCAACCGCCACTTTCGTCTAGCGAAGACAACCTCAATTCATTGAACCATACTTCCGTACATACCGGTGTACCAGCATTATTGACAATACCCATAAACATACCCCGTACTTCTCCCAAATTCGGATTACCGAATATGGCATAAGTTTTACCATCCTGATCTGTTTCAGAATAATAGAGATTGGTCTGGCTTGAATTATTACGGCTTAATTTCAGGTTGATCAGGCGCTGGATAGACAAACTCAGTTCATTCTGCTGCGGCCAAACAATATCTCCCTGCGAATCGGTATAGCGGCCAAATGGAGTAACCTTAAGGGGTATGCGAATTTCATAATAGTTGCCGACAAAATCATTCCCCAGGCGGATCACAGCAGACAGGTCATTGTCCTGAACTGCCGGCGAGCCAACCACACTTTCTGCATGAACAAACATTTTCATTTGTCCATACTGCCGCAGGTCAAGGTTCATTGTTTTGAACACGCCGCGTCCTGCCGTACTGGGCAGATTGCAGACCTTCATACTCATGGCCTGTTCGTTCTGAAGAATATTTACATTGTTATTGCTAAGTTGCTGAACCCGAAGTATGCCCGGAGGTATCAGGTAATTTACCGGCTGGCGAGATCCATTTTCTTCCACGTTAACTGCCAGCACATTAAACTCGGTGTGGTGTTAGCGGGTAACGGCTTATAGGTTCCGGTGGTATCCAGTTCAAAAGAAAAACGACGCCACTGGTTACGAACCAGTTCCAGTTTGGCAAAACGGGTTATAACCGAATCTTCAAACCCGGTAAGAAACATCCGGATGAAACGGATCGATTTGAAATCGGGGATATTACCGACTTTCTGCTCATATTCGGCAATAGGAATACGGAAAAGATACCATTTCTGCTGAGGGCCTTCGCCGGAGATAATGCGCTCATCGGTGATGTAATTTTGTCCCACTACCATATCCTGCGGACGAAGATTTACCCGGTATTGAAAATACTCTTCCAGTTCATTCAGGGTATTATCGCGGTTTAGATCTTCCTGATCGGGGTAGAGGGTAAAGGCTGTTGTTACGGTTGAGTTAGCAGCTGCAATAGGCGAATTTCCATGCGGATTATTGATTTGTTTGTAACGGGCCAGGATATCCCCATTGGGATTATTGTAAAACTCATCCCGGTAATTCCGGAAATTATCGTTAGACGGATCGGCCAATGCCTGTTGGTACGCCGGGGAATTGGTACCGAAGGCGGCGGCCAGTTGGTTCAGATAGGTATTGAACTTTCTTCTTTCCGCATCATCGTCTAACCCGTCAAATCCAACGTCCTGGAAAGGGCGGTCGGTTGGGTCATTACTAAATGCCGTGGTTACCTGGATCGGATTATTCGGAGAGTTGCCCCATACCGAACTGGAATCAACTGCGGCCTGTATATTGGGAGTAGGCAGGCCATTTTCAAAAAACCGACGCCCATCCCGCAATACATCTTCCGAAATATTTCCAAGGTTAAAATAAAGCTGACCACCGGTACTGTTGGGTTGCAGCAGAAACGGATCCTGCATCCAAAATTCGATGAACTCCACGTTCCCGGTTTCAAAATCTACCTGGTCCAGTCCCCGCATAATACCCCCCCAACGTTGTTGCGGATTAAGCAGTTTTCCATTGGCTGTTACGCTACCCGGACGAGCATCATAGTTATACGGGCCACGGTCTGTCGGGTAATAGGCCAGGTCAAACGTAATGAGTTGGGCGGTTCCGTAGTCGGGCGTACGTGCCGGGAACAACTGGTTCTGTGTAATTGCCCGGATCCTCGGATCCAGGAAATAATCATTGGCAAAATGCGCCGTCAGCGGGTTATTGGGCGCCCTTCTGTCCTGCAGGTTTGGCTCTATATTGTACCAGGCAAGTTTAGCGCGATTGTATCCATAAGCAAGGGAATCACTCAGCCCTCCTTCCGGAAACAAGCCATTTCCCTGGGGGGTTGAAGCAAGGCTCCAGTTAATCAACGGAAAACGCAGATCAATACTGTTGCGGGTTCCTTCAAAGTCATCAATATAAATCAGCCCGCTTTCACCTTTACCGATCTGAGGTGGGTGCCCGGGTTTCAATACCGCTCCTTCTCCATAAGCGGTGATGGTACTCATTTCTGTAGTCTTATAGAAGGGAATTTTATCAAGCCATCGCGTAAGCCGGGGGGCATCGGCACGATAACTGAAATCCAGTCCATACATGGTATTACGGATAGGATCTTCGTTGTAATTCATTTTGGTAAAGAAGGGGCGTTCTCCCAGCCGAACCATTTGCCCGCCAAACGTAAAAGATTCTTTTACGGTATTAATGGCCATATAATCCCATCGAAGGCCCATATAGTTACGTTGCTGAATTCCGAAGGTGGCATTGTTTTCAAAACCCACCTGTACAGGAATACCCGAATTGAGGATGGCCTGGTTGATGATTTTAACCGACCCCAGGTTATAATCCACCATATAGTCGATGCCTTCTACCAGGGTGCGGCCACCGGAGGTTACGGTTACTGATCCTTGCGGAACGTTGAACGCCCCGAGTGGAATATCGGAAGTAGCCTGCCCTTTGGCAGTACCGCTGATAATAAACCGGTCGAGGTTGGCATAGGTTTTTGCAATTTCCTTAATGGTATCGTACAAGGGCTGGAAGAGGTATTTTTCCTTTATTTCCTGCGGTACGCCCTGAAAGGCGACTGAATCCAGGTCGCGGCCAAAAGGCTCCAGGAAGGGAAAAATTATGCGGGCCTGGTTAGAAATAACGGTAAACCCTTCTATATAATCAAAAACCCCGTCGGGTTGCGGGTCGCGGTTATT
The DNA here is from genome assembly GCF_001601815.1 of Flavihumibacter sp. CACIAM 22H1. Classification (GTDB taxonomy): domain Bacteria; phylum Bacteroidota; class Bacteroidia; order Chitinophagales; family Chitinophagaceae; genus Flavihumibacter. Next base: position 9,717 of record NZ_LUKG01000061.1, read on the forward strand.
ATTGAGCCGATCGAGGTTGAGTACCGTAATCAGCGGTATACCTGTTTTAGGCCCTTCCGGCAGGTAGCGTTTGGTTCCCAGGCTGGGTTCTTCGTATAAAACATTCAATTTAAAATCGGCCGGCTGAACACTGGATATATACCCCCCGTCGCGTGTACGCAGTGCATACACGTTTTTCATCATAAGATCAAAAATGGGCAGGGTGGTTCTTTGTGATGTAGCTTTCAGCATTTTCAGGAACAGCACTTTGGGGTTACCGGCAATAATTGCGGTAGTATCTGGCGGTATATCCTGTGAAAACTCCCCTACCTGGAAAATTTTTCCATTATAGCTGTATTGAAATGCAATACCCAATACCTCATCCGGTTGCAGCGGCTGGCTCAGGGAAAGAAACCCGACCTGGGGATTAAAATAATAGTCATTGGGACCCAGTTTGCGGGCAAAGGTTTTTTCAAAATCCTGCACTGGCCTTAAACCTAAACTTCCCAGTTTGGCGGTGACCTGTGCTGAACGGCGGCTCGACGGATCGGATACCAGCGCCTGGTACAACCCGTTCACCGTATTGGCCGGAAGTGAATCGGGTCCGATAGGAGTTGGAAAATTATACGGAAAACGCTCTCCCAAATCGGCCAGTGCCACAATATCCCTGGTTTCCGTAGTGGCTCCATTCCGGTTGGTTACCCAAACTTCCAGGCGCAGGATATTAACCAGCGAATTAACCGCCGGCAGGCTGCCCATTGCTCTGTTATAATTTTTTCGGAAAAAATGCGACATCAGGAAATGCCTGTTTTCCTCATAATCGTTCACTTTAAATTCAAACTGCGTGGTGGCAGCCCCCCCTACCAGTCCTAAGGATTGCCGCTGGGCGCGCTGGTTGGCCAGGATACCGGTAATGAAAAGTTTTCCGAACTGTAATTGCGTTTTTATACCAAAAAGAGATTGAGCGCCGGGAATCAGGGAGCCTTTGGTAGAAAAAGAAACGTTGCCCGCTTCGATCCGTTTAATAATTTCGTCCGGACCACCGGTATAATCGAGCTTCAACTGGTTTTCAAAATCAAAATTTGCCTGCGTATTGTACGTAATCGGCAGCTTCATTTTATTGCCGATGTTGCCCAAAACGCTTAGGTTGGCATTCATATCAAAATCAAATCCACCATTTTTCCGGGCCCGTTCGGGTAAAGTGGGATTTTTTATATTCTGCCCCTGGTAACCGGCAATAATATCCACATTTCCCATGGGCCGGACATCCACTTTTCCGCCGCCAAAAATGCGGTTGAAAAAACTTTCCGAAACCGATAATTTAGGTTTAATGTTTTTCCTGTTCAAACTACTGAGGACATCGGCCCGCTGGCGAAAATAAGCCCGTTCCTGGATGGCTGCCCGGTACCGGAGATACTCTTCGAAGGTCATGTAGGTAGGCGTGCGGAAATATTGATCGCCAATTTTTTCCACAATAAAATATTGGCGGGTAATCGGATCGTATTCCACCGTCTTATTAATATTGGCCGGATCATTCAGGTCGAAAGGATTTCGCCGGATTCCTTGCTCTGCTCTTCGGTCTTGCAAGGGAAAACGCATGGTATCTCCTTCCACACGCCGGTTCACCGGTCGGGTGGTATCTTCCTGGTAATAGCCAGCAAAAACCGGACAGGCCGATGCCAGTACTAGTACGATCAATAGGAAACGCCCATAAATCATGCGAAAATTGCCCACAGTCTTTTCCCAAGTAATTAGTTAGGTAGAACTCCCGCTATAGGCTTAGAGGTTTTTAAGTGCTGATTTGATAATTTCTTCTACTTTGTCAGAACCGGGATGTTGCTGCATTGACTTCCGAAGGGCTACTTCAGCAGCCGGACGTGCAATACCCAGTGCCAACAATGCATTTAACGCGTCCGTTTCGGTTGTATTGCCTATTGACACTGAATTATTTAGGTCGAGCGACTGCTTTGTTAATTTATCACGAAGTTCCAATATTATTCTCTCAGCAGATTTCTTGCCAATTCCTTTGACGGCTTCCAATTGTTTTGCGTTGCCCTGGATAATGGCACGAGAAATTTCCTCCGGTTTAAGGGAAGATAACATCATGCGCGCAGTAGAAGCCCCTACCCCATTTACCCCCAGCAATTGCAAAAACATTTCTTTTTCCGCAGGTGTAGCAAACCCATAAAGCAGGTGTGCATCTTCCCGGATATGGAAATGCGTATAAAGCAGCCCCTGGGTTTTACCCTGGATCTCGGCATAGGTATGTAAAGATATAAAGACCTCATACCCAACTCCCTGAACATCAATATGAACAAAAGTTGGCGTAAGGAGGGTGAAATTCCCCTTGAGAAAAGCGATCATAGGCTGCAAAATAAACTATTACCCCTAAATTTGTGCCGCTTTTACAATTTAACGCATGACCAAAAAAATTACAGCCGCCATTACAGCAGTCGGCGGTTTCGTTCCCGAGGACCGGTTAACCAATCAGGACCTCGAGAAAATGGTAGATACCAACGACGAATGGATCCGCACCAGAACTGGAATTTCTGAAAGAAGAATTTTAAAGGGCGAAGGAAAAGCAACCTCTGATATGGCAGCCCCGGCAGTCCTTGATCTTCTCAAAAAAAGAGGAATTGAAGCCAGTGAAATTGATTGTTTAATTGTGGCTACCGTTACCCCCGACATGGTTTTTCCGGCAACTGCAAATGTGGTTTGTGATAAGATTGGCGCTGTTAACGCCTGGGGATACGACCTCAGCGCAGCCTGTTCCGGCTTTCTATTTGCCTTAACCACCGGTGCCTCTTATATTGAAAGTGGGCGCTATAAAAAAGTAGTGGTAGTAGGGGCTGACAAAATGAGCGCTATTGTAGATTACACCGACAGAAATACCTGTATTCTTTTCGGCGATGGCGCTGCTGCCGTTTTGCTGGAGCCCAATGACGAAGGTTATGGCATTCTCGACAGCCAGTTAAAAACAGATGGAAGTGGCCGGTATTACCTGAATATGAAAGCCGGCGGATCGGCCTATCCCGCTTCGGTTGAAACCGTTACCAACCGCGAGCATTTTGCTTTCCAGGAAGGTAAAACCGTGTTCAAATTTGCCGTTAAAGGAATGGCAGATGTTAGCGCCGACCTGCTTGACAGGAACAAACTCACTGGCGCTGATATTGCCTGGCTGGTTCCACACCAGGCGAATCTGCGCATAATTGATGCCACGGCAGAACGACTTGGTTTACCAAAAGAAAAAGTGATGATTAATATACAGCGGTATGGGAATACCACCGCGGCTACCATTCCTCTTTGCTTATGGGAATGGCAGAACCAGCTCAAAAAAGGCGACAACCTGGTTTTTGCAGCTTTCGGGGGTGGTTTTACCTGGGGGGCAACATTGGTAAAATGGGCCATTTAACCCTTCATTGAACAGAATTCTACTAAAATTTAAACCCGCGGCAGCCCGCGGGTTTTTCATTGTCTTTGCCGGTTAGGACTATTTTCACCTCAGCTTTCCTCGTCAAAATAGAGTTTATAATATTTTTTTCCTATCAGCTCATCATAACCACGTTCCAGCAGATCACGCCGGCCATGAATATAAACATGAAAATTTTTATCGAGTTTTAGAATAGATTTAAACACTTTTTGTTGCTGTTTTACCGCGGCAATATGAATATCAAACGCTTCATCAATGCTGTAATTCCGGCTTGCTTCAAAATTTCGTTTATAATCCATAAAACTGTCTACCACTTCGGGGTGATGGATTACTTCCTCCGCAAATTCCTGCAGGTTAAACTGTTCTTTGGTTTTGAAATAATCCATCGATTTATTAAGTAGATCAATCTGGTCCGATTTATTGATTTCAAATTTTTCTGCATATTCCTTTTCTATAAAAAGCTTACACAGTCCCAATGCCTGGTTGGTATGGTGATAACTGTCGGTATAAGGCTGTACCTGCAGAAAATCGGTGACCCAATATTGTGTATCATTTTGTTTATTGGTAGTATCTACGACTAATACTTTATACCCTTCTGCCTCATTCTCCCGTATAATCAGGCAGCCTTTATCCAGTTTATTGATATTGATTCCATCTTCTGCAGCCAGTTCCCAGCCACCGGCATGAGAAAATACTTTCAGAAAGGTTTCCTTGGTTTCGGATTTGAACAAGCCAATCGCCTGCCTTTCTTCCCCTTCTACTAACAGGTTATGGAACAACACCACGTACAACTCCCCTTCCTTCACCCGGGCATGTGTAGATTTAGAATAGAGCAACTGGGCAAGAAAAGCTGCTACTTTCTGAAAAGAGGAAGGATCGTGAAAAATGGTTTTTGCATAATGGTATACCTCGTTCATTTCAATATCACTGATATGCGTAAAATGATAGGCATCGTGTTCATTAAAGGGTGCCAGAAAATAACGGGTTAGCATACCCCTTACTACCTCGTCGTTGAGGGTAAGTGTATTTGGTGAGAGCTGGAGAGCTTCCCCCCTGGTCGGATTTCCTACTTTATGTACAATTGCCTTTTCCAGCGTAACTGAATCAATTCCTGTCATGGCGCGAAGATAGCTTCTTTGTAATTTTTTTCCTGCAGGGTTCGTTGCGCAGCCAATTCCCGGAACCTGGACTTAAAGCGGATCCAGCTGTCATAAGAACGACCGGCTTCCACCTGCTCCGGAACAGTTCCCATTGACACCGACTGTTGAACCGTGTTACCCTGGAAAAAACGGACGGTTCCCCAGCGGATCCTGTCATCAGATGCATGGGGATATTCAATTTCATATTGTTCCGAGCAAATTACCTGGTCGCGATCCAGGTAATACACTTCCAGGTATTCAACAGAATCCACAAAATAATGCACTTCGAAAATGACTACCCGACCGCTGGAAACCGTGTAATGCCAGGTTTCCCGTATTGGGCGATCGTTTGAAAGAAATTTATTCAGGTAAAAGGTTTGTTGTGATACCAGCGATAAACTATCCGCCCTGGCAACTAATTCATCTATCCGGTTTCTCCAATCCGTGCGCTGGCCGCTTGCAGAACTAACCATCAGACAACAGGTAATAAAAGGCAGCCACTTAAAGACCACCGTATTTAAAACCCCACCGCTGAGGGGAAAATGCCAGGTATCAGCCGCTCTTTTCATACCACCTGATTGATCGTAGAACAAGTTACAAAATCACCCGCTATTTCCGTACGGTCCTCGACCAAACAATAAAGTCTGTTGGTGGAATGCTGGTATGCCCAAGTTGGTGCAGGATGGTAACCAATTGCCCCCTGTGATAGGTACCATGATTATAGAGGTGAAGCAGCAGGTGGTTCAGCGGGTTTTCAAACGCCTGGCCTTTGAGGTTGGTATATGAAAACGATGCAAGCAGTTCTTCTTCCGGCTTAGCGTTCAGCCATTCCTTCCATACATGCCCTTGCATAAGAAGAGCTTCCATAGCCTTAAGAGGGGTATCCTGAAAATTTTTACTAGGCACCTGTACAGGAGATTTCCCCTGCACCCGTTGCCACCAGATCGATTCCGCATCCCACATATGTAAAATAGTTGCAAAAAGAGAGGAAAAACTACTGGAAACAGTGGCTTTCAACTGGTCGTCTTCCAAACTACGCAAGACCTTATAAAACTGTTCATTGGCCCAGATATGATACGATGCATAATCCAATAAGAGCGCCTTCATGGTTTTCAATTAAATTTGACCTTGTTCCTGGCAGCCAGGTTCTGTACACTAATTTAAACAGCAATTCACAGCAATGAATAAAGATTTTTTAATGAAGGGAAGCAGTACGGTAGCTGTACATGGCGGAAATGAACCCGACCCCATGTACGCTCATATCACCCCTATTTATGCCAGTTCCACTTTTTACTTTGATACAGCAGAGCAGGGCATGGAACGGTTTGCAGGCGAAGATAAAACCCAGATCTATTCAAGACTGGGCAATCCGGGTTTTAAAGTTGCCGAACAAAAAATTGCAGCATTAGAAGCACATGGTATTACAGATAAAAATGGTAAGCCACTAGAGTTAAAAGCTTTATTACATGCCAGCGGACAGGCTGCAATGAGCACTTTGTTCCTTTCTACCTGTAAAGCAGGAGATAAAATCCTGACCCATTTTTCTTTGTACGGAGGAACGCAGGAACTGCTTATGAAAGTATTAAAAGAAAACCAGATTGAAATTATTGTTGCCGACCTGAGAAATAAAGCCGTTGCCGAAAAAGCATTGGAAACACCTGGCATAAAGCTGGTACATCTTGAAACACCGGCAAATCCAACCCTGAGTTGTGTTGACCTTGAATTGATCAGCTCAATGGCCAAAGCAAAAGGGTTACTGGTATCGGTAGACAATACCTTCGCAAGCCCATATCTGCAGCAGCCCTTTCGATATGATGGCGTAGACTTTGTATTTCATTCCACTACAAAATACCTGAATGGACATGGATCTGCTATCGGGGGTGTTTTGCTGGGCAGAGACCTTGATTTCATGAAAATCAATGGCCTTGGAAATGGCATGTATTATTGGGAGGAAATG
>NZ_LUKG01000061.1:16389-29224 GCF_001601815.1 Flavihumibacter sp. CACIAM 22H1
ATTATTGGGAGGAAATGCCAATCCATTTGATTGCTATTTACTGATCCAGGGCATGAAAACCCTGGAGCTACGAATGGACCGTCATTGCAGCAATGCGATGGCCGTTGCGGAATTCCTGGAAAAACATCCGGCGGTTGAAAAAGTTATGTATACCGGGTTGGAATCGCATCCGGATCATGCCATCGCAAAAAAACAGATGAAAAATTTTGGCGGCATGCTGAGTTTTGAGGTAAAAGGAGGTATTGCTGCAGGTGTTCGTTTTATTAACCAATTACAGCTCTGTACGCGGGCGGTTTCGCTTGGTACGCTCGACACGCTGGTATCGCATCCCGCTTCCATGTCGCATGTAGGGGTTCCAAAAGCAGAACGCGAATCCTATGGAATAACAGACGGTTTAATTCGCATGAGTGTGGGCATAGAAAATATTGAAGATATCCTGGCTGATCTTGAACAAGCTTTGAACTATTAAATAATGAACATGATACATATCCGGAAAGCACGTAAGGAAGATTGTGCAAGATTACTGGAACTGATACATGAACTGGCGGTGTTTGAGAAAGCGCCGGAACAGGTTACGGTTACACTGGAACATTTTATAGAAAGTGGATTTGGCCAACAACCGGTTTGGTGGGCCTTTGTAGCAGAGGTAGATGGCCTTGTACAGGGGTTTGCCCTCTATTATATCCGGTACAGTACCTGGAAAGGCCAACGTATGTACCTGGAAGACCTTTTAGTAACAGAATCCATGCGGGGCAAAGGCTTGGGTAAACTTCTTTTTGACCAGCTTATTGAAGAAGCAAAAGAAAAAAAACTGACTGGAATTGTATGGCAGGTATTGGAATGGAATGAACCGGCCATTGCCTTTTACAAAAAATACCAGGCCGATTTTGATGCTGAATGGATCAACTGTTCTATACCGGTCGGGTAGCCCAACCGGTGAAAGAAGGGCATGGCTATCAGCTATGCCCTTCTACAGTAACGGTTTTATCAATTTTTGCAATAAGCCCTTGTAATACTTTACCCGGGCCTACTTCAGTAAACCGGGATGCACCATCACCGATCATGGACTGAACGCTTTGCGTCCAGCGTACTGCGCCGGTTAACTGTTGTATCAGGTTCTGTTTGATTTCATCGCGGTCTATTACAGCTTTTGCCACTACATTCTGGTACACGGGGCAAATGGGAGACTGGAACTTCATGCCCTCGATCGCCTCTTTTAATTCCTGTTTGGCTGGCTCCATCAGCGGAGAATGAAAAGCTCCGCCGACAGGTAATACCAGTGCCCGTTTTGCACCGGCAGCTTTTAGTTGTTCACAAGCCAATTCGATTCCTTTTACACTACCGCTTATAACTAACTGACCGGGGCAATTATAATTGGCGGGCACTACTGTTTCGCCCGATTCTTCCTGTACACGGGCACAAACTGCTTCCACCACATCATCCGCCAAACCCAGCACCGCTGCCATAGTGGAAGCCTGCAGCTCACAGGCTTTTTGCATGGCCATGGCCCGGATGGAAACCAGTTGAAGAGCATCTTCAAAATTCAATACGCCATTAGCCACCAGGGCAGAGAATTCGCCAAGCGAATGACCTGCCACCATATCCGGCTTGCTGTGTTCAATACCTTTGTAGGCAATTACAGAGTGAAGGAAAACTGCAGGCTGGGTAACCTTGGTTTGCCGAAGGTCTTCTTCTGACCCGGTAAAGAGAATATCTGAAATACGAAAACCTAGTAGCTCGTTGGCCTGTTCAAATAACTTTTTAGCAAAGGCACTGGAGTCATATTGTTCCTTGCCCATTCCCGGAAACTGTGATCCCTGCCCGGGAAATACATACGCGTGCTTCATATTGGCGATTCTGATTATACCGCAAAAGTAATCAGATCAGCTCAGTTTGGAAGAAATCAATTTGGTGAATTCGCTGCGGGTTTCTGACTTCTCAAATTCTCCCCAGAAAGCGGATGTGGTGGTAACAGAGTTCTGCTTCTGTACGCCCCGCATCATCATACAAAGGTGTTTAGCTTCTACCACCACCGCTACCCCAATTGGGTTCAATGATTCTTTTATGGCGTGCAGAATCTGTGATGTCAATCGCTCCTGCACCTGTAAGCGGCGGCTGTAAACGTCTACCACCCGGGCAATTTTGCTTAAGCCGGTAATGTAACCATTCGGTATATACGCAATATGCGCTTTCCCGAAAAAGGGCAACATATGGTGCTCACACATGCTGAATAATTCAATGTCCTTAACGATGATCATTTCGCTGACATCTTCATGAAACTTCGCCGATTCCAGGATAGCTTTTGCATCCAGTTGGTAGCCCTGTGTAAGGTATTGCATGGCTTTTGCCATACGCTCCGGGGTTTTCAGCAACCCCTCCCGATCCGGATCCTCCCCTAAAAGAGTGAGTGAATTCCTGTAATTTTCCATTAAACCGGAAGTGATGTTCTCGTCGTACTGTTCAACTTTGTTGTATGCCATTAATCAACTTTTTTTATTTTGTGCGCTCAACACTTATTTCCCCGGGTATTCTACAAAATTCCTTTCGGTTTCAAACAGCCTGATTCCCAATTCGTGCCTGGGATCGATGTGCGGGCGTAATAATTCATAAATTACTACTGCAATATTTTCAGCTGTAGGATTCTGGTCCTTGAAATAAGGCGTATCGAGGTTTAGGTTACGATGGTCAAATGGCTGCAATACTTCCCGATGAATGATATCGGAAAGCAGCTTCATATCCATGACAAACCCTGTAACCGGGTCTGGCTCGCCGACTACTTTCACCTCCAGTTCATAATTATGGCCATGGTAATGGGGGTAGCTGCACTTGCCAAAAACGGCAAAATTCTGAGCATCGTCCCAATCGGCCCGGAATAACCGATGTGCTGCATTAAAATGTTCCTTCCTGTAAATTGCCACCTTTTTTGTCATATGGATGAGTTTCCAAAACAGCGAATCGGAAGTGTGCCGATTATACTGTTTAAGTAATTAGCCTGGAAAGTTTAACAGAACAGATTCTTATTTGTTCAAATTAGTATAAAAAAACTATCTGTTTGCAGCACAAATCTAGTCATTCGGGCCGATTTACCAGGATTACCGACATTTGCGGCAAATTAATCGGCATGCATTGTTTACTTGTAGCAGCTACTGCGGCGGAAATCAGCCCTTTCACAGAACATCTCGCAAAAACCGAAAAATTAACCCATATTGATTTTGATGTAGATATCCTGATAACCGGGGTGGGGTCGGTTGCAGCCACCTATGCGCTGACCAGGTACCTGCAACATAAACGACCCGAGCTAATTATACAGGCAGGAGTGGCTGGTTGTTTCGATGCGTCCATAGCGCTGGGTACAGTCTTTGCCGTTCAAAAGGACAATTTCGCCGATTTAGGCGTGCAGGAAAAAACCGGGTTCAAGAATTTATCTGAGCTTGGACTAACTGGAGCCAATGAAGCGCCTTTTAAAAAATCATGGCTCATCAACCCGCATACAACCCTTTTAAAGAGAAGCCGGTTAAAAAAAGTAAGCGCCGTTACAGTAAACGAAATCAGTACCTCGCCCAAACGAATCAGGGAATATCAGGAAAAATACCAGCCGGTACTGGAAACAATGGAAGGCGCCGCCCTGCACTATGTGTGTTTGCAGGAAAACATCAGCTTTATGCAAGTGCGAAGTGTATCTAACCAGGTAGGCATCCGCAATAAAAACAAGTGGGATCTGCCTCTGGCTATTGGCCATTTAAACCAGGTATTAGTGCGGCTGCTGGAAGGGCTTTAGCAACTGCCGCAAGGAACTCTATATTATAAAATAAATACGCCCCTTCAAATGACAAGGATTGATTTGGCTTTTTCTCCCTGCCCGAATGACACCTTCATTTTTGATGCCCTGGTGAATCGTAAAATTGATACCGGAACCTACCGGTTTGATCCGGTACTGGAAGACGTTCAAACCCTGAACGAATGGGCCTTGCAAGGTCGTTATCCGCTTACAAAAATAAGTTATGGCGTATGGCCGCAGGTGCAAACGAGGTATCGCCTGCTCGATGCAGGAGGCGCACTTGGTTTTGGAGTTGGCCCCTTATTAATCGCCAGAAAGCCGCTTGAATTAACAGAACTACCAACCCTAAAAATTGCTATTCCAGGAAAAAACACCACCGCTCATTTATTATTTTCCCTGGCTTTTCCCAATGCCCTTCATAAAGAGTTTATCGTATTCCATGAAGTTGAAAATGCTGTTTTATCCGGGAAGGTAGATGCCGGTGTAATCATCCACGAAAACCGTTTTACCTACCAGGAGAAAGGGCTTATCAGCCTCCTGGACCTTGGGAGGTATTGGGAAGAGCAATTGCATTGCCCGATACCATTAGGCGGGATCGTTGTCCGGAAAGATCAGCCGGAAGCACTCGACAACCTGATAAGCAGCCTTATTCAAACCAGTATCCGGCACAGTTGGTCAAATTATCCGGAACTATCCGATTTTGTACGCAGCCATGCACAGGAAATGAGTGAAGAAGTAATGCGGCAGCATATCAGCCTTTATGTAAACGAGTATTCTCTGTCACTTGGTGATGCCGGCCGAAACGCTGTACAGCAACTGGAAACTATTTTTCATCGTATTGCTTCGGCATAGGTTTCCAGGCAACGCTTGCGGGCTTTTTCGTGGTCAACAATTGGTGCAGGATAATTCAACTCATTTAATTCCGGCACCCATTTATGAATGTATTTTCCCTGGCTGTCAAATTTCTTGGTTTGCAGGTAGGGGTTGAAAATTCTGAAATAGGGGGCAGCATCGCAGCCACTGCCCGCCGCCCATTGCCAGCCACCATTATTAGCGGCAAGGTCAAAGTCGAGCAGTTTTTTGGCAAAATAAGCTTCTCCCCACCTCCAGTCGATCAGGAGATGTTTGGTGAGAAATGAGGCCACGATCATTCGTACCCGGTTGTGCATAAAACCTGTTTCATTCAGCTCGCGCATGCCGGCATCTACGATCGGGTAACCGGTCCTGCCTTCGCACCAGGCAGCAAACTCTTCTTCGTTATTTCTCCATTTTATCTGGTCATAAGCGGGTTTAAAGGCCAGTCCTTTTCCAACCCGGGGAAAATGCCAGAGAATCATATGGTAAAAATCGCGCCAGATCAGCTCGTTCAAAAATGTTTCATTCAGGCGGCTGGCCTGGGTGGCTAGTTTCCTTATACTGATGGTGCCAAAACGAAGATGAATACCCAGGCGAGAGGTGCCCCTGATGGCGGGCGTATCCCTGTTCTCTGAATATTTTTTGATCAGTTCCTTATCAGGATCCGCATCCGGAAAATCAACATCACTTGCTTCAAAACCGATTTCCTTTAGGCTTATCAGGGGCTCGGCTTTTCTTTGTAAGAAAGCATCAAAATATTTTTTAGTAGGATAGGATTTCAGGTAAAACGCATTCAGCTTTGCCTTCCATTTCCGGGAATAAGGAGTAAATACCGTGTAGGGAGACCCGTCGTCTTTTACGACTTCTTCTTTTTCAAATATGACCTGGTCTTTAAAACTGTAAAAACGAATTCCTTTGGATTGCAGCCATTCGGCCATAGCAGCATCGCGTTCAATTGCATACGGCTCGTAATCGTGGTTGGTATAGACAGCTTCAATGGAATATTCTTTGGCAAGCTCCTGGAAAATAGTGGCAGGCGTACCATAGCGTAGCTCCAGGCTGCTGCCCAGTTCGGTCAACCTTCCTTGCATCTCTTCCAATGCCCGGTGAATAAACAATACGCGTTTATCGGTTTTATCCTCCAGGTCGTCGAGAATATTTTTATCGAAAATAAAGAGAGGTTGTACCGGCAACCCCGACCGGAGGGCATGGTACAGGGCGGCATTGTCTTCGAGTCTCAAATCGCGCCTAAACCAGCATAGAACTATTTTTCCGGAGGGGGTCATGGTAAACTATTTACCAGCATAACAATAAAAGGCTTCCATGGTTCAGCCCTTGAATGCATTAAACAGGGGGCGTATAGCATCTCTGTATAAAAGGCTGCTGAAGGTGTTGCAATACGTACTGGTAGCTAAACTGCCTACCCAGCGCATTCCATAGCTCGAATTTGTAAGAAATAGCTCGTCTGCTTCTAAAAGATCTAGTTCTGTAAGCGGTTGCTCGTATACATCCACTCCCTTGCTTTTGCAAAATTCCAACAGGTACCGGCGCATTACTCCCAGTACCGGACCTTCGGAAGCGGGCGGGGTAACTAATTTTTCTCCTTTAACGGCAAACAGGTTGGCTATGGTGCAGTCAGCAACACGTCCGGCAGCATTAAGTAAAACAGCATCGTTCCATTTTTCTTTTTTGGCGTTCAGTGCGCCCAGTACATAGGGCAGGTAGTTATTGGTTTTGGTATTGGCCAATACATCCATTGTTTTTTGCGCGGTACGGTGTATTCCCAGCACCAACCCATTTTCATTCCAGAGATGATTGGCTGCAGGCAAGGTCCAGCTTTGAATGATATGATGCGGAAAATGGCTGACAGAATCGTACAAGCCGCCGTTACCCCTGAAAACCATTAACCGAATCCGTGCCAGCTGCGCATGTCCATTGCGGTGAACCAATTGCAGTATCCGGTTCTTCAGGTAATCTGCAGTAAAATAAGAAGGGCATTCGAACTGGAGAAGGGAAATACCAGAAAAGAGACGTTCCATGTGAAAGTCGGCCAGTTGAATCTGCCCATTATTTACTTTCATGGTTTCGAAAAGCCCATCACCATACCGAAGGCTCCTGTTATTGGCACCTACCACCAGTTTATCTTCCCGGTAAAACTGTCCATCTTCGAATAGTACCTGCGACATAGTTTCCTGTTTGACCAGTAAACTTACAACGCATTCAGCGATGGGCCCTGATTTTATTTTTGATTCCAACAGAGATAACGACTGTCAGAATTAAGCAACCCAATAAAACCAAGCAGGCTGGCAATACCGGGTAGAGGGCTCTTTCCAGATTTGCCTGTTCCAATGGAGTAAAGAAATAAACTAACATAGTAAAAGGTTGAAAGGCAAACCTAGGAATTCAATATGAACTAAATTTAAAGAAAAACCACCTTTAGGGCGGGTGTTTTCCCCATCCCCTAAAAGGGGTATAGTTTTATTTAAACCTGTTCTTCAATGCATTGAGCTTAGATTGAAAATCATCTGCTCCCCCTGTATCCTTCTTACCCCTTTCCACCCGATCTGCTTTCTCCGTCTTTTTTTCTCTTTTTTCACCTTTCATAGAAAGGCCGATTCGCTTTCTTGCCAGGTCCACTTCGGTAACAGTAACGATAACTTTTTGTTGCAATTTCACTACTTCAGCAGGATCACTCACATAGGTATCACTAAGCTGCGAAATATGTACCAGTCCGTCCTGTTTTACGCCAATATCCACGAATACGCCGAACTTGGTAATATTTGTAACAATACCTGGTACCACCATGCCCACTTTTACGTCTTCCATGGTTTTGATACTATCTTCAAATCGGAATTCTTCAATGGGTGCACGAGGATCGCGTCCGGGTTTTTCCAGCTCCTTGATAATATCTTCAATAGTGAACTCCCCAACAGATTCTGAAATGTATTTTTTACGGTTGATCTGTTTACGGATAGCAGGCTGCCGGATGAGTTCAGCCACTGTGCAATTAAGATCATTGGCCATAGCTTCCACTACATGGTAGGCTTCCGGGTGAACGGCACTGTTATCGAGCGGATTAACCGCATCCCGAATGCGTAAAAAGCCGGCACATTGTTCAAATGTTTTTGGGCCCATCAAACTAACTTTCTTGACTTCTTCCCTCGATTTAAAGGCCCCGTTTTTAAGCCGATAGTCTACAATATTTTTAGCCAGTGTGGCACTAAGTCCTGAAACATACATCAGCAAATGTTTACTGGCTGTATTTAAATCAACTCCTACATGGTTCACACAACTTTCCACCACCCGATCAAGGCTTTCTTTTAATCTGGGCTGATTTACATCATGCTGGTACTGGCCCACTCCTATGGACTTGGCATCGATCTTTACCAGTTCACTTAACGGATCCAGCAATCTTCTGCCAATACTAACTGCACCCCGAACCGTAACATCCTGATCCGGGAATTCTTCTCTTGCTACTTCCGACGCAGAATAAATGGAAGCGCCGCTTTCATTTACCTGGAACACACTTACGGGTTTACTAAAATCAACCGACCTGGCCAGTGTTTCCGTTTCACGACCAGCCGTTCCATTGCCAATACCGATGGCTTCAATATCGAATTGCTTAACCAGTTGTTGCAATACCTGTACGCTTTTTTGCCAGTCGTTTTGTGGTGGATGGGGATAGATAGTTGTTGTGTGCAGGAGGTTACCCTGTGCATCGAGGCATACAAGCTTGCAACCCGTCCGGTAACCCGGATCGAGCGCCAGTACGCGTTTTGAGCCAAGGGGTGATGCCAATAATAATTGCCGGAGGTTTTCCGCAAATACCTGGATAGCCTCTTCATCCGCTGCTGTTTTTGAACTGAGGCGGAATTCATTTTCAATAGATGGTTTTAATAACCGATCCAGGCTGTCGGCAATAGCGAGTTTTAATTCTTCCGCAGCTGCGGATTTTTTAGTGATAAAAATATCTTCCAGGGTTTGAACAGCAACCGATTTATCAATATTGATATCCATCAGTAAAAAGCCTTCCTTTTCGCCCCGGCGGATAGCCATTATACGGTGTGAGGGGCAGTTGACCAGCTCTTCTGAAAACTCAAAATAGTCGCGGTACTTTTGAGCATCAGCTTCATCTTTTTTGGAACTTAATACCCTTGCTACCAATACGGCTGAAGAAGCAAATTGATTCCTGATAGCTGTGCGTGCCTCCTGGTGTTCTGCAACCCGTTCCGCAATAATATCACGGGCTCCCTGTAAGGCTTCCTTTATATCTTTTACTTCTCCTTTCACAAAAGAGGCGGCAGCTTCCGCAGGCAGTTGTTCGCCCTGTAGCATCAAGATCTCTGCCAGGGGTTCCAATCCTTTTTCGATAGCCTGGGTTGCCCTGGTTTTTCGCTTGGGTTTATACGGCAGGTAAATATCTTCCAACTCGGTTGCATTGATACACTGCTCAATTTTAGCAGCCAATTCGGGGGTTAGTTTACCCAGCCCCTCGATGGTTTTCACCACGGTTTCTTTTCTTTTGGCCAGATCGGTGAAATAAGCAATTTCTTCCACAATGGAGGTAATGACTACTTCATCCAGGTTTCCGGTTGCCTCTTTGCGATAGCGAGCCATAAAGGGTACGGTAGCCCCCTCTGCCTGTAGTTCATATACATTATTAACCTGCTTTCCAGTAAGCGACAATTTCTGGGCAATGACGGGCAAATATCTTGGATCCATATACACTTATTTCGGACCGCAAATATAGCCGGATGTGCCATCCAACAACTACTATTTTTTATCCACAAGGATGGCCGCTAGTGCCTGGTTGATTTCTGCTGCCCGATTCATTACCATCAGGTGCCCGGCGCCTTTTATAAAATGGGTAGGGTTGGTAAAGCGGATGGGTAATAAGCGGTCGCCTGTACCATGAATATGATAGAGTTTGCCGGCCGGTGGAGCTGGCTTCCAGTTTAGGATGGCCCCCATTGCCCAACGCAGGAAAGCGGGATCTGATTCCTGAATAATTTTCCGGAGGAGTTCTTTATCTTCTTTGGTTTCGGTCGTAAACAGGCGTTTAGCCAACGAAGCCTGCTTAAATAAACCGATAGGAATTATTTTATGCAGGCGAAGCGGTGCTGCCCAGCGAAAATAAAATGGCAGTTCATGGGCCGATTGGATACTGGCGATCAGAATTGTTTTTTCCGGATGCCTGAACTTACTGATCTCCGTAGCCAGCATACCACCAAAGGATAAACCAACCAGGCACCAGGGCGCATCCTCCGGGATCTGAGCAGCCAGCCGTTGCGCATAATGAGTTAAGGTTTCTGCTGGTTCAGGAGATAGCCAGTTGATGTACTGAACCTTATACCCATCGGGTAACTGAATATGCCGGAACACCCTTTTATCAGCGCCTAATCCCGGTATAAAGTAGACATTCATAGCTGCCATTCTAAAATTGTACCTTAGCGGCCATCTAACAGCACGCTATGGATATAAAAAATAATATTCTCGAAACAATTGGCAATACACCACTGATCCGCCTGAACAAAATTACAAAAGGCGTTCCAGGAACCATTCTTGCCAAAGTTGATTATTTCAACCCGGGTAATTCCATCAAAGACCGGATGGCCCTTAAGATGGTAGAAGTTGCCGAGCAGGAAGGAAAGCTTAAGCCCGGAGGCACCATCATCGAATGCACCAGTGGTAATACTGGAATGGGACTAGCACTTGCTGCCGTAGTAAAAGGGTATAAATGCATTTTTACGACTACCGATAAACAGAGTAAAGAGAAAATGGATATTCTCAAAGCTGTTGGTGCAGAAGTAATTGTTTGTCCCACCAATGTAGAACCCGATGATCCGCGCTCCTACTATTCTGTTGCACAAAGGCTGGCAAGGGAAATTCCCAATGCCTATCACTTTAACCAATACGATAACCTGGCCAACCGCCTGGCGCATTATGAAACAACCGGGCCCGAAATCTGGCAACAGACAGATGGAAAAGTAACCCACCTGGTATGTACGGCCGGAACCGGCGGAACCATTACCGGAACCGCACAGTACCTGAAGGAAAAAAACCCGGCCATACAGGTTTGGGCAATTGATGTCTATGGTTCATTATTGACCAAATATTTCAGAACCGGCGAAATAGATATGAATGAAGTGCATCCTTATATTTCAGAGGGATTCGGGGAGGATTTTGTTCCACAGAATTATGACATGTCGGTCATAGATCATTTTGAACAGGTTACTGATAAGGACGGCGCTATTATGGCCCGGCGGCTGGCCAAAGAAGAGGGTCTTTTCTGTGGCTACAGTGCTGGTTCCTGTATACAGGGATTACTACAATTAAAAGCCCGCCTTAAGCCGGATGACCTGGTGGTTTGTATTTTTCACGATCACGGAAGCCGGTATGTAGGAAAAATCTATAATGACCAGTGGATGATGGAGCGCGGCTTTATGGAAGTCAAGACCTTTCGTGATATCGTAAGCGGAAGGGGCCCTAAGCAGCGACTCATTACCATTTCACCCGATAATACAGTTACGGAAGCGGTGGAACTGATGCGTAAATACGATATTGAGCAAATTCCGGTATTCGAAGGGGAAAAACCCGTTGGGGCGGTATCTGAAGGTGGCTTGTTTCAGCAACTATTCTCCAATACGGATATCCGCCAGGCAAAAGTGGAGGAATTCATGGAAAATGCTTTTCCGGTGGTAGAATTTACGACCCCTGTTGAAAAGCTTAGTACGCTGATAAACAAAGAGAATGGGGCGGTATTAAGCAAAGATGAATTGGGCGCTTATCATATTGTAACGAAATACGATGTGTTACAGGCCCTAGGGAAATAAACCGGGGAGATTCGTATTTTTACGATACTCAAAAAGGTACATTAACGGTCACATTTATGTGACCGTTACTAGTTTATAAGTAAAAACCGAACTGTTAAAATTAAGCAAATGCGCTCTTGTCCTTTCTTTAGGGAGCCCCTACTTTTGTACCAGAAGTTGATTGATAATTCAATCACCCAATATCCGGGGAAAAACCAACTATATCCAATATCGACTTGAAAAATCTAATTGAAATCCAATATCAGTCAACTTCCATTTTTTCTAAATCCTAACGTAAAAACCAAGAACCGAAATCAGCACCAAATCCTACGAAAAGCGTAAAGCCAACTTGAAGCCAGCGCCAACCAATGTCCAGTAACCATACGTCCAAAACTCTGTGTACTGGTTTCAAGTGTCCAATGTCCGGGTGGAAAACACCAAGTCCTTAAAACCACTATGATTCTTTGGAATCAGATCTTGAAATCCGGTACCCTCCTGCCCTTTAGCTCGTCCAAGCTGTTTGGCAGGAGGCCGATAGTGGTCTTTCAGGCACCTAAGTTGCCCCGTTTTTATCATCCATACACCCTGACCGCTGTTTACAGCGCCTCACTGTACCATCCGCCACCTTATGAAGCTATCGGTCGATAGCCCCTAACCTCTTCCATTTTTTTGTGCCGTCCATGGCCTGTGCTTACCCTGCCTTACCGTAGTTCCGTTTCCCGGCTTTTGCTGTACTGGTTTCAATTGTCATAACAACCTGACAATTGGTACTGCTGCAACAAAAGCTTTCTTATTTTGTGCCCAAAACCAGTGGCTAGATTCATTGACCAGACCGGCACCGTTGTAGAACTACCAACAGTTCCTTCGCGGATCGTATCGCTGGTACCTTCCCAGACAGAATTACTATATACACTCGGGCTGGATAGGGAACTGGTTGGTTTAACCAAATTCTGTGTGCATCCTGAAACCTGGTTTCGCAGCAAAGCAAGAATTGGTGGCACCAAAACAGTGCACCTCGATAAACTTATTGAGCTAGCCCCCGACCTGGTACTTGCTAATAAAGAAGAAAACCTGCAGGCAACGGTAGAAGCTATCCGGGAAAAGGTTCCGGTTTGGACAAGCGATGTAACCAACCTGGGTACGGCGCTGGACATGATCGTAAAAATTGGGGAGTTGGTGGGCAAGGTGCAAAAGGCCCGTGAACTGGTGGATCAGCTGAAGCAGGCATTTTTTACTATTCGGCCAGTTTCCCGGCCACTGCGAACGGCCTACCTGATCTGGAAAAAACCCTATATGTCCGTTGGCGCCGACACCTTTATTTACGATATGCTGATCCGTTGCGGATTTGATCCTATAACCAGGGAACAAACCCGCTACCCGGCAATAGAAC
>NZ_LUKG01000062.1:0-15441 GCF_001601815.1 Flavihumibacter sp. CACIAM 22H1
AAGACTTATTGTGTAAAACGGTTGTGAATCCACCATTCTTCCCCCTCATGATTTCTAATGTTGAGCTGGAATCATTTTCTGTTAAACTGAAAGATATTTTGTTGCGCGAATCGCGTGTCCTTGAACCAGTTAAACGCTTGCCATGGTATAAATTTCCAATGTGCCTTGTTGGAGTATAAATGAAATCTGTAGAATCCAGCGACAAAGTGAAACTCTCTGGATGCCTTTTCCAATTACCTCCTTTTATTTTTAAGGTTTGACAACTTGAAATGGCAAATTGTATTCCCTGGATAAAGCTGCTTTTGCCAGAATTATTTGTGCCTATGAAAATATTTATTTGTCCAAGTTCAAGTTCCGCAGAGTCAATTTTTTTGAACTTATTTATTGCTACAATCATAAAGTGATGGCTAGGGGATAATAAAAGAAAGATAAGAAAAAGAGGGAGATAACCGAATCTATTGTGCCCTCCACCGTCCCCCGGAAAACAAAAAACCCTTGAAAGCTACTGCTATCAAGGGTTTCTCTTTTGTTTCCGTGCCCAGGACTGGATTCGAACCAGCACACCTCGCGGCGCCGCCACCTGAAGACGGTGCGTCTACCAATTTCGCCACCTGGGCATCCGTTGGTTGTTTAACGGGGTGCAAATATAGGAAATGATGCATTGCAGCCAAAAAAACAAACGCCTATTCAGAAGTTTTTTTTACCCCTGTTTTCCAGCCGATCATCGTTACCCCAAACACCACCAATACAGTTCCCAGTATCTGCAAACCATGCACAGGTTCATCCAGGAATATATAAGCCTGCGCTATGGTAGAAACCGGGCCAATAGAAGAAATAATGGCTGCATTATTACTGCCAATACGTTTCATCCCCGCCGTTAAAAAGAAAGACGGCAATACCGTAGCAATGATAGCCAGCAAAATCCCAAACTGTACCCGCTCGGGCGTCCAGTCAAAACCACCCACCCCCTTTTCCAGCAGATAATGGATAAAAATACCCCCCGATGCTGCCAGCATAGCATAGGCATTAAACCGGGTAGCCCCCAGTTTTGGGATCATCCGGCCACTGCCCGCCAGGTAGGCGGCATAGGTAATAGCACAGATAAAAATCATGAAGGAGCCAAAAATGAACCCATCCTTGCCATAATCAATCTGCAATTCGCCGTAATAAGCAATGCCAATACCCAGGTAGGTAATCAGCAGCGCCCAACCCTGCCGCCGGGTGAGCTTTTGCCGAAACAGGAAATAATTGATAAAGGCCGTGAAACTGGGGTACAAAAAAAGGATCAGCCGCTCTAACCCGGCGGAAATATACTGGAGACCCACAAAATCGAACCAACTGCTGGCATAATATCCAAAGAGCCCGCAGGCAATTACCCAGCCCCAGTTGCGCAGCGATACCGGCGCTTCCCCTTCCTGCCGGCTGTTCCACCAGGCCACCGCCACAAAAAACGGCACCGAAAACAACATGCGCAACATCAGTAAACTGATGGCATCGATATGCACTTCGCGATAGGCCAGTTTTACCATTACGGCCTTGGTTGAAAACAATACTGCACCGGCAAAGGTTAATACAAACCCCCACCAGTGCAGTTCTTTATTCGTTCCCTTACCCACTTACACACTTACGTTAAAATCACGCAAGGCATCGTTCAGGCTGGTCTTAAGATCCGTGCTTGGCTTCCGCTGCCCGATGATCAGCGCACAGCTTACCTGGTACTCTCCGGCGGCAAATTTTTTGGTATAAGAACCCGGAATTACAACCGAACGTGCCGGAACCCTTCCCTTATATTCTACCGGTGTAGCCCCGCTTACATCAATGATCTTGGTGCTTTGTGTAAGCACTACATTGGCGCCGAGCACGGCTTCCTTTTCCACAATTACCCCTTCCACTACTATACAACGGGATCCGATAAAACAACCATCTTCAATAATCACCGGCGCGGCCTGCAGCGGCTCCAGTACACCACCAATTCCAACCCCGCCGCTCAGGTGAACCCCTTTGCCGATCTGCGCGCAACTGCCCACTGTAGCCCAGGTATCAACCATAGTGCCCTCGTCTACATAGGCGCCGATATTCACATAACTCGGCATCATTACGACATTACGTCCCAGGAAGGCGCCATACCTTGCAATTGCATGCGGAACCGCCCGTACCCCCAGTGACGCATAATTTTTCTTCAGCAACATCTTATCATAAAACTCAAAGGGCCCTAACTCATAGGTCTGCATTTGCTGAATACCGAAATACATAAGTATGGCCTGTTTTACCCATTCATTTACGACCCAGCCGTTTTCACCCGGACTGGCAACCCGTAAACGTCCCTTATCTACTTCTTCAATTACGGCACGCACCGCATCGGCATAATGTGATTCCTTTAAAAGTTCCCGGTTACCCCAGGCTTCCTGTATCGTTGCTTGTAAAGACATTGGTAAAGAAAATTTTTGCAAACATAGCGCAAATGATCCTTACCCCATTGCGCTTATAAAATACGGATACCGACACCCACCTGAAAACCCTTGTTCTTCCAGGCATTATCAATATCGCCCGAATTGATGTCATTAATATTGGTAAAATAACGACCGGTGATATGAAACCCGCCGAAATTCAACTGGGCACCGGTTACAAATGATACCACACCAGAGTTAAACGCATCGCGCCCGTTTTGCAGCAGGGTTTTATCCTGGTTCAGCAATACCCCAAACTGCGGACCTGCATGTACCGAAAACCAATCGAGCAAGCGGTAATTCAGCGTGATCGGAATAGCCAGGTAATTTAATTTTACCTCTTTCCGGCTCGACCCCTCTATGGCATTATTGATAATATCTTCAAAATCATCGGCCGTTCGGGTACGGAACTCCGTCCACATCACTTCCGGCTGAATAAACCATTTTTTACCCAGGCCAATTTCCGCAAAGCCTCCAAGCTGGTAACCATAATTGAATTCTTCACTCATGGCTTTACCATCTACCTTGGTAAGATTGGCTCCACCTTTTACACCAAAATGCAATCCCTGTGCAGAACTTGACAGGGAAACGACCAGTAAGGCTACTAGAAAACTTAAGTTGGATTTCATAACGTTGGTTTGAGGAAAATTAGCGCCAATTATATGCCAACGGTTATGCTTACCTGTTAAATAAAAGGCAAAGAAACCGCCTTTAAACCTTTCACATTTTGCAAAGTCAAACGAGCTCCAAAACCGTGATCTCCGGTAAAATGCCCACTCTTCCGGGATACCCGATAAACCCAAACCCCCGGTTCACATATAGTTTTTGCCGGCCATCTTCATACAATCCCGCCCATTGTTTGTAGAGGTATTGTACCGGGCTCCATTTAAACCCCGGCAGTTCCACCCCAAATTGCATACCATGTGTATGTCCGCTTAACATCAGGTCGATATCGGAATAAGATTTCCGCACCTCAGCATCCCAATGACTGGGATCATGACTCATCAGAATCTTAAAAGCATGTTGTTCTGCCCCCTTATAGGCATTCGGCAAATTGCCGTATTTAGGAAAATTTGCTTTGGCGCCCCAGTTCTCAATACCGATCAACGCAATCTTATCGCCATTACGTTCCAGCACTACGTGTTCGTTCATCAGCAAACGCCAGCCCATATTGGCATGTACCTGCATCAGGTCGTTCAGGTTTTTATCCTTGGCTTCTCTCGATTCCCATTGTACATAATCGCCATAATCGTGGTTGCCCAATACGGAATACACCCCCAGGGGAGCTTTTAACTGCGAAAAAATTGCCTGGTAGGGCTCCATCTCAACCGCGCGGTCGTTCACCAGGTCGCCTGTGAACAAAATAAGATCCGGCTTCAGCTCCAGGATACGATCAATGCCTTTTTGAACGGCCATCTTATCTGTAAAACTTCCACTATGAATATCACTGATATGCACCAGTTTTAATCCTTTAAAAGCGGCAGGCAAATGATCATAGGCCAGTTTAACCCGCTTAACCGAATAATTGTATTTGTTGGTAAAACCTACCAACAGCGTGCCGAATAAGGTAGACCCCGCTGCCAGGCCAAACCAGCTCAGAAAAGCCGACCGGCTGATTCCCTCCTCCTGCTGAACAGCTGCCGCCTTTGCGGAAGGAATCAGTTTGCTGGCTGTGTATTGCACTCCCCGGCGAACATCGTCTACCAAAAAGAAAACACTTGCCAGGAATTTGGAAAAAAAGAGTCCTACAATGGTGGCAAATACGTAGGATCGAACGGCTTTCGGCCAGTTATCGGCCCCCAGTGCCGGCATAAATACCAGCAACACGGCCATCAGCACCGAAACCACCCAATAGCTGATGAAGAGCAGCAGCCGGGCTTTGGTTGTCCAGCTTTGCGTAACATACCGAAGCGCCTGGAACACATAAATATCCAGTAGGATTAATAAAACCAGGATTACCCAGATCATTCCAGAACTTCTCATTGATAAACTATTTTAGAAAGCGATGAATTCATCCAATTGCTGATTGATGGCGCGAAGGGTACCCTCGTCTTTGACGGATCCATCGGGATGCAGCAATACATTTACGACAGAAATCGGCAGTTTATGATGGTACACCAACATCTTTAAATAATGCAGGATACCGGTTAAATGTTCCATTCCGCGCAAATTTCCTGCTCTTCCGGTAGACACGCCTACCAATAAGGCTTTTTTACCCCACCAGCAATGCTGTATATCACTGCTGTCGAACAGGGATTTAAGTACGCCCGGAATACTGCCGTTGTATTCAGGGGATATGAAAATAAATTTGCCGGTTGGTATCAACAGGCGGTTTTCCAGCTCACGGATCTGGTCGTTGCGGCTGCTGACATCGAGGTTTTCCAGGGTCAATAAATTGGCCGGAACACCTTTTTCTTCCAGCATGCGCTGGTATTGGCGGGCTATTTTGATAGTATTACTGCCGGTTCTGTTGGTTCCTGATACAATTGTGTAGGTTGAATTCATGTTAGTCTGCTAAAATCTGCCATTCATAACAAGCTCCCGAATGGTTTGTTCCGGTTTTTTTGGGTTGAAACGTTATTTTTGCTGTCCTTACCAAAAAAGCAGCCCATGCAATATACATATTATGGTCATTCCTGTTTTTCTGTTGTTATTAATGGCAAACACCTGTTGTTTGACCCGTTTATCACCTATAATGAGCTGGCAGCAGGCATCGACATCCATAGTATTAAGGCGGATTATATATTGGTTTCACATGGCCATGCCGATCATATTGCCGATTGTATTGCCATTGCCACCCGAACCGGCGCCAAAGTGGTAGCCAATTGGGAGATCCATGAATGGCTGAACAAAAACGGGGTGGCCAATACCCACCCGATGAACACCGGCGGATCCTGGGATTTTGGCGATTTCCGGGTACGTTGTACCGTAGCCCAGCACTCCAGTGGGCTTCCGGACGGATCTTATGGCGGCAATCCAATGGGTTTCATCATTTACTCCGATGCCGGCAACTTTTATTATGCCGGTGATACCGCCTTAACCCTTGATATGCAATTGATTCCGCGTTGGGCAAAACTTAATTTTGCGGTCTTACCAATTGGCGACAATTTTACCATGAACGCTGCCGATGCCCTTGCTTGTGCTGAAATGATCCAGTGC
Source organism: Flavihumibacter sp. CACIAM 22H1 (assembly GCF_001601815.1). GTDB lineage: Bacteria > Bacteroidota > Bacteroidia > Chitinophagales > Chitinophagaceae > Flavihumibacter. The sequence goes on from NZ_LUKG01000062.1 coordinate 5,607, forward strand.
CAGCAGGTGATTGGCGTACATTACGATACCTTTGGGTTTATTAAAATAGATCACCAGGGGGCGCAGGAGATTTTTACCCGGGGTGGAAAAAAATTGCACCTGGTAGGTATTGGAGATAGCATTTCGATTTAATACCTTACCCGAAAACCGCAAGAACTAGGAACTGAATTATGGCTAGAATTATTGGCGTAGCGAATCAAAAAGGTGGTGTAGGCAAAACCACCACTGCAATTAACCTTGCAGCAAGCTTTGCCGTACTTGAATTCCGGACCCTGTTGGTGGATGCAGATCCACAGGCCAACAGTACTACCGGAACAGGTTTCGACCTGCATAATATTACCCAAAGCCTGTACGATTGCATGGTTAATGGTACGCCGATCCGGGATGTGATCCTGAAATCGGATATCCCTCACCTGGATGTAGTGCCCTCGCATATTGACCTGGTGGGTGCAGAAATTGAAATGATCAATTATCCCAACCGCGAAAATGTACTGAAAGGTATCCTGCAACCGGTACTGGATGAATATGATTTTGTGGTGATTGACTGCTCCCCTTCCCTGGGTCTGATCACCGTAAATGCCCTGACAGCAGCAGATTCCGTAATTGTTCCGGTTCAAACAGAGTTTTTTGCCCTGGAAGGCTTAGGAAAACTGTTGAATACGATCAAAATAGTGCAGAACCGGCTGAACCCGGAACTGGAAATAGAAGGCATATTAATGACGATGTACGATGGTCGGCTGCGTTTATGCAACCAGGTGGTGAGTGAAGTACGCCGTCATTTTGATGAACTGGTCTTTAATACAATTGTACACCGGAACACCCGTATCAGCGAAGCCCCTTCCGTGGGTAAGCCGGTAATCTTATACGATGCCTACAGCAAAGGTTCTGTCAACTATCTGAACCTTGCCAAGGAGATCCTACAGAAAAACAATATGACAAAGATCAGCCAGGAAGACCGGGTAATGGAAGTGGAGGAAGAGGAAGAGGAAGAGGGGGAAGGATGAGAAGGGAAATAATGGTTCGTGGTTTTAAATTGTTTGATTTTTACGTTGCAAAATGACCAACCCAAATAAAAAAGACGCTACTAAAAAAGATGCGCTCGGAAAAGGAATACGTTCCTTGTTACAGAATATTGATGCTGATCTCAAAAGCACCAGCGGCCAGTTAAAACCGCAGGTAGTGGAACAGGCCACCAGCATGAGCCGCATTCCTATTGCTCAAATAGAAACCAATCCCAAACAACCCCGTCATGATTTTGATGAGCAGGCCCTGAATGAACTGGCGGCCTCCATAAAAATTCATGACATCATCCAGCCGATAACGGTTTCAAAACTGCCCTCTGGGAAATATCGCCTTATATCCGGTGAACGACGCTACCGCGCCTCCAAGATCGCCGGATTAAAAGATTTACCCGCCTATATCCGCCAGGCCGATGACCAGCAACTGCTGGAACTTGCCCTGCTGGAAAACCTGCAACGGGAAGACCTGAATGCCATAGAAGTTAGCCTGAGTTATAAACGGATGATGGATGAATTGAATTATACCCAGGAACAGGTGGCAGAACGGATGGGCAAGGAAAGAAGTACCGTAGCCAACTATATTCGCCTCCTGCGTTTACCGCCCGATATCCAGGTAGCCGTCCGCAATGGAGTAATGAGTATGGGGCATGCCCGTGCACTCATTAATGTAGATATGGTCGATAAGCAACTCTATATCTTCAATGAAATAAAGAACAAGGGCCTATCAGTTCGCCAAACCGAAGAACTGGTTCGTAAAATGTACAAAGAAGATGGCGCTGCTGTTAAATCTGCTCCAAAAACAGCGCTGCCGCCGGTTTACAAGAAAATTGAAGATAATTTAGCCTCCCATTTCAGCACCAAGGTAAAGTTGAACCATAGCAAAAAAGGACATGGCAGCATTACTCTGGAATACTATTCTATTCAGGAATTGAACAAATTGCTGGAATCGATGGGAGTAACGGTGAATTAACACATGATCAAGATACGAGTGGCAGTAGGGCTGGTTGTGCTAGCAGGGCTTATAAGCTTCCTGCCGGCTTATGCTGAACCGCTTCCGGTAGATTTCAGGTTTGCCGGTGCTATCTCCCGTTTGGTTTTGGAAAATGCCGACACTATTCCCCTTAGCAAAGACAGTGGCCAACGGCAACCCGTAAAACCAGGAGAAAAACCTGCCGGCAACCTCAAAACAGCCGATCAAAAAACTGCCAACCTGCAAACGGCCGATTCCACCAGTGCCGGAAAAAAAACAAAAGAACCGCATAACCCGCGGAAAGCCACCATACGTTCCGCAATTATTCCGGGCTGGGGACAGGTCTACAATAAAAAATACTGGAAAGTGCCAATTGTATACGCAGCCCTGGGCATAACGGGTTATGTATTTTTTGATAATATTAAAACCTATCGGGAAGTACGGTTTGCTTACAAGGTTACTGCCGGTAAAGACACGGCCAGTTGGGATAAAGTAGCGCCCTACCTGCGTGTGTTCGTGGAAAACAACGCTGTTTCTTCCCTGGATAACTACCGAAGAGAATTTAGACGGAACATTGATTATTCGGTGCTGGTATTCCTGCTTTTCTGGGGACTGAATGTGGTTGATGCTACCGTTGATGCTCACCTGAAAGAATTTGATGTGAGTCCCGAGCTCAGCATGAAACTCAAACCCCTGCTGCCCAATAACACCTATCAGTTAGGCCTGGGCAACACCGCCGGCCTTTCCCTGGTATTTGACATCCACAAAGCCAAACCCGCTAAGCTATTTGCCAAATAACCCTCGGCGCTCCTACCCGCTCCTTTTCCCACCTCCTTCCCCCATTCCCCTTATATTTGCCCTCAATTAGGAACTAACCACTCCCCATCATTCAAACTTCAAATTGCTGATTGTGAAAATAGCCCTTGTTGGATACGGAAAAATGGGACAGGCCATCGAAAAAATTGCAGTAGAAAGAGGCCATACCATTGCACTGAAAATTGACCTGGATAACCGGAATGACCTCAATGAAACCAAGCTTGCAGCCATTGACGTAGCTATCGAATTTACAAGCCCACACAGCGCTTTCGATAATATTATGGAGCTGTTGAAAGCAAAAGTACCGGTGGTTTGCGGCTCAACAGGCTGGCTCGATAAAAAAGAAGCCATTGACGAATACTGCCTGCAACAACAGGGAGCATTTCTGTATGCCAGCAACTTTTCCGTAGGCGTAAATATCTTCTTTGAACTAAATAAAAAACTGGCGCAGTTAATGGCCCATCAAACGGAGTACCGGGTAAAAATGGAAGAAATCCATCATACGCAAAAAAAAGATGCACCATCAGGTACAGCAGTAACACTGGCTGAGCAAATCCTCCAAAACATTCCACTTTACAAAAACTGGGTCAACCATTCCACCAACAAAGCCGAAGAACTGGAAATAATAAGTGAGCGAATTGACCCGGCACCCGGCACCCATAAAATACGTTACTCCTCGGAAATTGATGACATAGAAATAATTCATACCGCCCATAACCGTACCGGATTTGCTACAGGTGCAGTAATGGCGGCTGAATTTTTAAAAGGGAAAAAAGGTATTTTTGGAATGAACGATGTTCTGGGATTTTAAAGGCGATTGCATGATTTCAAAAAAAACCCAATATGGCTTAAAGGCACTAAGTTTCATGGCCCAGCGCGAACAGCAGGGCCCGATACTTATTGCAGATATTTCTACCGAACGAAATATTCCGATTAAATTCCTGGAAGCCATTCTGCTGGATCTGAAAAAAGCCGGTTTACTGGATAGTAAAAAAGGGAAAGGGGGCGGCTATTATTTTGCCGTTCCGCCTTCTGCTATAAAAGTTGCTACAGTTATAAGGCTCCTGGACGGCCCCATAGCACTACTCCCCTGCGCCAGCCTGAACTTTTATAAAAAATGCGAAGATTGTGATGAAATAACCTGCGGTCTTAACCATATTATGAAAGAAGTGCGCGATGCCAGTTTAGGAATACTGGAAAACCGCACTATCAGCGATATATCCTTTTCCTGAACACGGATCCGGTGCGGCTATTCTGCCAGCAGCTGGTTGATGGTTGCTTCAAACTCAGCTACATAGTTCGTGTAGGCTTCGCCGGTAGCCGGTCCAAAAAAACCACTGTGAACTTTTTTGATCTGGCCGTCCTTACCCACAAAAACAGTGCTTGGAAATACTTTGATCGGGGTTAATTGCGGCAGCGTTTTTTCTGTACGCAAGCTGTCTGAACTGGTTACCCCCGTAATGAGCATAGGATAAGTTACCTGGAACCGTTGCTGAAATTTCCGTAAACTTTTCATATACCGCGATGAATCGGTACTGTATTCATAGGCCAGCGACACCACTTCCAGCCCTCTTGCCTTGTGTTTTTTATAATATGCGCTTAGAAAATTGGTTTCATCCATGCAATTGGGGCACCAGGAACCCATTAACTGAATTACGACCACTTTGTTTCTAAAGCGCTCATCAGTAATACCAACCATACGACCCTCCAAATCAGGAAAACGAAAATTCAGGCGCGGTGCATCCGGCTTAAGGTAAACGCCGATTCCATCCAGGGGAAGCACCGCCTGTTCATTGCGGGAGGCAGAAAATTTTTCAAGGTGGGTTGGACCAGCATAAAAGCGGCCACCATCAATTGAATCGGTTGAGTGGATACGAGCCGTAAATACATAGGCATGGCTGCCGTCAAAAGTACTTAAGAATAAGCTATCTCCCCGAACAATGCCGTCGAGGTACCGGTAATCGCCGGAGGGTGCCAGGATGGTACCCGTTAGCTTGGCTCCTTTTTGTTCAAACTGTGCAATGGCAGGCCGGGCACTACCATCGGGCCGCAGGATAGTCATCGCCCATTTACCAGACAACTGGGCTACAGGAGCAGCACCGGCACTAAACCGGTCTTGTTGATGGGGCACAGCTACAAAGGGCATAACAGAAATATCCTTGGTAGTACCTTTGCGCCAATCGCCCTTAAGTGTGCCATCTTTTTGCAGCTGCAGAAAAAAAGCCGATTCAAAAAAAGGCAAATCAATCCATACGGAATCGCCTTTTCTCCGGATGTTGCGCACTTCAAGCCGTTCACTGGCATTTAAAATATAGATCACCGGCTGTTCTTTTTCATAAGCCAACTCAAAATTAAATACAATGGGATGGCCTTCTGCGCGAAGCAGGGAAGCCCGCCATGTACCAGTGGCCAGGGATTTGCCGGCTGCTTTTTTGGGGCCGGCAGACGCCTGGCTATAAGCCCCCCTACCAGCTATCAGTAAAAATGCGAAGAAGTAAAATTTTAGCATAACTATCCTATTCCGTCTGCCCGGCAATTTACGCCAGGCAGTTGGATTGCACCAGCAGTTTAACAGGACTACTGGTTTTTGAGGTTGGCCAGCATATCCGCCGTCATACGGTTCAGGTCATAATCCTGTTGCCATCCCCAGTCGCGCCGGGCAATATGGTCATCAATACTTTGCGGCCAGGAATCGGCTATTGCCTGGCGATAGTCGGGCTCGTATCGGATGGTAAACGCGGGAATATGCTGCTGAATAGAAGCAGCTATTTCTTTGGGAGAGAAACTCATACCCGAAATATTATAAGAAGTGCGAACCGTTATTTTTTCAGCCGGTGCTTCCATCAGCTCAATGGTGGCTTTGATGGCATCCGGCATATACATCATAGGCAGGTAGGTGTCTTCCTTTAAAAAGCAACGGTATGTACCTTCTTCCAGGGCTTCATGAAAAATTTCTACGGCATAATCGGTGGTACCACCCCCCGGCGCAGACTTATAACTGATTAACCCGGGATAGCGCAAACTACGTACATCCACCCCATATCGCTGGTGGTAATAATTACACCAGAACTCGCCGGCATATTTGGAAATTCCATATACGGTAGTAGGCTCAATTATAGTATACTGAGGGCAGTTTTGTTTAGGCGAAGTAGGGCCGAATACTGCAATGGATGAAGGCCAGTAAACTTTGGTAAGTTTTTCTTCCCGGGCAATATCCAGGACATTCAGCAGGCTTTGCATGTTGAGGTGCCAGGCCAGGTTAGGATTTTTTTCGCCCGTAGCCGACAGGATGGCAGCCAGTAAATAAACCTGTGTAATATTTTGCCGGATCACCAGCACATGCAGCATTTCTTTATTAAGTGCATCAATGGAAACATAGGGGCCGGTACCTTTCAGCAACTCGTTTTCTTCACGAAGATCAGAAGCCAATACATTGTTATTCCCGTATATTTTCCTCAGTGCCAGGGTTAACTCTACACCAATTTGTCCGCAGGCACCAATTACTAAAATTTTTTCTTTTGTCATAGCAATCGAAATTAGGCCTGCAAACCTACGGACAAAATGAATAGCTTTTTCACCAGCCAGATGGCACCGAAAGAAGGCGTCCGAAAGGAGGCGCCCCAACCGAGAAAATAGAAATCCTATCTTTGCCGCATGGAAAAATTTCTGCAAGAGCTATTTAAGGGACAGTCCTATGACGAGAAAAACTTTTTTTTGATTGCCGGACCCTGTGTTATTGAAAGCGAAGAGCTACTTACTGAAGTAGCTGAAAAAGTTAAACAGATCTGTACCAAACTGGGTATCCCTTACATATTTAAATCTTCTTACAGAAAAGCTAACAGAACCAGTGCCAGTTCCTTTACCGGGCTGGGAGATGAACTAGGGCTGGGATTACTCAAAAAAACAGGGGAAAAATTCGGTTTGCCTACCACAACGGATATTCATGCCCACGATGAGGCAGCCCCTGCAGCTAACTATGCCGACATTCTGCAGATACCCGCATTTTTATGCCGCCAAACAGACCTGCTGATAGCCGCCGCCGAAACCGGCAAAATTGTAAACGTAAAAAAAGGCCAGTTTTTAAGCGGGCCATCGATGAAATTTGCCGTGGAAAAAATAAGGCAGGCCGGTAACGATAAAATAATACTGACAGAACGGGGAACCACCTTTGGCTACCAGGACCTGGTGGTAGACTATCGGAATATCCCCTGGATGAAAGAACACGGTGTACCCGTGGTAATGGATTGCACCCATAGCCTGCAGCAGCCTAATCAAACCACTGGGGTAACAGGAGGTAATCCCCAACTTATCGGAACCATAGCGAAAGCAGCACTGGCGGCAGGGGCAGACGGGCTCTTTATCGAAACCCACCCCAACCCGGCAGTAGCCAAAAGCGATGGAGCTAATATGCTGCAGCTCGATCAACTGGAAGAACTCTTAACCAGCCTGGTTAGATTACGTAAAGCAGTGTAAATCAACCCGCCTGATTTTCATAAATCCATCCAAAAGTTAAACCTCGGCCCGGGTATACCAGTCTCATCCAGTAAATTCGTTCAATGGTCATATTCTTCTAAGAAGGTTGACCATGAATAATTAATTTTGCAGCTAATACCCAATTCCTGAAACGAGTAGTTAAAATAACCGGTTACCTAATCCTGTCGCTTCTGCTATTGGTGGTGCTGGTGTATTTTCTTCTGCAGGTCAGTTTTGTCCAGAATTATATTGCCCGGCAGGCAGCCAAACGGCTGTCCAAAGCCTTGAACACCGAGGTAAAAGTGGACCATATTGACCTGGAGTTTTTTAATACACTGTCGCTCAATGGAACCCTTGTGCGCGATCAACAGAAGGACACCCTGCTATATGCCGGCGCTCTTAAAGTAAATATTACCGACTGGTTTTTCGTAAAGGACAAGGTAGAGCTTACCTATATCGGGCTGGAAAACACCTTAATAGATTTTCACCGGGTAGACTCTAACTGGAATTACCAGTTCCTGGCAGATTATTTTGCCGCGCCTCCCAGCACTAAAAAACAGAACCCCATCCGCTTGTCTGTTAAAGAAATCGCCCTCAAAAACATCCGTTTACTTCAACGCGATGAGTGGCGGGGAGAAAACCTGGGCCTGTCTCTCCAATCGCTCGACCTTCAAGCCGAGGTCTTTGACCTGGTTAACAAAAATATCCAGATTCGCAACCTCTCCATTGTTCAGCCCAATTTTTCGATCTACAATTACGACGGACGAAGACCACCCCGTCCAAAAACTGCCCGGGCAGCCCTGCCGCCCAATGACCCGGAGCACCTGCGCTGGAACCCGGGCCGTTGGGCATTGGGTATCCGGAACCTTACGATCAAAAACGGCAGCCTGAAAAACGATATCGAAACGGAACGCGCACCTTACTATTATTTCGATGGTGCGCATTTCCAATTCAGCCAGATCAATAGTCAGTTCAGAGAAGTTAAACTGCAAAATGATACCATCAGCGCAGCCATTGAAATTGCCACTAAAGAACGATCCGGTTTTGAGGTAAAACAACTGAAAGCCAATCTCCGGTTTCATCCCGAAGCCATGGAGTTCCGCCAGCTGGATATCCGCACCCCGAAAAGTTATCTCCGCAATTATTATGCGATGCGGTATGATACGTTTGATGATATGAGTGATTTCATCGAATCGATCCAGTTGGAAGGAAATTTCACCGATGCTATTGTACACAGCGACGATATAGCGTTTTTTGCCCCGGAACTCGCCAACTGGAACACCAAAATAAGTCTCAGTGGAAAAGCCAGTGGCACCATCAGTAAACTGGAAGGGAAAAAAGTTATTGCCAAAGCAGGTAAGAACACCTACCTGAACGGCGACTTTATACTGAAAGGGCTACCCGATATAAAAAAATCCTACCTCGACGTAACCGTTCGGGATTTCAATGCCAGCTATGGAGATATTACCCAGTTTTTCCCGGTAATCAAAACCATCACCGAACCGCGGCTCGACCGGCTTGGTTTTCTGAAATTCAAAGGAAGCTTTACCGGCTTCCTCAATGATTTTGTAACCTACGGAACCATCGAAACCGCACTTGGCACGATTGCTACAGATGTAAACATGAAATTGCCGGAAAAAGGCGTACCACTCTATGTAGGAACCATCCAGACAGAAGAATTTGAAATCGGGCAGTTTATCGGCAATTCAATGCTCGGCGCTATCGGGGTTGCCGGCGATATCAAAGGAAAAGGCTTCACCCTCCAAAGCCTGGATGCCGGGCTTAAAGGGTATATCCCGTTTATTGTATACAATGGGTATGAATACCGCGATATTGAGATCGACGGAAAATTTGCCAAACGATTGTTCAACGGTAATGTGGCGGTTAATGATGAACACCTGGAAGCCAAGTTAAAAGGCCTGGTAGACTTATCGGGCGAAATTCCCCGTTTCGATTTCAGCGCCCTTGTAGTGAATGCCAACCTGCGCAGCATGAAATTTACGCGGGAGGAACTTGATTTCAACGGCACTTTTAACGTGAATTTCACCGGAAGCAATATAGATAATTTCCTGGGCTCAGCCCGGATCTCCGACGCCGCAGTATTTAACAATGGCCAGCGGATTTCCTTCGACAGTTTATATGTTGAATCCGGCATGCAGGAGAGCGGTAACAAAACCATTTCTGTCCGAAGCAATGAATTTGAAGGTATTCTGGCCGGGAAATTTAATATCTCCTCCCTGCCCGATGCGTTTCAAACCTTTCTGAACCGGTATTACCCCAGTTATATTGCTGCTTCCAAAACCACCGTAGACAATAATTTCAGCTTTTTCATCACCACCCGTAAAGTGGATGACTACCTGAGTTTGCTGGATACGATTGAAAGGCTTCAATTATGCCACCATTAACGGGCAGTTAAATACCAAAGAAAATATTTTCGATGTTGATGCGGAGATCCCGCAATTCGGGTATAATAAACTGGGCTTTAATGATGTAAAATTCCAGGCGCGCGGCAACTTCGATTCCCTGGCCGTCAGCACAACAGTTGGAGATATACAGG
>NZ_LUKG01000062.1:15585-17610 GCF_001601815.1 Flavihumibacter sp. CACIAM 22H1
TGGAGATATACAGGTTAATGACAGTTTGCATTTTCCCGGTTCGGTGGTAACCGTTTCAGCCGCCAGGGATATTTCCAAAGTATCGATTCAGACAAGCGCTAATCAGACACTTAACCGGGCATCTATTTCTGGCGAAGTGCAAACCCTTAAAAATGGTATCCGGGTACAGTTTTACCCCTCAAGTTTTGAGATCAACCAGAAACCCTGGGTCATAGAAGACGGAGGCGAGATTATTTTAAGTAAAGAACTGGTAACGACAGAAGGCGTACGGATTTATAGTGAGGAGCAGGAGATCATCCTTACCTCAGCCCCTTCCTCCATTGGAAAAGGAAATGACCTGAAAGTGGAGCTGAGGAAAATCAATATTGGTGATTTTGCTCCTTTTTTCGTGAAATCAAATCGCCTGGAAGGATTGTTAAGCGGGGAAATTGAACTGATTGATCCGTTTAGTAACCTGCAGGTAGATGCCAGCGCAAAAGCAGAACATTTTCGCCTGGATAATGACTCGATTGGCGTGCTGGATCTCTCCAGTTCCTATTCCAAAAAATCGGGCAAAGTAAGCTTTAAGACCATTTCGCTGAATGAGAATTACCATTTTGATGTGGCGGGTTTGATCAATACCACCGATAGCCTGGCAGACCAGGTTGATATCCGGGCAGATTTAAAGAACACCAAAATCAGCTTGCTGCAACAATACCTGACCGGCATCTTCGATAAACTGGACGGGTATGCCAACGGTCAGTTACAGATTGTGGGTAAGGGAAATAACCTGAAATACCTGGGTGATGTACGGTTAAACGATGCCGGCTTACTGGTTGATTATACAAAGGTCTATTATAAGATCCCTGAAGCGCAGATCAAGTTCACCGACGGGCAAATTGATTTTGGGAAATTCGTACTAAAAGATACCCTGGGCAATAAAGGAGAACTGACAGAAGGAATTTTATACCATAATAATTTCAATGACCTCGCCTTTGATTTTTCTGTTAAGACCAATAAGTTATTGCTTCTGAATACCACACCGGCAGACAATAGCCTGTTTTACGGCAATCTAATCGGGAAAGCAACCATGAAATTCAGCGGCCCGATGTATGATATGCAAATGGAGATCAGCGGAGAACCGACTGACAGCAGTAATATATACATAGCAACTGAAAGCAGCCGGCAGAATGCAGATGCAGATTTTATCGTATGGAAAGAGTATGGTAAAGAAATGACGCCATATAAACCCTATGACAAGGAATCAAACTTCACCGTAAGCCTGGATATCCGGGCTAATAATAAAGCGGTGGTTAATATGATAATTGATGAAAGCACGGGCGATATCATTACGGCCCGGGGAAATGGCAACCTGAAAATGCGGGTGGGCTCCAAAGAAAGCCTGACCATGGCAGGCCGCTATGATATTGAAAGTGGATTTTACAATTTCAATTTCCAGGCCTGGAAAAAGAATTTTGTGTTGTTACCCGAACGTAATAATTACATTGTATGGAATGGAGACCCCTATGATGCCACCTTAAAAATTGATGCCCTGTATACCGCCAATAATGTAAAGTTCAGCGACCTGCTGAGCAGTGGCGGCTTTGGGATCAACGATCCCAATGTAACCCAGTACCGCGGTACGGTAAACATTATTGCGAATATTACCGATCGCTTATCGCAGCCCAAGATCCGCTTCCGGATTGAACTACCGGAAAACAGCCCGTTGCGGAATAATTACCAGGCAAGTGCCCTGTTTAAGATCATCCAGGAAGATGAAAGTGAATTGAACAAGCAGGTTTCTTACCTGATCCTGTTTAATAATTTTGGTCCCCTCACCGCGGCCGGTAGTTTACAGAATAATAGTGCCTCCTTCGCCAATACAGCTTTCGAAAGCCTGGTAGTGAGTAGCATATCCGGGTTTTTATCCAGCGTATTGTCCAATGAATTTTCCAAAATTCTTCAGAATGTGTTTAATGATAAAAGCCTGAAGTTGAATATGAACGCGGCCTTGTACAGCGGCACCAATTTAACCGGGCAATCAAA
>NZ_LUKG01000062.1:17835-26382 GCF_001601815.1 Flavihumibacter sp. CACIAM 22H1
GGGCAATCAAATGCGCAGATATTGTTACCGGATCGCACCAATATTAACCTGAGCCTGGCGAAGAGTTACCTGAATGAGCGGCTTACATTTATGGTCGGAAGCGCCATTGACTTTGGGATCAATTCCCGGCAGGCGGCCACGTTTCAGTTTCTTCCCGATGTATCTGCCGAATACAAACTGACCCCGGACGGGAAATTCCGGATTACCTTCTTTTACCGGAACAACTGGAGTTATGCGTACCAGAGTGCCTTGCAGCGATCTGGTGTCGGCATTTCTTACAGGAAAGAATTTGATCGTATCTGGGACCTGTTCCGGCGTAAGAAGAAGAAAGGGGAAAAATAATCAGGCAGGGTCAGGCAGGGCGGCAACCCGGCTACCCGAGGTCTATTTTTCATTGTCTTCTGCCCCCAGGATGGTATGCCCCAGTTTATCTCTTTTGGTTTGCAGGTATTTTTCGTTGTGCGGATTGGGGTTAATACGGATCGGCACGGTATCCACAATTTCAATTCCATATCCTACCAGTCCGGCTCTTTTCTTCGGATTATTACTGATAAGTTTCAATTTAGATATGTTGAGGTGCCGTAGAATTTGTGCGCCTACTCCATAATCCCGTTTATCCATGGGAAAGCCGAGGTGCAGGTTGGCTTCGACGGTATCCATGCCTTCTTCCTGCAGTTTATAGGCCCGGAGTTTATTCATAAGTCCGATTCCCCTACCCTCCTGGTTCATGTAAAGCACAACTCCTTTACCTTCCGCTTCAACGAGTTGTAATGCTTTATGGAGCTGTTCACCGCAATCACAACGGAGAGAACCGAGGATATCGCCGGTGAAACAGCTGGAGTGAACGCGTACGAGCACGGGTTCGTCTTTTTCCCAGCTTCCCTTGATAAGGGCCATATGTTCATTGAGGGTATGTTTTTCGCGGAAGGCGATCATGGTAAAATGCCCGTATTGGGTAGGCATATCCACCCGAACCACTTCTTCGATTAGGGTATCGCGGCGGAGCCGGTATTCGATCAGGTCTTTGATGGAAATGATTTTGATACCGAATTTCTTGGAGATTTCGACGAGTTGCGGCAGTCGGGCCATGGTGCCGTCTTCGTTGAGGATTTCGACGAGTACGCCAGCGGGTTCGCAACCGGCAAGGCGGGCCAGGTCGATAGTAGCTTCTGTATGTCCGGCGCGGCGCAGCACGCCGCCTTTTTTAGCTTTTAAGGGGAAGATATGGCCGGGGCGCCCTAATTCTTCGGGGCGGGTATCCGGATTGATAAGTGCCAGGATGGTTTTAGCGCGATCTTGTGCAGAAATTCCCGTAGTGCAACCATGGCCGAGCAGGTCGACAGAAACGGTGAATGCGGTTTCGTGCAGGGCGGTATTACTGGACACCATCATATCGAGCTTTAGTTCATCGCAGCGGTCTTCTACGAGCGGGGCGCAGATAAGTCCTCTTCCTTCCTTGCTCATAAAATTGATGATTTCGGGGGTCACGTGGCGGGCGGCGATTACAAAATCGCCTTCATTTTCGCGGTCTTCATCATCTACCACAATCAGCATCTTTCCTTCCCTAAAATCTTCGATGGCAGTTTCGATACTATCCAGCATACTCCAAATTTTTGCAAAGCTACGGTAAAGACGTCAGACAGGTGTTAGAATAGGTGTCAGATACCTGTTAGACAGGTATCTGACACCTTCCAAGTCGCTCCCCACCCGCCTCCCCGGGGTAAACCGGGAGGTTACAATTTGTTAACACTATCCTAATAACATAAAGAAATTATTCAGTTTCTTTGCAGCAAATTGTAAAACACACACATTATGCTTTTGAAGAGAATTGTAGGACTGGTCTGCCTATTCCTGGCAGTTACAGTCAGCACAACTGCTCAGGTAACTACCAGTGGCATGAGCGGTTTTGTTAAAACCTCTACCGGAGAACCCTTGGTCGGCGCAACCATAAAAGCCACCCACGTACCCACGGGATCGGTTTATACCAGCACCACTCGGATTGGGGGTCGTTTTGATATCCAGAACATGAATCCTGGTGGCCCTTACACAATTGAAGCTAGTTTCATTAACTTCCAAACAACCAAAAAGGAAGACATCTACCTGACACTTGGTGAAACATTCCGAGCCGACATTAATCTTACCGATAAAGCAGACGAATTAGTTGCTGTAGTTGTAAGTTCAGTAAGAAAGCAAACAGCTGCTGGCGGAAAAGGCGGTGCTGAAACAGTTATTGGCCGTGATCAAATGGCTAACCTGCCTACTGTTGGCCGGAATATCAGCGACTATTTAAGAGCTATTCCACAGGCAAAACTGACTGCTGCAGATGGAGGAATTACTATCGCAGGTCAAAACAACCGTTTTAATTCCTTTTATATTGACGGTGCCGTTAATAATGATGTATTTGGTCTGGCAGCTTCAGGCACAAATGGCGGACAGGCAGGAATTGCGCCCATTTCTATTGACGCTATTGACCAGTTCCAGGTAGTAGTTTCGCCATACGATGCATCCCTCGGCAACTTTACAGGTGGCGGAATAAATGCCATTACACGTTCAGGTACAAATCAATTTCAAGGGTCTGTCTATTATTTCTTCCGCAATCAGGACCTTACAGGTAAAACTCCCACCGGTGATAAAGCTAATGCAACAAAATTAGCTGATTTTAAAAATCAGACCATTGGTTTCAGAGTTGGGGGACCAATTATAAAAAATAAACTGTTTTTCTTTATTAATGGTGAAGTTCAGCGGGATGAACGTCCGCAACCCTTTGACTTCGAAAATTATACAGGAAACACCCAGGATATTACCGTTATCAATAATCTCAGATCTACCATCTTAAGTGAATATGGATATGAAACCGGTGGCTTCAATGATAACCCGGAAAAAGTAAATGTTGACAGAATAACAGCCAAATTAGACTGGAACATTAACCCACGGCATAAATTCTCCTTCAGCTATCGTTTAAATAAAGGCGAACGGTATAATACCTCTTCAAGTAGTAATACCGCGATCAACTTCTATAATAACGGGTACCTGTTTCCAACAAAGACCAATTCCTTTTCCGCTGAGTTAAACAGCAATTTGAGAAGAGGCATGAGTAATAAGTTACTCATTACCTATACAGACGTTCTGGACGACAGAAAACCTTTAGGAGATCCATTTCCAAGGGTCACAATTCTTGATGGAGCTGGCCGCTTTGTATTTGGATCTGAAAACAGTTCCACGCAAAACAAGCTAGAACAGTCTACCATCAGTTTGTTTGATGCCTTCAAAGTGAATCGTGGAAAACATACTTTAACCATTGGTACAGACAATGAATTAAACAAAGCGTTCAACGTGTTTCTGCAAAACACTTATGGAAACTATGAGTACGCTGATCTCGCCACTTTCCTCGCAAACGGCAATCCCCGTCAATACATCATCGGCTACCCAACCATAGACAACGATCTGACCGATAATACGGCAGCTGCAGCCAATTTTAAAACAGCCCGTCTTGGTCTCTTCATCAATGATGAAATCAAGGTAAACGAAGCATTTACGCTTAATCTGGGTGTTCGCGCTGATTATAATCTGTTTTTGACCAACCCGCCGGAAGACACTTATTTTAACGAAACAGCCCTTCCGATTTTTTCTCAATTCCATGACTTCAAAGGTGCCAGATCCGGACAAAAACCAAAAATGCCGGTTTCTATCTCTCCCCGTATTGGATTCACTTACAAAATAGACGATGAAAACATCGTAATTCGTGGAGGTGTAGGTATGTTCACCGGCCGTATTCCATTGGTTTGGCCTGGAGGTATTTATAATAATACTGGTATTAGCCAGGCAAGATTTACAGCAAGCTCCTCTCAGAATACTGCTGCCTTATCGCAAATCACATTCCGTCCTGATCCATTTGACCAATACCGTCCGGAAGACCTTGGCTTCGGTGTGTCAAAAGGTAATATTGATTTGATTTCAGCAAAATTCCGCGCACCAAAAGTTTTAAGAACATCTTTAGCCGTTGACAAAACCTTTGGTAATGGGTGGAAATTCACAATTGAGGGTATTTATACGAAAGGCATTAATGAAACCTTCTATACAAACGCTAATATTGTTCAACCAAACCTTGTTTCAGCTGGTCCGGATAAACGCCAGGTATATCAAAATCCCGCTAAAATTGCATTTCCCACGGGGAGCAACCCCTATGACAATGTGCTGATCCTTTCCAACAACAATGGAGATAAAGGGTTTAGTTACAATTTTACATTTGCGCTTGAAAAACGTTTCCAGAGAGGATTTAGTTTCAATGCAAACTATACCTACGGAGAATCGGTTACCCTGCATGAAGCAACCAGTTCAGTAAACCTGAGCCAATGGGCAAACATGGAAGCTGTAAACAGCCGCAATGCTCTTACGCGTTCAGTATCTGATTTTAGCCAGGGTCACAGAATCTTCGCATTTGTTGCGAAAAAATTCAGCTACGCCAGAAATAAAATGGCTACTACTTTATCATTGGTTTATAATGGTCAATCTGGAAACCCACTTAGTTATACCTATAATGGTGCGGTTATCAGAGATGGTGCCAGCAACTTCAATGACCTGATATATGTACCCACTTCTGCACAGGTTCAAACGATGACATTCCTGAACAATACAATCTCAAATGTTACCTATACACCTGATCAGCAACGGGCCGCTTTTGAACAATTCATCGAGAACAATTCCTACCTGAAAAGCAGAAGAGGCTCTTTCGCTGAAAGAAATGGAGATCGTCTTCCCTTTACGCATATACTTGACTTAAAAATTGCACAGGACTTTAATGTAAAAATCGGAGGTAAAGTATACTCTTTACAAGTGAGTTACGATATCTTCAATTTTACCAACATGCTGAACAGAGAATGGGGCAGAACCTATTTTGCAAGCTTTGACCAGTACAATGCGCTCAATTTTGCTGGCTATACCAATGCTATGGTTCCGCAATACCGTTTCAATCCTAATAACGCAAATGTTAAACCATATTCAGTTAGTACCAGTACTGTACCTAATTACAGTGCAAGATGGGTAAGCCAATTAGGCTTCCGCCTGAACTTCTGATAACATCAACAACCATAAAAAGAGGCTGTCTCCCTGCAGAGACAGCCTCTTTTTTTATACCACAGCGAAAGCGATCCATGCAATCATTTCCGGCCAAAAGCCCATTCCAGGAATACCGGCATCGCGCGCCCCCAGGTAGCCACATCATGCCTGCCGTCTGCCAGCTCCAGGTAATACATATCCTTTTCCCGATGATAGCCTTTTCGTTCCAGCTCTGCCATCAACCCCAGGGTATCATCAATAGAATCTATGATCCCATTCCCATTCCTGTCATTGGTCTCATCTAATGTACCTGTACAGAAAAAGAATTTTAACCAGGGAGCATAGGCCCCTTTGCGGACCAGGTCGTGCATGATCCGGTGTTTATCATCATCGTATTCGGGATCTGTCTGATCTATTATCCGCCACCAGAGCGAAGCAGAAAAAACTCCCACCCGGGTAAATTCATGCGGATGTGCCCAAACGATATCCAGGGCGGATAGTCCACCCAGGCTAAATCCTCCCAAGACTTTTTCCCGGAATTCGGGATACCCCGATTCCTGCCGCACAACAGGCAATAGCTCCTCGAAGAAAAATTTGGTATAGTCTCCCGCTTTAGCCCCCCGACCCATATAGTCAGGGATAGCTGCTGTGCCATATTCCATTTTACGTTCTGGTCCGGCATGTATAGCCACCGCTATCAGTGGCAGCTGTCCCGAACCCTGCAAAAAATCAGCAAATATTCCGGTCCACCCCATGGTGGCCATATCCTGTCCGTCGTTTAACAACAGCAAGGCAGGCTGTTCATTTTTGTTCAGAAAATCAGGCAAATAAATATCCACTTGTACTGCTCGCTGTAAAAAAGCAGAATCAAGCTGAATAGATTTTACAATAATCGTATCGGTTGTTTTCTCCAGGGGCATCAATGCACGCATAGCTGTTCACAATAAAATAATACAGGGCGTTGAAAATACAGGAATTTGGCGAAAAAAAAGCTATCCAAAAAAGCCAGGCAGGCCATTCATACTTGATTAAATAATAGTATATTCAAGGCAGATCAATCCCATTCACCAATACCATTCCACATGAAGAAAATAGGCATTTTGTTTGGCCAGGAGCGGAGTTTTCCCATGGCATTTATAGATCGTGTAAACAGCAAAAATATTGAAGGCATTGTAGCGGAGCCCGTCCGGATTGATAAAGTTATGCAGGGCGAGCCAACCGAGTATGCCGTACTTATTGATCGGATTTCGCAGGATGTTCCCTTTTACCGGGCTTTTCTAAAAAACGCAGCACTTTGCGGCACCGCCGTTATCAACAATCCTTTCTGGTGGAGCGCCGATGAGAAATTCTTCAACAACTGCCTGGCTACTAAAATCGGTGTACCCGTGCCAAAGACCGTAATACTGCCCTCGCGCGATCTTCCGGCAGATACCTCCGACCAGTCTTTCAGCAACCTTGCCTACCCGCTCGACTGGGAAGGAATTTTTAATTATGTAGGTTTCCCGGCCTATATGAAACCTTTTGCAGGTGGTGGCTGGAAAAATGTATACCGCCTGGTAAGCATGGAGGATTTCTTCGATAAACACGCCGAAACCGGAGAATTGGTGATGCTGCTACAGGAAGAAATCATATTTGAAGAATACTACCGCTGTTATTGCATCGGCGGAAAACATGTACGGATTATGCCGTATGAACCCCGCAACCCGCATCACCTGCGGTACCAGGCAGGGTTTACAGCTAGTCCAGAGCGATTAAAACAAATGGAAGAAATTGTCTTACGCATCAATCATTTCCTGGGATATGATTTCAACACCGTTGAACTGGCTGTACGGGATGGCATCCCCTATGCTATTGATTTTTGTAACCCCGCCCCGGATGCAGAAATTAAAAGTGTGGGAGAAGATAATTTTGCCTGGGTGGTTGAAACTGCCGCTAACTATGCCATTGAAAAAGCGATGGCTTACCAGCCGGGAAAAGACAACCTGACCTGGGGCGAATACATCAAAAGAAGTGCCGGCAAAACAGCCCTTACAGCCGGCCTCTAGATATATTTTTCGCACACAAAAAGTTGTATAAAGCAAACAGGTAGCATTCGACAACTGTTACAACAGGCAGTTCATGCTCCTCAAAAAATTGTTTACCTATAATTTCTACCTTCCGTCATGATCAACTACCAGCAATTTACCCTGGGTATTGAAGAAGAATACATGGTCATCGATCCGCAATCGCGGGAACTTAAAAGCCATGAACAAAAAATTGTACTAGAAGGGCAAAAAATCATCAAGGATAAAGTAAAGGCCGAGATGCACCAGGCCGTGGTGGAAGTTGGCACCGATATCTGTAAGGATATTGATGAAGCACTTAAAGATGTTGCCACATTACGAAATACTATTTCGCATGTAGCCGGCGATCTGGGTTTTGCCATGGGAGCTGCGGGCACCCATCCCTTTAGCCATTGGGAAAGCCAACTGATCACCGACCATGTCCGCTACAGTGAAATTGTGAACGAACTGCAGGAAGCCGCTCGAAGCAACCTTATTTTTGGCCTGCACGTGCACGTAGGAATGGAAAGCCGCGAGATGGCTAACCATATAGCCAATAGCACCCGCTATTTCCTGCCCCATATTTATGCACTCAGTACCAATTCTCCTTTCTGGGAAGGAAGGCTTACCGGCTACAAATCATTCCGTACAAAAGTTTTTGACAAATTTCCCCGAACAGGTATTCCGGAATATTTTGACACCATCGAAGATTATGACCATTATGTCAAAATGCTGGTTAAAACCAATTGCATCGACAATGCCAAAAAAATCTGGTGGGATCTGCGGGTACACCCCTTCTTTAATACCGTAGAATTCCGTATCTGCGATGTGCCGATGACCACGCATGAAACCATCATTATTGCAGCCTTATTCCAGGCCATTTGTGCCAAAATCTATAAACTCAGGAGTAATAACCTCAACTTTATTCAGTATTCAAGAGCCCTGATCAACGAAAATAAATGGAGAGCCAGCCGCTATGGAATCGACGGACGCCTGATTGATTTCGGAAAGGAAGAGGAAGTAAATACCCGGGTATTAATTTATGAACTGCTCGATTTTGTGGACGATGTGGTAGATCAACTGGGAAGCCGGCATATATTAAACCTGGTACCAAACCTGCTCGAAACAGGAACCGGAGCCGACCGTCAAATGAAAGTATACCAGGAAACCAATAGCATGGTGGCTGTTGTTGATTATATAAAAAGTCAATTCCTATATGGCATCTGATATCCAATACCTACCAATGCAGCGTTTTTTCCGCCGTTGGTGGACAGTGATCGCTATTGCCTGCTACACCCTGCTGCTAAGCAGCTGCGTAGCCACGGCACCCTATGACCAATATGTTTATAAGGAATCTACCAGTTTAAAAGTAGATGCGATGAACCTGATGGATAAAGCAGAACAAACCTATACCTCGCAGCAAAAAGAAATTGAGGCTTTTACGGATCAA
>NZ_LUKG01000062.1:26970-29987 GCF_001601815.1 Flavihumibacter sp. CACIAM 22H1
AAGCAGAACAAACCTATACCTCGCAGCAAAAAGAAATTGAGGCTTTTACGGATCAACTCAATAAACTTTATGAATATGAATTACACCGGAAAAAAAATCAATTGAGGATCCAGATGTGGAACCTCTTAAGAAATCCGGAAAAAAATTTACTGGGCGGTTTTTTAGCCCGCTGGAAAAAAGAAACCCAATTAAAACCAGCTTTTATTACAGAGGCAAAGATTATTGTGGGCAATGCCTTTGATCAGCTTGCTGAACTGGAGAGTGGGAAATTAACGCCTAAAGACCTGCAGCAATAAAAAACAGCCTATGGCAGCAACGGTAAAATTTGAAGACATCTTCAAAACACTTAAAAAACAGGTGGAAGAACTGGCTCGCTTATTTGTAAAAAACTATACGAAAGCCGCCATTCAGGATGGTCGAAAATTTCTGGAAGAAACCAAAGAAAGCCTGAAACGATGGACCATTCTTTTGGCAGAAGGTAAACTAACTACCCAGGACTTCGAATGGCTGGTGCTGGGCCAAAAAGACCTTGCTCAAATGATTGCGTTAAAACAGGCCGGTTTATCAGTGATCCGGATTGAGCAATTCAGGAACAGTTTATTATCACTGGTAGTGGATACCATTTTCGGCATCATTTTATAAATTTTTTTTCATTGAAATCAACATTCATTGGTGCGCTGATTGCCCTGGCGTGCTTCTATTGCATTTCGTGCAGCAATAAAAAAACTGCCGACCTGCTGATCCGAAACGCGCATATTTATACCGTAGACAGCCTCTTCAGCAAAGCTTCCGCCCTGGTTGTACGCGATGGTAAAATCCTTGCTGTTGGAGATGAAACTACCCTCCTAAAAACTTATAAAGCCAATGATACGCTCGATGCGGGCGGCAACTACATTTATCCCGGTTTTATTGATGCACATTGTCATTTTTATGCCTATGGACTGAACCTGCAAACTGCCAACCTGGTGGGCACAGGAAGCTGGCAGGCTATCCTTGACACCCTGGTAAAATTTGCCCATACTACACCAGAAGGCTGGCTAATTGGCAGAGGCTGGGACCAGAACGATTGGCCCAACCAGGAATTCCCGACCAACGAAGCACTTAACCAATTGTTTCCCGATCGCCCTGTATTGCTTAGCCGGATCGATGGACATGCTGCAATGGCCAATGCCAAAGCCCTTGAGCTTGCCGGTATTAAAGCAGGTGATCAACTGACAGGGGGAAAAATTGACGTAAAAAATGGCCGCTTAACCGGTCTCCTGATCGATAACGCAATTGACCTGGTAGCTACCAAAATACCAGCGCCTTCCACGGCACAAAAAAAAGAAGCGCTGCTGGATGCACAACGGAATTGTTTTGCTATGGGGTTGACTACTGTAGATGATTGTGGGCTGGATTTTTCCGAGATAAATCTGATGGACGAACTGCATCAATCAGGTGAGCTCCAGATGCGTATATATGCCATGTTAAGTGATAGCAAAAAAAACTACGATTACCTGCTGCCAAAAGGTATTATCAAAACTGATCGGCTCAACGTCCGTTCGTTTAAAGTATATGCGGATGGCGCACTGGGATCCAGGGGTGCCTGCCTGTTGGAAGACTACGCCGATAATCCGGGCAACAAGGGATTTTTGTTGAGCAATCCCGAACATTTTGATTCTGTAGCAGCCCTGCTTGCGTCTACCCCATTCCAAATGAACACCCACGCTATTGGAGATAGTGGCAATAGAACCATCCTTAAGATTTATGCAAAGCACCTGAAAGGAAAAAATGACCGGCGCTGGCGAATTGAACACGCACAGGTAGTTAATGCTGCTGATTTTGCCAATTTTGGAAACTACGGCATTATTCCTTCTGTTCAGCCCACCCATGCTACTTCAGATATGTATTGGGCCGGCCAACGGTTGGGGAAAGAACGCGAAAAAGGAGCTTATGCCTTCCAGGAATTATTACAACAAAACGGTTGGATTCCTCTAGGTACCGATTTTCCCGTGGAAGATATATCACCCTTTAAAACGTTTTTTGCGGCAGTAGTGCGGCAGGATGCGAAAGGATATCCTGCCGGAGGTTATCAGCCTGAAAATGCCCTTACCAGGGAGCAGGCACTGCGGGGCATGACCATATGGGCGGCCAGGAGCAATTTCGAGGAAAATGAAAAAGGCAGTCTTGAAACGGGTAAGCTGGCCGACTTTATTCTGCTTGACCAGGATTTACTAACCGTTCCGCCCGAACAACTCTTATCCATCCGCGTGCTTGGCACCTGGATCGCCGGCCAAAAAGTTCACTAAGCTTTTACCCGTTGAGGGCTCTCGACCGGTAAAAATGAAAATCCTTAAATTTGCCGCATGGTTATGGATTTGGGAACGATAAAAGTAGCCATTCTGGATTTATACGAAGGAGTGGAGAATCAGGGTATGCGTTGTATCAGGGAAATTTTAAACCTGTATGCCGATCAGCATCAGATCGACCTGGAATGGGACGAATTTGATGTACGACTGAAAGAACAGGTTCCTGATACCAGTTATGATATCTATATTTCAAGCGGCGGACCAGGCTCTCCCCTCGACAGCCTGGGTTCATCCTGGGAAAATCAATATTTTACCTGGCTGGAATCCCTGGTCAGCTACAATGAAAATCCGCAGCATACCCGTAAAAAGCAGGTCTTTTTTATCTGCCATTCCTATCAACTGGCCTGCCGACATTTTAAAGTAGGAGAAGTAACCAACCGAAAGTCTACTGCATTTGGTGTATTCCCCGTGCATATGCTTCCAGGTGCAGAAAGGGAGCCCGTTTTCTCTAACCTGCGCGATCCCTTTTATGCTGTTGACAGTCGTGATTACCAGGTTATTAAGCCCGACCATAAAAGAATACGGCAATTAGGTGGAAAGATACTTGCCATAGAAAAAGAACGCCCCCATGTACCTTTTGAACGCGCCATGATGGCTTTCCGTTTCAACGATCATATGGTGGGCACCCAGTTTCGCCCCGAAGCCGATGCCATTGGCATGAGCATGTAC
>NZ_LUKG01000063.1:0-7186 GCF_001601815.1 Flavihumibacter sp. CACIAM 22H1
GGCCGTATTCTGTGTATCCTCTCCCTGGCGTGCTACCGCTTCATTGCGGTTCGTGGCATTCAGGGCCTGTTCAGACTGAGGATAGATATACCGAACAGGAACTTTGTTATCATTGAGGTTAGCCGGACCAGGAATTACTTCCGGCATCCTTGTTCTGCGCCATTCGAACCAGCCTTCTAAACCGTTGAAATAAAGCGACACCCATTTTTGCAGGGCTATTTTACCCAGTTTTTCGGCGGTGGTTCCGGTGTAAGCTACCCCGGTTTGGGTCAGGTAGTTACCGGGCATGGTCAGGTCAATACCGTATTGTGCGGGTACGATGGATCTCCAGTATTCGAAATTGGCATTGATACCGTTCAGGTAATAGGTTTCTGCGCTGCCGGTAGTAATGAGTTCTTTTTCCCGGGCTTCTGCCAGGATGAACTGTAATTCGGCATAGGTCATCAGCAGGGCCTGTGGCGCATTTGGAACCGGAACGGCCTGGCCATTATCATTACAAACCAGGCAGGCAAATGTATACCCTACGCGGCTAACGCCTTGCGGACCACCATTGTAGTTCAGTGCGGCCACATCGCCGAGTCCATTTGGAATACCTTCAATACGGGGCGTTCCGGCGGCAACGGATGCCTGTGAAGGCCGGCCAAATACATTCAGACGAGGGTCGCCCAGGGCGGTCAGCCGGTCGTCCAGCGTTTTACTAACCCGAAACTCGTCAAAGGAACCTACCCTTGCACCATACAGGGGCCATTGATTCGGGGCCTGCGCTTCGTATTTTAATACAGCATTATCTGCATTGCTGGTAAAGATCGGGTTATTGGCAGGATCGCTGAGGATGGCCTGCATTTCAGCTTTCACATCTCTTTTAGCGGATATGCGGAGCAGGTAACGCAGCCTTAGGGAATTGGCCAGTTTTCTCCATTTGGCCAGTCCGGCTGTTCCGCCACCGTACATGATATCGCCGGAAATGCTGGTTGTACTAACTGCCAGGATATCATTGGCTGTTTTCAGGTCGGCGAGGATACCGTTGTAGATAGACTCCTGGGTATCGTATTTGGGCGTGTACAGTCCGTCGCTTTTTGCCTTGCCGGCTTCAGAATAAGGAATGTCGCCATATGCTTCTGTACCCATGGCAAACATCCAGGATTTCAGTATCAGCGCCACTGCATTGTACCCGTTGGTATTATCAGCGCCCACTTTTGCAAACATGCTTTGCAGGTTCCGGTAGTTTCCGTATACCATACCCCAGATACCGTTTTGTTCGTTCCAGAGGTAGCGGTCTTCATTCACGAACTGAATTTTTGCGTGGTATTGCACCACAATATTTCCGATACCCCAGGCTTCGTTTACCTGTTGGTTCATAGTATTCCTGATAACGCCGGAGAGCAAGAGGTCAGGATTCACATCGGTGGGCACATTTCCATTTGTATTGACTTCTTCAAAGTCTTTGGTACATCCTACCAGTAATCCCATTAGGAGAACCGGTAAAGTTATTTTTAGCAACTTCATATAATAGCGTTAATGGATTAGATATTATAATTTGAAACTGAGGTTAATTCCGTAGCTACGGGTAGAAGGAATGCTCATGTATTCGATACCGGGCAGGGCGGTTCCGCCGGAGTAACTCATGGTTTCCGGATCTACGTGGGGCACTTTATCCCAGAGGAACAGGTTTCTGCCCACCAGGGTAACCGATGCATTACGGAAAGGAAGTTTACCCCAAACCTTATCAGGAATATTAAATCCTACCTGCAGTTCTCTCAGTTTTACAAAACTTGCGTCATACATAACGCCTTCAGCGATGTTACGACCACCGGTCCAGGCGGTATGCCATTCTCTTGCAGTAACTTTGGTAGAATTGGGAGAAAAACTGCCATCTGCATTTTGTACCACACCGTTGCCGATTACACCATTACCTGGTTTAGATAAATCGTACCCATCGGCACGGCCTTCCAGGGTTTCTGTAATAATTCCACCTTCGCGTCCAACCACCTGTGTAAGAGAGTAGAGCTCTCCACCACTGCGGATATCAAAGAGGAAACTCAGCCGGATGCCTTTGTAATTAAAGCTATTGCGGATGCCCATAAGATAATCAGGGTTATAATTACCCAGTTTAATCCGGTTGGTGGTACTGATGGGGCGGCCGTTTGACCCAAACACCATCTGACCGGCATATTGACCCGTTGCATCGTAATAAGGTGCATTGGCGTCTTTGCTCTGAACCCGTGCAAAAGCAATTCCATAAAGATCACCCATACGCTCATTTACCCTTGCTTCAATACTAACACCACGGCTTGCCATTACCAGGTTGGTTAAGCCATCGCTCAGTTCAAGTACTTTACTTCTGTTAGCCGACCAGTTTACATCAAAATTCCAGGTAAGATCTTTATTACGAACAGGTACCAGGTTAAGCATGGCTTCAAAACCCCAGTTCTTAATCAAACCGGCATTAATAATCCTGCTCTCGTATCCGCTGGTGCTTGATAAGGGAATAGAAAGAATCTGGTTTTTAGTACGGCTGGTATAATAAGTAAGGTCTAACCCGATGCGGTTATCGAGGAACCGGATATCTGTTCCGAATTCATAGGCAGAACTGATTTCAGGTTTCAGGTTCAGGTTTGCCAGTACGCTGGTTTCACCATAAATCTGTGAACCGGCGTAGGGTGTGCTTGGGTTAAAGGATTGTGTAAAGCGGAATGGATCGGTATCATTACCCACCTGTGCCAGGCTTCCACGAACTTTCAGGAAGCTGATAAAACCGGGCAGTTTTACCACATCGCTCAGGATGGCACTTAATGCTACGGAGGAGTAGAAATAAGAATTGTCTTCGCTACCAAATGATTTCAGGCTTTCCGGCAGGGTTAGTGCAGAGCTCCAGTCGTTCCGGCCGGTTACGTCCAGGAACAGGAAATCCTTATAACCAACGGAAGCTGTACCATAAATACTATTGATTCTTTTTTCGGTATTAATTTGTTCATTTACCAGGGGAATACGGCTATTGGTTAAGCGGTAGATATTGGGAATATTCAATTGCCCCGCAACATCTTCCACAAAACGGCTGGTTTGGCGCATTTGGTTACCGCCCACGGTAGCTGTGAGATTAAAATCGCTCACTTGTTTGGTAGCAGTCAGGAGGAAGTCCGTATTTCGTTCTTCATTGGTAATATTAACCAGGCGATACTGGCCAAAAGGAAAACGCTGGGTACTGAAAGCCCGCTTGTATTCTCTTCTTTCCTGGCTCCAGTCGGTAGCAGAACGCAGTTGAAGGTTCAGCCATTTTGTGAACTCATATTTCAAGGTTACGTTCCCGATAATCCGGTCATAATACTGACCATTGGTGTTTTCCATTACGGTGAGGTACGGATTATCGTGATAGTTATAGTTCCAGCTGAATTGACGCAGGCCGTCTGCTCCGCGCATATAAAGCCGTTTCATGTCTTCCACTCTTACAGAAGCGGGCAACCAGCAGTTGAACAGGTACATCAGGCTTTCCGTACCGTAACTGATAGAGGGGCGGTTATCGCTCTCGCTTTTAATATAACTTACAAAGGCGCGGGCCGTAAGTTTATCGTTAAAGTTATATCCCCCGGAAAGAGAAATGGTGTTACGACGAAGGTCTGTATTAGGTACAATACCTGTTTGGTCGAGGTTCGTGTAACTAAGACGGAAGTCGCCATTTTTATTACCACCTACCAGGGCAACGTTATTAGTAATAGCCCGACCGGTTTGCAGGAAGTTTTTCAGGTTATCGTTATCGGGCAGCCAGGGTGTAGCTGTAATTACGGTACCGGCCGGCGCATTCAGGTCACCTCCCAGGTATTCCGTTGGCTGTCCATTTAATGTTCTGGGAGAGTTATACTGCGGATAGGATTGTCCGCGAAATGCAGGTCCCCAGCCTTCATCGGTACCATCTGTTTGTCCAGCGCCACCACCGTTCACGAATGCGAAATCACCTCCGTTACCATTTCCTTGTCCGTATAGTTTTTGATATTCGGGTAATTTAAGGGCGGATTCTGCGGTATAGTTGCTATTAACTTCAATTCCGAGTCCTTTCTGGGGGCGGCCGGATTTTGTTTTAATAACGATTACGCCGTTTGCAGCGCGGGAGCCATAAAGAGCCGAAGCAGCAGGTCCTTTTAACACTGACATAGATTCAATATCGTCGGGGTTCAGGAAGGACGCGCCGTTTCCGAAATCCACTTCCAGGTTACCTCTTCCGGAAGCACCGGTTATAGCATTGCTTACGGGTACCCCGTCAATTACATAAAGAGGTTGGTTTTTGTTAAGGTCTACTGAGCGTTCTCCCCGAATGGTTACCCTTGCGGAACCACCAATACCAGAGGGGCTACCTACCACTGTAACACCGGCAACTTTACCGGCCAGTTGGTTTACCACATTGCTTTCCCGGGCAACAGTCAGGTCTTCTCCTTTAACTTCCTGAATAGCGTAACCGAGTTTCTTTTTTTCCCGGCGAATACCCAGGGCGGTAACCACCACTTCATTCAGTGAATTACTGTTGGTAACGGCATTGATGATAATTTCACCGGTACCACTAACGGTTACTTCCTGTGTAGTAATTCCTACCCCGCTGATTACCAGCACATCGCCCTGTTTGGCAGCAATTCTGAAACGGCCGTCTACATCAGTGGCAACCCCTTTGGAACTGCCTTTGACTAAAACGGAAACACTGCTGAGCGGACTATTATCACGTTGTGATAAAACCCGGCCACTAACTTGATCCTGTGCAAGGAGAAAGAGGGGCGATAGGAGGAGCATAAAAACTCCTATCATGCCCAAAACTCGATGAAGATTTGGTTTTCTCATAAACAAGTAGTTAAATTATTTGAAGACCCAAAGCTATTCGCCCAATATGAAGCCTGTGTTATTCACATTTTACGAAAATGTGAAGGTTTAGGCTAAATAAACGGCGGTTTAGGTTAACTAAACTTAACAAAAAATTCACATTGAACAAAAACTAAATCGGAGAAAATCCTGATCTTAAGAAAAGAGTGGCTAAAACAGGTAGATTACCAGTAATAAGGCATTTGATTTACCAATGTTTTTGATACGGTGCGGATGTCTTCCATCAAAGACCAATGAGTCGCCTTCCGACATTTCAAATTTTTCCTTATCTACCTGGTATTCAATTCGCCCCTGGATCAGGTATTTTATTTCATAGGCTTCGGTACTTACCATCTGGCGCCTGGCGGCACCCGGTTTCATTTCCAGCAGCTCCATATCGAAAGCGGAACAGTTCACCGATTTGGAAAAGATGCGTTTATAAGAGAATCCTTTTACCGGTTCGCGGCTTACTTCTTTTGTTTCGCCTTTGCGGATCACGAAGTATTTCTGGTCGACCATTTTTGCCTGCAGGCCTTCAAAAAAACCACGCATATCCTCATCCAGGCAATGAACAATACTTAATAATACGGGCAGCGAAGGAACTGTCCGGTTGTTTTCAATTTGCGAAATCAATCCTTTGGTAACGCCTGCTTTATTGGCTAGCTGTTCAAGGGTAATATTTTTTTCCTGCCTCCTGGCACGTATACGCTCCCCTATCAGTAAGAGAATCTCTTCTGTCATATGGCAATATTAAGACGGACTTCTCAGCTCTTGTATTAAATCTTCGTAATATCAAAAGGGAGTCGTCTGATACGTTTTCCGGTAGCAGCAAATATTGCATTACAAAGGGCCGGTGCCAGTGGAGGAAGGCCGGGTTCACCCACCCCTTTAATTTTTTCTCCTCCTTCCGCTAGAATATGCACTTCGATAGGGGGCACTTCCGATATCCGCAGCAACGGGTTATTGTGATAATTAGACTGCAGGGTGCGGCCATTTTCGATTTGGATTCCGCCTTTAATGGCCGCGGTTATGGCCATTACAATGGCTCCTTCTACCTGGGCCTCAACTGTATCCGGGTTCACTACCGTGCCCAGGTCAATTACCGCATAGATTTTTTCAATCTGAACCCCTGCGCCTTTTGTTGATACCTCCACTACATTGCCACCCAGCCCGGCAAAAAACTCCCATTGCGCAACACCTCTTCCCCAACCCTGGGGCAATGGTTTTTCCCAGTTGGAGACTTCTTTCAGTTTCAGGAGTACCCGTTTGGTATCGGAAGATTTTCCCTCCAGCATCGATAAACGGAATGCCAGGGGATCAGCGCCTGCTTTTACTGCCATTTCATCAATAAAGCATTCGTGCGAGAAAGCCAGTGTGGTGGAGGTTACTGCCCGCCAGGCTGCCAACGGCACATGCATATCGGCATGCACATACAGGTTTTTCATGTTTGGAATTTCATACGCCTGTTCGCTGATGCCTTCCGTCATTCCTCCGTCAGACCTGGTTTTATCGTAATTGGCATTGGAAGAGTCTCCAATTGAGGGTGCAATTACTTTATGCTGAAATGCGACCGGTTTATTATCCGCATCCAATGCCGCTTTCAGCGCGGAAAAAGTCATAGGGCGATAAGGGCCTTGCCGGGTATCATCCTCCCGGGTCCAGATCGACTTCACGGGCCGCCCGGCCTTTTTCGACAATTGCACGGCTTCGTGCACATAGTCGGGGTATAATCGGCGGCCAAAACCACCTCCATTGAACTGCACGTGCACGGTTATATCCTCTGGTTTTAGTCCATATTCTTTTGCAAATCCGTTTTTGATACTAAAGGGCACCTGCGTGGAGGTGAAGATATCCAGCTTACCATCCTGTTTCCAATCGGCCAGGCAATTCATTGGTTCGATCGGGGAATGCGACACCATGGGGGTTTCATAAAAAGCTTCCAATTGCCGGGGTGCTTCGGCCCAGGCTTTGTCAAAATCGCCTTTACTATGATCCACCACTCCGGGTGTTTTTGCCAGCTCGCGAAGCTGTTGTTCATAGGCTTTCAGGGAAAAATTTTCCTTTCCCTGGAAATCCCATGTTACCTGCAAGGCTTTTCGGCCCTGCAGGGCGGCCCAGTAATTATCTGCCAGTACCGCCACTCCTTCAAACCGGTATTTTCCAATGATCCGTTCACAGGTAATAACTTGTTGAACCCCTTTTATTTTTTTAGCCGCGGAATCATCATAGCGCTGGAGTTTACCGCCAAAAACCGGGCAGCGTTCAATACTGGCATACAACATTCCGGGTAGTTCCACATCAATTCCGAACACTGCTTTGCCATTGGTTTTAAGCGGCACATCAGGGC
>NZ_LUKG01000063.1:7989-18799 GCF_001601815.1 Flavihumibacter sp. CACIAM 22H1
AATTCCGAACACTGCTTTGCCATTGGTTTTAAGCGGCACATCAGGGCGTTTCACCGCTTTGCCCAGGAGTCGGAAATCAGCCGGGTCTTTTAACTTCGGATCCTTGGGCACCGCTAATTTTGCCGCAGCCGCAGCCAGCTCCTGGTAGGTAGCAGAGCGATTACCGGCTTTGTGATATACGCTACCATTTTCTGTTGTACACGCACTGGCCGGAACATCCCATAACTGACTGGCAGCCGTAACCAGCATTTCCCGGGCGGCGGCGCCCACTTTCCGATATTTTAGATAGCTGGTTCGGATCGATGCTGATCCGCCGGCAAACTGATCGGCGCCCAGCTCCTTTTCACCACCAGATTGCCGGATCGTGATCTGGTCGAGCGTAAGGTCCAGTTCTTCCGCAATCAGAGAAGGGATCGACTGGAAAGTGCCCTGCCCTATTTCGGGCTTGGTATTAAAAATAGTGATACCTCCCTGGGGATCGATCAGTACAAAAGGGGTTACGCCCACCGGGTTAGCCAGGTTGCTCAAATTCACCAGCTCGTCCAGGGCTTTTCCTTCTACGCCACTCAGTCCGATTATAAAACCTGCGCCGGTTAGCGATGATAACCGCAAAAACCGCCGACGGGATACTTTCGTAGGCATGGCTATTAATTTATTGCTTATCAGAATGGTTTGGTCTTCATCAGTTCCGCCGCGCGGTGCACTGCTTTCCGGATACGCGGATAGGTGCCGCAGCGGCAAAGATTTCCCTGCAAGGCAGCATCAATTTGCTCGTCCGAAGGATTGGGATTTTTTTTCAGCAGGGCTACCGTGGTCATTATCTGGCCCGACTGGCAATAGCCGCACTGTGGCACCTGTAATTCAATCCAGGCCTGTTGAACCGGGTGTTCGAGGTTCTCCGATAAGCCTTCAATTGTTGCGATTTTTTTTGAAGCAGCAACGGAAACCTGCGTTGTACAGCTTCGAATGGGGTTTCCATCCATCAATACCGTACAGGCACCACATTGCGCCATACCACAGCCGAACTTGGTACCTTTTAACCCCACAAAATCACGGATCGCCCATAACAAGGGCATCTGCGGGTCCACATCAATTTTGTATTGCTTATTATTTACGGTAAGTGTGATCGCAGCCATATCTTTTGATTTGCAGTTCCTAATTTACCATTATTTTTCTTTTCTTTCTGCAGTTGGGCACCGGTACCTGCTTGGCAGGCGCCGGTAAAAGAAAAAATGCACCTTTGGGGTAGAACAAGGAGGAAGAAGTATGTTAAAAAGAATAATTGTATTGGTGGCGGGATGTTTGCTGATGGCCTGCAATAGCAGACCAACAAACAGCCATACCA
This sequence comes from Flavihumibacter sp. CACIAM 22H1, assembly GCF_001601815.1. Classification (GTDB taxonomy): domain Bacteria; phylum Bacteroidota; class Bacteroidia; order Chitinophagales; family Chitinophagaceae; genus Flavihumibacter. Next base: position 9,335 of record NZ_LUKG01000063.1, read on the forward strand.
TAGAAATTGAAATAAAAACGGCGGAAGGCACTATTATTGCTGAGCTCTATGCCGATAAAGCGCCTAAATCGGTGAAGGCTTTTCTGGCAATTGTGGACCAGGGGCTTTATAAACGCACCGGTTTTTACCGGATACTAAGTACAGATAACCAACCCTCCAATGCTCCCAAAGCCGAACTTGTACAGGGCGGCCTCTGGAGCAGCACCAAAAAACGCCCCGATTTACCCACTATTCCTCATGAAAGCACCCGGCAAACAGGGCTGACGCATACTGCCGGCACACTGTCCTTTGCCCGGCAAGAACCCGGCACTGCCAGCTCGGAATTTTTTATTACGCTTTCCGATTTACCGGGGTTTGATTTTGGCGGGGAGAACAATGCAGATGGCCAGGGATATGCCGCCTTCGGAAAAGTTATCAGCGGCATGGATATTGTTCGCAAAATTTACCGTAAACCCGAAACCGATCAATACTTTGACCCGCCCGTACTGATCCTCGATATTCAACGCCATTAAGCCAGCACCATGAGTTGGAAAACCCGCCTTTTCGAAATAATATTTGAAGCAGAAACAAAAGCCGGCAGACGATTTGACCTGGCCCTGCTTATACTGATCCTGTTAAGCCTGGGAGTGGTAATGCTGGAGAGCATGCCCGGCATAGCGGCCCGGTACGGCAGGGAATTGGTAGTTATTGAATGGATCATCACCCTGCTGTTTACCGTTGAGTATATATTGCGTTTACTGGTGGTAAAAAAACCGCTTCGTTATGCCCGGAGCTTTTATGGCGTTATTGACCTGCTGACCATACTCCCTTCTTATATAGGCCTGCTGTTTCCTGCATCGCATTTTTTGGTATCGATCCGTGCCTTACGGCTAATGCGGGTATTTCGCATACTCAAGCTTTCGCATTTTGTTTCTGAAGGAACGGGCATTGTACTTGCCCTGAAAGCAAGCGCCCGACGCATTGGCATTTTTCTGAGCTTTGTACTCCTGCTCAGCACTATACTTGGTACAATCATTTATGTGGCAGAGAATTCAGCCAACCCCGATTTCAGCAGTATTCCGCAAAGTATTTACTGGGCCATTGTAACCATAACCACAGTTGGCTATGGCGATATTTCGCCCATTACGCCGTTTGGTAAAATGGTGGCGTCAGTAGTTATGCTGCTGGGTTATGCTATTATTGCGGTACCCACGGGCATCGTAACCGTTGAGTTATCCAAGCAATTTGGCCGGAAAGATAAATTAACGGAATCCTGCCCGGCCTGCGGACTTGAAGGCCATGACCCGGATGCCCGGTTTTGCAAGTTCTGCGGGCATGCACTCTGAGCCATCAAATCAACTGAATGCCTTCGTTCTCTAACTGTTTGTATTTTTTCTTGTCAAACACATAGTAGAAGGCCCCTTTTTTGGAAGATGTTTTTTCTTTTTCATCCAGTCTTTGCAAAATGCCGAGCGACAAAATTTTCCGGGTAAAATTCCGCTTATCGAAGCTTCGTTCAAAGATTGCTTCATACAGGGCCTGCAATTGTTGAAGCGTGAATTTATGCGGTAATAATTCAAACCCGATCGGGTGATTGGACACCTTTTGCTGCAATCGTTCCTTAGCCAGTTTGATCATTTTTTTGTGATCAAAAATAAGGGTGGGCAGTTTTTTTAAATCGATCCATTTTGCCTGGTGTGCATCCAGTTTATCTGCATCCGATTCATCAATTTTAATCAGGGCAAAATAGGCTATGGAAATCACTCTTCCACCCGGATCGCGCTCCACATCCCCGAAACAGTGCAGTTGTTCCATATAGATCTTATCGAGCCCGGTGAGGTTGAGCAGGATCCTGGCTGCGGCATCATTTATACTTTCCTGGTGCTCGGCAAAACCGCCCATCAGTGACCATTTGCCGGCCTCGGGCTCTATCCTTCGTTTAATCAGCAAGGCCTTTAGGCCGCTACCGTCAAATCCAAAGATGATACAATCCACTGCCACCAGAAACCGATCGTATTGTTTGTATTCAATTCGTCCCATAATTAGCAGCGAATTTACCAGAATTTAATGTACAGCGCCATTAAGATCAACAAGGTTATTACAATCTGCAAAAGAGTAGATGGTTTTACTTTGAACATACCCTCATCATGTATAAAGGCTTTGGGGTTGATTTTTGGCCCTGCCAGGCTAATAAGGATCATCAGGCCCAGGGTCATAAAAAAGGCAAAACCCATACATATCAGGAAAGGAATTTCGTAGGTGCCATCGCCCCTGGGGTAGGCTGTATAAAGCCAGGTTTCATTTCCAAATAACCTGGGTGCCAGGTCATTGAAAAGAATAGATAAAAGAAATCCTGCAATTACCCCCACTATAGCGGCTGTTCCGGTGGTTCTTTTCCAGAACATGCCCAGGATAAATACGGCAAATACCCCCGGGCTGAAGTAGCCCGTATATTTCTGAATAAAGGTAAAGCCGCCTTCATCACCGATACCCAGCAGGTCGTCCCAGGTAAAGATGATAGCAATCAGCATGGCTACCACCACTACGGCACGTCCTACCCAAACCATCCGGGATTCATCGGCCCCTTTATTGATGTATTTTTTATGGATATCAAGCGTATAGATAGTGGAAATACTATTGGCTTTACCTGCCAGTGAGGCCACTATAGCAGCTGTAAGGGCAGCCACGGACAAGCCTTTCAGGCCAGAAGGCAGGAAGGAAAGAATGGCGGAATAGGCGCTGTCCATTTTGCCGGAGAATTCTGGCAAATGGCCTCCCTTATACAATACGTAGGCAGCAATACCGGGTAACATTACAATTACCGGCATCATCAGTTTCAAAAAACCTGCAAAAAGCAACCCTGATCTGGCCGTCTGTAAATCGGCTCCCAGCGCTCTTTGTGTTATATACTGGTTACAACCCCAATAATTCAGGTTAACCACCCATTGGCCACCCAGGTACATTAAAACCCCTGGTAATATCCTGTATTTATCGATGTACTCCTGCGTAGCTTCGGGCCCGGGTTTATTCAGCATCATATGAAAATGATCCGGCGCTTCTTTCATCAGCTGGTTAAAGCCTGCCAGTACGCTGGATCCGAGACCAAATTTTTCACTTACGATGGTAAGTGCCATATAAGTTGTAGCCAGCCCCCCAATAATCAGTACCGCCACCTGAATTACATCGGTATAGCCGATTACTTTCATACCACCCAGGGTTATAATGATGGCCGCAATGGCCAGGGCTACCATAATAATATGCAGGTATTGTCCGCCGAGCAAACCATCTATTGCAATAGCTCCTAAATAGAGTATGGAAGTAAGGTTTACAAATACATAGAGGAATAACCAGAAGATGGTCATTATAAAAGAAACCGTAGCATTATACCGCATGGTTAGGAACTGCGGCATGGTATAAATCTTATTCTTCAGGTAAACCGGAATAAACCAGACGGCAATAATGATCAGGGCAAGGGCTGCCAGCCATTCATAGGCAGCTACGGCAATTCCAACAAAAAAGCCATTTCCGCTCATACCAATGAACTGCTCGGCAGAAATATTGGAAGCAATCAAGGAAGCGCCGATAGCCCACCAGGTAAGCGATCCTTCCGCCAGGAAAAAATCTTTGGTATCAGTAACTGCTTTCTTTTTTTTGTAATAGATCCAACATCCATAAGAGCCAACCAGGATTATATAGGCCAGAAACACCACTATATCGGCCGTGGATAGATATTTAGTCATGACAAGCGTTGCGTTCGGTTTCGTTAAGAATTGATTTGGTAATATACATCACTCCAGCGCAAATCATTCTTGAATTGATAGAGATTTGTTTTTTTGCCGATCAGCACAAATTCAATTTCTGCCATATCTGCAAAATCCTCCAGTTGTTCGGCACCCAGGTTCTGGCTATAACAGGTATGGTGCGCCCCTCCTGCCAGGATCCAGGCGGTACAACCGGTTTGCATATCGGGATAGGGTTTCCATAAAACACGTGCTACCGGAAGTTTAGGAAGATCATGCACGGGCGTAACAGCTTCCACTTCATTCACCAGCAAGCGGAACCGATTGCCCATATCCACAATAGATGCGTTGAGGGCGGCACCTCCATCCACATTAAATACAAGCCGTACAGGGTCTGCTTTTCCGCCGATTCCGAGCGGGTGAACTTCGCAGGAAGGCTGGCCATGTGCTATAGAGGGACAAATCTCCAGCATATGAGCGCCCAAAACCATTTGGTTCGACGGATCGAAATGATAGGTATAATCTTCCATAAAGGAATTGCCCCCTTTTAATCCATGCCCCATTACTTTCATGGCCCGCACCAGAGCAGCGGTTTTCCAATCGCCTTCTCCGCCAAACCCGTAACCATCGGCCATAAGACGCTGGGTGGCAATGCCTGGCAATTGAGCCATACCGTGCAGGTCTTCGAAGGTATCGGTGAACCCTTTAAAGCCTCCCTCAACAAGAAACCGGCGCATTCCCAACTCTATCCGGGCGGCTTCCGTAAGAGAAGAACGCTGTTTCCCATCTTTTGTAAGCAGGCTGGATAACTTATAACTGTCTTCGTATTCTTTGCAAAGCGCCTCCGCTTCTGCATCTGAAACCTGTTGAATGCTTTTTACCAGGTCGCCCACTCCGTGTGTATTGACGGAATAACCAAATTTCAGCTGTGCTTCCACTTTATCGCCTTCTGTGACGGCTACTTCGCGCATATTATCGCCAAACCGAACAAAGCGGGCACCCTGCCAGTCGGCCCATCCGGCGGCAGCTCTTGTCCAGTGATTGATCTGTTGTTGTACAGCCGGGTCGGCCCAATAACCGGTTACCACTTTACGTCGCATCCGCATTCTGCTCATCATGAAGCCGAATTCACGATCGCCATGAGCACTTTGGTTAAGGTTCATGAAGTCCATATCAATTTTCGACCAGGGGATATCCCGGTTGAACTGGGTATGTAAGTGCAGCAGGGGTTTCTGTAGGATCTTTAATCCGCCGATCCACATTTTTGCCGGCGAGAACGTATGCATCCAGGCAATAACGCCGATGCAGGCACGCGAGGTGTTAAGTTCCTGGCAGATCGCATAAATTTCATCCGGCGATTTCAACACCGGCTTATACACTACTTTAACCGGGATATTGCCCGAAGCATTCAGTGCCTGAACAATGGCTGCTGAATGTTCCGCCACCTCAAGCAGGGTTTGTTCTCCATATAAATGCTGACTGCCTGTGAGGAACCAAACTTCGTAAGAAGAAAACATGTTGATTTAGTTAAGAGTCAAAAATTAAAGATCAATGCCATCCTGTTCTATCAGCAGCCAGATTGGCCATAATAGGCATCGGACCCATGTTTACGTTGCCAGTGTTTCTGTATCAGTGATTGTTTAAGCCGGGGTGCGGAGGGGTTAATCTGCTCAGTCAGCAGCGCCATTTTTGCAATGGTTTCAAGTACGGCACTGTTATAAACCGCTTTTGCAGCTGTTTTACCCCAGGTAAAGGGCGCATGATTTCCAACCAGGATCATTTCCAGCTCCTGATAATCCAGGTTTTTTGCCGTAAAACAATCCATTATCTGGAATCCGGTCTGGAATTCGTAATGCCCGCTTATCCGTTCATCGTCCATCGGGGCTGCACAGGGAATGTCAACCGTTGTATGGTCGGCATGGGTTGTGCCGAAAACAGGGATATCGCGTTGTGCCTGTGCCCAGGCAGTAGCGTAGGTAGAATGGGTATGTACGATGCCGCCAATTCCCGCCCAGTGTTTATATAATACTGCATGTGTTTGGGTATCGGATGAAGGGCGTAGTTTGCCAGCTACGGTATGGCCATCAAAATCAACAATTACCATGGAAGCAGGGGTTAACTCTTCATAGGGTACCCCGCTTGGCTTAATGGCAAAAACGGCATTATTCCTGTCAGCGGCGCTTACATTTCCAAATGTAAAAAGAACCAGGCCCAGTTTAGGCAACTGCATATTGGCTTCATATGCTTCCTCCCTTAATTCTTTATATTCCATAACTGATTATTTCATTCAATACTGCCCTTCCCCCAATTGCTTATACTTCCCGAACCGGTTTGCATAATAGTCGGCCTTTGCTTTATCTGGCTGGTAGGTGCGATCAAATCCCTGCCCCATAGCCTGCATAGCTTCTTCTACCCGGGGATAGATACCAGCTAAGGTAGCAGCAAACATAGCGGCACCAGCTGCACAGGTCTGATCACTCCGGTGAATCCGGATGGGCATTTGCATGATATCCGCCATTACCTGCATGATATACGCCGATTTTTTGGCAACGCCTCCTAGCCCAATTAATCCTTTAACCGGCACCGCTTCCTGCTCAAACCGATCTACGATGGCTTTGGCTCCAAAGCAGGTAGCTTCAACAAGCGCTTTCATTATACGGGCCGCATCTGTGCCAAGATGGAGACCGGTAATAGTTGCTTTAACCCGCTGATCAGCGTCCGGTGTTCGTCTGCCATTGAGCCAATCAACCGCCAGTTCATCCGAATCTTTCAGTGGCAGGGCTGCTGCCGCTGCCGTAGTTTCCTGTATAAAGCGGTCATTTAATTCCTGTTGCAATGCAGCGGCTAGCTGCGGATCGAGTAGCGTAGACGATTGTAAAAGATCTCCTACCGGTTGCATAATAAGTTTACGAAACCAGGCATACACGTCGCCGAATGCAGATTGGCCTGCTTCCAGCCCCATTTGACCCGGAATAATAGAACCAGGTACCTGTCCGCAGATGCCCGGTATCAGGCGCTGCCCGATTTCCTGCATGGGCGCTACCAGCATATCGCAGGTAGAAGTGCCCATAACTTTCGACAGATGGTAGGGTTCAATCTGACCGCCTACTGCACCCATATGAGCGTCAAAAGCACCGATTCCAATTTTTACGCTGGTCGGTAACCCGAGGCGGGCTGCCCATTCTTCGCATAACTGCCCGGCTTGCTGGTCGGCGGTATAGATCGTATTGTACAACCGGTTAACTAACCCGTCTAACAGGGGATCCAATGTTGCAAAAAAATCATTCGGAGGAAATCCATCCCATTCCGTTGCCCAAAGCGCTTTATGGCCGGCCGCACAAACACTTCTTCTCATACGGCTCAGTTCCTTTTCACCGGTTAACAGGAAAGGAATCCAATCACAATGCTCTACCCAGGAATAGCAGGCTTTTCGTATGGCCGCATCTTCCCGCAGTACATGCAGCCATTTTGCCCAAAACCATTCGGAAGAATATATACCGCCCACATATTTAAGGTAATTAACCGGGAAACGGGTAGCTTTTTGATTGATTTCCTCGGCTTCCTTCACTGCTGTATGATCTTTCCAAAGCACAAACATGGCGTTTGGATTCTGTTCAAATTCCGGCAACAGGGCAAGTGGAACTCCGGCGGCATTGACTGCTACCGGGGTAGAACCTGTTGTATCAACTGAAATGGCTTTGACATGATCGGCAGCTGCCGGACCGGCTTTCTGCAGGCAATCCCGTATAGTTTGTTCCAAGCCTTCGATATAATCGAGCGGATGCTGACGAAACTGGCTTAGGGTGCTATCACAATATAGTCCGTCTCTCCAACGTGGGTAATAATAAACGGAGGCGGCTATTTCTTCGCCATTATGCGCATTTACCAAAACAGACCGTACCGAATCGGTTCCGTAATCTACCCCAATCACGAAGGATGTTGACATTGTTTCTTTTTATGACAAGCTTATTGGCACAATATACAATTTAAATTGTTTTAAGTGTACAATATACATTTATTTATTTGGCGCCTGTTCGGCCTGCAATAAACCGGTATAATCGTTCATAAAACCGATGGTATTGGGATACGCCGAAAACTCTTCTTTTTCATGAAGGGTAGTAAGTACCAGGCAATCCATGCCTGCTTTCCAGGCTGCTTCCACACCTTTAGGAGCATCTTCAAATACCAGGCAGCGGCCAGGTGCCACGGACAGTGCCCTGGCACATTGAAGGTAGGTATCGGGAGCTGGTTTACTGACCGCCACGTCTTCTGCACTGATAATTGCCTTGAAATAAGGGCGTAATTGCAGGTTATCCAGTACAAAATCAATATTAAACAGGTTGGCTGCTGAGCCAATTGCCATAGGAATACCTGCATGCTGGGCCGCATTCAACAGGCTTGCCAGTCCGTCTATAAGTTGCAACCGGGGAAGGAATGCCGCCTGGTAGCGGCGTTCCTTTTCCATGGAATAGCGCAACATTTCTTCGCTGCTAAATCGATCCGGACCAAAAACACGTACCAGCAATTCTTCATTTTTACCGTACATCTGTGCTTTTACCTGTTCATAACTGAGGCCTGCGCCCAGCACATTGTTCAGCATATCAGACCAGGCAACTACATGGTATTGCATATCGTCAACCATGGTACCGTTCAGATCAAACAACCATGCATCATAGGAGAAAACTTGGGTACGCATGACATTTATTTAGCAACACTTATTTTATAGATGGTTTCGGTTACATACTTTTTGCCGGGTTCCAGCAGGGTGGAAGGAAATTCTTTTTTATTGGGAGAATCGGGGAAATGCTGGGTTTCCAGGCAAAGGGCTGTATGCAGTTGAACGGGGGTGCCGGTATGATTGACAAATTTTCCGTCCAGGAAATTACCACTGTAGAACTGGATACCCGGTTCGGTTGTCCATACTTCCAGTATTCTGCCGCTGCCAGGTTCTGTGAGGGTAGCCACCTTTTGCAAGGATCCGTTGGCATTGGTGAGCACATAATTATGATCGTAGCCGCCTTCTACCGAATCCATGCGGCTGCCTATAGCAGTGGCGGTACGAAAATCAAAAGGTGTTCCTGCCACGGGGCGGATTTCGCCGGTTGGGATCAGTCCCTTATCTACTGGAGTATAACCATCGGCATTCAGCTGCAGCAAATGTTGCCTAATAGTCTGTTTCGTATCGCCGGTTAGGTTAAAATAACTATGATTGGTAAGGTTAACAATGGTAGGCTGATCTGTTGTGGCTTCGTATTGAATTCTTAACCCGTCATCATCTGTTAAACTATAGATTACCTGTACCTGTAGATTACCCGGGTAGCCTTCTTCTCCATCTTTGCTGAGGTAGGATAAACTAAGGCTCGGAATGCTGTCTGTAATAGGAGCTGCTGTCCAGATTACTTTATCAAATCCTACCAGTCCGCCGTGGAGGTGATTGGCGCCATTATTGGTAGCCAGGGTATACTGTTTATCGCCAATACTGAATTTACCTGCTGCAATACGGTTGCTGTAGCGGCCGATCAATGCACCAAAATAGGGGGGCGATTGGAGGTAAGGACCGACGCTGTCAAACCCTACCACAATGCTTGCTACAGAATCCTTTTTATCTTTCGCAAGAAAGGAAGTAACAATGCCTCCATAATTGGTAATAGTAACAACCGTTCCTTTGGCATTCCTTAGCGTATAAAGTTCTATAGGCTGACCGTTTACCTGTCCCCAGGCTTGTTTTGAAATACCTGCTACAGGA
>NZ_LUKG01000063.1:19261-30252 GCF_001601815.1 Flavihumibacter sp. CACIAM 22H1
CTGACCGTTTCCCTGTCCCCAGGCTTGTTTTGAAATACCTGCTACAGGAGCCGCTACCTGGGGTTCAGCGTCCTTTGATTCATTATTGCAGGCAGCCCCGCCAATGGCAAGTGCCCCTGCTGCAAAGAGTTTCATCCATTTCATATGACTTGTTCTAAATTTTGACTGGTAAAATAGGGTTATTTCACGGGAATTCTCCATACCACCAGACTTTGTGGAGGCAGCAGTGCATTCATTCCCTTTTTTGGAATGGCCAGTTTCGACCATACCGGGCTGATCAGATCAGGATGCTCCAGGCTATTATTAGCCGTAAGGGAGGCTGATTGGATCGTAGCTACCTCTATGGTACCGCCAGGCTGCAGTTTTGCGTTTACCTGAAGTGGAAGTTTAACCGCGCTTGGGCCGGCATTCACCATTTTAAGGATCAGTTCTTTGCTCGTTTCATCCCAAACAGCTGAAACATAGAGACTGTCTTTACCCGCAACTGGCTGCCCACCCAGCTGTGCTACAACTGTATGGGTTCCGCGGTTGGTTGAAAAGAGTTTTTGTACATAATAACTGGGCGACCCTACTGCTTGCAGGTTATTTACCCAGATCAGGTCCGGGTTCCATTGCCATCCTTCAACATGCGCAAATAAAGGAGCATAAGAAGCCATCCGAACTATATCCGCGTTCCGTTCTAACCCCGTCATAAAGGCGGCCTCTGAAAGCGCTGCCAGCCAGTTATTCCGTTTATCTGCTTCGAGGTTTCCTTCTACATGAGAAGCATATTCACCGGCAAAGATTTTCGGGCCCTTGCGATCATAGTTGTCATAACGGCGGGCATTCTGAAAAAACCATTCGGGTTTGCGGTAATAATGTTCATCAATCAGGTCGGCCGGCATGGCGCGCAGTGCTTTGTTCAGGTAATCAAATAATTCGCCACTTGAGAAGGGACCCGCACTGCTGATGAGTTCAATTTCAGGATGTTTAGCCTTCAGGGCTTTAGTGAATAATTGGAGCCTTTCTACATACTGGGGCCCCCAGTTCTCATTTCCTACACCCAAATACTTTAGGTTAAAGGGGGCTGGGTGCCCCATACGAACCCGGAGTTTACCCCATTGCGTAGAGGCATCGCCGTTCGCAAATTCTATCAGGTCCAGGGCATCCTGGATATATTCATCCAATTGCTCCAGGGGAGCCAGTTCAGCCGTATTGAACTGGCAAGCCATTCCGCAGTTCAGGATGGGCAGGGGAGCTGCACCAATATCTTCGGCCAATTGGAAGTATTCGAAAAAGCCGAGCCCAAATGATTGGAAATAATCGGGAGCCGGCCGATGTGAAAATTCCGTATTCCACCTGTTAATTATTACTTGCCGTTCTTCAAGCGGACCAACGGTTTTTTTCCATTGATAGCGGGTACTTAATTCGTGCCCCTCCACAATACAACCACCGGGAAAACGAACAAAACCAGGTTTTAAATCGGCCAGTAGCTGCACCATATCGGCTCGTAGCCCACCCTTTCTTCCTTTCCAGGTATCTGTGGGAAACAAGGATATCATATCCAGGTCCAGTTGTCCCTCTCCTACAATGCCTATCCGTATTTTTCCTTTTTGAACGGTAGCACTACTCATGAGGCTGCTTTCAATTTTTTTCCAGTTGGCAGATGCGGGTAGCAACAGGCTGGAGCTGCCGATTACCTGGTCCTGTTCATTCAGTAATTCCAGTTTCAGCGTTACAGCTTTTCCATCTAACCGGTAGTTGCAGGAAAAATCGTAGGCAAGGTTTTCTTTCAGACCCATTCCGCGGAATCCTTCATTCTCCAGTCCCAGGTCGCCGGCTTGGGCATTGTTAACCTGTACCCTAAGAAAGCGCGGGTTTTTTTCAGCAGCCAAACCCCGGTTAATAACCAGGAAACTTCCTTCTTTCCGGGCATTGCCCAGGGTTTTCCACCCCATGAGTGGTTGGTAAAATTCGAAGGAACGGTTTTTGATTAGCTCGGCATAAATACCTCCATCTGCACCCAGGTTAATATCCTCAAAAAACACCCCCCACATGGTAGGCGAAACCTGGGCACCCTTTGCCGTAAGATCAATTCTTAGCGCTTGCTGCTTCTGTGCCTGCAAGCCGGTTACGGCCAGCAGGGCAGCCAAACAAATAAATTTCCGCATTGACAATCATTTATTGCAATTCTAATACAAGCACTGCGGCAGGTGGTACCTGCACAGTTAGCTGATTTCCGTTTAGCCTGGCATCTTTAAACAATTGCGGTTTAATTTTTTCCGGTTGTTCAAAGCTGTTATGATCCTGCAACCGGGCTGATGTAAGGATTCGCCCGCTTACCGTTTTTTTGCCTGCTCCGATTTCGAGTTGCAGGCTATGTTTTTGGGTGGGATCAATGTTCACCACCGAAATATGCGTTTTCCCGTTTTTATCAACCGAAGCAGAAACAGAGATGGCATCCAGGCTCTCAGTTCCCCTCGTGAACTTAGGCGAATTGAATTGAACCGGAATTAACCGCGCATCCTGGTGCACATTGTACATTTCCATTACATGAAACGTAGGTGTAAGGAGAATTTTTTCTTTATCGGTAAGAATAACCGCCTGCAGTACATTGATGGTCTGTGCCAGGTTAGCCATCCGAACCCTGTCGGCGTGGTTATTGAAAATATTGAGTGTTACCCCTGCTACCATGGCATCGCGCAGCGTATTCTGTTGCTGCAGAAAACCAGGGTTGGTGCCCGGAAGGGGATCGTACCAGGCGCCCCATTCATCAACCACCAAGGCTATTTTTTTCTGGGGATCGTATTTATCCATGATTTTACTGTGCTGCTGGATCAATTCTTCCATTTTAAGGGTCACCCGCATATTTACAGCGTAATCGTCTTCGGTAAAAACCAGGGAGGATCCTTTTTTATCCCAGTTTACTACTGCGTAATGATGCAGGGCAATTCCTTCCAGCATATGTAAGGGGATATTTTTCATCAGCACTTCTGTCCAGTTCAGGTCGCCGGAATTGGCGCCTGATGCAATCCGGAAAATTTTATTGGTATTGTTCCAGTCGGCCATGAACGTGGCATATTTCCGGTATTCGTTGGCATAGTATTCGGGGGTCATATTACCTCCGCATCCCCAGGCTTCATTACCTACTCCCCAATAGCGAACAGCCCAGGGTTTTTCCCGACCGTTTTCTTTTCTCCAGTTGCTCATGGGGCTTATACCGCCAAAATTTACATATTGTACCCAGTCGGCTAATTCCTGCACAGTACCACTTCCTACGTTACCAGCCAGGTAAGGCTCTGCTCCTATGGCTTCACAGAGGTTCAAAAAATCGTGGGTACCGAAACTGTTATCTTCTGTAACGCCGCCCCACCACTGGTTTACAATGGTAGGCCGTTTTTCTTTTGGGCCTACCCCGTCTTTCCAATGATAGGTATCTGCAAAACAGCCGCCAGGCCATCGCAGGTTGGGTATTTTTAATTTTTTCAGGGCATTGATCACATCATTCCGTACGCCAGCGGTATGCGGAACCAGGGTCGATTTTTCTCCCACATAAAAACCGCCATAAATGCAGGTACCCAGGTGTTCTGCAAAATGTCCGTAAATATGTTTATTGATGACAGGCGCGGTTTCAGATGGTTTCAGTTGAATAGCTATCGGTTGCGCCTGCAGTAAACAGCTGGCAAAAAGAAAAGACGATGCCAGCAGCAATCGCCTGGTTTCCCCTTTAAAAAAAATAGACATGGCAATCAATTATTTATTAAATGTACAATATACACTTTTAAACAAAGGCCACCAATAAAATTCTTATTGAATAAACTTTCACAGTGGAAACAAGGATTAAAAGCTGCCTTTTGTTTACAAATACCTGGTTGAACTGCTTTTCTGCTGCTGTATCTTTGCGGCATGATGGCACCCATGCGATTATCTCATTTATGTGAACTCATACAGCTTACCCTGCAGGATCAGTTTGTAGCGCAACAGTTCTGGGTAATGGCTGATATCAGTAATCACAGTTATTATTCCCAGCGGGGCTTTCATTATTTTGACCTGGTGGAAACAACCGAAAAAAACCACCGCAACCGGGGCAGTATAGTGGCCAAACTGGCGGGTGTTGCCTGGCGCGAAGGGGCTGCAAGGATCAAAGCATTTGAACGGGAAACCGGCCAGGTATTTGGGAATGACCTGCAGGTACTTGTACAGGTTTCAGTTGATTACCATCCGGTATATGGGTTAAAATTAACCTTGCTCGACATTGATGCCCGGTTTACCCTGGGCTTGCTTGAACAGAAGAAACAGGCTACTATCCGGGCGCTTTTACAGGAGTACCCCGATTATATCCGCGAGCAGGAGGGAAGGCTGCAAACCTTTAACCAGGAACTTTTTCTGGGCGAGGTAGTGCAGCGGATAGCGGTGGTCAGTTCGCGGACGGCTGCCGGGTATGAAGATTTTCTGCACAGTTTGCAAAACAATGCCTTTGGCTACCAGTTTGATATCCATCCCTTTTATGCCACGGTGCAGGGAGAAAATAATGCCGGCGAACTGGCCACCGTATTTTCTGCCATTGAAGCCAGGGCTTCGGCGGAAGAAAAAGATTTTGACGCGGTTATCCTTATACGAGGAGGCGGAGCCGCCACGGATTTACTGATTTTTGATCAGTTCGAAGTAGCCGCAGCCGTTGCCTGCTGCCCCTTCCCGGTATTTACGGGTATCGGGCACCAGAAAAACGAAACCATTACCGACCTGGTTGCACATAGTTCCTTCAAAACACCCACGAAAGTGGCAGAATTTATCATTGAACGGAACCGTTCTTTTGACATCCGGCTTCAACAGGCACACCAAACAGTTAAGCAACTGGCTAAACAGGTTTTATCGGACCAGGCTGCCGGCTTGCAGGAAGCCAGATTAAGTATCAGCACTCGTACCAAAGACCGACTGTTTCAGCAACAACAGGCGCTGGCAGAGGCCGTTCGGCAGCTAAGAAGGCAACCAGCGGTATATTTCGATAATCATCGATTGGTATTACAACTGGCCCATGCACAGCTTATCGGCCATACCCGGCAATTGCTGAAAACCCGCGAAAAAGACCTGGAGCACCTGCTTCGCTTATTCCGGCTGGCTTCTCCCGAAAAAATACTGGCCAGGGGCTTTGCTCTTATCAAACTGAATGGGCAACCAATGGCAGATGCTTCCGCAATAAAAGAAAACGACCAACTTCAAATCCTTTTAGCCGGCACTCAGATTGATGCGCTGGTTAAACAAAAAACACCCTATTATGGAGATCCCTTCAACGTATGAAACAGCGTATGCAGAACTACAGGAAATAGTAGCTGCCCTGGAAAATGAAACAATTTCGGTTGATGAACTGGCCCTTAAAGTGAAACGGGCAACCCAACTGGTGGAGTTCTGCCAGTCCAAACTCAAATCTGCCGAAACAGAAGTAAACAAAATCATCAAAAACCAGGATTAACTCACCGGTCGGCAGGCATCCGACCGTTGAAACACCGGCTTAGTGCAGGAGTGAAAAAATCAGGTCCATAGGCACCCATTTCTGGCCGGGTGCAGCCCAGGGAAGCCGCTGTTGAAAGGTATCCATCAGTGTCTCCCATTCCTGTACTTTCGGACTGGCAGCATCTGCCGCAGCTTTGGCCGCGGCATCAAAGGCATCGCTCACTTCCATTATCATAAAGAGCCGGTTACCTGTTCGGTAAATCTGCATATCAAGAATACCTGCATCCCGGATGGAATCCAGTATTTCGGGCCATACCGCCTGGTGGTAGGCTTCGTACCGGGCAATTAATGCGGGATCATCTTTTAAATCAAGCGCAAGGCAATAACGATTCATAGTACTAAGAGTTAGCTGCTAATTTGCATCAATAAACTATTGTAACAGCAGTTTTTTACTACCTTATTTTTATCCTTTTTCGTGCCCGGTGGGGCAATTATGACAGCGCTAAAAAACCTGGCCGCAGCCCGGATTGATGCCGGCCGGCGATTTGCTGAAAAAACAGTAAATTTTGAATCAATCTACCGCAATGTATAACCGAAAAACAGCTATCTCCTGCATGCTTTCCCTAAGCCTATTTTTCTGCTGCAGTTCACCAGGCACCGCTGACTACGATCTGTTACTATTGAACGGTAAAATTATTAACGGAACCGGGAATGCCTGGTTTTACGGTGATGTGGCCGTTAAGAATGGAAAGATTGCAGCCATAGGGAAGCTGACCAATAAAACAGCAAAAAAAATCATCAATGTCAATAAACAGGTAATTGCGCCAGGGTTTATAGATGTGCATGGCCATATTGAAGGCAGCATTTTCCGCAGGCCAACGGCCGATAATTTCATCTATGACGGGGTTACAACAATTATTACCGGCAACTGCGGTTCCGCCTCCGAGGACCTGCAGGTTTTTTTCCGCCAGCTCGACAGTGCCAAAACCTCTATTAATATTGCCTCCCTGGCGGGTCATAATACCATCCGCAGACAGGCCATCGGTCTTGAAAACATACCTGTTACGGCCCAACATCAGCATAAAATGGACAGCCTACTGCAGAAGGCCCTGGACGACGGCGCCCTGGGGCTTTCTACCGGACTTATTTACCTGCCTGGTATGTATGCCAAAACTTCGGAAGTGGTTAGTCTTGCCAAGGTAACAGCTGCCCAGGGAGGCGTATATGCTTCGCATATCCGAAATGAAGGCGGACGGGTAGCGGAAGCAATAGAAGAAGCTCTTGAAATAGGCAGACAGGCAAAACTGCCGGTACAAATCTCGCATTTTAAAGTAGCAGGGCGGGCCAACTGGGGCAGGTCTGCTGAAACACTGGCTTCTATTACCAAGGCAAGAGCCGAGGGGCTGGATGTAACCATCGATCAATATCCTTATACCGCCAGCAGCACCAATCTCAATACCCAATTGCCCGATTGGGCGCAATCGGGCGGACTGGATTCTATTCGTAAGCGTTTAGCAGACCCCCGGGTTAAAACGGATATCGAACGGGAAATGCTGCAAACCCTGACAAAAAATCAGTACCCGGATTACAGTTATGCGGTGGTTGCCCGCCATGAGGCCGACAGCAGCTTTAATGGGTTATCCATTACCGCTATTAACTTACTGAAAGGGCGGAAAAAGCACCCGGAAGAAGAAATCAAAACAGTGTTGGACCTGATAAATGCGGGAGGTGCCCAAATGATTTACCATAGCATGGATGAAGCGGATATCCGCTATTTTATGGCCTATCCGCAAAGTATGGTAGGCGCGGATGCAGGCGTTTCCGACGGAACCGGCATGCCACATCCGCGGGGTTATGGAAGCAATGCCCGCGTATTGGGCAAATATGTTCGGGAAGAAACTATAGTAAGCCTGGAAGAAGCCATCCGGCGTATGACATCGCTGGCTGCCCAAAAATTTAACCTTCCTTCGCGTGGTTTGTTAATAGAAGGGAAAGCAGCAGATATAGTGGTATTTGATCCGGCCCTTGTTTCAGATAAAGCCAGTTTTTTAAACCCACACCAGTTTTCTACCGGCTTTGAGTATATTATAGTAAACGGTGCGCTGGTTTTGGAAAAAGGGAAACATACCGGTGCCAGACCAGGCAAAGTGCTGCGTAAAGGAAACTAACCAATGCAAAACATATTACCCATCAACGGAGAAGCCTATTATTATCCTGATTTTTTTTCCAAAACTGCCAGCGATGCTTTTTTTATCGAGTTGCAAAAGCAGGTAAACTGGAAACAGGAACCCATCAAACTCTTTGGAAAAGAAATTATGCAACCTCGCCTTACCGCCTGGTACGGCGATGAAAATAAAGCCTATTCCTATTCCGGCATTACTATGGTACCGGATGCCTGGTCGCCTGTTTTGCTGCAAATCAAAAACAGTGTTGAAGCCATTGCGGGGATCAGGTTTACAAGTGCTTTACTGAATTATTACCGCAACCAGCAGGATAGTATGGGCTGGCACCGCGATAATGAAAAAGAATTGGGGGAATATCCAATCATTGCATCTGTATCTTTCGGAGAAAGCAGGGAGTTTCAATTCCGGTATTACTCTGATAAAACCATCAAAAGAGCCCTCTTGCTTACCCATGGCAGTTTACTACTTATGAGCGGCAGTACCCAGCATTATTGGGAACATGCTCTTCCCAAACGTACCAGGACAATGGGAGGCAGGATCAACCTGACGTTTCGAAAAATTATCAGCAGTTAATCAACCCAATCCTAGTCTGTATCGTAAGCTGCATACTTGAGCAACCATTGATTACCGTATTGATCAGTTAATCCGCCAAATAAGGCGCCCCAATAGGTACGTTCAATTGCCTGGGTACATTGCCCGTTCCGGACCAGGTTAGTAAAGCAGCGGCGCATTTCTTCCTCTGAATGGCATTCGAGCAGGATCGAGACTGTATTACCCCGTATCAAGCCTTCATCTGCCACCATATCAGTGCCCATTAAAATCCAGTCGTCTTTCATGAGGCTGGCATTCAGAATATAGTCCCGGAGCGCCAGCGGCAGTTTTTTTGCAACAGGTGTTTCACCGATGGTTTGCCAAACCAGCTCTCCGCCCAGGCAGTCCTGGTAAAACTGCATAGCCTGCCTGCAATTGCCATTAAAGCTTAGATAGGTTATCATCTGGTGCATTAAGGAAATCATTTGCTGTAAAAGTCAACATTTACCGGCAAAGCAGCCATTGCCGAATGCGACTGATTAGCGGGTAGTTTCCGTCAGCGTTTTGGTGTATTTTTAAGGGATGAAATCGATCTCTATCCTTGTTCCTGAAGGGGCCGTAATGGAAGCTGTTGCCGACCCCCGGTACCTGTTTACCACGGCCAATCAATTCCTGGAAGCTGCCGGTCATACGCCTTTGTTCAACGTGCAACTGGTTGGACTGAAAAAACAAACCAGCCTGCTGGGCGGTGTATATTCCATCCAGGCCGATGCTTTGATCGGAGAAGTGGAAAAAACAGACCTTATTATCATACCCGCTATTAGCAGCCCGCTGGCCCCTTCTATTGCCGCTAACCAGGCGTATTTTCCCTGGTTGGTTGAACAGTTTGGAAAAGGTGCAGAAATTGCCTCGCTTTGTTTGGGTGCATTCATATTAGCGGAAACAGGACTGCTGGATGGAAAAAAATGTTCTACCCATTGGGCTTTTTACCAGGAATTCCGCGAGCGATACCCTGCTATTACCATAATGGATGGACATATAATTACAGAAGAGCTGGGTATTTATTCGAGTGGAGGCGCCAACTCTTACTGGAATCTTTTGCTGTATTTATTGGAGAAATACACAAACCGGGAAATCGCAATCCTTGCTTCCAAGTATTTTGCCATCGATATTGACAGAAACAGCCAGTCTGTTTTTGCCATATTTAATGGACAAAAAGACCACACTGATGAAGAAGTAAAAAAAGTGCAGGCGCATATTGAGAAAATGTATACAGAAAAACTATCGGTGGATGAACTGGCTGAGTTGGTAGCCATTAGCCGGAGAAGCCTGGAAAGACGATTCAGGAATGCTACCAACAATACAGTGGCAGAATATATTCAACGGGTAAAGGTAGAAGCAGCTAAACGTAGTTTTGAAGCTACCCGAAAAAATATAAATGAAGTAATGTATGATGTAGGATATACCGATACCAAGGCTTTTCGTTCGCTTTTTAAAAAGATAACGGGCCTCAACCCTGTTGCTTATCGTAATAAATACAATAAACAACTGGCAACTGCCGACACAGCTTACTGAACTTCCAGAAGAATAGTGTTGGTTGCCAGGGTAAGCCTCGGCTGATACTTTACCGGCTTTCCATTGACCCGGATTTTTTTAGTCCGCCAGCTTTCCGGCAGCAATACAATAGCTGTTCGATGAAGCGGCAACTTGTATTTCCACCATAATTTTGCCGGCTCCTTTTTCCAATCTACCTCTACTACTTCATTATTGCCCACCGGCACTGTGCCTTTTGCCCAGGTGATGGTTGCCCCGTCGTACGGGTGCAGGGCAATTTGTTGGTAACCCGGGGTATAGGAACTCACCCCTAATAAATTGCGCGAGCAAAACCATAAAGCAGCACCACCCCAGGCATGACTGTAATCACCGCGGTAACCCGTTGCGCTTACATCCTGCCAGTTTTCTTTCAGGGTATAGGTACTGGTATCGATGCCATTTATCCACCTGTTTACCTGCAGCAAACCTTCAGTTGTTTTTCCAAGCTGTGTAAAAGCTGCCAATACGTACGACATAAAATAGGGCTGTAACTCATAGCTTTCCTGCGTAACAACATAGTGCAGCAAATCGGCCTGTCGTTCTTTTGGGGCAATGTCGTATAAAACAACCAGGGTATTAAAATGTGCACTATGGGTTTCAATTGCAGTATCTGCAGGCAACCAGAAAGACGGAGAACTGGTACTCATACCGGCGATACCATCGCGGTACAAACCTTTGGCCGGATCCCATAAGTTTTTTTCAATTCCATTGCGGATATTGTCTGCCAGTTTTGTATAGCGGCTTGCTTTAGTGGCCGAGGCATAGTTGATGCCCTTTTTACCCGCCCAGCTATGGAGCCAGGCCAGCTCCCGGAGTGCCTTGTAATAAAATGCAGTCATGTAACCGGTACCAATCATCGCCGGGGGATGATGCGCACTGAACCGGTCTATTTTAATCCAGTCCATAAACATATAATTCGGCGCATTTGCAACAAGGTATTCTTTGTTGAGATATGTATTAAAAAGATCCGCTAATTCATCTGCCACGGGTAAAATTTCTGGCAGAACCCCCGCATCTCCGGTATACATAATATATTGCTGTACCATTTGAATCCAGATCAGAGAATAACTGGTATGAAACATCCGGGAATCATTTTTTCTCAGTTGCTGCGCTGTTTGGATAATATTCTGGCGGGTTAACCAGGCATCGCCAAAAGCATAATACGCATTCAGTGCTTCTATATAATAATCTCCTGTACAGGCATTGGGTTCCTGGTGCATGGGTGAATCAAAAAACATATCACTCATACAAAGC
>NZ_LUKG01000064.1:0-25261 GCF_001601815.1 Flavihumibacter sp. CACIAM 22H1
TAATACATCCGCATAACGGATAACGCGGTGGTTGATCCAGGTATTCTGCGCTTCGTTATTGGGTGTTCCCAAACCAGCTTGCAGATAACGTTCGTAACGGTTGTAGACTTTTTTATTCCAGTATTTGGCATTGGAAAGATTCGGCAGGGTTAATCCATAACCACCGGTATTTACACCCCCATCTGACTGGTTTGAATAAAGAATCGTAGCATCTTTCCTTTTATCGCCGTCTTCATAGGCATCAACCAATGCTTGTGTAGGTGTATTCCAACCCCAGCCAAGATCCCAGGTACCAGAACCCCGGATGCCCTGCGACTGGCCCAGGCGACTCCAGTAAATATTACCATCGCCCGAAGTTTTGGAAGCCTGTATTTCAAATACCGATTCAGCGCTCAGTTCACCTTCTTCTTTAAATACTCTCCAATAGTCATTCAACAATCCATAACCTGCGGCTGATTCAGCATTAATCACTTCTTTCAGCAAGCCAAGTGCCTGCGCCCACTGGTTATTATAAAGCAATGCCTTGGCCCGAAGAGCTTTGGCTGCCCCTTTTGTTAAACGGCCGGCATATTTTGATTCCCAGGTTACCGGCAGGTATTGTTCTGCAAAAGCCAGGTCTTCATCAATAAAACTCCAAACCATGGCAGCCGGCGATTTTTCTACTTCGTTGTCGGTTGGTTTGGTGATAACAAAATCAATAATCGGAATATCACCAAAGGTCCGAACCATATCAAAATAGGTGTAGGCCCGGAAGAACCTGGCTTCGGCACGGTTTATCATGGAACGTTCATCTGTAAAATTATTGGCATCTGCTGTCAGCAATACGCTGTTACACAAACCAATCATTACATAATGTTTGTCCCAATAGAGGCCGGCCCCCCAATCGTCTTTGGTATACTGGAAATTGTCGTAGGTCTGCCGCCAGGCCGATGCCCCGGGATCCGCCACAATTTCCGCATCGTCTGAACGAAACCCGTTCATGGCAATCCAGGGAATATTCTGCAGTCCATCGCCTACATAAGGTTCACTGGCTGAGTTTCGAATAGCTCCATACAATCCTTTCGCCTGCCCGTCTAAGGCTCCCGGAATATCTTCAATGGTCGCCTGCAGCGGTTTACGATCCAGGAATTTCTCACAACTCATTACAAAAGGCAGCGTACAAATCACTACCAATGGCACTAATTGTTTACGCATATTCATGATAAAATCCTTTAAAAATGAAATAATAGGTACTTACTTAAAAGTTAGCAGTCAATCCTGCACTGATAATTCTTGGCAATGCACTGGTAGCACTTCCATAATCCACACCCCAGAACGTTGCATCACCCGAAAACTCTGGTGAGTAACCGAGGTTGTTTTTCCAGGTTTTCAGGTTCTGTATGGAGGTGTATACCCGCAAACTTTTAATGGCCCTGATTTTTTTATTGATACCGGTAAAACTGTAGCCGATCGAAACATTTCTGATCCGGAAATAACTTCCGTCTTCTACTCCATAGGTAGAGGGTGCCCGGTTTATAAGGTGGGCAGCATTTACGATGGGAATAAAGTTGGAGCTACCGGCTTCTGTCCAGCCTTGCATGTAATTAGCCGGGTAGTTGTACACAGAGTTCTTCTGTTCGGAAGTTCCCCAAACCCGGTAAATTTCATTGCCGTATACACCTGCCAGATCAATGGAGGCATCCAGGCCTTTGAACCGGAGACTGGTGGTTACACCATAGGTAAAGTCAGGTGTAGGGTTACCGATATTCGTACGGTCAGCATCAGTAATTACACCATCGCCGTTAATATCTTTATACTTCAGGTCGCCCGGACGAGCATTGCCCCCATTAATGGTATTATCCGGGGAAAGCAGGATATCGCGGTAAGACTGGTAAACACCTTCCACCACTAACCCGTAAAAATAACCCATAGGAAACCCTTCCTCTACCTGGCTGGCAGTTTGTTCGCTGCTGGAGAGGGTACGGTACCTGGTTTCCATCTGCAGTACCTTATTGTTGTAGGTGGTGAGGTTACCGGTAACGTTCAGGCTAAGGTTATTATTAAAGCGCTGTTCCCAACCCAGTACAAACTCGAAGCCATTGTTGCGGATACTACCACCGTTGCGAAGAGAAGGCAGTAAACCCGGGTAGCGAACCTCCATCAACAGGTCTTCGGTTTTCTTATCGTAATAGTTGGCTTCAAAGTGCAGGCGACGATTCAACATGTCTGCCTCCAAACCGATTTCGGTAGATTTAACGGTTTCCCATCTCAGTCCCGGATCAACGAGGAATTCTTCCGTAAATACCGGTTCCAGTGTAGTTCCAAATACAGCAGAAGAATTACTGTTAATGAACGGATAAGCAGGATATGCCAGGGTGGTATTGAAATTACCCAGTACACCAGTAGAAGCTTTCAGTTTCAGGTAGTCGAAAATCGACTGGTTTTCCATGAATTTTTCATTGGTTACTTCCCAAGCGGCACCTACGGCCCAGAAATTCTGCCATTTATTGTTATACACCCGGTTAATCTGGCTGGATCCGTCTCTGCGGAAGCTGGCTGTCAGGAAGTATTTACGCTGGTAGTTATACAGCAACCTGGCCAAACCGGATACGGTAGCAAATTCATTCTGCCGGGAGAAAGAGGTACGTGTGGACAAATCTCCAAATCCTGAGTTGATATACCAGAACCGGTCGTTATTAGGGATAATATTTACCCCCAGTTCTTTCTGGTTAATATTGGTTTGCAGGAAAGAGTAATAATTATAGAATGTAGTGAAACCAGCTGTTGCTGTAAAGGAATGATCGCCCAGGTTTTTCTTATAGGTGGCGATGTAATCCTGCTGGAAAGAACGGGTTTCTTCTTTATTATTTCCTACCGCGGTAAGGTTATTCCTTGGAATCACCTGGTTGTCTTCTGGGCGGGTTGGGTCATACAGGTTAAACAGGGGGGTATAGGTTCTTTCATCCCTGTTGCTGATGTTCGCATACCAGGTACTGCGGAAATTCAGGTCTTTCGTGATATTGATATCAATAAAGGCACTTCCTACATACCGGTAGCGGATATCTCTTCTTTTATCCCACTCATTATTCAGGGTAGCCAATGGGTTGGTTTCTGAGTTCTGGATGATGGGAACATGCGAATAGAGGTTGAAGAAACCAGAATCTTCTGCAGAGTAGGGGTCTTTGGTAAAGATCCGTTTTGTGTTAGAAGAAATAATCGGAAGGGCTCTCCGGGCATTTTCCAGCGCATTGCTATTGTACGGCAGGTTTTCCCTGGAACCGATAATGTTTACTCCTACTTTGAAGGTTTTGCTGATTTTATATTCATCGCTCAGGTTAAAGCTCATCCGCTCATATTTCACGTGCTTCACCAATCCTTCATCGAATGTATAACCGAGGCCCAGGTGAAAACGGTTTTTTTCAGAACTACCGTCAATGCTCAGGTTATTGGTAGTAAATCCGGCAGTACGGGTAACCGCATCAATCCAGTCGGTATTACCGGTAAATGCAGACATACCCGGTCCACCCACATCATTCACGAAATTCAGGTATGAATTATCAGACGCATCGTCCTGTACGCGGTTATTGGCTTCGAATGTAGCCAGTTGGCGGAATTGGTTTCCATTGGCCAGCTGAATTTTATCTACCAGGTTTTTGACACCATAAACCGTATTGAAGCTTACATTAGTTTGTCCGGCTTTTGCTTTTTTGGTAGTTACCAATATAGCGCCGGCTGCTCCCCTGATACCGAATACCGCCAGTGAAGATGGATCTTTCAGTACCTCAATGCTTTCAATTTCATTGGGGTTTACAAAGTCCATATTATCACTAAAGATACCGTCGATGATATACACGGGCTTAACCGTTCCGATACTGATGGTACCCCGGATCCGCACATCGGGGGTACTGCCGGGTACAGCATTATTGATAACCGACAAACCGGCTACTTTAGCCTGCAGGGAGGAAAGCGGGTTGGTGTTGGGCTGGTTTGCAACCACCTCGCCTTTTACTTTGGCAACAGAACCGGTAAGGTCTCTTTTGGAAGCAGTTCCATAACCGATTACCACTACTTCATCCTGTAGTTTGGTAGAAGGTTGCATAACCACGGAAAGGGTGGTTCTGTCACCCACGGCAATTTCCTGGTCGTCGTAACCGATGCTGGAAATAATAAGGGTGGCATTGGCCGGTACTGAAATGGCAAAATTGCCCTCAGCATCGGCAGAGGTACCGCCCGTTGCACCTTTTACTTTAATGGAAGCACCCGGCAGGGGTTCGCCGGCTGCATTGGTAACCCTACCGGTTACCCGTTGCTGCTGGAACTCCACTCCTTTAAACTTGATCACTACCAGGTAATTATCCAGTACCTCGTAGGTAAGATCCGTATTCTCGAGGAGCCGGTCTACCACTTTCAATACCTCTTCATTGGTGGTATTGATGTTTACTTTATTGTTTTCACTGAATAAAGCAAGATTATACAAAAAACGATAGCTGGATTTGCGTTCAATCGTCGAAAGCGCTTTTTTGATATTAACGCCATCCATTTTCAGACTCACCCTTGTTTGGGAAAACACCCCTGCTGAAACCTGAAGGGCACACACCAGCATAAACAGAGCAGTCAATTTCATAATTCGGAAAAACTTTAGCAGTAATGGTTGGCGCATAGGCGTGCCACCATATGAAGTTTTTTTCATACATTGAGCAATTAGGGTTACATAAACTGGTTTATCAACAGTCGAGCGTTGATAGCATCATTTGTATCCTGCGGGAAATGTTGGCGCATTTCCCGTTTTTATTCAAGTGGAATCGGGCATCATATGCAATCGTTTTTTATATGTTTAAGGTGAGATAATAACAGTATCGTTTTTTATATCGTAGTTGAAGTTGGCAGTTATTTTAAGCCCTTTCAGGGCAGTTTGCAGAGATTCGCCCTTAAAAGACCCGGTTAGTCGAATGTTTTGAATTTCCGGTGAAGTGAATTTGATTTTGATACCATACCATCTTTCCAGCTTGGGAGCCAGTTCGGCAAATGTTTCCTCATCAAAAATCAAAATATTTTCTACCCAGGAGGTTTCTACGATCACGTGTTCTTTTTCGTGGTAATTAACCTGGTCCAATACTACCTGGGGCGCTAAGCGCATAGTGTTCCCCATCCTGGGCTGGCTGGGTTGGGCAACCAGGCTGTCAGAATCTACTGCTACCACCAGTTTTTCGTTCGGCTTCAGTATTATCTTTTCTTTGGGGCGGTTCTTGATCTGAACCTCCACGCTGCCCCTGATGAGGCTGGTTTCGGTGGTTTTATCGCCCGGGTAGGATTTTACGTTAAAGGCCGTACCCAATACCTTGATGTCTACATTCCGGGCATGAATTAAAAATGGCCGGGAGGAATCTTTCACCACGTCAAAATAAGCTTCCCCGGTAAGGGACACTTCCCGCAAGCTGGCGCCAAAATCCTTTCCATAGGTTAATTTGGAACCGGCGTTCAGCCAAACCTGGGTACCATCGGGCAACATTACTTTGGAGCGCGAGCCGTTTTTGGTAGACACCTCACTATTAAGGGCAAGGGAATGGCCCTGATTGCTGCCGGAACCGGAAGAATCTTTTAGAAAAAAATACCAGCCCGCCAGCAGAAGGAGGCAGGCGGCCGACATCCATTTTAGCCAGGCGAAGCGGGAGCGGGTCTCCTCCAATGTGATAAGTTCTTCATTTTCAACCAAATCCATCTCAATTCCATGGGCTTTCATCCGTTCCAGGTGACGATTAAATGCTTCCTGGGTATCTTCTTTGATGGAAGACGGATGGAACCAGAGATCCGAAATAGTTTGCAGGGGGTAATGTAATTCAGGATTTGCACGCAGGATTTCCTCCAGCTCTTCCAGCTCGTGTACGCTGGCTTCACCGGCGAGTTTTTTGGCAACAATTTCCCAGATCCTGTCTTGCATGAATGAAGTGTGAGTCTATAAGACAAGGAAAACTGGCCGGCACCCTGAAATTACCCGAAAAAAAATTTTCAGCCTGCTTTTCGATTTACCCGGCAGGTACCAGTATATCAGGAACCTTTGCCGGTTGGCAGGGATTTTTTGGGATCGAAACGGATGGCTTCAGCAATTCGCTTAAGTGCTATACTCATCTGGGTTTCAACGGTTTTGATAGAAACCTTTAATAATTCTGCCACTTCCCGGTATTTGAGCTCATCTTCTTTAACGAGCTTAAAAATAAGCTTACAGCGGGCGGGCAGGCTGTTTACTGCCAACTGAATCATTTTTTTCATTTCGGCGGTAATCATCATGCGTTCCGGGTCGTATTGGAGCGA
Organism: Flavihumibacter sp. CACIAM 22H1; assembly: GCF_001601815.1. Classification (GTDB taxonomy): domain Bacteria; phylum Bacteroidota; class Bacteroidia; order Chitinophagales; family Chitinophagaceae; genus Flavihumibacter. The sequence continues at coordinate 6,289 of NZ_LUKG01000064.1, forward strand.
CTGGATTTCGATCGGCAATTCGCTCAGATCGGTGATCATTACCTTATTATGGCGGGTAATATAATTGATGGCCGTATTCCTGGTAGCGGTATAGAGGTAGAGCTTAAGGTTGCTGACATGTTCCAGGCGGTTTCTTTTTTCCCAGATATTGATAAACACGTCCGAAACAATTTCTTCGGCCGATTGCCTTGATTTAATAAAGCCGCCGGCAAAATGCAGCAGTGGCGGATAAAATGCCAGATAGAGTTCCCTATAGGCCTGTTGGTCATTAAAACGCGAAATGCGTTCCTTCAGGTATTGTATTCTGGCAGGAGCAATCATGGTGTGTAGCCGCAGTTAATAGCAAAATCCAATCATAAATGTACAATATTGAATCAGTCGCGGAATATTTTTTTCCGGAGCTGGCAATTCGCCGGGGTTTTTATATTTTTGCGGCCTGCCAAACCAATTTGGGGTGGCGCCTCGTAAGAGGAAGGGCCCTTAGCTCAGTCGGTTAGAGCATCTGACTCATAATCAGAGGGTCGCTGGTTCGAGCCCGGCAGGGCCCACTTACAATCAAAAAGGCATCCGTTTGGATGCCTTTTTGATTGTAAGAACTGCTTGCTCAGCCGGCATGCATATTAACCGTAGGTATTATCAACGAAAAAATGGTACCTGCCCCTTGCTCCGATTTCAGTTCTAAACGGGCCCCCATTTCATCTGCCAGGCGTTTAACAATAAACAGTCCCAACCCATTACTCCCCTCCTCGCCTGTTGGCTTATTCGATAACTTGGTATAGGGCTGAAACAATTTATGCTGCTCCGCCTGAGCTATGCCCGGTCCCTCATCCCTTACCTGCAGAACGGTGCCTGCCTGCTCTTTCCGGATCGAAAACCATACTCTTTTTCCCGGTTCAGAAAACTTATATGCATTGGACAAGAGATTCTCCACAATCCGCATTACCCGGTTTTCATCCGAATGAAAAAAATTGGCCTCTTTACCCAGTTCAATAATTAATCGCAGATTCTTTTGCTCAAAGGATTCAGAAAAATGTTGTTTGATTTTATCCGCAAATGCAGCCACGTCCACCTGCTCCGAACTAATCTTGCTCAAACGGTATTCTCCCGATTCTACCGTTAGTACTTTTCGTATAAATCCATACCCCGACTCGGCTGTTTCTTCCATATTTTTTAAAATCCTCCTGCTCTTTTCCGTAGCCGGATTTTTTTTGAATTCCTCCGCCATTGAGCGGGTGCACAATAATATGTTCACCAATGGAGTGGCCAGGTCGTGACTTAGGTAACCGATCAGCATGTTTTTTTCTTCATTAAGCTTACTCAACTGTTCATTCTGCTGGCTGATGATATCGTTTTTAGCGCTCAATAGTTTTTTCTTTTTGGCATTGCCGTAATAGGCAATACCCAGCAGTATAACAAACAATACCAATGCATTTACCACCAGTATCAGCTCGCGCCGGTTTTCCGATTCATTTTCGAGCGACAGGTAAAGCTCATAATTTTCCTGTTCCTTCTTCAACTTGTTATGGCGTTCTTCCATCGCCTTAAAATTCTGGGCTTTTATTTCATTAGCTGATCGCCAGTATACAGAATCTGCCTTTAGTTTATACTCCAATGCTTTTTTAAAGTTATTCGTAGACTTGTACAGCGCGGACAGTCCATTTAAGGCATCTGCCTGTTTAAATTTTAAGGTAGTCAGCCGGGCATGTACCAGCCCTGTTCGATAATAATTTTCAGAATTTTTAAAATCCCCTTTTAACAGGTATAGTCTTCCCAGGTTCAGGTAATTATAGCCCAAGGCATCTACCAGGTTATTTCTACGGTTAAAGACAAAACTTTCTTTCAGATAGGTCTCCGCGTCGCGGTAATTTCCCTGGAACATCAATACTTCCGACAAATTGGATTTCCGCTCGGCAATCCGTATGGTATCATTGGAATAAGCATCACTCTCAATTGCTTTAAGGTAGTAGTACTTTGCACTGTCATAAAGTGCCATGTATTGATAAGCCCCCGCAATAGCATTGTATAAATGGCCAAATTCTCGCCGGTTGGTAACAATTGAATCAGTGAGCTTAAGTACGGAAAAATAAATATTCTTCGCGTATTCATATTGCCCTATGTTCATATACACATCGGCCACATCAATAGTGCCGAGCCATTTTGCCTCCGGTATCTGGTACTTGATACCGTCGGCCCTGAATTTTTGGTAATAAATAATAGCCGAATCAAAATTATCATTGAACCGATGATAGGTTCCTTTTAACCGGTTACTATAGGTTTTTCCATAGTTGAATGATTTTTTTTCAGAAACCGTTGCAATATAGCTGGCATAATACTGAACAGAATCTGTCTTATCCGGATAAAGGCAAATGGCATGATGGATCAACGCTTTTAATGAATTGGTATCCGGCTCCTGACTGAATCCGCACAAATTCGTCCAAAAAAATGCAAATAAAAATGCACTTTTCATATAGCCTGTCTTTTGTATTGAGGGGGAACACAACCTTTAATAAGGTACGAATTTTTAACCAAAGCAGGCAATATCCGGCCACCAAGCCGACAAAAAAACAGAAATTTGCCCCCATGTTCAGACACCGGGGTAAAGCCAGAACCCTTAAACACAATTTAGCCATCGCTTCGCTGCTCTCCTTTGTAGCCGGACTGGTGAACGTCGTTGGATTTCTTTCCATTCAACAACTTACCACCAATGTTACCGGGCATTTCGCCTATTTTATGGAGGAAGTGCTGCGATGGAAATTATGGGAAGGACTTGCTTATTTCCTGTATATCCTGTTTTTCCTGGCGGGCGCCTTTTTTTCCAATCTGCTGGTGGAACTTATATCCCGTAAAAAAGAAGCCAATGTATTTGTAGTTCCGGTGCTGATAGAAGCCATCCTGCTGGCGTTGGCCGCCTTCAGCGGCCCGCAATTGATTTCTAACCAGCCCAATTTGCTGGCCTATATCCTGCTCTTTGCAATGGGTATGCAAAATTCGCTGGTTACTTCTATTTCCAATGCCACTGTTCGAACAACCCATCTTACCGGTCTTTTTACCGACCTGGGCATTGAGTTATCGCAGCTGTTTTTCTATCCTAAAGCAGAACAACGTAAAAAACTGAATGCTTCGATCCGCCTGCGTTTAACCATTATCAGCTTTTTTTTCCTGGGTGGAATAGCCGGCGGAATCAGTTTTAAGCAGTACGGCATCGGAATTTTGGTAGCAGGAAGCCTGGTATTAATTGGCGGACTTATCTACGATACCCTTAAAATCCGCCTCCTGCTGTATGCCCGGAAAATAAAATCCCGGCAACAGGAATAACCAGAAATAAGGAACTTCACCAAAAGCATTCGACATGTCTAACATCGGCACTGCCTATGATCAATGGTCGGCCCAATACGATACCAATAAAAACCGAACCCGCGACCTGGAAGCCATCAGCCTGCGCTCCGCATTAAAAGAACACCGTTTTGAAAAATGCCTTGAAATCGGCTGTGGAACCGGGAAAAATACCGAATGGCTGCTCATTAAGGCGGCGGAAATAACTGCGGTGGACCTGTCGGCGGGAATGCTGGCCAAAGCAAAAGAAAAAATTACCAGTTCCCAGGTGCATTTTGTGCAGGCAGATATTACCAGGGACTGGGACTTTACCACAGGTAGTTATGACCTGGCTACCTTTAGCCTGGTGCTGGAGCACATCGAAGACCTTCAGGATATTTTTTCCAAACTCAGCATGGTAATGCGTACAGGAGCGCTGGTATATATCGGGGAACTGCATCCCTTTAAACAATACATCGGTACGAAAGCCCGTTTTGAAACCAATGAAGGCCGGCAGGAGCTTACCTGTTTCAACCACCATATTTCCGAGTTTTTTAAAGCCGCCAATAAGAACGGTTTTTGCTTGCAGGAACTGGAAGAATGGTTTGATGAAGACAACCAGGAACTACCCCGGATAATAAGTATGGTATTTCAATTTAAGTAAGGTTCATGCATACACGAAAAGCCACGGATCAGGACATTGCTGCAATAGCTTCTTTTTACGAAACCCTGCAGGCAGCTACCAAAAAACTATATGCGCCTCATTCCATGGATATGGCAGCAATTGCCCGGCATATTGCAGACCCTGTTTACCTGGTACTTATTTCCGAAGAGGCCGGCTCGCTGATCGGCTACCAGGTTTTTCTGAAAGGGGCGTTCCCCTGGGAACGGGAACGGTACCAGGGGTATGGCATATCCCTTACCAGCTCGGATGTATCTTATGCACCCGTGCTGTCCGACTCTCGCCAGGGACAAGGATTGGGTAAGGCCTTGTTGCACCAGGCGCTGCCCTACCTGGCCGATGAAGGCATTCATCGCATGATTTTATGGGGAGGTGTTCAATGCAGCAATATCAGGGCGGTAAATTTTTACCTTTCTAATGGTTTTCGCATCAAGGGATTTTTCGACTGGGAAGGCGCCAATTATGATATGATCAATACAATCCATGCATCCCGTAATCGCCCCGCTTCTCTGTAATTCTTTTTAGTGGAATCTGCATACCGCCGGTTTGTTCCAGCCAGTCCCATAGTTCTTTCCGCAACCGTTGTGCCGTTTCCTGGTGATCGGGGTGGCGCCACAGGTTTTTCTTTTCTTCCGGGTCTGTTTCCAGGTCAAATAATTCGCCCAGGTCCCAAATACCCGGATAATAGATGAATTTATACCTGCCATCCCGGACGCCAAAAGTGGTGGGCGTTTGTGGAAAAGAATATTCCCAGTAGTATTCGTAAAAGGCTTTACTGCGCCAGGCAATTTTAGCTCCTTTCAATAAAGGCAGGAAAGAACTGCCCTGCATTTGGGCAGGTTTTTTGACGCGGGCAATGTCCAATACGGTAGGTGCAATATCAATGTTCTGGATAACCGCATCCAGTATTTGTCCGCCTTTTATATGAGCAGGCGCATACACCAGCAATGGAACTTTCTGGCTTTCTTCGTACATATTTCGTTTATCGATCAGCCCGTGTTCGCCCATCAGAAAACCGTTATCGCCCATATATACCAGGATGGTATTTTTATCCTGCCCGGTTTCTTTCAGCGTTTGCAAAATGCGGCCAATGCTTTCATCCACTGCCAGCAGGGTTTCGCAGTAACGGCGATAAAACTCATCGAACCAAACCCGTCCATTGTACATAAAATCCACCCCATGCCAGCTATTGCGCTGTGCCCATACCCAGCGGGGAATATCGGCTACGTTGTACGATGGATCCGCTGCCGCCCGGTGTGCCAGTGGCAACAAATTGGTATCACCAAAGATCTTACTGCCTGCTTTCGCCGTTAGGTTAATGGTAGAGGGGTAAGGTATGGGGCGGTTGGCATACCTGCCACGGTGCCGGGGAGCAGGCATAAATTCATCGTGTACCCCTTTATGTGAGATATATGCAAAAAATGGCTGTCCTTTTTTTTGTTGCTTAATCCATTCAACTGCATGCTCGGTTAATAAATCGGTTATATAGGTACTGTCTGTATACTGGGTATGTTTGCCATTAATGTTTAAGCGGGGGTTAAAATAAACACCCTGCCCGGTAAAACTTTCCCAATGATGAAAGCCTTTCTGGGGCTGATCTCCCTGGTGGCCCATATGCCATTTTCCAAAGAACCCGGTTTGATACCCGGCCTGCTGCAGGTATTCGGGGAAAAAGCGCAGGTTTTTCGGAAGTGGCGAAAAATTATCCACCACGGTATGCGTATGTGCATATTGTCCGGTTAAAATCGACGCCCTGGAAGGAGAACATAAGGCAGTGGTAACCGTGGCATTTTTAACCCACACCCCCTGCTTTGCCATCAGGTCCATATTTGGTGTTTCAAGCCAGGGAATTCTTCCGGTAAATCCCATGGCATCGTGCCGGTGGTCGTCCGTCAGAATAAATACTACGTTTAATTTTTCCTGGGCCGGCACAGCTGCTACCATCAGGCTGCTCAGGCATAGTAAAAAAAGCTGTTTCATAACCTTGTTTTGGCGCTAAAAAGATAGGCATTAATTCCAAATGGCAGAGCTTTGGAAGGAAGGGTGTATTTTAGCGGGTATGAGAGTAATCAATACAGGCATCTGTTCCTTTGGCATGAGCGGTAAATTATTTCATGCCCCTTTTCTCGATAATCACCCCGGGTTTGAACTAACGGCAATCGTTGAACGTCATAACCAGGATTCAAGAGCCCGGTATGGGCATAGTAAACTGGTTCGCTCCTTTGAAGACCTGCTGTCGGATGACAGCATCGAATTAATAGTTGTCAATACGCCCACCCAAACGCATTATGATTTTACAAAGCTGGCCCTGGAAGCCGGCAAACACGTGGTGGTGGAAAAGCCGGTTACCACCAATGCCGCTGAAGCCGTAGCGCTTGATCAGCTGGCAAAGGATAAGAACCTGCACCTGATCGTATATCAAAACCGCCGCTACGACGGCGATTACAGGGCCATTAAGAACGTGGTAGAAAAAGGCCTGCTGGGAGAAATAAGGGAAGTAGAATTCCGGTACGATCGTTATCGAACCGAACCAAGCGGTAAGGCACACAAGGAGAAAAATTTGCCAGGCGCGGGTATCCTGCATGACCTGGGATCACACCTGACCGACCAAACCCTGCAGCTCTTTGGCTGGCCACAGGCGGTTTTTGCAGATATTATGACCCTGAGAGACCAGGTAGAAAGCAATGATTATTTTGAACTGCTCCTGTTTTATCCGCGTATGCGGGTTCGTTTGAAGGGAACAGTAGTTGCGCGTGAAACCGTTATTGCTTTTGTGCTACAGGGCATGAACGGAACTTTTATGCAGGAAAGGTCCGACCTACAGGAAGCAGAGTTGTTAAAAGGAACGGTACCCTCGGTAGAAAGCTGGTGCCCGGCGCCTTCGAAGCCAGATGGCTTATTGCATAGCCTGGTAAACGGGCAGGTACTGCGCCAGGAAACTACGTCTGCCCCCGGCAATTATATGGAATTCTATACCGATGTATACAATACACTGGTAAAAGGGGCCCCTAACCCGGTGCCGGTTACGGATGCTATCAAAACCATGACTATCCTGGATGCCGCCCAGCTCAGCCATAAAGAAAAAAGAGTGGTACCGGTCTGATCAGGCAGCCGGACAAGCGGAAAAGCCCTATTTTTGCGCTCGCCCTGGCAGCGGGTTGCTGCTTTGCGGTTTTTTTATAACATTAACAACGTGAAGGGAGGGTGCATGCAGCCCATCCGATAGATTTGCGCTTTATCAACCGAATATGAGAAAACTTACCGCCATCCTGTCTGCGATCCTATTAACCCTGGCTGCCCAGGCCCAGACAGATAGCAGTGCCGCATCCGTTACTGAACCGGCTTCCAAAGCCAGTGAAAAAGTGGCCAAACCAAAAAAAGACTGGAGCAAAGTGAAACTGGCCAACCGTGCCAATGATCATTTCATGATACAAATGGGGTATGATACCTGGAGCCAGGTGCCCGATTCTATTCGCCTGAAAGGAATTGGCCGCCACCTGAATATCTACCTGATGATGGATTTCCCCTTTAAGGTAGATCCCCGTTTCAGCGTAGGTATTGGTGTGGGAATTGGATCCAGCAACGTGTTTTTCGACAAACACAAAGTAGATATTGCCGGTACCAGTCAAACCCTGGCCTTCCAGAACCTGGCCGATACCAACCACTTTAAAAAGTACAAGTTGGTAAATGTTTGGGCCGAGGTACCGGTTGAATTACGTTTTGCGGCAAACCCCGAAAACACGAATAAAAGCTGGAAATTTGCCCTGGGCGCCAAAGTTGGTACCATGCTCAATGCCCATACCAAGGGTAAAAACTGGCAGAATAAATCGGGCAATACCCTGAACAATTACGTGGAAAAGATCAATTCCAAACGATATTTTAACAGCCTGCGCCTGGCTGCTACGGCAAGGATCAGTTATGGGCCCTTTGGAATTTATGGCGCCTACCAGATCAATACCCTTATTAAGGATAACCAGGGACCACCAGTACACCCGGTATCGGTTGGTTTAACCATCAGTGGCTTATAATAGCAAAAGCATTCAGGAAGCGGGTCGGTTGGCCCGCTTTTTTTATGCTAATTTTGCCGATCGCTGAAAATTACAATTGAAGAAAATTTGATAGAAAAAAAACAGATAGCAGAAAATGAACGAACCGTGCTGGTAGGTGTGGTTCAGAAAGACCAGACAGACCAACAGGTGCGTGAATACCTCGATGAGCTGGCCTTCCTGGCGGAAACAGCCGGGGCAGAAGCCGTTAAACGATTTACCCAAAAACTGGCACACCCCGATTCCAAAACTTTTGTAGGAAAGGGCAAGCTGGAAGAAATTAAGGAGTATATAAGTGGTCGGAATATCAACCTGGTCATATTTGACGATGAATTAACCGGTTCACAGATCACCAATATTGAAAAAGCATTGGGGGTTAAAACCATTGACCGGTCGGATCTGATCCTGGATATTTTTGCCCGCCGTGCCAAAACAGCGCAGGCTAAAACCCAGGTAGAGCTGGCGCAGTATCAATACCTGTTGCCGCGTTTAAAAGGTATGTGGAAACACCTCGAACGCCAGGGTGGTGGTATCGGTACCCGGGGTCCCGGGGAAACGGAGATTGAAACCGACCGCCGGATCGTTAAAGAAAAAATCGCTCTTTTGCGGAAACGCTTAAGCGAAATCGACAAGCAGTCTTTTACCCAGCGAAAAGACCGGGGAGAATTTATTCGTGTAGCACTGGTAGGATATACCAATGTGGGCAAGAGCACCATTATGAACCTGCTCAGCAAAAGCGAAGTATTTGCAGAAAACAAACTATTTGCCACCCTCGATACCACTACCCGTAAAGTGGTTTTTGACACTACCCCCTTTTTGCTGAGTGATACGGTAGGTTTTATCCGCAAACTGCCGCATCACCTGGTAGAAAGTTTTAAAAGCACGCTCGATGAAGTGCGTGAAGCAGATATTTTATTACATGTGGTAGACCTTTCGCATCCGCAATACGAGGATCAGTTTAACGTGGTCAACAAAACCCTGCAGGAACTGAAAGTGACGGAAAAACCCATGATCACCATCTTTAACAAACTCGACCAATACGAGAAAAACACCTTTGATGATTGGCTGGAACCCGAGGTTAAAACCCAGATCCTGGAAGAACTGCGGGAGCGTTGGGAAAACAGCACCCTCGGGAACTGTGTATTTATTTCGGCCGTTGAACGACGGAACCTGGAAGGGCTGCGGGCCACCATACTCAGTAAAGTAAGGAAACTGTACCGCGAGCGCTATCCCTATAAAACCGAGTTTTTCGGAAGTTTTGAACAACAGGATGAGGGGCAGGAATAATGACCGGTAAAGTTGCGCTGATATGGAATACCAACGTTTGTATAACTGGGTAAAGCTGGCCGGCGCTGCTTCCGAACTGGAATTTGGGCCCAACCAGATTGCTTTGGCAGCCTGGGATGGACGCCCTATTTGTATTGGCCGCTATAAAAACCGGCTATTTGCCTTTGCTTATAAATGTCCGCATGCCAGCGGTCTTTTATCCGACGGTTTTATAGATGCCCTGGGCAATGTTGTTTGCCCGCTTCACCGCTACCGGTTCAGCATTTCCACAGGGCACAATGTTTCGGGCGAGGGGTATCGCCTCCGGCACTGGCCTGTGGAAGAAAGGCCCGACGGCCTTTACCTCGGTCTTCCTTTTACCGGTCCGGCACCCCCTGACCTATAAGCAAAACTCTAACCCATTTCTAATGCAGAATTAAAACTTTGGTAATACTGGCATTGTAGTTTACTAACATTGGGCGATCAATTTCGCTCAGTAAACTACACACATGAGCTGGACCGAAGAAATCATTCAACTGGATTATTCTGTTCTTAAACTGATTCAACGGGTTGGTGTATCCAATTTCATGGATCATTTTATGCTGGGTATGCGCGAAGCCAAGCTTTGGATTCCTTTTTATGGTTTTATGTTATACTGGATCTGGAAAAATGCACCCACAAAAATGCTGGCATTTATTGTTTTAACCGTGGCCAGTTTCGGGTTAGCTGATTATTCCAGCGCCTCAATCTTTAAACCTTTTTTTGCCCGTGAACGGCCCTGTTATGAAGATGAACTGGAGGGTATGGTACGCTCCCTGGTGGGCTGTGGAGGCAAGTACGGTTTCCCATCTTCGCATGCCAGCAATCATTTTGCCCTGGCCAGCTTTTGGTACTGGGCCATTTACCTGATTAAGGGCCAGCGTTGGTACTGGCTTTTTCTCTGGGCTTTTTTAATCGGCTATGCGCAGGTATATGTGGGCAAACACTACCCCATAGATATCCTCGGTGGTGGATTATTGGGTATATTTATTGGAACCGCCATGGCCAAACTATTTGAGTTCTGGGACAACCGTAAAAAAAGAATGAGCCATCCTGATACCGTTCCCCTTCCCTGATTCTTAATCCGGAAAATTTTTGTGATGCAGCAACTAACCTCCTCCCCTCTCTGGAGAAATTGGTTTATAGCCCTGGCAGCCGGTGGAGTTTTAGTGAATCTCCTGGGTTTACACAGCAGCATTCTGGAGCCCGATGGCGCTTTGTATGCGGGCATCGCTAAACGAATGGCAGAGTCGGGCGACTGGATTAACTTATACGCGCATAATCGCGACTGGCTCGATAAGCCCCATTTCCCATTTTGGATGACAGCCGCCAGTTATTCGGTGTTCGGCATTAACGCCATAGCTTACAAGCTTCCGGCCCTGTTCTTCTGGGCCATGGGCGGATGGTATACCTACCGCCTGGCGCGCCGCCTGTATTCCGAACCGGTTGCACAGGTTGCCCTGCTGATTTACCTGACCGCCCTGCACCTGGTTATTTCTAATAATGATGTACGCGCCGAACCCTATCTAACCGGCCTGTTTGCCGGCGCTGTTTACCACTGGCGCTGCTCAAAGGGATGGCACGGGTGGTGGATAGGTGCCTTGTTTATGGCTGCCGCCATTATGACTAAGGGCATCTTTATTTTGATACCAGTGGTAGCTGGATTTTTGTTGCACTGGTGGATCAACGGGCAATTAAAAGAAGCGTTGACAAACCCGGGCTGGTGGTTCGCACTGGGATTAACCGGTTTGTTTATTCTACCGGAACTGATCTGCCTTTACCTGCAATTTGACCGGCATCCCGAGAAACTGGTATTTGGACGTACCGGCGTTTCAGGGATTCGTTTTTTCTTCTGGGACAGCCAGTTTGGCCGCTTCCTCAATACCGGCCCTATCAAAGGCAAGGGCGATCCCTTTTTTTTCCTCCACACCCTATTATGGGCTTTTTTACCCTGGTCTATCCTCCTGTATAGCAGCCTGGCCGACCGGCTGCGGGCGCTTTTCCGGCGCGAAAAAGGGGAATGGGTGCTAACCGGCATTTCGTTGAGCTGCTTCCTGCTTTTTTCCGCCTCCCGCTTTCAGCTACCACATTATATGAACATCGTATTCCCGTTTTTTGCCATCCTTACAGCAAACTGGCTCTGCCAGTTAAAGACCGGTGAAAAATGGCTGAACCGATTCAGCCGCGTGCAAATGGGTATCAGCCTGCTACTGCTGGCAGGCTGTGTTGGCCTCTGGGCGCTGATGTATGCTACTAATTTCCGCCCCCTGGTATATCTGCTGGCCATGACAGCCGGTTGGATCCTGCTCTGGACCCGGTCGGCCAAATTTGGTGTCGGCCAGTTACAACGCCTCATCCTAAGCACCAGCCTGGCGGCATGTACACTCTATGGTTTTCTGAACATTTATTTCTACCCGGCTATACTTCGGTACCAGTCGGGCGAGCAGGCAGCAGGCTGGTTGAATCAGCACCGCAAGGGTGAAGCCATTTATACCATTAACCCCTATTCTTATTCTTTGGATTTCTATTCGGCTGCGCCGGTACTTTATACCGAGCGGGCAAACCTGCTTGCCATTGCAAAGAAAAAACCGGTTCTGTTGTATACATCGCGCCAGCAAATGGACAGTCTGCTATCCGAAAAAGCGGCCGTGGATGTGATCGACAGCTTTGCCCATTATCCAATTTCAAAGCTTAAAATAGGGTTTCTGCTGCCGCATAAACGGCCCCGGTACCTGGATTACCGGTACCTCCTGGAAGTAAGGAGCGAGTAATCAGGCGGGCATTTCCACCATGGCTTTAATAACGCCGGTAGCGGGGTTAAGCAGGGAGGCAAACTCCGCTGCCAGGTCATCAAAAGCGATCCGGTGCGTTATATAGGTAGCCGGATTAATTTTTTGTTGCAGGAGCGATTCGGTTACCCATTCAAAATCTTCGCGGGTAGCATTGCGGCTGCTCATGAGGGTGGATTCCCGTTTATGAAATTCGGGGTGTGAAAATGAAAACGCCTGTTTTTGCAGGCCAACCAGTACATACCTGCCGCCGTGCGCCAGGAAGTCGATGCCTTTTTCGATGGCTCCCAGGTAACCGGTGGCATCAAAAACAGCGGTAGGCATATCGCCATTGGTAAGGTCTTTTAGTTTCTCTACCGGGTTTTCGACTGCGGGATTAATGGTATGTGCAATCCCTAATTGACGGCGGCAGAAATCGAGTCGGGCAGGGTTAACATCCTGTGCTATGATTTCAGCGCCGCGTAACCGGGCCATTTCCATTAGTCCCAGGCCAATTGGTCCGGCCCCCATTACCAGCACAAATTCGCCTGCCAGTAGTTCAGCCCTTCGCACGGCATGTGCGCCGATGGCCAGGGGTTCTACCAGGGCAAGCTGGTCGGGGTTCATTCCTTTTCCGTTTACCAGTGAGGAAATAGGAACACGGATAAACTGGCGGAGTCCGCCGTCGATATGGACGCCAAAAACCTTTATGGAGCTGCAGCAGTTAGGTTTACCCCGGCGGCAGGCGATACAGGAGCCGCAGCTGAAATAGGGTACCAGGGTAACCAGTTGGCCGGGTTGAAAATTGCCCGATGGGTCGGGCGTATCGAGTGTTACTATTTCTGCGCAGATTTCATGGCCGAGAATACGGGGGTATTGAAAAAAAGGCTGGGTACCTTCAAAAGCGTGCAGGTCGGTACCGCAGATACCTACCTGGCGTACACGGAGCAGGGCGGTTGGCTCCTGTTCTGCTGCCGGCGGGTGGTTATTTTCCAGTTTGTCGGTGCGGTAATGGAATTGTCCGGGTTGGGTGCAAATGAGCGTTTTATTCATCCTATCTGATTGATATGCAAACTACTTAGAATATGGGAGGGGGCATTTGCTGAAAATGCCGCTTAGTGATAGAAAATTCTCCTGGTCAATTGAAATTCAGGGTGAAAATTCCTGGTAAAAATTTTGTTCCAATACAAAAATCCCTATTTTTGCACTCCCCAAAAGGGAAACCGGTCCGGTTAAAAAGGGCAAATTCCTCCTTAGCTCAGTTGGTTAGAGCATCTGACTGTTAATCAGAGGGTCGCTGGTTCAAGTCCAGCAGGGGGAGCTTGGTAATCAATCATTTAAAAGGTCGCGTAAGCGGCCTTTTTTGTTTTTTGCCAACAATTTGCCAGCAGGAGTGGTTCGGAGATTTAAAGAACTAATCTATTTACTAAGATACCATTTTTCTCTTTTAGGATCGTTTATTCCTTCAGTTGGGTTAGTACAATGTGCGAAAAGTTTTGTCCTGTGAAATTCAAAGATTATAGGTTCGCTTTTACTTAGTAGGCACTTACTATAGGATTGTTTTTTGAAAAGTTCTGACTACAGAAAATAATCACGAATAATTAAATTTCACGACTTTATAGGACTGTAAAATTTCCTGCAGATCTTTAATTGTTGGCAAATTTCTTCCGACCTCTATGGTAAATGCATCCATCATACTATAGTTAAATCATCTTTCGATGAAATCAATATGCGCATGGCTTTTTATTATGTCAACTAAAATTTCATAAATAGTTCGCTCATTACGAATCATATTTAACTCAGCCTTGCTTTTATGGCTATTCTCCCAAATCAAAGTAATAGGCTCTTCATATTCATGAACACCAAATCCGCCACGTAAAAGATCATTAAATGCGTCCAGGTTGTGGCCCGTTTTCCAATTCAAATTCTTTGTTAGCACAGTATCCACTTCATCATAAAATCCCTCAAAACTTGAAAAGCTGTCCCCTTTTATAATAATGACCTTCTTATCAAATTGATCATGAAAAACTTTTTCGAATGCAGTCTTAAAATCCTTGGAATTTTTAAACGAATAGTCAGGGATAACATCAAAGGGAGTCGTTTCTTCCGTAACCAGACTAATTCCAATTGTGTCGTTGTCAATTTGCACAACGTAGAAGCATTGGCCTACCCAAAAATCAACCATTATTGCTCCAGAATCAAATGAATGTACTTCATGTTTAAGTTTGAGTCTTTCAATTTTTCCAACTATATACGGAAGTAAATCTACCACTGAGTTTTAGTTTAAGATTCGCAAGAAATATTATAAATAGGCATCTCTTTAAATTTCAAACCGAAAGTATCTGCAAGGTTTTATACCAGTAAAACAAGGCTTCAGGTTGTAATTTGTTTAAGTATGTGTATTCCGGGTTTTGAATCAGGTAATCCTGTTTATTATACTCAGCGCGGAAACCGTCAACCGACTCATTAGACCCAGATTTTATTCTGGCTGCCATCAATGCGGCCTTAGCAGATGAAACAATAGCTTCCTCAATCCTGAAAAAAGACCCCATCTGATATGGTTTAAATTGAAGAAGCCCTCTTTGGATTTCATTATAATTAGACAAATGTGGCTCAGTTTTATTCTTTTCCCGTTTAGCTATCAGCAGGCCAGTTTGAATGATATCCTCCAGCACATCTTCTCTGCTACACCTACTAACTCTGTAGATAATTTCCTTTTGAACGGTTTTATCAAAAGAGGCTTTTACTGTTTCAATATTTTGCGCTACATGGAACAACCGGCCTAAATCAAATAACTGCTTGACAATTTCCAGCTCTTTTCCCTGATTGTAAGGCACACCCGTAGTATTGGCGCGAATGCTGTCAGTTTATCGCCAGTAATCGATTCATGAGTAGGTACCTTAACAAATATCGATTGCGCGTTTGTACGAATCCATTCCCCAACGACAGGCATTTCCAGTAACGAAGGATATGTATGTTCATCAAATAGTATATCCAGCAGGATATGATCTTCCTTTTCCGTTAATCCGGAAGTATAAATTAATGAGTAGTGGGCCTTGGGAATACCTGGCTTATAACTTCTCTGTTCATTTAGTTTGAAGGATGTAAAAGGCTGCTTGTTGCAAATTTCTTTAAGTACGCTCTCTATCTCACTTCTCGTGGCTTGGGTAATAATGTCGATATCGATAGAAAACCGGCCAGCGGCTGGCATCAATAGTATCAAGGAAGTCCCGCCTTTGAATACAAAATCAAGCTTCGAGGCTGCTAACGCTTCTACTAAAGCAAGGGCATGGATCATTTTCTCCACCAAGGGAGGGTTAATTTTTTCAAAGCCCTCCCGTTGCCGGTGTGAGTGTATCCAATCTTTTGTAAACGATTCCGTCAATATCATTCTATGATGCTTTTTAAATCATTGTCCACTACGGTAAGGAGAAGGCTTTTTATTTCATCCTCCCGGTTTCTTCTTTTGGCATAATTGAACAACGTTGAAAAATTAAGAGAATACTTTGCTACTGCATTCCGGTATATCTGTTTTAATTGACTTCCCTGGAAGGCATAATAAATGTGGTCATCGCTGTAAATATCTACGAGTATTTTTTCAAGCGATGGAACTTTTACTCCCCCGATCAATTGAACGGGGGGCCTGCTTAGAAATGGCTTAATGATAACAGGGTGTTGAGCCTCCGAAGCATATTTTTCTATGAGACCCGTATCCGGCTTAACAAAAACATCTATAAACCCTTCATCTTTCAGAAAAAAGAATACGCTATCCATGAAGCCTTTCTCCACTTCCAGGACGATCATTGACGTGGTAGCCTGTAATTCAATAAATTCATTCAACCAGATGGTATCCCAAATGTTATAGAAATTAGGATCGAATTGTTTTTCGACCAGTTTGCTGATCGATTTGATGGTATCATTTAATGCCGGCTCGAACGCCTGCTGATTATTGAGTGCATATACTCCTTTTTTTACATCCCGGATAATATTTCGCTTTTTCAGATCATAGACACGCCAAGTGAAAGTAGCCTCAGCTAAGTCGGGTTCATACTGATGAAAAAAGCTTAACAGTTCATCCCGGTTGAAAACTGGATGTGCTTTATACTCGTCTTTTAGTTTTCTGTAAATGTAATTTTCTGCCACATTGCAAATATAAGCCATTTTTTATTATTTTTGGCTTGAATTAGAAATACTAATAAAAGCCACTTTTTTAGAATTTTGGTTAATATTAGAAATCTGTCTTGATACTAAAACCTTAATTGTTATATGTATTTACACATAAATTGATTGATTTTGAATAGATTATATGGAATTGCATATAATTCACACATCAATTATTCACTTTATAAGTGAACGGTCATCCTTAAAAGCCACCAACTTTTGCGAATATTCCTTTTTGATCGACTTCTCAAAACTATCCAGGTAACTTTCAGTCGTCTTCATGCTGGTATGACCAAGCGACTCCTGGATAAACTCGGTACTGACCCCCGACCGTTTCATGATCGACGAGAAAGTATGCCTGGCAACGTAGGTAGACACCTTTTTCTCGATGCCGACCTTTTTGCCGATCTTAAACATCCAGTGGTTGATAGAATATACAAACAACTCGCATAGTTCCACCTTGCGTAATGGGGTTATATTATGCTCCATCCAGGGAAAGATGTAATTCTCCGGATCTTTGTTCTTGTTACCCCAAAAGTCAATGATCTTCCGCATATCGTCAGATATGAAGACCGTTATTGGCCGGGGATCCAGCCGGGTGGAGTTAACCGTCTTCGCCCGCTCGAATACAAGGTACTCGCCCTCAATATTTTTGCACTTGAGGTTCATGATATCTGTTGGGTTGATTCCATTGGCGAAATACGAAAACAGCCAAAAGTCTTTCGCCTTTCGCTCTTGCTTATTTTCCGGGATGTAGTTATATATCTTACTTACATCTTCCAGGGTGAGCGCCTTCTTGATATTCCTCGAAGATGGCGGCTGATATAACCGGCGGCCAAATGGATAGCTTTCCCTCTTAATAATTCCCTGGAATATCGCTTCGTTAAATAGAGCACGTAGACAGCGGGTGTAGATACCCACGGTCGTTTTGGAGTAGTTTTGTTCCAACATCCAGACTTCAAAGCGCTTAAGATAGAGGACATCGATATCAACGAAACGAACATTGCCGCTGAAGCGGGCAAGGACATTGTACTTTGTTTGATAGTGCGCGGCTGTACGAATACCTTGCTCATTTAGAAGCTTGCTGATATAAAATAAAAACACAGAAAGAATTGTATCGGGTTCGGGTTTAGGCAACCGGAAAATAGGAAAACGGTTATCGTACGTCACTTGCTCAAAGGGAGGTTTTCAAGCGCAGCTATTTCCTTGATGGCTTTCCGCTGGTGAAAAGAAGGATTATTTAATATGAATGCTTTCTCGAACGCAGCAAACGTAAATGTTCGGAGACCTTCACCTACTTCCTCGGCCCTCCGCTGTAGTTGTCTGAGTTCCTCGGAGACTTTAAGGAGACCCTCTGATTTTTTCTTTGCAGACAAATTTTTGAATTCCTCTTCGCTTAAGTCGTAAATCGTCTGATAACGCTGCGGTTCACGGTTAAAAATTGCCAGCAACTTCACCGGAAACTTACCCGTTTTTTTAGCCCGGCGGTTGTCCAGGACAATTGAAATACTCAATGACATTTGACTAATTTTTCAGGTTCACAAATGGCTCTCCGACATCCAAAATTTGCCAACAATTTGCCAGCAAAAACCCGTTGAAGGGCCTTTAGAGGGCTTCAACCAAATTAGCCAAAAAACATTAAACGATTGATATTTAAATAGTTAAGTTAAGCCAAGTTAACCCCATTGGACCTGATTAAGGCATTTTCGCAGCTGTTAATCAGAGGGTCGCTGGTTCAAGTCCAGCAGGGGGAGCAAACTACAAGAATTAACAAGTCTCAAAAGCATCAAACCTGCGTCACGCCTAGCTGGACGCGGGTTTTTTATTTTTCACATTCCCGTCAAAACACGCTGATTCCCGCTAGTTTATTTACACTTTTATTTACACATTTTCATGTTCAAACTGAATAAATTCAGAGGAGAACCTGAGGATGAACCAGGGGAAGAGATGCGGATACCGACAGTTAAGTAATGCACAATTGGCGGAGAAAGACCAATAAAAACGGGCTTTACCCGATCCACCTGAGCATAATACTCCAGGGAGAATCTCCCCGGTATTACCCCATCCAGATGCCCCGAAAAGTTGGTGCGAAGGAATGGAGTGGTCAGTTCAACGCCTGGGTAGCCCCCACGCTTTTTTTTACTTCGAAATCAATCAGAAAATAGCCGAAACGGTCACCAAACTCAATGACCTAATCAAACGGTATTACAGCCAGAACAAACCCATCACCTTTTACGCCATTGACCGGGAATTGCTTCGTAAAGGTGGACAAATATTTACTAATATATAGTACCTCACTTCCGCATTCCTCTTTCTTTATTCGCCCAAAGATTGCTATTCTTCGCCTTTCAAAATGTAGTTTATTACATATTTAACTGGTATTTTTAATAAATAGATTTAATTTTAGGCGAATCGGTAATATACTACAGATGAACCATTCTGAAATTGCAAAAACAATTAGGAGTCGTAGAGAGTCACTAAATCTACGGCAGGAAGATCTTGCTGAAATGAGTGGCGTTGCAACAAAAACAATTCATTCAGTCGAAGCGGGATCGAGCAATCCCTCATTAGAAACATTACTTAAACTGGCAGATATTCTCGGGTTGGAAATTGTGGTACAAGTAAAAAAGATTAATTGATGCGTAAAGCCGGAGTATATTATAATGGAAAATTAGCCGGGATACTAATGAAAAAAGGCA